>DATILD010000042.1:0-188184 GCA_035476815.1 Methylibium sp.
GTGCGCCGCCTGCTGCGCGTGCAGATCGACGACGCGATCGAGGCCGACCGCGTGTTCACCACGCTGATGGGCGACGAGGTCGAGCCGCGGCGGGAGTTCATCGAGAGCAATGCGTTGAGGGCGGCGAATATCGACGTGTGAACCGGGGGTGGAATGAGCAAAGTCCACGCGACTGAACAACGGGACGTATGGGAAGCACGTCGCTCTGGGACCACGTTGGTTCGCGCGGGGTCCGACTATCGCGAAGCTTTCGTGCGGGACCGAGCGCGGGTGATCCACTCCGCCGGGTTCAGACGACTCCAAGCAAAAACGCAAGTGCTTGGAATCGGAGAGGGTGACTTCCATCGAACGCGGTTGACGCACTCAATGGAGGTTGCCCAGATCGCGCGGGGCATAACGAGACACCTGCAGGCCAATGGGACAAAAGACGACCCTTGGTTCAGCTGGCTTCCGAGCCCCAACCTCATCGAGACAATTGCTTTGTGCCACGACCTTGGCCATCCACCGTTCGGGCATGGCGGTGAGGTGGCATTGAACTTTGCCATGCGGGAGGCTGGCGGCTTCGAAGGTAATGGGCAGACGCTGCGCCTGTTAGCGCGGCTTGAAGCACACACTGATGGATACGGGCTTGATCTGACGCGCAGGAGTGTGCTGGGAGTTCTGAAGTATCCGGTGCCCTACGAGCGGGTCGTTCGACGACAACTCGGCGCCGTGCCTGCCAGAACAGCTCAGTTGAGTCGCGACGCCTGGAAGCCCCCCAAGTGCTTTATGGCAACCGAGAGCGATGTTGTCGACTGGGTGTTAGAGCCGTTCTCGGCCGCAGACAGTACGCGGTTTCTAGAGCTGAAGTCCGATCCGATTGACGAGAAGCATGGCAAGTCGGCCTGGCACGCGTTCGACACATCGATCATGGAGCTGGCAGACGATATTGCCTACGGAGTGCACGATTTCGAGGACGCCATTTCTCTGAAGCTGGTGGATTGTGATGACTGGCGATACATCGCAGAGGTCATTGATCCAGAGTGGGGTAAGGGCGTTGATCTCAGTGATGCAGAGGATGTGGGCCGGCGCCTCTTCGCCGGAACCGGTGGCGAGCGTAAGCGATCGATCGGTTGCTTGGTTAATGCGTTCGTAGTCTCGATCCGGATCGGGGAACAATCAGATTTCGAGCATCCGCTGCTCAACTACCAGGCAGAGTTGGATCCTCGCGCCACGTCACTGTTGGAGCGACTGAAGGATGTCGTAATTCGCAAGGTGATCAAGACCGCGCAAGTCCAGACTTTGGAATACCGAGGGCAACAGTTAATCGTCGAGCTCTTCGAGGCGCTGCAGTCAGATCCCTTGCGACTCATGAAGGACAACTTCAGATTGCTTTACAGCGAGGCAAAAGATGATCCCAGTCGCTTAAGGGTGATCTGTGACTATGTCGCCGGTATGACGGACGAATACGCAACCCGGATGTTCGAGCGTCTCTTCGTACCGCGGCACGGGCAGTTCTCCGATAGGTTCTAGATCCATGACTGAAGCCCAAGAGCGTCCCCCACTCCCCGACCGCCTGTCGGTCGAACCCGGCAGCCCCCATCACGTCGCGGCCGTGTTCGAGCACGAGATCGGCATCCGCTTCAACGGCAAGGAGCGCGTCGACGTCGAGGAGTACTGCATCAGCGAAGGCTGGGTGAAGGTGCCGTCGGGCCGCACGGTCGACCGCAAGGGCAAGCCCGTGATGATCAAGCTCAAGGGCCGGGTCGAGGCGTTCTATCGCAGCTAGTCAGGGCGCCGCGATTCCTCTCCACCCCTCCAGAACCCGTCCGATCGTCTGCAGCGTCACGGGCTTCGCCAGGAAGTCGTCCATGCCGGCCTCCAGGCACTGCCGGACGTCCGACTCGCCGACATTGGCGGTCAGCGCGACGATGGTCGCCGCGCGGGCACGCCCTTGCGCAGCCTCGAGCCGACGGATGCGGCGGACGGTCTCGTAGCCGTCGATGCCGGGCATCATGCAGTCCATGAAGATGATGTCGAAGGCCTCGGCCTCCGCCAGGCGCAGCGCCGCCAGGCCGTCGTGGGCCACCGTCGGCGTCACGCCGTGGTAGCCGAGCATGGCGCGCGCCACTTCGAGGTTGATCTCGCTGTCCTCCACCACCAGCACGGCGGGCAGCCGCCGGCCTGCCGTCGGCGCGCGACCTGACTGCGGCTCGGCCGCGGGCTCGGGCTGGCCGACCCCCGGGCTCCGGACGTCGGCGATCACGGTCAGCGCGAAGTGGAAGCGCGACCCCACGCCCGGGCGGCTGTCGGCGTGAAGCTCGCCGCCCATCAGGCGCACCAGGCGCGCGCAGATCGCCAGGCCGAGGCCGGTGCCGCCGTAGCGGCGGGCGGTCGAGCTGTCGGCCTGGGTGAAGGCGTCGAAGATGTGCGGCAGCGCCTCGGGCTGGATGCCGATGCCGGTGTCGAAGACCTCGAAACACAGACGGTCGGGGCCGCGGTCGCCGGCCGCGGCGATCGGCGCGGCACGCGAGATGCGCAGCTCCACGCTGCCGGCCGGCGTGAACTTGACCGCGTTGCCCAGCAGATTGACCAGCACCTGGCGCAGGCGCAGCGGGTCGCACCAGACCTCGGCGGGCACGTCGTCGGTCACCCGGATGCTCAGGCGCAGGCCCTTGGCCGCGGCCGTGCCGATGAACGGCGCGGCGGCCTCCTCGGCGAGGCGCCGCGGCGCGACGCGCGCGGCCTCCAGGCGCATCTCGCTGGCCTCGATCTTGGCCAGGTCGAGCACGTCGTTGACGAGGGCCAGCAGGTGGCGACCCGACAGGCGCGCGGCCTCGACGAGGCGGCCCTGGTGATCGTCGAGCCGGGTGGTGGCCAGCAGCTCGGTCATGCCGAGCACGCCGTTGAGCGGCGTGCGGATCTCGTGGCTCATCACCGCCAGGAACTCGCTCTTGGCCCGATTGGCGGCGTTGGCGCGCTGTGATGCGGCCTCGAGGTCGGCCGTGCGGCGACGCACCTCGGCCTCCAGGGTCTCGCGGCGGGACACGAACTCGCTCACGTCGCGCGCGATCACCAGCACCGTAACCACCTCGCCGTCCTCGCCGAACTCGGGGCAGATGCGCAGGTCCAGCCAGCCGGTTGCGCCGTCCAGGCGCCGGTAGCGCAGCTCGCCCAGGCGGATGTGCCCGCTCGCGACCGCCTCGTCGAGCCAGCTGCGCAGCAGGGTGCCCTCGTGCGTGAACGACCAGTCCTCGACACAGGGCTGCCCGTCGCCGTCGCGGGCCAGCAGCCGCGTCAGCGCCGGGTTGGCGTAGATGCGCCGGCCTTGCCGGTCGTGGCGGGCCACCAGGTCCGGCGAGTTGTCCACCAGGGCCCGAAACTCCTGCTTGCGCTGCAGCTCCACCTCTTCGGCGCGCTTGCGCTCGGTGATGTCGCGGCCGATCACGAGCACGCCGGCCAGCTCGCCCGCCGTGTCGCGCTCGGGCACGACGCGCACGTGATAGGTGTGGCGCTCGCCGTCGGCGTGGGTGCCGCTCATCTCGGCGTCGACCGCCGTGCCGCCCTGCAGCACCTCGTGCATCAGGCGTTCGCAGCGGTGCAGCCAGTGCGTTTCGGTCGGCGCCAGCTCCGAGGCCCGCTGCCCGCGCAAGCGACCCACTTCCACGCCCCACGCCCGGGCCACCGCCGGGTTGGCGTACACGAACCGGCCCTGGCGGTCGAAGCGCGCGATGTTGTCGGGCGAGTTCTCTGCCAGCGTGCGGAACTCGCGCACGCGGTGGTTCAGGAGCTCCTGGACCTGGCGGCGGCGCGTCACGTCGTGCGCCACCGCCAGCAACCCCGCCGGACGGCCGTGCGCGTCGCGCTCGAGCGCGATGCGGCAGTGCAGCCACACGGTGCCGTTGGCCGGCGCCGCCAGCGCGAACTCGAGATCCTGCGGCAGGCCGGTGTCGCGGGCGGTCCGCAGCGCGCCGACCATCTCCTCCTGGTCCATCGCCGCGGTCAACCCGGCGAGCCGGGTGAACGCTCGATTGGCATAGACGCGCCGCAGCGACAGGTCGTAGCGCCCGATCGCGTCGGGCGCCTGCCTGACGGTGCGCATCAGGTCGCGCAGCAGGTGCGGCCGGCGCCCCGCCGCGCGCTCGTCGGGCGTGAGCTCGCGCGCCAGGCCGAGGCAGACGTCGCGCGCCCCGGCGCAAAAGCGGCTCAAGTGGATCTCCGCAGCCACCATGTGACCTCCCTTCGACTTGAGGCGGCGCACGACCTTCAGCGGCGCGCCGCCGGACACCTGCTGCCAGGCCAAGGCCCACTGCAACGGCTGTGCGCCGGCGTCGATCTCGGCCAGCGTCCGACCGACCAGTTCGTCGCGCCGGTACTGCAGCAGCCGGCACGAAGCCTCGTTGACGAACAGGACCCGGGCGTCCCCGTCGACCAGGCACGCGGCCTGCGGCAGTTGCCCGAGCACCAGGTCCAGCTCGGCGAGCGGCAGGTCGGCGGCCACGCCCGGCGCCGGGACCACCGCGCCCAACGGTTCGCGCTTCATGGCCCGGCCCGACCCGGCCGGGCCGGGCCACCCGCCGCGGCTACTCGACGACGCCGTGCCGCACGGCGTAGCGCACCAGCTCGCTGACGCTGTTCAGCCGCAGCTTGCGCATCAGGCGGAACTTGTGCGTGCTGATCGTCTTGGCCGACAGGTGCAAGGTCTCGGCGATCTCGACCAGGCTGCGCCCCTGCACCAGCGCGAGGAACACCTGGTACTCGCGGTCGGTCATCTCGGCGCTGGGGGACTCCTCGTCCGGCGTGCTGGCCGCACCGAACACCATGCGCGCGGCCAGCGCCGGGTCGATGTAGTTGCCGCCGCGGGCGACCTGCCGGATCGCCTCGATCAGCGCCTCCGGCTCGCTGTCCTTCGTCATGTACCCGTGCGCGCCGGCACGGATCGCCCGCGCGGCGATCTGCGTGTCCGCATGCATCGACAGCACCAGGATCGGCACGCCCGGGGCCTCGGCGCGCACCCGCCGGATCAGGTCGATGCCGCTCAGGCCCGGCATCGTCATGTCCGTCAGCAGCACATCGACGCCGCCTTGGCGCAGGCGCTCGATCACCTCCCACGCGTTCTTGGCCTCGCCCACGGCCTCGAGTTCGGGGTCGAGCGCGAGCAACTGCCTCAGGCCGTGGCGAACCACCGCGTGGTCGTCGGCCACCAGGATGCGAACCATCGGCGGACCTCCTTTGAGTTGCGGTCGGCGCGTCCGTGAATTCCACTGTATCCGAGCACCGTCCGAGGAGCGCCGCCCCATGCCGAACGGCGCGCTCGAAGCGTTCGGTTCGCTGGCGTTGGACTGCGGCTCTCATGCTCACTAAGATCGCGCCAAAGCCGTGCGAGCTCAATCAGGTGGGGCTGCAAGTGACTTCGGGATCGAATGATCGTGCATTCAGGTTTCCCTGACACGCCGACCCGCACGGCCGCCCCCCGGTGGCGGCTGGCGGTGCTGCTCGTGCTGCTGGCGGCCTGCGCGGCGCGGGCCCAGGCGCCGGCCCCCACCCTGTCGCTCGAGCAGTGGCGCGCGCGCGCGACCGAGGTCCGCACGCTGGCCGAGAACGACGTGCCGCGGGGCCACGAGGAGGCACGGCGCCTGCACCAGGCGTTGCCGCCCGATGCGACCCCGGCCGACCGCGCGCGCGCGCTGAACGTGCTGGCGCGGGTGGAGATCTATGCCGCGCAGACCGAGCGCTCGATCGAGCACGCCCGCCAGGCCTTCGAGCTGGCGCAGCGCCACGACGACAAGGTGGGCCAGACCGAGGCCGACCTCAACATGGCGCTCAATGCGGTCAACGCGGCGCTGCTCGACGAACTCCAGGCCGCGACCACGCGCGCCCTGGCGGCCGTGGAGGGCCTCGACCGCCCGGACCTGCTCGGCGAGGCGCTGCTGCGCGCCGCGGTGATGTACCGGCGCTTCGGGCAGCTCGACGAGTCGGTGGCCACCGGGATGCAGGCGATGGAGATCGCCCGCCGCGGCAAGGACCCGCTGGCGCTGACCTATGCGCACCAGGGTCTGGCGATCGCGTTCGACCAGAGCTTTCGCCACAAGGAGGCGCTCGAGCACTTCGAGCAGATGCGCGTGCACGCGCGGTCCGCGCGGTCGCGCCAGCTCGAGGCCTACGCGGCCGTCGGTGTCGGCGGCATGATCAACCTGCTGGGCGACGTGCGCGGCGGCGAGCGCATGATCCGCGAGGCGGTCGAGCTGTTCCGCAGCACCGGGGCGCCGTTCGCGATCGCCCATGGCATGAGCCAGCTGGCCAACAACCTGCGCCTGCAGGGTCGCCATGCCGAGGCGCTGGAGGCGCTCGACGAGGCGGCCGACATCTACGAGCGCTATCCGAACCGCATCGGCCTGTGGTTCACGGTCAACACGCGCAGCGTCCTGCAGCAGTCGCTGGGCCGGCTCGAGCTCGCCAAGTCCGAGGCGCAGCGCGGCTACCAGCTGGCACGGCAGATCGACTTCGCGCTCTACCTCGGCGAGAGCGCGCAGCGCCTGGCCCAGCTGGCCCAGACCGAGGGCGACCACCGGCGCGCTTACGACCTGATGGTCGAGGCCGGCGAGCACGCCGCGCGCGCCACGCGCGAACGGGCCAGCACGCGCATGGCGCAGCTCGCGCGGCACTACGAGGCCGAGAGCAAGCGGCGCGAGCTGGCCGAGCTGACGCAGCGCAACCGCGAGCAGGCGGCCGCGCTCGAGCGCGCGGTGCTGCGCCAGCGGCTGGCGTGGGCGCTGCTCGGCGCCGGTGTCGCGGTGCTTGCCATCACGGTGTACTTCCTGCTGCGCCTGCGCCGCTCGCAGCGCGAACTGCGACGCTCGAGCGATGCGCTGCGCGCGCGCGAGCACGAGTTCCGCGCCCTGGTCGAACACTCGCCCGACCTGGTCGCGCGCTACGACACCGACCTGCGCCGGACCTATGTCAATCCGGCGCTGGTGCAGTTGCTCGGCGCGGAGCCGGCGACGCTGCTGGGCCACACGCCGAGCGAGCTGGCGGGGCGGCCGGCGAGTCAGGTCGCGCCCTACGAGCAGGCCCTGCGGGAGGTGCTGGCCAGCGGGCACGGCGCGTCGATCGACTTCATGATGCACGCGACCCAGATCCAGTGGCGGCTGGTGCCCGAGCACGACGCCTCGGGCCGGGTCGCCAGCGTGCTGGCGATCGGCCGCGACGTGACCGCGATGATGGAGACGCAGCGCCAGCTGACGACGCTGCTCGACAACCTGCCGGACATGGTGGTGCGCTTCGACCACCGAGTCTGCTTCCTCTACGTGAACCCGGCCGTCACGCGCGCGCTCGGCATGGCCGCGGAGCAGTTCGTCGGGCGCTCCTTAGGCGAGCTCGGCATCGACCCGCACGGCCGCCTGACCGAGGCGGTGTCGAGTGCCTTGCGCGGCTGTGCCCCGCCCCCGCTGGAGGTGCGGATGCCCGGCCCCGACGGGATCCGCCACTTCGAGGTGCGGTACCTGCCGGAGTTCGACGAGCGCGGCAGGGTGTCGACCGTGCTGGGCATCGCGCACGAGATCACCGAGCGCAAGCGCGTCGAGCAGCTGGTGCGCGAGCTGGGCTTCCGGCGCGAGGCGGCGCGCGAGGAGGAGCGCAAGTTCATCGCGCGCGAGCTGCACGACGAGCTCGGGCAGCTGCTGTCGGCGCTGCGCTTCGAGGTCTCGGTGCTGCGCATGCGCTTCGGCGCCCAGCAGCCCGCGGTGGCCGAGCGCGCGGCCAGCATGCTGGCGCTGGTGGACTCGGTGATTCGGCTCCAGCGCGACCTCGTCTCCAGCCTGCGGCCGGCGGTGCTCGACATGGGGATCGGCGCGGCGCTCGAGTGGCTGGTCGGCGAGTTCCGCGGCCACAGCGGCGTCGACTGCAGCCTGCAGCTCAGCGAGTCGAGGATCGAGCTCGACAGCGACCAGACCACGGTCGTGTTCCGCATCGTCCAGGAATCGCTGACGAACGTGGCGCGGCACGCGCACGCCCGGCGCGCTCAGGTGGCCGTCCGGCGCGTCAACGGCGACTACGTGGTCTCGGTGCAGGACGACGGCGGCGGCTTCGACCCCGGTGCCTCGCGCAGCCTCAAGTCGCTCGGCCTGCTGGGCCTGCAGGAACGCGCGCTGATGCTGGGGGGGCGGCTCGAGATCCGCAGCACGCCGGGGGCCGGCACGACCGTGGTCGTGACCTTCCCGGCCGCCGCGCCGGCCGGCAGCCGCCGGCCCGCGCGGGTCAGCGAAACCTGACGAAGGTTTCCGTAATGCCCGAGCGCCAATACAGGGGGCGCTGATGGGACTCGGGGCGGGTCGCACCGAAGATGAAGTCATCGGTCCTCATCGGACACGACGACCAAAGGACCCGGCCATGAGCCCACGCCCCGACATCAAGCTGGCCACCAAGCTCGGCGCCGCCTTCGCCGCGGTCGTGGTGCTGATGGCCATCCTCGGCGCCGTTGCCCTGCGTCAGCTCGCCATGATCGACGAGCACATGGAGGAGATCGCCGAGAACAGCCTGCCGGGCGTGCTGCGGGTCGGGCAGTTGCGGCTTGCGGCCAACCGCATCCGCCGCGCCGAGGCCGACCATGTGATGTCGACGGCCGACACGGAGAAGGCCGCCATCGAGAAGACGATCGGCGAACTCGAGGCGCAGCTCGACAAGCTGCAGGCAGCCTACGAACCGCTGGTCGTGACCGACGACGAGCGCGCCGCCTACACGCATTACCGCACGCAGCGCGAAGCCTACCTGGCGGCGCTGCCGCAGTCGCTGGTGAGCGTGCGCGATGGAGCGGCCGCCTTCGAGCGCGCACGCAGCCACTTTCACGACCGCACGGCCGGTGCATTCGACGGCGTCGCGAACGCCTTGACGGCGCTGGGCGACGTCAACATGAAGCATGCCGACGAAGCGCGCGCCGCGGCGCGCGAGGCCTATGCCCACGCCCGCACGTGGACCCTGGGCCTGATCCTGCTGGGGGTCGTGACCGCCGTGCTGCTGGCATGGCAGCTCGTGCGGTCGGTGACGCGCCAGCTCGGCGGCGAACCGGGCGAGGCCGCGGGCCTGGCCCGCCATGTCGCCGGCGGCGACCTGTGCCAGGCGATCCGTCTGCGCCCCGGCGACACCACGAGCATGATGGCCCAGCTGCGCGCCATGCAGGACAGCCTGGCCGAGGTGGTCGCGGGCGTGCGGCACAACGCCGACAGCGTGGCCACCGCGTCGGCCCAGATCGCACAGGGCAACGCCGACCTGTCCAGCCGCACCGAGGAGCAGGCCTCGGCGCTGGAGCAGACCGCCGCGTCGATGGAGCAGCTGAGCTCGACCGTGAGCCAGAACGCCGACAACGCGAGGCAGGCCAGCCAGCTGGCGCTCGGCGCCGCGGCGCTGGCCTCGCGCGGCGGCGAGGTGGTCGGCGAGGTGGTGCAGACGATGAAGGGCATCGACGAGAGCTCGCGCCGCATCGCCGACATCATCGGCGTGATCGACGGCATCGCCTTCCAGACCAACATCCTGGCGCTCAATGCCGCGGTGGAAGCGGCGCGCGCCGGCGAGGAGGGCCGCGGCTTCGCCGTGGTGGCCGGCGAGGTGCGCGCGCTGGCACAGCGCAGCGCCGAGGCGGCGCGCGAGATCAAGGGCCTGATCGAGACCAGCGTGCAGCGTGCCGCCCAGGGCAGCGCGCTGGTCGACCAGGCCGGCACGACGATGAACGACATCGTCAGCGGCGTGCGCCGCGTGGCCGACATCGTCGGCGAGATCTGCGCAGCCAGCGCCGAGCAGAGCGCCGGCGTGGCGCAGGTGGGCGAGGCGGTGAGCCAGATGGATCAGGCCACGCAGCAGAACGCGGCCCTGGTCGAACAGAGCGCGGCCGCCGCCGAAAGCCTGAAGCAGCAGGCGCTGCAGCTGGTGCAGACGGTGGCGGTGTTCAAGCTGCCGTCGGGCGAGGCCGCGCCGGCGCATTCCCCCGGCGAGGCCGCGCGCCTGCGGGCCGCCGCGGGGCCAGCGCCGGTGGCGGGCAGCGGCCACGCCATGCAAGGCGCCTGACACGGCCTTGCCTTCGATCGGACCGGAGTGACTGTTCGGCCAGGCTGCGTCGAAGTCATTCGTTGATCGTCGGCGCGGCGAGCCAGGCCATCGAATGGCCGGCTGCGCGCAGGGCCCCCGGTCGGGCTGCGCCTGATCGCCTCTCTTGCTTCGCTCCGTCGGCCACCCGACGTCGTTGGCGAGCACGACGCTTGTCACGACCGACGGCCGCGCTCGCACGGTTGAAGGCAACCGCGCCCCGAGCCGCCTGCGGCGCCGGCCGATCGCGTCGGCAGGCCCCGGGGATGTCAGCGGACGACGCCCGCGCGGGCGTCCGTCCTGCGTCCGGATTCCGCCCTGGCGACCGTTCAACGAACGGACCCCCGGGATCAGGGAAAAGCCGGATGCCTCGCGCAAAACGCGAGCGAAATCAAGCACTTGGTCGGTACGAGAAGGGGCCGTCGCGGCTGGCACCGTAGTTGCGACAAGAGGTCCGTCGCACCGGGCAATTGGCCGCGGCCACGGCAGTGCGGCACAGAAGAAGCACACATGGAGACAAGCATGCAGGTCATGGCAATCGAGGCCACGCGTCCTTCGAAGATTTGCATTGCTGCCGATGCCGCAGTTCAGCGCTCGGGCGCAGATCGAACTCCTTGAGCTTCAGGTGCTGCGCGCCGTCTGCATGCAGAGACGGCGCGCGTGATTCATCGCCGCGTGCATCGATCGGAGATCGAGACATGTCGGACGGGCAACGTTGATTGAACGAGCAACCTCATGTCTTCTGAAGCGCAAAAAATCCATGGCTCCAAAGTCCGATCCAGGCGTCCGGTCCTGGGGCTGCTCGGTGCGGCGGCGCCGTTCGCGATCATCGGCAGCCTGATCTACGCGGCCTTCTTCGTGAAGGCCGAGGTCCAGATCGGCGCCATCCACGCACCGGCGATCGAGCGGCGCGACGTGTTCTACGGCCTCGTCATGCCGAAGCCCGGCGTGATCTGGGCGGCCGGCAGCTACGGCAAGGTGGTGCGCAGCAACGACGGCGGGCAGAGCTGGGCGATCCAGCCGACGCGGCTGAGCGCGCACCTGCAGTCGATCGCGGCCTGGAACGAGCAGCGTGCGGTCGCGGTTGGCAACCAGGGCCGCGCGATCGTCACCGAGGACGGCGGCGCGACCTGGTCCGAGGTCGAGGTGCCGCGTTCCGAGGTGGCCAACAAGCTCGTCAAGGTGCGCGCCTACGCCGACGGCCTGGCCTGGGCGGTCGGCGAGATGGGCGCGGCGCTGCGCTCCACCGACCACGGCCGGACCTGGGCCCGCGCGCTGCCCGAGCAGGACCAGGGCTGGAACGACGTGGTCTTCGTCGGCGCCGACGGCTGGCTGGTCGGCGAGTTCGGTCGCGTGATGCGCAGCCGCGACGGCGGTGCAAGCTGGGCGCCGGTCGAGAGCCCGTCGAAGGCGAGCCTGATGTCGGTCGCCTTCCGCGATGCCTCGAACGGCGTGGCGGTCGGGCTGTCCGGCACCGTGTTGACCACCGCCGACGGCGGCGCCAGTTGGGCGCTCGTGCCGCCGCCCACGCGCGAGCACCTGAACCACGTGCGCTGGGACGGCGCCGCGTGGTCGGCGGTCGGCGACAAGGGCGTGCGCGTGAGCGGCAAGGACGGCGCCTGGAGCGCCGGCCGGCTCGCCGATGCCGACCTCTCCTGGCGCACCCAGGGCGAGGCGGCGGACGGGCAGCAGCTGCTGCTCGCCGGCGCCAACCTGGCGCGGCTCGACAAGGACGGCCTGCACGTCTTCGGCCGCCACTGACACGAAGGAACGGGACATGAAGAACACGATGTTCAGGAGCCTCGGGCGCCTGGTCGATGCGGTGCTGCGGCAGCGCGTGCTGGTGCTCGTCGCGGTGGCGCTGGTGACGGCGGTGATGGGCTGGCTGGCCGCGCAGATCGAGGTCAAGACGGTCTTCAGCGACCTGCTGCCGAAGAACCACCCCTACGTGGCGGTGAACAACCAGTTCAAGCAGACCTTCGGCGGCTCGAACATGGTCAGCATCATGCTCGAGGTCGAGCAGGGCGACGTGTTCCGCATCGAGGTGCTGGCCAGGACCCAGGCCATCACCAAGGCGCTGCAGAAGGTCGAGGGGATCGACACCTACCAGATCGTCTCGCTGGCGTCGAAGAAGCTCAAGGAGGTGCGCGCCTCCACCGACGGCATCGAGTCGCGGCCGCTGATGTGGCCCCGCCTGCCGAAGGACGCGGCCGAGATCGCGGTGCTGCGCGAGGCGGTGCTGAACAACCCGCTGGTCTACGGGCCCTACGTGTCGCTGGACCAGAAGGCGACGCTGATCACCGCCGATTTCGCCGAGGGCGACGTCGACTACGAGAAGGCCTACGACCAGATCACCGAGATCGCCAAGCAGAACGACGGCGACGGCGTCAAGGTGCGCATCGTCGGCGAGCCCATCCTCTACGGCCTGGTGCGCCACTACCTGGCGGAGACGGCGGTGATCTTCTTCGCCACCGTGGGCGCGCTGGTGCTGCTGCTGCTGCTGATCACGCGCACGCTGCACGGCACGCTGCTGCCGCTGGCCTCGGGCGGCGTGAGCGCGGTCTGGGCCCTCGGCGCGGCCGACCTGATGGGCTTCAACCTCGACCCGCTGGTGATCGTCGTCGCCTTCCTGATCACCGCGCAGGCGATCTCGAACTCGGTGCAGCTGATCTCGCGCTTCGACGACGAGTTGGCGAGCGGCAGTTCGCCCGATGCGATGACGGCCGCGAAGCGCTCGATCCAGAACCTGTTCAAGCCCGGGCTGCTGGCGGTGATCGCCGACGCCGGCTGCGTGCTGGTGGTGGCGCTGACGCCGATCCCGATGCTCGAGAAGATCTCGCTGATCGGCTCGGTGTGGATCCTGTCGATCATCGTCAGTGCGCTGATGCTGACGCCGGTCCTGCTGTCGTGGTGCGGCGGCTCGGCCAAGCGCAAGCTGCACCCGTTCGACATCGGCGTCGCGCTGCGCGGCGTGCTCGGGGCGTGCGCGAACCTGGTCACGTCGAAGGCCCGCTACGGTGTCGTGGGCGCGGCGGCGGCGCTGTTCGTCGGCTCCGCCCTGTTCGCGTTGAACCTGAAGGTCGGCGACGCGAACCCGGGCTCGCCGATCCTGTGGCCCGACTCGACCTACAACCTCGACGCCGCGGCGATCAACGAGAAGTTCCAGGGCTCGGACCGCATGTTCGTCGTCGTCGCCGGCAAGGCCGAGGGCGCGCTGAAGGAGCCCGAGGTGCTGACGAGCATGGAGCGCTTCCAGAAGTACATGGAGGCGCAGCCCGAGGTCGGCGGCAGCATCTCGTTCGCCGACATCCTGCCGGCCGTCAAGCGCGTGATCCGCGAGGGCAATGCGCGCTACCAGGAGCTGGGCAGCACCGCCAACGAGAACGGCGAGCTGGCCTACATGTTCGTCTCCGGCACCGACCCGGGCGACATGGACCGCTTCGCCGACCCGCAGGCGCTCAACGGCGCGGTGACGCTGTTCTTCCGCGACCACCAGGGCGAGACGATCCGCACCGCGATCGCGCGGGTCAAGAGCTACGTCGAGCACAACCCGATGGAGCACGCCGAGTTCAAGCTGGCCGGTGGCCTGGTCGGGGTGCTGGCGGCGGTCAACGAGGTGATCCTCGCGGGCCAGATCGAGGCCATCGCGCTCGCGCTGCTGTGGCTGGTGGTCTGCTGCATGCTGACCTATCGCTCGATGGTGGCGGGCATGTTCTTCATGATCCCGGTGCTGCTGTCGAACACGATGACCTTCAGCTACATGGCGTGGATGGGCATCGGCATGAACATCAACACGCTGCCGGTGGTCGCGCTGGGCATCGGCCTGGGCGTCGATTACTCCTTCTACGTCGTCGACGGCATCCGCGAGGGCCTGCACCGCGGCGAGCCGCTCGAGCGCGCGATCCGCAGTTCGCTGCTCGGCTCCGGCAAGGGCGTGCTGATCACGGCGCTGACGCTGGTCACCAGCGTCGTCATCTGGAGCTTCTCGTCGCTGCGCCTGCAGGCCGACATGGGCGTGCTGATCGCCCTGTGGCTGTTCATCTCGGCGGTCAGCGCGCTCGTGCTGATGCCGGCCCTGGTCTACGTCTTCCGCCCCGCGTTCGTGGTCGGAAGCGGAGCACACCCGATCGAGCGAGCCGAAGAACCGGTCGCCGTGCCGGCCTGAACGGCCGCGCGACACGAACCACCACCCCTGGAGGAGACGACATGAGATTTGCACACCGGCCGATCCGCACGGCCATCGCCGTGCTCGGCGCCACGCTCGGCGGCAGTCATGCGCTGGCCGCGGACAAAGCCGACGACGGCTACAGCCTGAGCATCGGCGGCTACGTCCGCGGCTGGGCCGCCTTCAACCTGCAGGACCAGCCCGAGACGCCGTCCGACGACAAGTGGAAGCCCTCGATGCTGCGCGGCTCGGTGCTGCTCGATGCCGACGGGCGCACCGGACCGATCCAGTGGAAGGGCATCGTGCGGGTCGACCACGAGGCGAAGACGGGCTACCTCGCCGACCTCGAGCGGCTGCGCGCCACCAACGGGACGACCGGCGGCGACTACAAGAGCATCACCGACAACTACAACGCCGTCGAACTGCGCGAGTTCTGGGGCGAGATGAAGTTCGGCGACCGCACCACGGTGCGCGCCGGCAAGCAGCAGGTCGTCTGGGGCGAGTCCGACTTCTTCCAGGCCATGGACCTGGTGCACGGCTACGACATGAGCTGGCGCCTGTTCTTCGAGGGCGAGAACGAGGAGTGGCGCAAGCCGCTGTGGCTGGTCAGCACCAAGTTCGACGTGCCCGAGGCCAAGGGCCAGATCCAGGCCTTCGTGCGGCCGGGCGGAGACCGCTGCAAGGACATCGGCACCACCTACGACATCCGCGGCGGGCGCTGGTTCTTCAACCCCTACCGCGGCTTCGACCTGTCGGCGATCACGTCCTACGACTGCGACCACCCCGAGGGTGACAAGAGCGACTGGACCGGCGGCGTCCGCTGGACCGGCGAGGCCGGCCCGGTGAGCTACTCGGTCGCCTACGTCAAGACCTACGCCGCCGACCCGGTCGCGAACTCCTCGCTGGCGCCGTGGAAGAAGGCGCCGAAGGGGCCGCTGTTCGACCTGGTCCACCCGAAGATCGACGTGCTGGGCGCGACCGTCAGCGGCTACTCGGCAGCGACGGACACCGTCCTCAGCGCCGAGCTGGCCTACACCTTCGGCCAGCCCTTCAACATCGGCACCGGTCCGGCGCTGGGCCTGCTGGGCATCAAGCGCAAGGACACCGTGCGGATGATGCTGCGGGCCGACAAGAACCTGAACTTCCAGAACCTGCTCGGCACCACGCGTCCGTCGTTCTCGTCGGTCCAGCTGTTCAACACCTGGATCCCGAGCCACCGCCGTTCCGAGGACCTGGCGCGGCTGTTCGCCTACGGCTCGCCGACGCCGAAGCACAACCCGATCCTGACCGCGTTCACGGTGCTGAACTACGCCAGCGACACGATCAACCCGAGCTTCGCGATCGGCGTCGACAAGCATGGCGGCGGCTTCTTCATCCCGGCCGTCGACCTGGTGCTCGGCGACCACTGGCGCGCCAAGGTCGAGGCCGACATCTTCTGGAACAAGGACCATGGCAACGCCCTGTTCGACCCCAACGACGAGGTGCAGCTGTTCGGCTACTTCCACAAGAGCAGCCAGCTCACCTTCCGCCTGACCCGGCAGTTCTGATTTCGCAGCAGGAGCACGACATGAAAGCGATTCCCCGCATCACCCCCACCCGCGCGCTGCTGGCCGGCGCACTGCTGGCCGCGCTGCCGGCCTTCTCGCAGGCCGGCGAGCTCAAGGCCGGCTTCGTGATCGACAAGTCCAACCTCGACCAGGTCAAGTCCGAGACCTTCGAGGGCAAGACCGTCGGCAGCATGATCCCCGAGAAGATGGAGTGGATGATCAAGAACATGGGCCTGGCCCTGAAGATCGCCAACTCCAAGAAGATCGAGATGGACCCGAAGTACGTCGAGGCGACGAAGAAGGGCATCGGCACGGTCAAGTTCAATACCGCGGACCGCACGATGAGCGGCTGGGTGGCCGGCCAGCCCTTCCCGCCCGAGGTCATCAAGATGGACGACCCGCATGCGGGCGACAAGATCATCTGGAACCTGCGCGCCGCGACCTACGGCGCGACGATGGACCTGCGCGACATCTCCTTCGTGTTCATCCACGGCGACAAGGGTGTCGAGCGCGTGCAGCGCTGGCAGTCGCGGCGCTACTACATGGAGGGCCGCCTGGACGGCGGATCGACCACCGTCGGCGACGGCTCGATCGCGCAGAAGACCTACCTGTTCGCGACCAGCCCGCAGGACATCCGCGGCCTCGGCACCTTCTCGATCCGCTACAACGAGGCGACCTCGGCCAAGCCCGACGACACCTGGGCCTACCTGAAGTCGGTGCGCCGCACGCGGCGCCTGTCGGGCGGCGCGTGGATGGACCCGATCGGCGGCACCGACCAGCTCTACGACGACTGGGACATCTGGGACGCCTTCCCGACCAAGTACCGCGCCAACAAGCTGGTCGGCAAGCGCTGGGTGTTCGCGGTGGCGCACAGCCCCGAGGTCAGCGTCGACCTGAGCAAGAAGGACACGCTCGACGAGTTCCCCTCGGTCGGCCTCGCCGACAAGCCGCACTTCTTCCCGGCCAAGCACATCGTCTGGGAGCCGCGCGAGGTCTACGTGATCGAGGGCACGCCGCCGCCCGAGCACCCGTACAGCAAGAAGACCGTCTACATGGAGGTCGACTTCCCGCGCCCCTACCTCGGCGAGATGTACGACCAGAAGGGCGAGTTCTGGAAGTTCATGGTGTTCCAGAACCGCCCGGACGTCGGCGAGGACGGCTACAAGGCCGTGATGCCGGTGGTCGGCCACGTGATCGACGTCAAGCGCAACCACTCCACCACCTGGTCGTCGAACATGAAGTCCAACCCCAAGGGCGTGAAGGACAACGACGTGTCGCTCCAGAAGCTCGAAGAGGTGGCCACCGGCGGCGGCAAGTAAGTCGCTGGCCGGCGCGGACGCGGCCCGTTGCGGGCTGCGTCCCGTCGCCGAGGTTCCGGGATGAGCAACCTCTACGCATTGCTGGACAAGACGGCCACTCGCCATCCCGAACACGGCGCCGTGTACCGCGGCACCGAGCCGGTATGGCGCTGGCGCGAACTGCGCGACCGCGTGCTGCGGCTCGCCGGCGGCCTGCGCGAGCGCTGCCACGCCGGCGACCGTGTCGCCCTCTACAGCGACAACCGGGTCGAGTACGTCGAGGTCCTGTTCGCCGCGTGGGCGGCCGGCCTGGTCGTCGTGCCGATCAACGCCAAACTCCATGGCAAGGAGGCGGCGTGGATCGTCGAGGACGCCAGTCCCGCGGTCGTGCTCTGCTCCGCCGCCTTGGCGGCCGGGCTGCAACGCGCCGCACCGGGCGTTGCCGAGCGCCTGGTGGTGCTGGATCAGCCTGCCTATGGCGAGTTGGCGGCGTCGGCGCCGATCGAGGCGGCCTGCGTCGGACCCGAGGCACTGGCCTGGCTCTTCTATACCAGCGGCACCACCGGCCGCTCCAAGGGCGCGATGCTCACCCATCGCAACCTGCTGGCGATGACCATCGCGCACCTCGCCGACGTGGAATCGCCCGACGAGAACGCGGGCCAGCTGCACGCCGCGCCGATGTCGCACGGCTCGGGCCTCTACATGCTGCCCTCGGTGGCGCGCGCTGTGCGCCAGGTCGTGCCGGCTTCCGGCGCCTTCGATCCCGGCGAGTTCCTCGATCTCTGCGATCACCACGGCGCCTGCAGCGCGTTCCTCGCTCCCACCATGGTGCAGCGCTTGCGTCTCGCCGTCGAAGCCGGCCACCCGCGGCCGCGGCAGCCGTACACCATCGTCTATGGCGGCGGGCCGATGCATGCCGAGGAACTGAAGAAGTCGATGGCCGTGCTCGGTCCGGTGTTCGCGCAGATCTACGGCCAAGGCGAGGCGCCGATGACCATCACGTGCGTCGACCGCGCCGCCCATGCCCGCAACGACCCCGCGGTGCTCGGCTCGGTGGGCTGGCCACGCAGCGGCGTGGACGTGCGCGTCGTCGGTGCCGATGGCCGCCCGCTGCCGCCCGGCGAAGTCGGCGAGATCGTCTGCCGCGGCGAGGTCGTGATGGCCGGTTACTGGGGCAACCCGACGGCGACGCGCGAGGCGCTGCGCGACGGCTGGTTGCGGACCGGCGACATGGGCTCGTTCGACGCGCGCGGCTGCCTCACGCTGCGCGACCGCTCGAAGGACGTCGTCATCAGCGGCGGCAGCAACGTCTATCCGCGCGAGGTCGAGGAGGTGCTGCTGGGCTTCCCCGGCGTGGCCCAGGCCTGCGTGCTGGGCCGCCCCGACGCGGAGTGGGGCGAGACGGTCGTGGCCTTCGTCGTCCGCGTCCCCGGCGCCACCGCCACGGCGCGCGAGCTCGATGCGCACTGCCTGGCGCACATCGCGCGCTTCAAGCGGCCCAAGGAGTACCACTTCGTCGACGCGCTGCCGACCAGTGGCTACGGCAAGGTGCTCAAGAGCGTGCTGCGCCGGCAGCTCCCCTACCGCGGCTGAGACGCGCTGCCGCGTCGGAAGGAATCACTGCATGAGCGTCGCGATCGTCGGCTGGGGCCACACCCCATTCGGCAAGTTCGACCATGAGAGCGTGGAGAGCCTGGTCGTGCGGGCGGCGCGCGAGGCGCTGGCGCACGCCGGCGTGCCGGCCGCGGACGTCGACGAGGTGGTGCTCGGGCATTTCAACGCCGGTTTCTCGCGCCAGGACTTCACCGCGTCGCTGGTGCTGCAGGCCGACGACGCGCTGCGCTTCAAGCCCGCGACGCGGGTCGAGAACGCCTGCGCCAGCGGTTCGGCGGCCGTTCACCAGGGCGTCAAGTCGATCGAGGCCGGCCACGCACGCATCGTGCTGGTGGTCGGCGTCGAGCAGATGAGCACGACCCCCGGGCCCGAGGTCGGCGAGAACCTGCTGCGCGCGTCCTACCTGCGCGAGGAGCAAGGCGTCCAGGGCGGCTTCGCCGGCCTGTTCGGCCGCATCGCCGAGGCCTACTTCGACAGGCATGGCGAGCAGGACGATGCGCTGGCGATGATCGCGGCGAAGAACCACCGCAACGGGGTCGCGAATCCCTATGCGCAGCTGCGCAGGGATCTCGGCTTCGAGTTCTGCCGCCATGTCAGCGCGAGCAACCCGAGGGTCGCCGGGCCGCTCAAGCGGACCGATTGCGCACCGGTCTCCGACGGGGCCGCCGCGCTGGTGCTGACCGATGCGGGCACCGCGCGGACGATGCGGCGCGCCGTCGGCTTCCGGGCGATGGCGCATGTGCAGGACTACCTGCCGATGTCGCGACGCGACCTCCTGAAGTTCGAAGGCTGCGCGCGGGCCTGGCAGCGGGCGCTGGCCGACGCGGGGCTCAAGCTGCTCGAGCTCGACTTCGTCGAGACGCACGACTGCTTCACGATCGCCGAGCTGATCGAGTACGAGGCCATGGGCCTGGTGCCGGCGGGGCTGGGCGCTCACGCGGTGATGCAGGGGTGGACGGCCATCGACGGCAAGTTGCCCGTCAATCCGTCCGGCGGGCTGAAGGCCAAGGGCCACCCGGTGGGCGCCACCGGCGTATCGATGCATGCGATGACGGCCATGCAGCTGTGCGACGAACTGCCCGCCCCGATCCAGATCGAGGGAGCGAGCGTCGCCGGACTGTTCAACATGGGTGGGGCGGCCGTGGCGAACTACGTCAGCATCCTGGAGCGTGTGCGGTGAGGGCCGCGCCGCGGCGAGCGGGCCTGTCGATGTGGCCCTTCTCCCATCGACGGCGCGAGCCGGGCGCCGGCGACGCGGCTGTCGAGCCGACGGTCAGCGCGGAGGCGCCGGACCCGGCCGGCAAGATCGCGCTGCTGGAGGCCGCCCTGGCGGGTCTGCAGACCCGTTTCGACCTGCTTCGCCGCGCGACCGACGACGGCTTGTGGGACGGCGAGGTGAATCGCGACGATCCGGCGAACGAAGCCAACCCCTTCTGGTGGTCCGACCAGCTCCGCAAGCTGCTCGGCTACCACGGCGAGGCCGAGTTCCCGAATGTGCTCGGCAGCTGGTCCGGCCTTCTGCATCCCGACGACCGCGAGCCCACCCTGGCGGCCTTCGGCGCCCACCTGAACGACCGCAGCGGCCGCACGCCCTACGACTGCCGCTACCGCCTGCGATGCAGGGACGGCCGCTACCGGTGGTTCCGCGCCCGTGGCGAGACGCTCCGATCGGCCGACGGCCTGCCGCTGCGGGTGGCCGGTGCATTGACCCCGATCGATGCGGAGCTGGCGCGCGAACGCGAGCTGGAGAAGTCGCTGACCCGCTTCGAACTGTCGCGCGAGCTCATCAGCGATGGTCTGTGGGACGTGGAGGTCGTCGCCGGCGATCCGGTCAACCCGCGCAATGCGTTCTGGTGGTCGCGGCAGCTGCGTCGGCTGCTCGGCTTCGAGACCGAGGCGGACTTTCCCAACGTGCTCGACAGCTGGGCCTCGCGCCTGCATCCGGACGACAAGCAGCCGACGCTCGACGCCTTCGTGGCCCATCTCGCCGACCGCAGCGGCCGCACGCCCTACGACGTCGAGTACCGCCTGAGGTGCCGCGACGAGTCCTACCGCTGGTTCCGCGCGCGCGGCCAGACGCGCCGCGACGCCGAAGGCCTGCCGCAGCGGGCGGTCGGTTCGCTGAGCGACGTGCACGCCGCGCGGCAGGCCCGGGCCTCGGCGGCCGAGCGCGACGCCTACCAGCGCAAGCTCGAGGCGGGGCTCAAGGACATCGCCGACATCGTCGAGACCATCCAGGCGATCTCGCGCCAGACCAACCTGATTGCGATGAACGCCGCCATCGAGGCGGCCCGTGCGGGCGCCGCCGGCCGCGGCTTCGCCGTCATCGCGCACGAGGTCCGCGGCCTGTCGAACCGCATCACGGCGGCGACCGACGACGTGTCGCGCATCAGCAAGAAGCTCGCCTGAGGCTGTTGGGGGAACGGATGAGCAAGCGCCTCGAGCACGTTGCTTTGATCCAATGCCCTGATCTTCACCGCGGAGATCAATGCGGTCAGCGCGCAAGGAACTCGAGCGCCTTGGCCACGAAGTCAGCGTGGAACTGGAACACCGCGCCGTGTCCGGAATCGGGATAGATGACGAGTTCGCTGTTCGGAAGGCGCCGCGCCAGATCGTAGGTGTTCTTGCTCGGGACCATGCGATCACTGTCGCCGTTCGCGACGAGCACGGGGTGTTGAACCCTTGACAGGTCCGCGGGGCTCTTCGCGCCCCACCGGCGCAGCGCCTTCAACTGGGCCTGCAGCGCGGCCACCGTGATCTTCTTGTCGCGGTCTTCGGAGCGTTCCTTCAGGCGCAGCAGGAACGCCTTCCCCGCACGGATCCCGGGGGGCGTTCGGGTGAAGAACAGGAACTGCTTCGGATCCTGGCCGGTAAGCCAGCCTCGGATCATGTCCAGGTACGTGACCCGGGCCACGCTGCCGATGCCTTCGCCACCGGCGGGGCCCGTCCCCGTGATGATCATCCTGCGCACCAGTTGCGGCTTCATCAGCACGATCTCCTGCGCAATCATCCCGCCCATCGAGAAGCCGAACAGGTCAACCTGGTCGAGACCCATGGCCTCGATGAAGGTGATGGCGTCCCTGGCCATCTCCTCCATGGACGCCGCCGGCGCTCCGCTGGACGCACCGACGCCTCGATTGTCGAAGGTGATCACGCGATGCTGCGTCGCGAGGCCGTCGACGACGCGAGGGTCCCAGTTGTCCAGAACGGCCGCCAGATGGACGAGGCACACCACCGGGGTGCCGGGATGGCCCGTCCCGAGCTCTCGGTAGGCGAACGTCACGCCACCTGCGGTGATCGTCCGCGTTGGAACGTCCTTCCAGGTGACCTTCAATTGCTGCGACCCGCTCATGTTGATCAGGCTGCCCGTGCCGGATAGTCTGTGTAGCCCTTCGGGCCTGGCGTGTAGAACGTCGCCATGTCCACCGCATTCAGCGCCGCATCGGCGCGCATGCGCTCCACCAGGTCGGGATTCGCAAGGAACGGGCGGGCGAAGGCGATGAGATCGGCCTGGCCTGTCTCGAGCGCACTTTGCGCACCGGCACGATCGAAGCCGCCGGCGAGGATGAACAAGCCCTGGAACGCGGCGCGGAGCCGAAACTTCAACTCGGCAGACACCGGCGGCGCGCCCATCGCCGAGTGATCCAGCAGGTGGATGTACAGCAAGCCCAGCGGCGAGAGTTCCTGGGTGAGCGCCAGGTACTGAGCCTCGACGTCGGGGTAGGCGCCCGTGCTGTTGAACACGCCGTAGGGCGACAGCCGGATCCCGACGCGATGGCCACCGATGGCGGCCGCCGTGGCGCGGGCGACCTCGAGCGCGAAGCGGTTGCGGCCTTCGATGCTGCCGCCGTAGGCGTCGGTGCGCCGGTTCACATTGGCGTTCAGGAACTGCTCGATCAGATAGCCGTTCGCGGCATGCAGCTCGACGCCGTCGAATCCCGCGTCGATGGCGAGCCGCGCCGACTTCGCGTACTCCGCCACGGCGTGGGCGATGTCGGTCGCGGTCATCGCCCGAGGCGCGCTGTGCGGCTGCAGGCCCCGAGCGTCGGTGTACATCTCGCCGGGGCAGACCTCGGCGGTCGGCCCGAGCACTTCGGCGCCCGCGGGCAGGTTGGCCGCATGGGTCACGCGACCGGTGTGCATGAGTTGCACGAAGATCTTGCCTCCCTTGGCGTGGACCGCCTCGGTGACGGCCCGCCAGCCGCGCACCTGCTCGTCATTGAAGAGCCCCGGGATGCGCGGGTAGCCCAGGCCGTTGGGCGACGGCGAAGTACCCTCGGTGATGATCAGGCCGGCCGTTGCACGCTGGCCGTAGTACTCGGCAACCAGTGCGTTGGGTGTGTTGGCATCGACGGCGCGACTGCGCGTCATCGGTGCCATGACGGCGCGGTTGGCGAGTTGAATCGAGGGGGTGACGAGCGGTTCGAAGAGCATGGTGATCCTTGGTTGAAGGCGGGTTGCTCGAGCCTTTGGCCTTGGCTCGCGACCCCGTCGGGTTTCGGGTTCAGGGCAGCTGCGGCAGGTAGCTGGGCCGCGCCGCCGTCAACCCGCGCTTGACCTGCAGGGTGAGTTCATCGGCCAGCACCTCGTCGAAGCCCGATGCGAGGCCGTCGAGCGCACGCTTGACGATCTCCTCCGGGCTGGATTTCGGGACATCGAACCCGCGCGTGAGATCGGTATCGACATAGGCCATGTGCAGTGCCAGCACCTGCGTCTTCTGCGCCGCCAGCTCGTTGCGCAGGGCATTGGTGAGCGACCAAGCGGCGGACTTGCTGGCCGAATAGGCTGCCAACCCGCCGTCGTTCACCCACGAGGCGATCGACAAGACGTTGAGCAACGCGCCGCCGCCGTTGCCCGCGAGAATCGGCGCGAAGGCCTTGCTGATGCGCAGCACCGCGAAGAAGTTGGTCTCGAAGATGCGCCGTGCGGCGTCTTCGCTATCGGCGGCGAGAAATCCTCCCGGCTGGGCGATACCGGCGTTGTTGATCACCAGCGTTACATCCGACGCCAGCGCGGCGGCGGCCGCCACGTCGTCGGGCTTGGTGACGTCGAGTCTTAGGGCCTGGACCCCTGGTTGGGTGACGGTCGCGGGGTCGCGTGCGCCCGCGTAGACCTTGCGGGCACCGCGGGCCAGCAGCTCGCGCGCGAATGCCAGGCCGATGCCGCGATTGGCACCCGTGACGAGGGCAACGGCATTCTCGATCTTCATAGGAGTCTCCAAGATGGGGTGGGGAGCCAGGCTCACTTGAGCTTGACGACGACCTTGCCCTTCGCGCGGCCTGCTTCGACGTAGGCCAGGGCTTCGTTGGTCGATTCGAAGGGGAAGACCTTGTCGATGACGGGACGGATGGCGCCGGCCTCGATGAGCCGGGTGATCTCGCGCAGTTGGCTGCCGTTCGCCTGCATGAAGAGGAAGGAGTAGCCGATGCCTCGGCCTTGCGCCTTGCGCCTGACGCCCGAGCTCAGCAGCCGCATGACCAGCTTCACGAACCCAGGCGCCTTGATGGCCTTGCCGAATTCGGGATCAGGCGGTCCGGAGATGGAGACGAGCCTCCCGCCGTCCTTGAGTACGCGGAGGGACTTGTCCAGCGTCTTGCCGTCCTGGCTGTTCAGGACCAGGTCGTAGTCGCGCAAGACGTCCTCGAAGTCCTGCGTCTTGTAGTCGATGACGACGTCTGCGCCCAGACTCTTCACGAGCGCGACATTGGTCGTGCTCGTCGTCGTGGCAACGATTGCGCCCAGCTGCTTGGCCAGCTGGATGGCAAACGTGCCGACGCCGCCGGAGCCGGCCTGAATGAAGACCTTCTGTCCCTTCTGCAGCTTGGCCTTCTCGACCAGCGCCTGCCAGGCCGTCAAGGCCACCAGGGGAATGGACGCGGCTTCTTCCATCGTCAGCCCCTTGGGCTTGAGCGCCAGCGAAGCCTCCTTGACCGGGACGAATTCGGCGAATGTCCCGATCCGAAAATCATCCGGCCGCGCGTAGACCTCGTCGCCCGGCTTGAACTGCCGCACGCGCGGGCCGACCTTGACGACCACCCCGGCGACGTCGTGGCCCAGGACGAGGGGCAGGCGATAGGGCAGGATGAGCTTGAACTCTCCGTCCCGGAGCTTGGCGTCCAACAGGTTCACGCCGGCGGCATGGACCTGGACCAAGGCCTCGTCGTCGCGCAGTTCGGGCGTCGGCATGTCCGCCAGCCGCAGTGCGCGCTTTTTTCCGTAGCGCTCGAGAACAAATGCTTTCATGAATCTTCCTTATTCCTGGCGCACCCAGGTTTGCGAACGGCCCAGCATGGGCACGCCGATGTAGCCGCGCACGCTGAGCGTCTTGCCGCCGTCGGTCAGGCGCACTTTGCTGCGGTAGACCTTGCCGTTGTCCGGGTCGAGGATCTGACCGCCCACATAGTCCCCACCCTCTTCAGTCAGGCCGCTGAGGATCACCAGGCCGATGACCGGCGCGTTCTTGTTCGCGCCTTCGCACTTGTCGCACTTGGGATTCGGGTCCTCGTTCGGGGCAGGGAATACTTTCTCGATCCTGCCCAGCAGGGCGCCATTCGACTCCGTGATGCGGATCAGTGCCCGCGGCTTGCCACTGACGTCGTCGACGTTCTTCCACAGGCCAACAGGCGATGCCTCGTTGGCCCAGGCTGGCGGCATCGTGAGCGCTGCGGCCAGGGCGAAGGCTTTGAACGCAAGCGCGGGCAGCCGCGGGACGATGCGGCCGTGCAGCCGAGGCGCTGGCTCGACGGCCGCTTCGCCAATGCCTGACGGGGCGCCCGTGACGGGCGCGATGGAAGCTTCGATCTTCATGAGGGGCTGCCTTTCTGCGGAGTGGTGGGAACGAACTCAAACGGCCCGGCAACGCGGCGCCGGTGACCGAGCCCCGCGACGCCCGGGCGGCGGGCGCCTCTGCGGCGCGCGGCGCGGCAGCGAGGCCTCTCGCGCGCCGACCCCGACGGGGCCACGCAGCCGAATGATGCACATCATATTTTTGCTCGAGTTTGGAGCGGACATGGGCGCGCGTGACTCAGTCGCCGGCGGGGAGGAGGTGATTGAGCGCGGCCTCGCGCAGCGCGTCGGACAGCCGGGGGTCGTCGACGGCACGTGCCACCAGCAGCGCGCCGACCATCGTGGCCACCGTGACGAGGGCACGCTCGTGCGCACCCGGCCGCCCCCAGTCGGGCGACTGGCGGGCGACGAGATCGATCATCTCCTTGATGTGGCGCGTGGCGGCGCTCCGCACCTCGGAGGCCTGGCGGGGCATCTCCGAGCCGAGCGCGACCACGGGACAACCCCACTCGGCGCCCTCGAGGTGTTCCTTCGAGAGGTAGGCGCGCAGCAGCGACTGCAGCGCATGTTGCGGCGGCGCGGCGGCGGCGATGCGCGCCGACGTGGCGACGGCCTCCGCGCCTGCGCGGTCCGCCGCCTCGGTGAGCATCGCCTCGCGCGAAGCGAAGTGGGCGTAGAAGCCGCCGTGAGTCAGGCCGGCGGCCTTCATGATGTCGGCGACACCGGTGCCACCGTAGCCGCTGCGCCGGATGGCGCGCGCGGCGGCCTCGACGATGCGTTCGTGCGTCGCTTCCTTGCGACTGGTGGCGGGTCGGCTCATGGCGGCATCAAGTGGATGATGAGCGTCATATTATCATTCCGGATTCCATGCGCAGTAACCGTCCGGCGAGCACGGTCAAAGCCAGGCGTCGCGTGAACCCCTTCATCCAAGCATCTCTGGGTTTCAGGTCCGCCGACGCTGCACCACGAGATTGCCCACGGAAACCTGGACGACCTCGTTGTGCTGATTGAGCGTCGTCGTGCGCACTTTCACCAGGCCCTGTTCCGGCCGCGACTTCGACGGACGCACCTCGAGCACCTCGCTCTCCACGCGCAGTTCGTCGCCGGGCCGCACGGGCCGTGGCCAGCGGAACTCGTCGAAACCGGCGCCGACGATACCGCCCGCCGGCCTCAGCTCACTGTCCACGAGTAGCCGCATCGTCACGGCGGCGGTATGCCAACCGCTCGCCGCGAGACCGCCAAAGAACGAGGCACTCGCGGCCTGCTCGTCGAGGTGGAATGGCTGAGGATCGAACTCTGCAGCAAACGCCTTGATTCGCTCCGTCTCGATCCGCATCCGCGTGGCGCCGGCAAATCTCTGCCCCGGCATGAAGTCGTCCAGATAGTGGATGTCCATTCCCATCACCCGTCAGAGTGCCTCCAGCGCGAGCGCTGCGAACGCCTCGTTGATTTCCACGCACTCGACCGCCGTGATCTCCCAGCTGGCGCGGGCCAGCGCCAGCCGCACGGCGGGGACCGGCCCGATGCCGAACATTCCCGGCTCCACCGCCGCAATGCCATGCGACACCAGCCGCGCCAGCGGCTCGAGCCCCTGCTTCTCGGCGAAGCGGCGCTCCGCCACGATCATCGCGGCCGCGCCGCTGTTCGCCCATGCGGTAGCCCCAGCGGCCCCGGGGACCAGATACGGCGCCTGATCCATGTTCTCCATGCCGCCAGCGATCGCGACGGTCGCATACCCAGCGCGGATCTCCAGCGCCGCGCTCACGATCGCCTGGGCCCCGGAACCGCAGACGCGGTTCACCGTGAGCGCAGGAACAGCCACGGGAACTCCGCCGCCGATCGCCGCCTGGCGCGCCGGGTTCATCCTCGTGCCGGCCTGGATCACGTTGCCCATCACGACGGTGTCGAGGGCCTCCGGGGCGAGGCCAGAACGCTTCAGGGTGTCCCGAATCACTGCTGCACCGAGCGCCGGCGCCGGCGTGTCCTTCAGCGATCCGCCATACGTGCCGATGGCCGTGCGAACCGGGTTGCAGATGACGATCTCAGCCCGAGACATGAACACCCTCCAACGCCGTTGCCGCCGCGCCCGTCCGGCGCGACGCGGCAGGATGCAACGCCGACGGTTGATCGAAAACCAGGCATGTCGTGCTCGCGTGCGCGTACAACTTGCCGTCCGGGCCGACGAGGCGGCCCTCGGCCGTGGCGACCTGTCGGCCGGCGTGTATCAGCTTTCCTTCGGCACGCACGAGCGGCACGGCGTCGGTCAGTGCGCGCACGATGTTGATCTTCAGTTCGAGCGTCGTGTAGGCCTTGCCCGCGGGCAAGGTCGAGTGCACGGCGCAACCCACCGCCGAATCGAGCAAGGTCGCGAACCAGCCGCCATGCACCGTGCCCAGCGGGTTGTAGTGCCTGCGCTGGGGTCGACCCTGAAAGACCGCCACGCCGGGTTCGATGCGGATCGGCACGAAGTCGAGCGTGTCGCCGATCGGCGGAGGCGCCACCTCGCCCGCGAAGATCGCGTCGAGTACTTCCATGCCTGTGCGGCCAATGACCTGCTCGGGACGCGCGACGCCAGGTGTCCCACCCAGACGAGTGCGCACGGCTCTCTCTTCGGCCTCCCAACGGGCGACGGTCTCTTCGGTGGTCATCGGCGATTCCTTTGCGGAGATTTAAGATGCATATACAATAGTTGCAGCTACAATACTCTCCATGAACACTGCCGTCAAGCCGCGCGGTTGTACCAATCTGAAGCTGCGCCAGCTAAGCCGCGTCGTCACGCGTCACTACGACCACTACGTCGCCGCCGCCGGGCTCAAGAACACGCAGTACGCGCTGCTGTCGCACGTGGTGGTGTCGGGCCCACTCCGTCCGAGCGATCTGGCGCAGCGCATGCAGCTGGATGCGTCGACGCTGACACGCAACCTGCAACCGCTCGTGGCGCGCGGCTGGGTGCAACTCGGCCCGGGCGAGAATGCGCGCAGCCGCCTCGTCGAACCGACCGACGCGGGGCGCGCCAAACGGGCTGAAGGACAACGCGCGTGGAAGCAGGCGCAGCTCGCTCTCAATGCACGGCTTGGAGCGGAGCGCGTCGCCGCGCTGCACGCCCTCATCGATGAGTGCATCGGATGCCTGGGCGACGAGCTCGACGCATGACGGCCGCAGGTGGCGACGCCGGGCGAGCTGCGGCAGCTGCGGCAGCTGCTTCGGCTCGAGGACCGCGACAACGTCGGCTTCCGGGGCCCGGCGCTGGCGAGCTCAGGGAATCCTCCCGCTGCGTCCGGATTCCGGACGACCTAATCTAGGGTCCGGAAAGCGTACGCCTGTCGACGGACGGGGCCGCGATGGCCTCAGGGTAAGCGCGCGGTTTTGGGGTCCGGCGGAGCCTTGAGCGGGCGTGGTGCACGTGGCACCAAGATTGCGATGCAATGACGGACAGGCTCGACCTGACGGGGTGTTGGGACCGGCGGGCAGGCTGGGTCGGAGCAGATAACGACATCACAGGAGACCGGCCATGGACCGAGCACCGATGCAGTACTTCTCCCGCCCCGAGCAAGACAGGAACATCATGTCGGCCTGGGAGCGCTTCCTGAGCGGTCAGCCTTCCGATTCGGACGCCCTGCGCCGGTTGATCGACGATTCCTGGCGGCGCTGCCAGATCGCGCATGTCAACCCGGACCGCGACGGCGCGCCGCCACCGATGCGCGAAGACTCGCTGCACGGCCTGCTCGACGAGCACGGCGAGCTGCTGCAGGCGGGCACGCCGGTGATGGCCGATGCGCGCCAGTTCCTCGACGAGACCGGCACCGTGATGGTCCTGACCACCAACGAGGGCACGGTGCTCAATCTCGAGGGCGACGCCAGCACCTTCGACGCCGCCGAGCGCATCCACCTGATGCCCGGCAGCAGCTGGAACGAAGACAACTGCGGCACCAACGCCATCGGCACCGCGCTGGCCATCGGCCAGCCGGTCCAGATCCATTCCGCCGAGCACTACTGCGAAGGCATCAAGCGCTGGACCTGCTCCGCGACCGTGGTGCGCGACCCGATCGACAACGGCATCCTGGGCGTCATCGACGTCTCGGGCCTGAGCTCGACCTACAGCCGCCAGAGCCTGGCGCTGGTCGTGACGGCGGCCAGCCGGATCGAAAGCCGCCTGGCGCGCCGCGAGATGGAGCTGCGCTACCGCCTGCTCGAGCGTTGCATCGGCCGCCTGGGGGTCTTCGGCACCGACGGCGTCATCGTGCTCGACCGGCGCGGCAAGCCGGTCAAGGCCAACGACCGCGCCGAAGCGGCGTTGCGCGCGCTGGGCGAGCGCCTGCCTTCCGCGGCGCAGCTCGATCTCGCCCACCTGCGCGTGGGCGGGTCGCTCAACGGCGTCTTCACCGAGGAGCTCCCGCCCTGGGTCAACCGCGACTGGTTCGAGCCGGTGTTCGATCAGGGCGAGCGCCTCGGTGCGGTGCTGACGCTGCCTTGCCAGGCCGCGCACGCCGCGCCGCTCGGCCACCGAGACGAGCTGCGCGCCGTGCGCCAGCTGGTCGTCAAGAGCCCGGCCTTCGAGCGCGTCATCGGCAATGCGCCGAACCTGCTCGAGACGGTGGGCTGCGCGCAGCGGCTCGCGCAGTCCAAGGTGCCGGTGCTGTTGCTGGGCGAAACCGGCGTCGGCAAGGACGTGTTCGCGCAAGCGATCCACGACACCAGCGCGTGCGAGGACGGGCCCTTCGTGGCGCTGAACTGCGGCGGCTTCTCGCGCGAGTTGCTCACCAGCGAGCTGTTCGGCTATGTCGAAGGTTCGTTCACCGGCGCACGCCGTGGCGGCATGGTCGGCAAGATCGAGGCCGCGCACGGCGGCACGCTGTTCCTCGACGAGATCGGCGAGATGCCGATCGACCTGCAGCCGCACTTCCTGCGCGTGCTCGAGGAAGGCGCGATCTACCGGCTCGGCGAGAACAAGGCGCGCAAGGTCTCGTTTCGACTGGTCGCGGCGACCAACCGCGACCTGCGCCAGGACGTCACCGAAGGGCGCTTTCGCATGGACCTGTTCTATCGCATCGCCGTGGCGGCCATCAACATCCCGCCGCTGCGCGAGCGCCAGGAGGACATCGGCCTGCTGTCCGGCTACCTGCTGAGCAAGCTGGCCGATCACCATGGCCTGCCCTGTCCCGTACTCGATCCCGAAGCGCTCGCCCGCATGGCGCAGCACAGCTGGCCGGGCAATGTGCGCGAGCTGCGCAACGTGCTCGAGCGCGCCCTCCTGATGACGCCGGACGCGGTCATCACGCTCGACGCGCTGCCACTCGAGATCCGCCAGGCCGCGCGTCCGGCACCGCTGCGCGAGGTGAGCTCGTACGGCGCGTCGGAACCGCAGGCGGACAGCGGCCTGAAGCACATGGAGCAGGTCGAGAAGGCGGCGATCGTCGCGATGATCAGGCGCGAGCAGGGCAACATGACCGCGGTGGCTCGCGAGCTCGGCATCGCCAAGAGCACGCTCTACGTCAAGCTGAAGAAGTTCGACATCGCGCTGACCGGCGGCGCCCTGGGCGAAGGCCGGGCCTACGCCGCCCCGCAGGGCCGCGAGACGGCCTAGGCATCGTTTGCCGAGGGCTCGAGCCGGGGGCGCCATGCGCCCCCGGTTCGCTTTTGCGCGCGGCCGCGGCCGCGCCACCGGGCGCGGCCATGCGAAAGCCGGAATGCCATACGGATTCCGGACGCCCCGGACGCCCCGGGGATCCCCGGGGCCGACCCCCAAGTCATTGATTCGCAAGCGATTTTCCGGCGCGAGCGGTTTGGCATATCGATTGCGTTAACAGGGCAGCGACATCGACCACCAACCTGGGAATCTCTCATGGGTCTGCAAATCAACATCGACAACGGCGGCACGCTCACCGACATCTGCATCATCGGTCGCGAGCGTGTCGAGAAGACCAAGGTCCTCACCACGCCCTACGACCTGAGCAAGTGCTTCTTCGAAGGCTTGCAGAAGGCGTCGGGGGTCATCTACGGCAAGCCCGACGTGAAGCGGCTGCTCGAAGAGGTCGAGCTGATCCGCTACTCGACGACGCAGGGCACCAACGCCATCTGCGAACGCAAGGGTCCGCGCCTCGGCCTGATCGTCGATGCCCGGGCGCGGGAACTGCCGGCCCAGCTGGCCGAGCACGATCCCGAGGTCTATCAGGCGCTCGTGGGCGAGCGGGTCGTGTACCTCGACACGGCGCTCGTCAAGGGCGACACCGGGCAGATGGAGGTGGTCAAGGCGATCAACACGCTGACCGCCGCCGGCGCGAACCGCATCGTGCTCAGCTTCAGCGGGGCGGACTTCATCGCGACCGAAGACGCCTTCCGCAAGGTGGCGCTGCGCAAGTACCCGCGCCATCTGCTCGGCGCCGTGCCGATGCTGTACGGCAGCGACCTGAGCGTCGATGCCGATCCGGTGCGCCGGACCTGGACCGCGCTGATCAATTCGTTTCTTCATCCGGCGATGGAGGCCTTCCTCTACAACGCCGAGAACCGGCTGCGCGAGTACCGCACCAAGAACCCGCTGCTGATCTTCCGCAACGACGGCGACGCCTCCCGCGTGGCCAAGACCATCGCGATCAAGACCTACAGCTCCGGTCCGCGCGGCGGCATGGAGGGCGTCAAGACCTTCTCCAAGCTCTACGGCTTCTCGGACGTCGTGTCCATCGACGTCGGCGGCACCACCACCGACATCGGCCAGTACCTTGACGGCACGGTGGCCGAAGTGCGCCGGGGCCACGTGGAAGGCATCAGCGTCTCGCTGCCGCTGTGCGAGATCCTGAGTGCGGGCGCCGGCGGCAGCTCGATCTTCAAGGTCGTCAAGGGCAAGATCGTCATCGGACCGGAGAGCGTCGGTGCCGTGCCGGGGCCGGCCTGCTTCGGTCGCGGCGGCCAGTTCGCCACCATCACGGACGGCAGCCTGCTGGCGGGCCTGTTCGATCCGAAGTCCTACTTCGGCGGCGGCATGGGCCTGGACCTGGACCGTGCCGCCACCGCCGTGTCGGTGAACATCGCGACCCCGCTGGGCCTGAAGCTCGACGACGCGCTGCAGCAGATGGAGCTGGCCTTCGAGGACAAGGTCGCTGCGGAACTGCACCGCGTGACCAAGGTGTCCAAGGACAGCGTGCTGCTGGCCTTCGGCGGCGCCGGGCCGCTGAACGCCTGCGGCGTGGCCGAGATGGCCGGCATCACCCGGGTGGCGATTCCGAAGATGGCGGCGGTGTTCAGCGCCTATGGCATCGGCACCTGCGACATCTCGCAGCGCTACGCCGTCTCGCTCGAAGCGCACGACCAGCAGGGCCTGGAAGACGCCCTGGCGGTGCTGCGCGCGAGGGCTTCGCGCGACATGTTCGCCGAGGGCGTCGGCAAGGGCGACTACGAGATCGAGGCGCGGCTGGTCGTGACCGACAGCCACGGCAAGGAGCAGCCGTTCCCGCTGTCCGACACGCCGACCTTCCCGGCCGCGCTCGCCAAGGGATCGACGGTCGAGCTGGAGCTGGCGGCCATCAAGCGCCTGCGCGAGGAGCGCGGCAGCGCGGCGAAGTTCGTCGAGCGGGCGGCGGCGCAGCCGGTCGGAACCCGCAACGTCCTGACGCGCAACCATGGACGCATCGACGTGCCGGTCTACCAGCTGGCGCAGCTGCAGGTGGGGGACCACGCCGCCGGGCCCGCGATCCTCGAAGAGGACTATTTCACCTGCCGCGTGCTGGATGGATGGAGCTTTGTCATCAGCGATGCCGGTGACGTTTTGTTGAACAGAAGGGCTTGAAGATCATGAAGGTATTGATGACTGAATACCTGCGCGTCGATCTGGACGCGGAGCAATGGGAATGCCGGGTCTGCGACCACGTGATCGGGCCGGCCACGAGCAGCTACAAGGAAGGCCTGCTGGTGCACGACCGCGACCCGCGGGAGATCCATCCGCCGATCCTCGATCCGGAGCGCTACCGCTTCACCTTCAGTCCCGACCCCGAGTGGGTCCGGATCCTGGAGTACTACTGCCCGCACTGCGGCACCCAGGTCGAGACCGAGTACGCCGTCCCCGGCCATCCGCCGCTCTACGACATGCAGCCCGACCTGCCGGCCCTGCGCGCGCAGTGGGCGCGCCGCGAAGAGCTGAAGGACGCCGTCCCCGGCCCGGCCGTGACGAGCAATCCGAGTGGTCATCAGCACTGAGGCCTGCAGGCATTCACGGCAGTCGGCCGCCGTGCCGCGAAGGCGGCCGGCTGGCGCAATCCATGCGAGGAGATGAAATGAGGCGTGTATCCGTTGACATCGGTGGGACCTTCACCGACTGCTTCGTGGTCTGGGATGGCAAGTACATCGAGGCGAAGGCCCTCACCACCCACCACAACCTGGCGCTCGGCTTCAACGAGGCGCTCGGCAAGGCCAACAAGGTGCTGGGGCTCGAGCTAGAGACCATCCTGTCCGAGGTGGACTCGGTTCGCTACGCGACCACGCTCGGCACCAATGCGCTGATCGAGCACAAGGGCCCGAAGATGGGCATGCTCGTGACCGCGGGCTACGAGGCGACCGTGCCCTTGAGCCGCGCGCGCGGCTACGGCGAAGGACTCGACAACCTCGGCAAGCAGGACATGCCGAACGCCCAGCGCCCGGCGCCGCTGGTCGAGGCCCACATGATCCGCGGCGTGCGCGAGCGCCTGGACTTCCAGGGCCAGCTGGTGATGCCGCTGGACGAAGAGGACGTGCGCACGCAGATCCGCTCGCTGGTCGACCGCGGCGCCCAGATCATCATCGTGGCGCTGGTCAACAGCGTGGTCAACCCGGCCCACGAGCAGCGCATCGAGGAGATCCTGTTCGAGGAGTACCCCTCGCACCTGCTGGGGGCGATCCCGGTGATCCTGTCGCACCAGGTCGCGGGCCGCAAGGGCGAGTACGTGCGCGCCACCTCGGCGGTGGTGGACGGCTACCTGCACTCGACGATGTACCACGCGCTGTCGGCGCTGGAGCAGAACCTGCGCGCCCATCGCTACGACAAGCCGATGCTGGTGATCCACAACTCCGGCGGCATGGCGCAGCTGAACTCCACCGATGCGCTGCAGACCATCCACTCCGGCCCGGTGTCGGGGATCGCCGCGTCCGAGCACCTGGCGATGCATGCCGGGCTGGGCAACGTCGTGGCCACCGACATGGGCGGCACGAGCTACGACATCGGCATCGTCGTCGACGGCGGCGTCAAGCACTACGACTTCAACCCGGTGATCGACCGCTGGCTGGTGTCGGTGCCGATGGTGCACCTGGTGACGCTGGGCGCCGGCGGCGGCTCGATCGCCAGCTACGACCGCATGTACGAGACGGTGAAGTGCGGACCGCAAAGCGCGGGCTCCGACCCGGGTCCGGCCTGCTACGACCGCGGCGGCATGAACCCCACCGTCACCGACGCCGACCTGCTGCTCGGCTACCTGGACCCGAAGAACTACGCCGGCGGCTCGATTCCGCTGAACCCGCGCCGTGCGTCGGCCGCCATCGAGGACACCTTGTGCGAGGACCTCGACTGCTCGGTGATCGAGGCGGCGCTGATGATCCGCGAGAAGGTGGACGACAACATGGCCAACGGCCTGTTCACGGAGCTGCGTGCGCGGGGCTACGACCCGAAGGAGTTCACGATGCTGGCCTACGGCGGCAACGGGCCGCTGCACTGCTGCGGCATCGCGCGCAACCTGGGCATCGACAAGATCCTCGCGCCGCCGCTCAGCTCGGTGTTCTCGGCCGTGGGGGCCGGCAACATGCACCAGCTCCACATCCACGAGCAGTCGCTCTACATGGTGCTGTACGACTCGAACACGCGCCACATCTTCGACGACTACACGCGCTTCAACAGCATCGTCGCCGAGTTGAAGGAGATGGGCACGCAGGACCTGATCCGCCAGGGCATCGCGCGCGACCAGATCCAGCACAACCTCGAACTGGACATGCGCTACGGCAACCAGCTGGTGCAGACGACCGCGGTGATTCCGCAGCACGAAGTGCACGGGCCGACCGACGTGCTGGCGATCATCTCGCAGTTCTCGAACGACTACGGCAAGCGCTTCGGCGAGGGCAGTCAGGCGCCGGAGGCCGGCATCCGGATCAACACCATCCGCGTGGCGGCCTTCGTGCAGCACGAGACCGTCGAGTTCGAGGACATCAAGCCGGTGTCCGAGAGCCAGCGCAAGTCGCCGCCGAAGCCCGAGACGGTGCGGCGGTGCCACTTCGTCGGCCACGACGGCCCGATCGAGACCCCGGTCTGGAACCGCGCATCGATCCAGCCGGGGGTGCAGATCCCCGGTCCCGCCATCGTTGCCTCGGAAGTGACCACCTTCCTGGTCGACCCGGGCTGGAACTTCGTGGCGGCACGGCAAGGCGCCTCCTGGTTCCTGCGCGCCTGAGCGCGCGCAGGACATCGCCAGACCGACAAACAAAGAGGATGCAAATGAGCGAAACCCTAGTGCCCACGGCCGCCAAGCTGCCCAGTGCCGAAGAAATCGCACTGATCAAGAAGTTCCTGAACGACACCACGCTGTTCCTCGGGCCCGATCCCGAGATCATGCAGAACCACGACCTGATGCCGCGCAGCGAGACCGAGGACCTGTGCATCCACAAGGTCAGCGATGCCCACACGGTGGCCAAGATCCGCGACCGCATCCAGGCCGGCTGCGACGAAGGCTTCGAGATGGTCGAGCAGATGGGGGCGGCCCCCGGGGCCAAGTGGGGCGACATCATCACCGGCGTGTACTCGGCCGCGGGCGACCTGGCGATCGCCAGCGCCGGCGGCGTGCTGATCTTCTCGACGCTGGTGCACCACCCGATCAAGTTCATCATCAAGAACTGGGTCAACGAGCCGACCGTCGGCGTGCGCGAGGGCGATGGCTTCATCCACAACGACTCGCGCTACGGCAACGTCCACAACACCGATCAGAGCATGATCCTGCCCATCTTCCACAAGGGCAAGCTGGTGTGCTGGGTGGCCTCGACGGTGCACGAGGGCGAGAACGGCGCCATCGAACCGGGCGGCATGCCGTCGATGGCGGAGAGCCCGTGCGACGAGGGGCTGAAGATGTGCCCCTTCAAGGTGGTCGAGAACTACCAGATCAAGCGCGACATCCTGACCTTCCTGCAGAACTCGGTGCGCGAGCCCAAGCTCCAGTACGAGGACATGAAGGTCAAGCTGTTCGCCTGCCTGCGCATCAAGCAGCGCATCGAGGAGACGCTGAACACCGACGGGCCGGAGGCCCTGATCTCGACGTTGCGCCTGACGATGGAGAACGTGCGCGCCGAGGTCAAGCGCCGCATCAGCGAGTGGCCCGACATGACGGTGCGCACCTACATCATCCAGGACTCGACGCTGCGCGAGAACTGCCTGGTGAAGATCAACTGCAAGCTCACCAAGACCGGCGACCGGCTGATCTTCGACTTCCGCGGCTCCAGTCCGGAGTTCACCAACCGCGCCACCAACACCATCGTCGCCGGGCTCAAGGGCATGCTGGCGCAGGTCTTCCTGTGCTACGTGTGGCCGGACCTGCCGCGGGGTCAGGCGGCCTTCGCGCCGATCGAGGTCATCACCGACCCGCATTCGATCGTCAACTGCTCCTACGACGCACCGAACTCGCAGAGCCTGATGTCGATCTTCACCGGCTTCACGGCCGGCCAGCACGCGGTGGCCAAGTTCCTCTACAGCTGCCCGGAGAAGTACACCAAGGTGCACGCGCCGACCTTCAACATGATCAACACCTTCATCTGGGGTGGGGTCAGCCAGCACGGCGAGACGCTGGGCAACCTGTGCGCCGACCTGAACGGCATGGGCGCGGGCGCCCGCTCCGACATGGACGGCGAGCATGCGCTGGCGCCGATCTTCGCGACGATGGCCGACATCGGCGAGCAGGAGCTCAACGAGGAGGACGTGCCCTTCCTGCAGCTCGTGTCGAAGAAGATGACGCGCGACGCCATCGCCCCGGGCAAGTACCGCGGCGGCCAGGGCTACACCATGATCGTGGCCACCAAGGACAGCGATCAGTGGGGCTTCATGACCGTCTGCCAGGGTGCCAAGTTCCCGCCGCTGCAGGGCCTGTTCGGCGGCTACGCCTGCGGCGCCTACCCGCTGTGCAAGGTCAAGGGCGTGGACGTCTACGACGTGCTGCTGAACGAGCCGGAGCGCTTCAAGCATTCGATCGCCGAGATCATGAACGAACGGCCCTTCGACAACGCGACCTACACCACCCACCACATGGGCATGGGCTTCGAGATCTCGAAGCGCGGCGAGCTCTTCATGATCTCCCAGGGCGCCGGTGCCGGGTATGGCGACCTGCTGGAGCGCGACCCCATGGCCGTGGTCCGGGACATCGAGGAAGGCCTGATGTCGCCCGAGGTGGCGGAGCGCCTGTACAAGGTCAAGTTCGATCCGGTCACGCTGGCCATCGACTACGCGTCGACCGACGCGCTGCGCGCTGCCGAACGCAAGGCCCGTGTGGCGCGCGGGGTCCCGTACAAGGACTTCGTCAAGACCTGGAACAAGCCGAAGCCGCCGTCGCATCTGCAGTACTTCGGCTGCTGGGGCGACGACGTGGCGACGCTGTATGTCGGCAGCCCCGACATCACCCGCGACGCCAGCACGCCGAAGCCCAACTACATGCGCAACCCCAAGGACGTCCGCATCGACGAGCTCGAGGCGCGCCTGGCCACGCTGGGTCAGCTGGGGGAAGAGAAGCAATGAGCCGGCCACTCGCCGAGCTGCTCCCCGGCTCGGCGGGCGGCGGGTCGATCCGGGTCTGGCTGAAGTCGTCGGCCTACACGAGTCGGCTGCTGCTCGGCGAAGCGGGTGACCCGTGGGTCTCGGCGGCCCACTACCTGGCCTACTTCTCCCAGGCGCATGGCCTGCTCAAGCCGGACGTGGCCGTGCTCGAGGTCGGCGAGCTGTACGACGCGTGGGCGGCCCGCCATGGCGGGCTGGTGGTGGCGCCGGGCAGCCGGCGGCGTCCGGCCACGGCGTTGCGAAGACTGCTGGAACCCGCCGGGCCCAAGGAGCTCCTGGCCGAGGTGGTCGGCGCCGTCCTCGCGCACCTGCGCGGGCAGGCGCCGCTGGTGCTGGCCATGCCGTCGCCGAAGTGCTGGCTGGGCATCGCGAACCGCATGACGGGTCGCCTCGACATCGAGGCGACCGGCGACGACATCGAGGACGCCGCGATGTACGTGGCCGATCTGCTGCGCGCCGTGTCCGCCTTCGAGGTGTCCGGTCTGCTGCTCGAGGAAGACCCGGACGATGCGGCGTTCTCTGGCGAGGACCTGGCGCGCTACCAGTCGGTCGTCAACGTCGTGCGGCATTACCGGTGGTCCGTCGCGCTGCGGCTGCCCGCGGGTTCGGTGCTGCAGGCGGAGGCGCTGAACGATCTCGACGCGGTGATCTCGCCGCGGGTCGACCACGCCGGCGGCGCCGCCGTGGGGCGCGACATCAGCATGGCCTTTGCCGCCGGGCAGCGCATCCCGCCGCTCGCGGAGCGCCAGTTCCACTTCGCGCAGATCCAGCCGGGTCTGCGTCCGGAGTCGGTGCTGGAGGCCATGTCGCAGTTGCGCGCGTAGCGCGCAGCACCAGGAGCACCCAGTGAGCACGACGACCGCGCGAGTGACGAATGGCGCCCGGGTTCCGGTCGACCGGGTACCGGTGAGCCTGCTCACCGGCTTCCTCGGCGCCGGCAAGACGACGCTGCTCAACCAGTGGGTCCGGCAGCCGGAGCTGGCCGGCGTGGCCGTCCTGGTCAACGAGTTCGGCGACGTCGGGGTCGACCACCACCTCGTCGCGGAGATGGACGAGCAGATGGTGCTGCTCGACTCGGGCTGCCTGTGCTGCGCGATGCAGGGCGATCTGATCGGGGCGCTGAAGAGCCTGGCGCTGCGCAGCGCGCGCCGCGAGATCGCGCCGGTCACGCGCGTGATCGTCGAGACCTCCGGCCTGGCCGATCCGGTGCCGGTGATCTACACGCTGATGGAGGACGCCTTCGTCGCGGCGCGCTACGTCTGTGACGGGGTCGTCACGGCCGTGTCCGCGACGCATGGCCTGGCGCAGCTGGGCGCGTACAGCGAGGCGGTCCGCCAGGTGGTGGTGGCCGATCGCCTCCTGATCACGAAGTGCGAACTGGCCGGCTCGTCCGAGCTGGCGGCGCTCGGGCGCCAGCTGCAGTCGCTCAATCCGGGGGCGCGTCAGTCGCAGGTTCGCAACGGCACCGCGAGCGCCGAGGCCCTGCTGTCCTGCGGCCTCTACGCCGCGTCGGGCAGGCCGCCCAGCGTGGCGGCCTGGTTGGGTGAAGAGGCCCTTCGGAGCGCGCAGCGGGATGACGCCGGAGCGCCGTTCGACCTGACGCCAGGCGACGAAGGCGGCGACGACGACGCGAGCGGGCCGTACCTGATGGCGCGGTGGCGCGCTCGGCGTGATCGCCGGGCGGCCGACGCCGCACGCCTGGCGTCCGGGCACTCCCCGGGCGTGAGCAGTTTCGTGGTGCGGTTCGATCGGGAGCTGCCCTGGTTGGGCTTCGCCGTGGCGATGGGCCGGGTGCTGCGCAGCCATGGCGCGTCGCTGCTGCGCGTGAAGGGCCTGCTGAGCGTGATCGGGGACCCCCGACCGCAGGTGATCCAGTGTGTACAGGGCGTCGCCTATCCGACGGTGCGCCTGCCGGCCTGGCCGCGGGAGGGTCCGTTCCAGGACGGCCGAGGTCGACTGGTCTTCATCGCCCGGGACCTGGGCGAGGCGCAGATCGAGGCCATCCGGTCGGCGCTGTCCGAGCTGCTGGCGGATACGGCGGCGCTGCGGTCGAGCGCCGGCGACCTGACGTTGCCGACGCGTTGCTGGCTCGCGCAGCGCATGCCGGTGTCGCTGTCCCGCACGGTGCAGCACGCGGGCTGGTTCGTCCAGTCGCGCAACCTGCGCAGTCCGGCGGCGCGTGGATGAGCCAGCGGTGACGAGGAACGCCCGGCATCGTCCGGGTTCGGCCTGCTGAAGCGGGCCGCGTTCCCGCGGCCGTGCTGCGGTTGACGGGCCCCGCCTGTGACGCTGCACCCCGGCCGGCCGCTGCCGCGCCGGTCGCGTGGCGCCCGCCCAGCGTCTGCCATCGCACAGACCGCGGGACCGCAAGCGGCCATCCTGTGCCCAGGCCGTGCCGGCGCGGTGAGCCCCGGCGACATCGCCCCCGGTGCCCCGTACGTCCAGCGATCCGACGCCCGCGTCGGGCGCCGCGTCCGCCCTTTCAACCCACGAGGTGCCCCCATGAACGCTCGCCAACTCCCCCTGCTCGGCGCCCTGGCGGCGCTCGCGCTGATCAGCGCGTGCGCCTACAACCCGCCGCGCAACGAACCCTATGGCAACGCCCCGGTCCCGGCGTCCACCAGCCCCTACGCCGTCGAGTACGGCCGGGTCAGCAGCATCGAAGTGGTGCCGGTCGTGTCGCGCAGCTCGGGCGGCGGCGCGGTGCTCGGCGCGGTGCTCGGTGCCGTGATCGGCAACCAGGTCGGCAGCGGCAGTGGTCGCGCGGTGGCGACGGGCGTCGGCGCTGTCGGCGGCGCCGTGATCGGCAACAGCATCGAGCAGCGCAACAAGAGCGACAGCGAGGTCTACCGCGTGAGCGTGCGGCTGGACAACGGCCGCATCGCGCAGTTCGACTACCAGCGCATCGATGACCTGCGCATCGGCGACCGCGTGAAGATCGAAGACGGACAGTTGCACCGCGTCTGATTCGCCGGCGAACCCGTCATGGCCCGGCCCGCCGCTGCGCTCGGACCCGGACCGACCACCCGGCGACCACGCTCGCCGGGTCCGCTCAGGCCGCGGCCGGCGCCGCCTCGGGCAGCCGCACGCTGATCCGCGTGCCCTGCCCCGGCGCCGACGCCAGGCTCAGCCGGCCCTGCTCGGCCTCCACCCGAAAGCGCATGCCGACCAGCCCGTAGGCGGCGCTGCGCGGCAGCCCGGTGTCGAAGCCCACGCCGTCGTCGCGCACCACCAGCTCCACCCGACCGTCGTGCGCGCCCAGGCTCAGCCAGACGTGGCTTGCCCGGGCGTGCTTGGTGATGTTGTTGATCGCCTCCTGCACCAGCCGGTAGATCATCAGCTCGGCGGCCGGCGCCAGCCGCACCGGCGTCAGCGCGCAATGCACCTCGACGCCCGATTGCTCGGCGTACTCGCGCGCCAGGATCTCCAGCGTCGGCACCAGCCCCAGATGGCTCAGCGTCGAGGGCCGCAGGTTCTCGATGATGCGGCGCTTCAGCGCGATGCCGGCGTTGAGCATCTCCACCAGGTGGGCGAGCCGCTCCAGCGCCTCGGGCGCGCTGTCGCCCAGGCGCGAGCGGATGCGCGCCGCGTCCAGCTTGGCCGAGGTCAGCAGCGCGCCGAGTTCGTCGTGCAGGTCGCGCGCCAGGCGGTTGCGTTCGTCCTCGCGCGCGGTCTGCAGGTGCTGGGTGAGCTCCGTCAGCTGCTGGGTGCGGTGCGCCACCTCGACCTCCAGCCGGTCGTGCTCGGCCTGGATCAGCCGCTGCTGCTCCTGCTGCTGGCGCTGCAGCGCGGAGGTCTGGCTCAGCACCGTGAACAGCGCCAGCAGGCAGATCACGCTGAGCCCCGCCACGCCGATGCGGCTGAGCTGCAGCGTGCGGTAGATGTCGCTGCGGCCGCGGTCCACCTTCGCGGCCTCCACGGCCAGCAGCGCGGCGCTCAGGCCGCGGATGGCCTCGAGCTGGGCCTTGCCGGCGTCGCTCAGCACGCTCTGCGCGCTGGCCTGGCGCTCGCCCGCCTCGTGCAGGCGGACCGCCTCGGCCAAGCCGGCGAGCCGGGCGTCGATCAGTCGGCGCAGGCGGCCGAGCAGGGCCAGCGGCTCGGGCGCGTCGCCGTAGTAGTGGTCGAGCAGGCCGAGCGAGGCGTCGATCTCACTCAGCGCGTGCGCATAGGGCTGGAGCTGCTCGCGGCGGTCCGTCAGCAGGTAGCCGCGCTGGCCGGTCTCGGCGTCCAGCAGGCTGCGTTCGAGGCCCTCGATGCGGGTGCGCGCGCCGGCGCTCTCGCCCAGGTCGTTGAGCGGGCCGACGGCCTGCCAGTAGGAGCCCTCGCTGATGAACAGCATCGCCGCGGTGGCGGCCAGCGCCAGCGCGAACACGAGCGGGTTGCGCCGGACCACCGTGAGCAGGTTCATCGTCGCCTCCCAAAGGTGGGATCATGCTTCTTTGTGCGCCGGGGCAGCCCATGATCCGCATTGCCATCGTCGACGACCACGCCATGGTGCGCGCCGGCTTGCGCCAGTTCTTCGCCGACCAGGCGGATTTCGTCGTGGTCGCCGAGGCGGCCAACGGCCGCGACGCGCTCGACATCGTGCGCCGCGGCGAGGTCGACGTGGTCCTGCTGGACATCTCGATGCCCGAGCATGGCGGGGTCGACGCGCTGGCGGCGATCCGCGCGCGGGCGCCCGAGCTGCCGGTGCTGATCCTCAGCGGCTTCGACGAGGCGCACTACGCCACCACGCTGCTGCGCCAGGGCGCCAGCGGCTACCTCAACAAGGACTGCGACCCCGAGGAGATCGTCAAGGCGATCCGCACCGTCTGCCGCGGCCGCAAGTACATCACCGCCGGCGTGGCCGAGCGGCTGGCCGAGGGCCTGGGCGGCGGCGGCGCCGACCAGCCGCCGCACGAGCAGCTGTCGGAGCGCGAGCTGCAGGTCTTCCTGCGGCTGGCCAAGGGCGAGACGATCGGCCACATGGCCGAGAGCATGTCGCTCAGCGTCAAGACGGTCAGCACCTACCGCAGCCGGGTGATGGAGAAGCTGAACCTCGCCTCCAACAGCGACCTGACCTACTACGCGCTGAAGAACGGCCTGATCCAGTAGACCGATGCCGCTCACGCGGCAGCGGCGAGTCCGCGGCAGTACAGCAGCAGCGCGTCGATCTCGTCGGACTTGTCGAACACGCGATCGGCGCCGAGCGCCAGGCAGCGGCGCCGCATCTCCGCGGTGGCGTAGTTGCTGAGCACGACCACTGCGCGGCGCTGCGGCAGGGCCTGCAGCGCGCGCAGCACGCCGAGGCCCGAACCGGTCTTCAGGAAGATGTCGACGATCACCAGCTCGGCCTCGTGGCCCGGCAGCGCCAGCCACTCCAGCGCGGTCGACTCGTCCTCGGCGCTGCCCGTCACCTCGATGGGGGCCAGCTCTTCCAGCGTGGCGATCAGGCTCTCGCGGATCACCGCGCTGTCTTCGACGAGGTAGGTCTTCAACTTGCTCATGGTCGGGGCGGACGCGGCAGGCTGCGCGGCGGCGAGCGCCCGCCCCGCCGGGGCGGGACGAGGCGACGCTGGCGGAGCGCAGGTCGTGGAAAACACTCACCGAGAGTGCTCGCGCGCCGCGCGCCGCGCCATCGGCCGAAGGCGAAGCCGGCTGTCGGACAAGTCCTACACGGTCCCGCCGGTCTCTGGTGCCCGCCGGCGCGTAGGACGGCGACTACGTCCACTGGCGGCGCCGTCCGCTGTGTGCGCCGCGGGGGGCCCCGGACACTGGCGTCACGACGGAGCCCTCTGCGCCCCGCACCACTCCAAGGACAACCATGAACTCCATCTTGCGCCACGGCCTGGCGCTGGCAGGGCTGGCGATCGCCGGCTCGGCGGCCGCCCAGGTCACCTTCTACGAGAACGAGGGTTTCGCCGGCCGCTCGTTCACCACCCAGGCCCCGATCAAGAGCTTCGCCTGCTCGGGTTTCAACGACCGTGCCTCGTCGGTGGTGGTGCGGCGCGACCTGTGGGAGGTCTGCGAGGGCGCCGGCTACAACGGCCGCTGCGTCATCCTGCGACCGGGCAACTACGCGTCGCTGCGCGCGATGGGCCTGAACGACCGGGTGACCTCGGTGCGGGCCGTGAGCCGCAACGCGCGCTACGAGCCGCAGCGGTACGCGCCGCGCCCGGTGGTGGCCTACGACTACCGTCGCCGCGACCGCGAGCGCCTCTACCAGGCCAACGTGGTGGCCGTGCGCGCCGTGGTCGGGCCGGACGAGCAGCGCTGCTGGGTCGAACGTGAGCAGGCCGCGCCGGAACGCGCCGGCGCCAACGTGCCCGGCGCGATCGTCGGGGCGGTGATCGGCGGCATCCTCGGCCACCAGGTCGGCGGCGGGACCGGTCGGGACATCGCCACCGCGGGCGGTGTCGTCGTCGGGGCCGCGATCGGCGCCAACGTGGGTCGCGAGCCGCAGCAGAGCTATGCGCAGAACGTGCAGCGCTGCGAACGCGTGCCGAGCCAGGCCGGGCCCGCGTACTGGGACGTGACCTACAGCTTCCGCGGCCGGGACTACCGGATGCAGACCACCACCGCACCCGGCGCCACCGTCACCGTCAACGGGCAGGGCGAACCCCGCGCCTGAGCCGCCTCCCGACCCCATCACCCCCGAAGGATCGCCATGAACAAGCACCACTCACTCCAGGCCCCGCTGCTGGTTGCCGCCATGCTGGCGCTGCCGCTCGCGCAGGCCGCGATGACCCGCACCGACTACGACGCCACCAAGGCCCGCATCGGCGTGAACTACAAGGCCGACAAGCTCGGCTGCGACGCGCTCGCTGCCAACGCCAAGGACATCTGCGTCGAGCAGGCCAAGGCCAAGGAACGCATCGCCGGCGCGGAGCTGGAGTACGGCTACACCGGCAAGGCCAGCGACCTGAACAAGCTGCGCGTCACGCGTGCCGAGGCGACCTACGCGGTCGCCAAGGAGCGCTGCGACGACCTGGCGGGCCAGGTGAAGGAGGTCTGCGTCAGCGAGGCCAAGACCCAGGAGACCAAGGCCCTGGCCGACGCCAAGCTCGGCCAGCAGGTCGGCGAGGCCGAGAAGCAGGCCGGCGAGGACAAGCGCGCCGCCGACCTCAAGCTCGCCACCGAGAAGTGCGACGCGCTGGCCGGCGACGCCAAGGCCGGTTGCGTGGCCACGGCGCAGGCGAACTTCGGCAAGCCTTGACGCGTTCGGCGCTCGCTCGCACGAGCCGGCCTGCGGGCCGGCGCTCCTGATGTCGCTCCCCGCCTGGTCCCTGCTCGTCGGCGTGCTGCTGCTCGCGATGGTGCTGGCGGGCACGCTGCTCGACCGCCTGCCGCTCAGCAGCGCGATGGTCTATCTGGCGCTGGGCTGGCTGCTCGGTCCGGATGTCGCCGACGTGCTGCGGCCCGACCCGCTGCGCCATGCGGCCCTGCTGGAACGCCTGGCCGAGGGGGCGCTGCTGATCTCGCTGTTCGCCGTCGGCCTGAGGCTCGGCGTGCCCTTGCGCGACCGGCGCTGGCGGCTGCCGCTGCGGCTGGCCTTCGTGTCGATGGCGGTGATGGTGGCGCTCGTCGCCGCGGTCGGCTACGGGCTGCTCGGGCTGCCGCTCGGCGCGGCGGTGCTGCTCGGCGCGATCCTGGCGCCGACCGATCCGGTGCTGGCCTCCGACGTGCCGGTCGACGCCGGCAGCCGGCCGGACCGGCTCGGCTTCAGCCTCGCCGCCGAGGGCGGCCTCAACGACGGCAGCGCGTTCCCGTTCGTGATGCTCGGCTTCGGGCTGCTCGGCCTGCACGAGCTGGGGCCGGGTCTGTGGCGCTGGTGGAGCGTCGACCTGCTGTGGGCCACCGTCGGCGGCGTGGCGATCGGCGGGCTGCTCGGTGCCGCCACGGGCTGGCTCGTCGTGCATCTGCGCAGCCGCCACGACGAGGCGGTCGGGCTCGACGAGTTCCTGGGGCTCGGGCTGGTCGGGCTGGCCTATGGCGTCGCGCAGCTCAGCCTGGCGTCCGGCTTCCTGGCCGTGTTCGCGGCCGGCCTGGCGCTGCAGCGGGTGCGCGAACAGCCGCAGCCGCACACCCGGCCGCTGGCCGCGGCCGCGGGCTCCGAGGGCCATTCCTACGAGACGCTGGCGACCCACCCCCACCATGCCAGCGCGACGATGCGCGACTCGGTGCAGGTGTTCAACGGGCAGCTCGAGAAGCTGGCCGAGCTGGCGCTGGTGCTGCTGGTCGGCGCGATGCTGGCCTATGCCAAGCCGCTGCCGGCGCTGTGGTGGTTCGTGCCGCTGCTGCTGGGCGTGCTGCGGCCGCTGTCGGTGTGGGTGTCGACCGTGGGCGAGGGCCTGACGGCGCCGCAGCGCGGCATGATCGGCTGGTTCGGCATCCGCGGCATCGGCTCGGTGTTCTACCTGTTGCTGGCGCTGCGCCAGGGGCTGGACGGCGCGGTGGCCGACACCCTGCTGTCGCTGACGCTGTGGACCGTGGTGGCGTCGATCGTCGCGCACGGCCTGACGGCCCAGCCGCTGATGCAGCGCTACCTGCGCTGGCGCCAGGCGGCGCAGGCCCGGCGCGGCCACTGACCGCGCCGGGCCCGCCCGGTCAGCCGCGCGGCGGCTTGTCGTCCGGGAACCAGGCGTCGCTGGCCTGGCGCTGCCACTCCGCGAGCTGCTTCTCGGCGTCTTCCTTCAACACGCCGTAGCGTTCCTGGATCTTGCCGAGGAGCTGCTCGCGCCGGCCGGCGACGACCGCGAGGTCCCCGTCGGTCAGCCGGCCCCACTGCTCCTTCGCCTTGCCGGCGGCCTGGGCCCATTGGCCCTGGATGCGGTCCCAGTTCATGTGCTGCTCCTTCGCGGGTGGTGTGGGCGGGCGAGGCGGCTCACGGACGGATCGCGATCTCGTTCTTGACCGACTTCACGCCGGCCACCTTCCAGGCCAGCGTCTCGGCGGTGGCCTTCTCGTCCGGGCTCTTGGCGAAGCCGGACAGCATCACCGTGCCGTTGAGCGTCTCGACGCTGATGCTGGACGCGGCGACGTCCTTGTTCTCGACGAAGCGGGCCTTGACGCCGGTGGTGATGGCCGTGTCGTCGACATAGGCGCCAACGGTCTCCTGGCCGCGCGTGACGGCGCAGCCGGCGGCGGTGGCGAGGAGGAGGGCCGCCAGGACGGCGGTGAGGGGGGTGCGCAGGTTCATGGTGGAACTCCGTTGAAGTGGGATCGAGGTGGCGGGTCCGGGTCGATGCGGGATCGACGCGGACCGGTCGATGCACTGTAGGAACGCGGGTGGCGGCGAGCCATCGGCGCGCGCCGCCTGCGGCTGTAGGACGGCGCCGCGCCGCCCGCAGGGTCAGCGGGCCGCGGGTGGGGCCTCGGCCTCGGGCCGGGCCGGCGCGGTCTCGACCTCGCGGGTCACCAGTTCGCGGTAGATGCCGCCGCCGGCGACGCTGCCGCTGGTCGTGCCCTGCCCCTGCATGCGCGCGACGCAATCGGTGCGGTCGGGCTCGCGCAGCGGCTCGCAGCGCCGCACGGCGTTGCGAGCCAGGTTCTCGGCGCTTTCTTCCGGGCGCGACGGCTGGGTCCGGGTGTAGGCCGTGCTGGCCTCGCTGAGGCAATCGGCGCGGGCGTTGCCGGCATCGCTGGCCGGACACAGCGCGCGGTCGCGCTGGTAGCGCGCCGCGGCCGACGGCTCGGCCTGGGTGGCGGCCAGCGCCGGCGCGGCGCAGCCGAGTGCGGTGGCCAGCGCGATCAGGGCCCAGGTCGGGCGGCGGTTCGGGACGGTGTTCATGAGGGACTCCTTCGAGTGGATGGGCGTTCAGTGACCGACCAGCACGACGCTCGATGTCGCGTCGGTGCTCGCTGCTGCGGCCAGCTGCCGCAGGCAACCATCGACCGCGCTGCGGCCGCGCAGGGTCCGGCAGCGCCACTGCCCGTCGAGTTGCGCCGCCGCGGCCACGCGTCGCTGCTCACCCTGCCGGATGGCCTGTCGCAGTACCGCGTCGTAGGCCAGCAGCAGGCCGATCAGCAGCAGCGCCGCGAGCAGGGCCGCCCAGACCGGTGCGAACACCGCGCGGCCGGGGGTGGAGGTCTGCATGGCACGTCTTCCATGTCCGCCCGCGGTATGCGGACGCTTGATGGAACCATGCTGCGCGCGGGCCCGGTAGCGCGCCATCGGACCGGCGGCGCATCGCGTGTAGGACGCGGCCGACGCCGCGCGCTCAGCCGGCCGTGGGCCGGATCTCGATCCGCCGGGCGCCCGGCTTCGCCGAGCGCGCCCGCAGCTGCCCGCAGCCGCCGTCCACCGCCTGCCCGGCCGAGCGCCGCAGCTTGGTGAGGATGCCGCGGCGGTGCAGCGCGCGCGCCATCGCCGCGGCCTGCTCCCAGGCCGGGCGGCGGTAGGGCAGGTCGGGCACGGCGTTGTAGGGGATCAGGTTCATCACCGCGTACTTGCCGGCGAGCAGGCGCACGATGCCGTCGAGTTCGTCCGGCCCGTCGTTGATGCCCTCGAGCAGGGTCCACTGGTACTGGATCGGGTAGCCGGTGGCGCGCGCATAGACCTCGCCGAGCGCCACCAGCTCCGCCGGGGCTAGGCGCGGCGCGCGCGGCAGCAGCTCGGCGCGCAGCTCGGGCCGGGTCGAGTGCAGCGACAGTGCCAGCGCCGGCTTGACCGTCCCGCGCGGCAGCCGCTCGAACACGCGCGCGTCGCCGACCGTCGAGAACACCAGGTTCTTGTGGCCGATGCCGCCGGCCGTGCCGAGCAGCTCGATCGCGTCGAGCACGTTGTCGAGGTTGTGGGCCGGCTCGCCCATGCCCATGAACACGACCTTCGTCACCGGCCGCAGGCCGCGCGCCAGCGCCACCTGCGCGACGATCTCGGCGCTGTCCAGCTGGCGCAGCAGGCCGCCCTGGCCGGTCATGCAGAACACGCAGCCGACCGCGCAGCCGACCTGGGTCGACACGCACAGCCCGCCGCGCGGCAGCAGCACCGCCTCCACCGCCTGGCCGTCGACCAGGTCGACCAGCAGCCGCGACGAGCCGTCGTCGGCCGGGTGGGCGGAGCGCAGCGTCGCGAGCGCGGCCAGCTCGGCCTCGAGCGCCGGCAGCGCCGCCTGCAGCGCCTGCGGCAGGATGTCCTCGCGCGCGCCGCGGGCCTGTTGCGGCAGCGCGTTGGACCAGCGCCGCAGCACGCTCTGCTCGTGGCCGGGCCGGGCGCCGAGCTGGCGCAGGCGGTGGCGGAGGGTGTCGATGCGCATGGGGCGTGGGGCGGGGCGGCGGCGGGTGCCGTGGCCGGAAGTGTAGGCAGCCGGGATCGGGCGGCGCTCATCTGCGGCGCCATTCCGCCGATAGAGCCCCCATGTCCACCGCCGCCATCGCCCTGTCGGGGCTCGCGGCCGCCCGGCGCGGCCTGCAGGTCTCGGCCCACAACCTCGCGAACCTGCAGACCGCCGGGTTCCGGCGCCAGCGGCTCGACCATGCCGCGTCGGCCGACGGCGGCGTCGAGACGAGCGTGTCGCGCGCCGCCATGCCCGGCGCCGCGCTGGCGGAGGATGTCGTTGCCCAGCTCCGGGCGAAGAACTTCTTCCTGGCCAACCTGGCCGTGTTCAAGGCGTCGGACCGAATGACCGGCGCGCTGCTCGACCGCTGGGCCTGAACGCGATCGTCTTGCGGTACAACGTCGACGCCGCAACCGCGCGTCGACCCACCGCATGAACGACCTCCTGCTTGCCCGGGGCGCAGACCCCGACGACTGCCTGTCGGCGCTGACGCGCCTGCGCGCCTAGCGTGGCGCCCGGCCACATCGCGGCCGTCGTCATCGGCCGCAACGAGGGCAGCCGCCTGATCGCCTGCCTGAAGTCGGTGCGGCCGCAGACCGACCGGCTGGTCTACGTCGATTCCGGCTCGACCGACGGTTCGCCCGAGGCCGCGCGGGCGCTCGGCGCCGAGGTGGTGGCGCTCGACCTGCGCCAGCCCTTCACCGCCGCGCGCGCGCGCAACGTCGGCTGGCGTCACGCGCTGGCGCGCTGGCCCGACACCGAGGCCTTCCAGTTCATCGATGGCGATTGCGAGGTCGACGCCGGCTGGCTGCCGGCGGCGCGGGCCTTCCTGGGCGAGCGCCCCGACGTCGTGGCCGTGTGCGGCCGGCGCCGCGAGCGGCATCCGGAGGCGTCGCCCTACAACCGCCTGTGCGACGAGGAATGGGCGACCCCGGTCGGCGCGGCCCAGGCCTGCGGCGGCGACGTGCTGATGCGCGCCGCGCCGCTGCGCGCCGCCGGCGGCTACCGCGACGGCCTGATCGCCGGCGAGGAGCCCGAGCTGTGCGTGCGCCTGCGCGCCGCCGGGGGCCGGATCTGGCGGCTCGACGCCGAGATGACGCGGCACGATGCCGCCCTGCACCGCTTCGGCCAGTGGTGGCAGCGCAGCCGGCGCAGCGGCCATGCCTACGCCGAGGGCGCGGCGCTGCACGGCGCGCCGCCCGAGCGGCACTGGGTGGTCGAGCGGCGCCGCATCGTGCTCTGGGGCCTCGCGCTGCCGGCCGTGGGGCTGCTCGGCCCGTTGCTCGGCGTGCCGCCGCTGGCGGCGGTGTGGCTGGCCTATCCGGCCCAGTGGCTGCGCCTGTCGCTGCGCCTCGCCGCGCCGCCGGGCACGTTGCCGGACACGCCCGCCTGGCGGCTGCGGCGTGGCGGCTTCGCGCTGCTGGGCAAGTTTGCCGAAGCGGCCGGCGCGATCACCTACTGGTGGCGGCGCCTCCATGGGCGGGCCGGGCGCCTGATCGAATACAAGTAGCCGCGGCGGGCCGAAGCCCGCCCCCGCTCAGTGCCGCTCGGCGCTGCGCACCGCCGGGTAGCGGTACTCGCGGCCGATGACCGCGCGGGCGTACAGGTAGTTGCGGCGCGCGCGGTCGCTGAGCCGGTCGATGTCCACGAGGCCGGCGGCGTTGCAGGGGAAGGCCAGGCCGCGACCCTCGACGAACAAGGAGTCGAAGCGCAGCTCGTAGCCGGCGGACTGGAGCGTGTCGAGGGCGATGTGCATGGCGTTCTCCCTGGGGGCGGCAATGCGGTTGACGATGACTACAAGGTAGTGCGACCGCCGCCGCGGCGCCTTGGGCCCGCGCCCATGGCGTCTGTCAGCGTCCGGCGACGGCCCTTGTAGGAAAACGTCCGACACCAAAGAGAAAAGCCCGCGAAGTCCACCGGCATCACACCGGGGCTGCGGGCTCCTCTACCGCACGCGGTCTGCGCTCAGCAGCACAGGGCGACGGGGTTCTTCGACGCAGGGCACGGGTTCCTGGCTCCGCCCAATGGTGCGGTCGGTTGTTCGTCGAGGTGGCTCACTGTAGGCGGTCCGGTCCGGGGCCGATGCGTCGAGAAGGCGCCGGTTCGGGGCGCTGTTGCGCCGCTCAGCCGGCCGCGGGCGTCTTCAGGGCCTCGAAGCGCTCGGCCGCCTCGCGCCGCAGCTGCTTGCGCAGCGCGGCGTCGGCATGGCGGCGGTGCTCGTCGGGCGTCCTGGGCACGAAGGGCGGCACCGGCGCCGGCCGGCGCTCGTCGTCGAGCGCGACCATGGTGAAGAAGCAGCTCACCACGTGGCGGCTGGTCTGGGTGCGGATCTGCTCGGCCATCACCTTGATGCCGACCTCCATCGACGAGCTGCCGGTGTGGTTGACGCTGGCCAGGAAGGTCACCAGCTCGCCGACATGCACCGGCTCGCGGAACATCACGTAGTCGAGGCTGACGGTCACGCAGTAGCGCGCCGCGTAGCGACTGGCGCAGGCGTAGGCGACCTGGTCGAGCAGCTTGAGGATGCTGCCGCCGTGCACGTTGCCGGCAAAGTTGGCCATGTCCGGCGTCATCAGCACGGTCATCGTCAGGCGGTGCTTGTCGGGGGTGTCCATCGTGGTCTCCAGGGGCGAGTGCGGATGCTAGGCCGGTGCGCGCAGGGCCTCATGCACGCGTCGGCATAGATGGCGGCTTGTCCTCTCGGTCGAGCTGGTCCCCGCTGGTAGCATGATCCGATCGATACCGGGCGCACCCCCCGACGCCCGACGGAGACAAGAGACGTGGGCGACCTGCTGTCCCTGCTGCGCTTCAGCGCCGGCACGGGCCACATCTGGCTGGACGAGCAGCGCATGCTGCTGCTGCACTCGCGCGCCGTGGCCGAGCTGCGCAAGGAGCTGCTGGAGTCGCTGGGCGTGCAGCGCGCCCGCGGCCTGCTGGTGCGCATGGGCTTCGCGTCCGGCCAGCGCGACGGCGAGCTGGCGGTCAAGCAGATGCGCGCCGGCATGGCGGCGGAGCAGGCCTTCATGCTCGGCCCGCAGCTGCACACCATCGAGGGCGCGGTGCGGGTCGAGAAGCTGCACCTCGAGCTCGATCTGAAGAGCCGGCATTTCTTCGGCGAGTTCCTCTGGCACGACGCCTGGGAGTGCGAGGCCCATGTGGCGGACTTCGGCTACGGCGACGACCCGCAGTGCTGGCAGCAGGTCGGCTACGCCTCGGGCTACACCAGCGCCTTCATCGGCCGGCTGATCCTGTTCAAGGAGACCGAGTGCCGCGCGATGGGTGATGGCCATTGCCGCATCATCGGCCAGCCCGCCGAGGACTGGCACGACGATGCCTACGTCGAGCACTTCCGGCCGCAGCGCATCGGCGAGAAGCTGATCGACTACAGTATCGGCCTCGAGCACCTGCGCGCGGTGCAGCCGCGGCGCGAGTACGACACCAAGCTGGTGGGGGTGTCGCCGGGCTTCCGCGCCGCCTTCGAGCTGCTCAAGAGCGCCGCCGGCAGCGCCATCACCGTGCTGCTGCTGGGCGAGACCGGCGTCGGCAAGGAGGTGTTCGCGCGCTGGCTGCACGACAACGGTCCGCGCGCCGGCGGCCCCTTCATCGCGGTCAACTGCGCGGCCATCCCGCACGAGCTGATCGAGGCCGAGCTGTTCGGCGTCGCGAAGGGCGCCTACACCGGCGCCCACACCGCGCGCGCCGGCCGCTTCGAGCGCGCCCATGGCGGCACGCTGTTCCTCGACGAGGCCGGCGACCTGCCGCCGGCCACCCAGGTCAAGCTGCTGCGCGTGCTGCAGACCGGCGAGATCGAGCGCCTGGGCGCCGAGGAGCCGCTGAAGCTGAACGTGCGCATCGTCGCCGCGACCAACGTCGACCTGCAGAAGGCGATGCAGGACGGCCGCTTTCGCAGCGACCTGTACTACCGCCTCAACACCTTCCCGATCACGATCCCGCCGCTGCGCGAGCGCACCGCCGACATCGCGCCGCTGGTGCAGCGCTTCGTCGAGAAGTATTCGACGCTGTACGCGAAGAAGCTGCGCGGGCTGACCGACCGCGCGATGCGCGAGGTCATCGCCCACCCCTGGCCGGGCAACATCCGCGAGCTCGAGAACGTGATCGAGCGCGCGGTGCTGCTGGCCCCCGAGGGCGGCCAGGTCGAGGCCTCGCAGCTGTGGTGCTCGGGCTCGGCACCGGCCGCCGAGCAGCGGCTCGACGCGCACGGGCAGGTCGGGCCCGGCGGCGGCGACGACGCGCTCGACCAGGTCTGCGAGCAGGTGCTCGGCCGCGAGATCGACATGGCCGCGCTCGAGCAGCGGCTGATGCAGCTGGCGATGCGGCGCGCCAAGGGCAATCTCTCGCAGGCCGCGCGGCTGCTCGGCATCACCCGGCCGCAGCTGGCCTACCGGCTCAAGAAAGAGGGTTTGCCCGCGAGTTGAGCCTCGCGCCGCGCGGCCGGGAGGCCCCGCGGCGGCACTTCACCATTTGATCAAGCTGCGCCGCAGCATTGATCCGGCTCGGTATCCGGGTGATCCCGCGGTCGCCGACCGGGGTCGTGGCGAATCAAGCACTTAGCGGCGCTGGCACGCGCCCTGCCCCTACAGGTCCGGGTGGCGATCCCGCCGCCCGCGACTTGATGGATTGAGCAAGTGCCCACCCCAGCACCGCCCGCCGCCGACCGTTCCACCTCCGCCGCCCGCATGACCGGCCAGCGCTGCTACGTGCGCGTGACCGGCACCCGCGACGAGCGCTTCGTCGAGTTCGAGTTCGCGATCGGCGACCCCGAGCTCGCCGTCGAGCTGGTGCTGAGCTTCGAGCAGTTCGCGAGCTTCTGCGCGACCCACGAGGTCACCCACCTGACGGCCGAGCAAGCCGCGCGGCTGGACTGGGAGCGCATGAAGTGGCGCTACGGCCAGCCCGGGCTGGACCACTGAAGCCGATCCGCCGAGACCGAGACCCCCGAGGAGACACGCAGTGCAAGTCGATATCAAGACCACCGACATCCATCCGGTCCGCCAGACCTTCTCGCATGTCGCGCGACGGCTCGGCGCCGACAAGGCCGCGTCGCGCTACCAGGAGGCGACGCTGGACATGCAGCCGACCACCAACTGGCATTACCGGCCACTGTGGGAGCCCGAGCGCCATGTCTACGACGTGCGCCGCACCAACATCGTGATGGCCGACTGGTACGCCTTCAAGGACCCGCGCCACTACTACTACGGCGTCTACACGATGGCGCGCGCCAAGCAGCAGGAGGGCGCCGACAAGCAGTTCGAGTTCGCCGAGAAGCGCAACCTGCTGGGCGGCCTCGACGCGGCCACGCGCGACGCGCTGGTCCAGGTGCTGATCCCGCTGCGCCACTACGAGTGGGGCAGCAACATGAACAACACCTACTGCTGCGCCTACGGCTACGGCACCGCCGTGACCCAGGCCTGCAACTACGCGGCGATGGACCGGCTGGGCATCGCCCAGTACCTGTCGCGCATCGGCCTGCTGCTCGACGGCAACCAGGGCAGCGCGCTCGAGGCCGGCAAGCAGGCCTGGCTGCACGAGCCGGCCTGGCAGGGGGTGCGCCGCGTGATCGAGAACCTGTTCGTCACCAAGGACTGGTTCGAGCTCTTCGTCGCGCAGAACCTGGTGTTCGACGGGCTGCTGTACCCGCTGATGTACCGCCACTACGTCGACGCCGCGAGCCCGCGCACCGGCAACGCGCTGGCGATGCTGACCGAGTTCATGAACGACTGGTACGCCGAGACCACGCGCTGGGTCGACGCCACCGTCAAGACCGCGGCCGACGAGTCGCCCGAGAACAAGGCGCGGCTGGCCGGCTGGGTCGGCACCTGGCGCGACGAGGTCCAGCGCGCGCTGGCCCCGCTGGCCGTGCTGGCGCTCGGCGAGCAGGGCCCCGCGGTCCTGGCCTCCGTGCGCGACGAGTTCGACACCCGCATTGCCCGCCTGGGCATCAAGAGCTGACACGGCGCGAGCGCCGAACCGAGAGGACCCACCCCATGAACGCTGCCACCACCGCCGCCCCGACCGCCTCGCGCGCCCCGGTCTTCATCTCGCTGGTCACCAACGACATCTCGCGCGGCATCGTCGAGGCGATCGTCGCCGACAACCCCGAGGCCACCGTCACCGAATACCCGGCGATGGTCAAGATCGACTCGCCCGGGCGCCTGGTCATCCGGCGCGCGACCGTCGAGGAGCAGCTCGGCCGCAAGTGGGACGTGCAGGAGCTGCACCTGAACCTGATCTCGCTGTCCGGCGGCATCGACGAGACCGACGAGGAATTCATCCTGCAGTGGGGCGCGCGCGCCTGACCCCTTCATCCCGCAGCAAGGAGACGAGCATGAGCCAGACGACCCCCGCCGCCAAGCCCGCCAAGCGCCTGGGCATCAAGGAACGCTACGCGATGATGACCCGCGGCCTGGGCTGGGACACCACCTACCAGTCCATGGACGACGTGTTCCCCTTCGACCAGTTCGAGGGCATCAAGATCCACGACTGGGACAAGTGGGAGGACCCGTTCCGCCTGACGATGGACGCCTACTGGAAGTTCCAGGGCGAGAAGGAGAAGAAGCTCTACGCGATCATCGACGCGTTCCAGCAGAACCAGGGCCAGTTCAACATCAGCGACCCGCGCTACCTGAACACCCTGAAGCTGTTCCTGACCGGCGTGTCGCCGCTCGAGTACGCGGCGCACCGCGGCTACGCGATGGCCGGCCGCGCCTTCCGCGGCGTCGGCGCGCGGGTGGCGGCGCAGATGCAGTCGATCGACGAGCTGCGCCACGCGCAGACGCAGTTCCACACCATCAGCCACTTCAACAAGTACTTCGACGGGATGCATGACCCGCAGTACATGCACGACCGCATCTGGTACCTGTCGGTGCCGAAGTCCTACTTCGAGGACGCGATGACCGCGGGGCCGTTCGAGTTCGTCACCGCGATCTCGTTCTCCTTCGAGTACGTGCTGACCAACCTGCTGTTCATGCCCTTCATGAGCGGCGCCGCCTTCAACGGCGACATGGCGACCGTGACCTTCGGCTTCTCGGCGCAGAGCGACGAGTCGCGCCACATGACGCTGGGCCTCGAGGTCGTCAAGTTCATGCTCGAGCAGGACCCGGACAACGTGCCGATCATCCAGCGCTGGATCGACAAGTGGTTCTGGCGCGGCTACCGGCTGCTGACGCTGGTGGCGATGATGATGGACTACATGCTCCCGAAGCGCGTGATGAGCTGGTCGGAAGCGTGGGAGATGTATTTCGAGCAGAACGGCGGCGCGCTGTTCGAGGACCTGGCGCGCTACGGCATCCGCATGCCCAAGTACCACGAGGTCGCGCAGGCCGAGAAGGGCCACCTGTCGCACATCGCCTGGGCGACCTTCAACAACTACGGCCATGCGGCCGACTTCAACACCTGGGTGCCGCGGCCCGACGAGCTCGACTGGCTGAGCCAGAAGTACCCCGAGAGCTTCGACAAGTTCTACCGCGCGCGCTTCGAGTGGCTGGCCGAGTACGAGCAGGCCAACGGCAAGATGTGGCGCAACGACACGCTGCCGATGCTGTGCCAGACCTGCCAGGTGCCGTGCATCTTCACCGAGGTCGCGGACCCGACGCGCATCAGCCTGCGCGAGACCAGCTACCACGGCATGAAGTACCACTTCTGCTCGGACGGCTGCAAGGACATCTTCGAGTACGAGCCCGAGAAGTACGTGCAGGCCTGGCTGCCGGTGCACCAGATCTACCAGGGCAACTGCTTCCCCGAGGGCACCGACCCGACGGTGCCGGGCTTCAACCCGCTGGCCGCGGTGCTCGACTACTACCACCTGAAGCCGGGCGCCGACTCGGGCGACTTCGCCACCTCGCCCGACCGCCACCACTGGGAGCGCTGGACCGGGCAGGACCTGACGCCGCCCGCGGTCAAGGCCGCCTGACCCCCGCCCGGAGACCCACCATGTCTGTCGTCGCCTTGAAGCCCGGCTACTCGGGCCCCGTGCAGGACACCGAGGACAAGTTCCACGGCAACCGCCTGCTCTACATCTGCTGGGACGAGCACCTGCTGTTCTGCGCCCCGGTCGCGCTGCCGCTGCCGCCGTCCATGCCCTTCGGCGCGCTGCTGTCGCAGGTGCTGCCCGGCATCTACGGCAGCCACCCGGACTTCGCCAAGCTCGACTGGTCGCAGGCCCAGTGGACGCATGGCAGCGAGCCGTTCAAGCCGGACCCCGAGAAGTCGCTGGCCGACAACGGCCTGGTGCACAAGTCGGTGATCCGCTTCCGCACGCCGGGACTGCACGGCATCCAGGGCTCCTGCAGCTGAGGAGCGCGCGATGAGCTTCCGGATCACGATCGAGCCGCTCGGCCAGGTCGTCGCGGTGCGCGACGACCAGACCGTGCTCGACGCCTGCCTGCGCGCCGGCGTCTGGCTGCCGCATGCCTGCGGCCACGGCGTGTGCGGCACCTGCAAGGTCCAGGTGCTGGAGGGCGAGTGCGAGCACAACGACTCGTCGAACTTCGCGCTGATGGACTTCGAGCGCGACGAGGGCAAGATCCTCGCGTGCTGCGCGACCGTCACGAACGACATCGTCGTCGAGGCCGACATCGACGAGGAGCCGGACGCGCAGTTCCTGCCGCTCGAGGACTACCGCGCCGAGCTGGTCGAGGCGCGCATGCTGACGCCGACGATCCGCGGCCTGTGGCTCAGGCCCGACCGCAAGCTGCCCTTCCAGGCCGGCCAGTACCTGATGCTGAAGGTGCCGGGCGTTGACGGCGAGCGCGCGTTCTCGATCGCCAACGGACCCGACGAGGCGCTGGTCGAGCTGCACATCCGCCGCGTGCCCGAGGGCCGCGCCACCGGCTGGCTGCACGACACCCTGCAGGTCGGCCAGACGCTGCACTTCGCCGCGCCGAGCGGGCGCTTCTTCGTGCGCAAGTCGGCGGGCGTGCCGCTGATCTTCGTCGCCGGCGGCTCCGGGCTGTCGAGCCCGAAGGCCATGATCCTCGACCTGCTGGCCGAGGGCTGCCAGCTTCCGATCACGCTGGTGCAGGGCGCGCGCGTTGAAGCCGAGCTCTACTTCCGCGAGCTGTTCGAGGACCTGGCCGCGAAGCACCCGAACTTCAGCTACGTGCCGGCGCTGTCGGACCTGCCGGCCGACTCGGCCTGGGCCGGCGCGCGCGGCTACGCGCACGAGGCGCTGAAGGCGCGCTTCGACGGCGACTTCCGCGGCCACAAGGCCTATCTGTGCGGCCCCCCGCCGATGATCGAGGGCTGCATCGCGACGCTGATGCAAGGGCGCCTGTTCGAGCGCGACATCTACACCGAGAAGTTCTTCACCGCGGCCGACGCGGCCGGCAGCGGGCCGCGCAGCCCGCTGTTCAGGAAGCTCTGAGCCGCGCGTGCCACCGGTCGCTGCGATGCGCTCAACGCTGCTGCCTTTCCTTCGCGAACTCGCGCACCACGTCCAGGAAGGTGGCGAGGATCGGCGAGGGGTCGTCGCGCCGGTGGATGCAGGCCAGCTCGATGTCCTTCAGGTAGCGGCAGTTCAGCGGCCGGTAGACCACGCCCGGCAGCTGCAGGCTGGCGGTCGACTCGGTCGCCACGCTGATGCCGAAGCCGCCGGCCACCAGCGCGATCGAGGTCAGCACGTCCTCGACCGACTGCACCACGTTCATCCGCATGCCCTCGCGGTGGAAGGCGTTCGCGACCTGCTGCGCCAGCCCCGGCAGCGGCGACGCCGGGTAGACGATCAGCGGCGCGTTGTCGATGTCGCGCACCGTGATCTCGCGCTTGCGGCACAGCGGGTTGCTCTTGTACATCGCGACCATCAGGCGCTCGCGCAGCACGGTCTCGATCGCGAGGTCGGGCTGCGGCGGGAACAGGCGGTTGAAGCCGACCATGATGCGACGCTCGCGCAGCGCCTCGATCTGCTGCACCTTCGTCAGGTGGTGCAGCTCGATCTCGACCTCGGGCCGCGCCTGGTGGAAGCGCGCCAGCAGCCGCGGGATCACGTCGAGCACGCCCGAGCCGAACACGCCGACCTCGAGCTTGCCGATCAGGCCCTTGCCGGTGAGCTGGGTGCGCTCCTTCGCGCGCTCGGCCAGCCTCAGCAGATTGGGCACCTCGTCGAGCAGCGCGAGGCCGGCCTCGGTCAGCTCGACGCCCTTGGGCGTGCGCACGAACAGCGGCGCGCCCATCTCCTCCTCGAGCGCGCGGATCTGGCGCGTCAGCGGCGGCTGCGCCATGTGCAGCCGCTCGGCGGCGCGGCGGAAGTTGCGCTCCTCGGCGAGCGCGAGGAATTCGCGCATCTGCCTCAGTTCCATGGGCGAGGTCTCCGGGTTGTCACCGATCAACGATACCCAAATGGTATTGCCGCTGCGAAATCGAGTATTGGACAGTATCGCGCCCCCTCCCTATCTTTCGTCTCCGTGACGGCGGCATTGCGCAGCAAGACGCGAACCGCCTGCCACGCAGGTCAGGAGACGAGGACGAGCGAGGCCGTCGCGAGACGGCATGCATGAGCCGACCATGGAGCGCTACGAGGTCCACATCGAGAACACCCGCGAGGCCTATGGCTGCGCGGGCGACCGCACGCTGCTCGGCGGCATGGAAGCCCTGGCGCGCAAGGGCATCCCGGTCGGCTGCCGCGGCGGCGGCTGCGGCGTGTGCAAGGTGCGCATCGAGTCCGGCTCGGTGCGCACCGAGAAGATGAGCCGCGAGCACGTCACGGAGGGCGAGCAGGCGCAGGGCTATGTGCTGGCCTGCCGCGCCTACCCGACCAGCGACGTGCGCCTCTCGGCCGTGGACCAGCTGGCGCGCTGCATCGAGCGCGGCCAGACGCGTTCCGGTTCCGCCTTCCTCGACGCCGCGCTCGCCGCGGCCCACCGTTCCTGACCTGACCCACGACACAAGGAGACCCCTCATGGCAATCACAGGTGTTCTGAGACCCGGCCACGTGCAACTGCGCGTGCTCGACCTCGATGCCGCCGTCAAGCACTACGGCACCGTCATCGGGCTGTGGGAGACCGCCCGCGACGCCCAGGGCCGCGTCTACTTCAAGGCCTGGGACGAGCACGACCACCACAGCGTCGTGCTGCGCGAGGCCGAGACCGCCGGCATGGACTTCATGGGCTTCAAGGTCGACTCGCCCGCCACGCTGAAGAAGCTGGCCGAGGACATCAAGGCCAGTGGCCTGGCCACCGACATGAAGTGGGTCGAGGCCGGCGAGATGCTGGCGACCGGCGAGCGCTTCCGCTTCACGGTGGCGACCGGCCACCCGATCGAGCTGTACGCCGAGAAGGCGCAGGTCGGCAACATGATGCCGCTGGAGAACCCGGAGGTGTACCCGGACAACCTGAAGGGCATGTCGCCGACCCGCTTCGACCATTGCCTGCTCTACGGCGACGACCTCGACGGCACCGTCAAGCTGTTCATGGACGTGCTGGGCTTCAAGCTGGCCGAGCAGGTGGTCGCGGGCCCGGACCGGCTGCAGATCGCGGCCTTCCTGAGCTGCTCGAACAAGCCGCACGACGTGGCCTTCATCCGCCACCCGGAGAAGAACAAGTTCCACCACGCCAGCTTCATCCTCGACAACTGGGGCGAGGTGCTGAAGGCCGCCGACATCATCACGCGGCATCGCGTGTCGCTGGACATCGGCCCGACCCGCCACGGCATCACGCGCGGCGAGACGATCTACTTCTTCGACCCGAGCGGCAACCGCAACGAGGTGTTCTCCGGCGGCTACATCTCGTATCCCGACCGACCCACGCTGACCTGGACCGACGACGAGCTCGGCCGCGCGATCTTCTATCACGACCGCAAGCTCAACGAAGCCTTCCTCTCTGTGGTGACCTGAGATGACGCAGGCCACCGTCCCCATGCGCCAGTTGACGAGCGAAGCCGCGCAGGCGGCCGTCGAGGCGGCAATCGCTCATGCCGAGCGGCTGGGCGTGCGCGTCGTCGCCGCGGCGGTCGATGCCGGCGGCGTGCTCCTCGCGTTCCGGCGCATGGACGGGGCCTTCCTGCACTCGATCGACATCGCGATCGACAAGGCCTACACGGCCGTGAGCTTCGGTTTCCCGACCGAGGGCTGGGGGCCGCTGCTCGAGAGCGACGCGACGCTGAAGGCCGGCCTGCCGGTGCAGCCGCGGCTGGTCGTCTTCGGCGGCGGCGTGCCGGCCTACGAGGGCGCGCAGCGCGTCGGTGCGGTCGGCGTCTCGGGCGCGAGCGCCGAGCAGGACGCCGAGTGCGCGCGCGCCGGCCTCGCGGCCATCGGACTGAACGAGGCGCCGCTCTGAGCGCACGCCTGCACAACGAATCATGAAACAGTACCTGAACTTCATCGACGGCGACTTCGTCGCCACCGACAAGACCTTCGCGAACCGCGCGCCGGTGGACAACCGCGTGCTCGGCCTGGTGCACGAGGCCGGCTCGGCCGAGGTCGACGCGGCCGTGAAGGCCGCGCGGGCCGCGCTCGACGGCCCCTGGGGCCGGATGCCGGTGGCCAAGCGGGTCGAGCTGCTCTACGCGGTGGCCGACGAGATCAACCGCCGCTTCGACGACTTCCTGGCCGCCGAGCTGGCCGACACCGGCAAGCCGCTGTCGCTGGCCTCGCACATCGACATCCCGCGCGGCGCGGCCAACTTCAAGATCTTCGCCGACGTCATCAAGAACGTCCCGACCGAGAGCTTCGAGATGGCCACGCCCGACGGCGGCACGGCGCTCAACTACGCGCTGCGCTCGCCGCTCGGCGTGGTGGCCGTCGTCTGCCCCTGGAACCTGCCGCTGCTCCTGATGACCTGGAAGGTCGGCCCGGCGCTGGCCTGCGGCAACACGGTCGTCGTCAAGCCCTCGGAGGAGACGCCCGCCACCGCCACGCTGCTCGGCGAGGTGATGCAGGCCGTCGGCGTGCCCAAGGGCGTCTACAACGTCGTGCATGGCTTCGGGCCGAAGTCGGCCGGCGAGTTCCTGACCCGCCACCCCGGCGTCAACGCCATCACCTTCACCGGCGAGACGCGCACCGGCGAGGCCATCATGGCCGCGGCGGCCCAGGGCGTGCGGCCGGTCAGCTTCGAGCTCGGCGGCAAGAACGCCGGCATCGTGTTCGCCGACGCCGACTTCGACAAGGCGGTCGCCGGCATCACCCGCAGCGCGTTCGAGAACTGCGGCCAGGTCTGCCTGGGCACCGAGCGCGTCTACGTGCAGCGGACCATCTTCGACCGGTTCGTGGCCGCGCTGAAGGCCAAGGCCGAGGGGCTGAAGATCGGCCCGTCGGAGGAGCCCGGCGTGGGCCTGGGCCCGCTGATCTCGGCCGAGCACCGCGAGAAGGTGCTGGGCTACTACGCCAAGGCGGTGGCCGACGGCGCGACCGTGGTCGCCGGCGGCGGCGTGCCGAAGATGAGCGGCGCGCTGGCCGAGGGCCACTGGGTGCAGCCGACGATCTGGACCGGGCTGCCGGAAGACTCGGCGGTGATCCGCGAGGAGATCTTCGGCCCCTGCGTGCACCTCGCGCCCTTCGACACCGAGGCCGAGGCGGTCGCGCTGGCCAACGCCACGCCCTATGGCCTGGCGACCACGGTATGGACCGAGAACCTCGGCACCGCGCACCGCATGGCGCGCGCGGTGAAGGTCGGCATCTGCTGGATCAACAGCTGGTTCCTGCGCGACCTGCGCACCGCCTTCGGCGGCTCGGGTGCCTCGGGCATCGGCCGCGAGGGCGGCGTGCACTCGCTCGAGTTCTACACCGAGCTGCGCAACGTCTGCGTGAAGCTGTGAGCGACACCATGAACTTGACTTTGACACTGCAGCGGGCCGAGCGCCGGGCCGCTCCCAAGCCGGCCCGCATCCCCTCGGGGGATCGGCCGACGTATCCGTCGGACGAGGGGCTGACATGAGCAACCCCGAGATCGCCGGCAGCGTCCGCACCGGCGCGTTCACGAGCAACGTGCACGACCTCGGCACGAGCGCGCCGGGCCAGCCGCCGGTGCTCTTCATCCACGGTTCCGGCCCCGGCGTCAGCGCCTGGGCCAACTGGCGCCTGGTGCTGCCCAAGCTCGCCGGCCAGCGCCGCGTGATCGCGCCCGACATGCTGGGCTTCGGCTACACCGAGCGCCCCGAGCCGGCGAACCAGAACGGCGCCTACACGATGGACGCCTGGGTGCAGCAGGCCATCGACCTGCTCGACGCGCTCGACATCGCCCAGGCCGACCTGGTCGGCAACTCTTTCGGCGGCGCGCTGGCGCTGGCCGTCGCGATCCGTCACCCCGAGCGCGTGCGCCGGCTGGTGCTGATGGGCAGCGTCGGCGTCAGCTTCCCCCTCACGCCGGGGCTGGACGCGGTGTGGGGCTACACGCCCTCGTTCGAGGCCATGCGCAAGATCATGGACGTGTTCGCGTTCGACCGCGCGCTGGTCAACGACGAGCTCGCCCAGCTGCGCTACGAAGCCAGCATCCGCCCCGGCTTCCAGGAGAGCTTCGGCGCGATGTTCCCGGCGCCGCGCCAGCAATGGATCGAGAAGCTCGCCAGCCCCGAGGCCGCGATCCGCGCGCTGCCGCACGAGACGCTGGTGATCCACGGCCGCGACGACCAGGTGATCCCGGTCGCGACCTCGCAGCTGCTTTCGAGCTGGATCCCGCGCAGCCAGCTCCACGTCTTCGGCCGCTGCGGCCACTGGACCCAGATCGAACACAACGAGCGCTTCGTGCGCCTGGTCGGCGACTTCCTCACCGAAGCCGACCGCGCCGCCGCCTGACCCGAGAACCCCCATGGACGCCCCACAGATCACCGCCTACGGCGACGAGCTCTACGAAGCGCTCCTCAGCCGCACGCCGGTCGCGCCGCTGACGGACCGCGAACCCGGCATCACCCTGGCCGACGCCTACGGCATCCAGCTGCGCATGATCCAGCGCCGCCTCGACGCCGGCGAGCGCGTCATCGGCAAGAAGATCGGCGTGACCAGCAAGGTCGTGCAGGACATGCTGAAGGTCGACCAGCCCGACTTCGGCCAGCTGCTCTCGGGCATGGTGTTCAACGAGGGCGAGGCGGTCAGCGTCGCCAAGCTGATCCAGCCCAAGGCCGAGGCCGAGGTCGCCTTCGTGCTGTCGCGCGACCTCACCGGCCCCGGTGTCACCGCCGCCGACGTGCTGCGCGTGACCGACTTCGTGATGCCCTGCTTCGAGATCGTCGACTCGCGCATCCGCGACTGGAAGATCAAGATCCAGGACACCGTCGCCGACAACGCCTCCTGCGGCGTGTTCAGCCTCGGCGGCGTGCGGCGCAGCCCGCGCGAGCTCGACCTCGCGCTCGCCGGCATGGTGCTGGAGAAGAACGGCGAGATCGTCTCCACCTCCACCGGCGCCTCGGTGCAGGGCTCGCCGGTCAACGCGGTGGCCTGGCTGGCCAACACGCTCGGGCGGCTCGGCATCGCGCTGAAGGCCGGCGACGTGATCCTGTCCGGCTCGCAGAGCCCGCTGGTGCCGGTGAAGGCGGGCGACTGCTTCACCTGCAGCGTCGGCGGCCTCGGCAGCACCTCGGTGCGCTTCATCGAATGAGCAGGGACGCGACATGAACCTCAACGCACAGACCATCGCCCAGCTCGCCGAGCATCTCGAAGGCGCCGAGCTCGGCGCGCGCGACGTCACCAAGATCACCGACGACTTCCCCCAGATGGACTGGGACGACGCCTACGCGGTGCAGGACGCGATCCGCGCCCGCAAGGAGGCGCGCGGCAACCGGACGGTCGGCCTCAAGGCTGGGCTGACCTCGTTCGCCAAGATGAAGCAGATGGGCGTCGACATGCCCGTGTTCGGCTTCGTCAGCGATTACATGAGCCGGCCCGACGGCGGCGAGATCAAGACCGCCGAGCTGATCCACCCGAAGGTCGAGGCCGAGATCTGCGTCGTCACCAAGGCCGAACTGAAGGGCCCGGGCTGCCATGTCGGCGCGGTGCTGGCGGCGATCGACTTCGTCGTGCCGGCGGTCGAGATCATCGACTCGCGCTACCGCGACTTCAAGTTCGACCTCAAGAGCGTGGTCGCCGACAACACCTCGGCCTCGCGCTTCGTGGTCGGCGGCCGCGCCCGCAACGCCGAGGCGCTGGACCTGCGCACGCTCGGCGTGGTGCTCGAGAAGAACGGCCAGATCGTCGCGATGGCGGCGGGCGCCGCGGTGCTCGGCCACCCCCTGGTGGCGGTGGCGATGCTCGCCAACCACCTCGGCGCGCGCGGCCAGGCCATCCCGGCCGGCACTTTCATCATGACCGGCGGGGTGACCGAGGCGATCGCCGTCGCCGCCGGCGACCACATCGCCGTGCGCTTCCAGGACCTCGGCCAGGTCTCGATGCGCTTCGTCTGACGGCCGACTTCGTTATCCAGAGAGCTCCGCGATGAAACTCACCCTACCCACCCTGCTCGGCGCCGCCCTCGTGCTGGCCGCCTGCGTGCAGGCCCCCGACTTCGGCCCGGTGCAGGCCGAGCGCGCCAAGCCCGTGCAGCGCCACGACACCTTCCAGGCCGCGTCGAGCAACGGCAAGGTGCTGGTGGCGGGCACCGCCAGCGGCGCCATCGTCGTCTCGTCCGACGGCGGCAAGAGCTGGAAGCGCCACACGCTCGAGGCGCCGGCGTCGGTGATCGCGATGGCGGCCTGCCCGGACGGCGGCTTCGTCGGCATCGACTTCTACCGCAAGCTCTGGCTCGGCGACGCCGCCGGCACGCAGTGGAAGTCGCTGCCGCTGGACCCGAAGGTCGACCCGATGGCCGTGACCTGCGACCCCGCGGGCCGTGTCTGGGTCGCCGGCAGCCACAGCACCATCCTGTCGAGCAGCGACCGCGGCGCGAACTGGCACAAGGTCGACTTCGGCGAGGACGCGCTCCTCACCACGATCCAGTTCGTCGATGACAAGAACGGCTTCGTGACCGGCGAGTTCGGCACCGTGATGGCCACCGTCGACGGCGGCGCGAGCTGGACGCCGCAGCCGGCGATCGCGGGCGACTTCTATCCCTACTCGACGGTGTTCGTCGACGCGCACAAGGGCTGGTCCGCCGGCATCGGCGGCGTGATCCTGCACACCGCCGACGGCGGCAAGACCTGGACGCCGCAGCCCAACCCGAGCGGTGCGCCGATGTACTCGCTGCTGCGCCAGGGCGACGAGCTCTACGGCCTGGGCGCCGGCGGCCAGATGGTCGTGCTCAAGGGCGAGGCCTGGGAGCGCTTCAACCACGGCCTGGCCGTGCCGGCCTACCTGACGTCGGGCGCGGTGCTCGACGCGAATTCGATGCTGGTGGCCGGCGCCGCCGGGGCGCTGCATGTCGTCAGCGCGCCGGGCCGCGTCGCCTTCGCCGCCGCCCTGCAAGGAGTGCAGCAATGAGAACCGTCCGCAGCTGGATCGTCGCCGTGCTGATGCGCGGCGAGGAATGGCTCTTCGCCAATCCGAAGTACGTGCTCGGGATGATCCTGGCCGTCACGCTGGGCTTCGCCACGCAGTTGCCGGCGCTGAAGATCTACACCGACTTCAGCGACCTGCTCCCGCAGAAGCACGAGTACATCAAGACCTACAACCGCATCAAGGAGACCTTCGGCGGCGCCAACATGATCGTGATGGCGGTCGAGGTCGAGCAGGGCACGATCTTCAACGACCGCACGCTCAAGCTGGTGTACGACGCGACCCAGGGTCTGGACAGCCTGCCCAGCGTCAACCACAACCTGGTCGCGAGCCTCACGCACCGCACCGCGCGCAAGGTCTACCTGACGCCGGACGGCAACTTCGCCTCCGAGAGCTACTACGACGTGCGCAAGGCCACGCGCACCCCCGAGGAGCTCGAGCAGCTGCGCAAGGACGTGATGGCCAACCCGCGCGTCTACGGCCTGCTGGTCTCGCCGGACTTCAAGGCCGCGCTGATCAAGGCCCAGCTCAACGAGGGCGACATCGACTACCCGAAGACCTTCGCCGCGCTGCAGGAGGTGCGGGCCAAGCTCGAGTCGCCGGGCCACAAGGTCTACGTCACCGGCAACCCGGTGCTGACCGGCTGGGTCTACACCTACCTGAACCAGATCATCGCGATCCTGATGTACACGCTGGCGCTGCTGGCGCTGCTGCTGATCGTGTACTTCCGGCGCTTCTATGGCGTGTTCCTGCCGCTGGTGGGCATCGCGCTGTCGTCGATCTGGGGCCTGGGCTTCATGGCGCTGCTCGGCTTCAACCTCGAGCCGCTGTCGATGCCGATCCCCTTCCTGATCGCCGCTCGCGCCACCTCGCATGGCGTGCAGCTGGTCGCGCGCTACTACGAGGAACTGGCGATCGTGCACAACGGCAAGAAGGCCGCGCGCAACGCGCTCGACGCGCTGTTCAGGCCCGGCTCGCTGGCGATCGTGGTCGACGCGGTCGGCATCGCGGTGCTGGTGCTGGGTGCCGCGCCCTTCAACTGGAAGCTCGGCATCTCGGCCGGCTTCTGGGGCCTGGCGGTGATCTTCACCGTGCACTTCATGGTGCCGCTGGCGCTGACCGTGCTGCCCCAGCCCAAGCAGATGGCCAACAAGAACGAGGGCGTGCGCAACTTCCTCGCGACGGTCATGACCAAGACCGGCGGCACCTTCGCCGGCGCGGCGACCATCCTGGGCCTCGCGGCGCTGCTGATGGTCGGCGGCGCGGCGATGTCGACCAAGGTGCAGATCGGCGAGTCGGAGTCGGGCTCGCCCATCCTCGAGCGCGACCACGACTACAACCTCTCGACCCAGGCGATCAACGCGCGCTTCCCCGGCTCGGAGGAGCTGCACATCATCGCCCGCACCGAGGAGAAGGGCGGCATCAAGCGGCCCGAGGTGCTGCGCGCGATCGAGGACTTCCAGGTCCACATGCAGTCCGACCCGACGCTCGGCGGCGTGAAGGCGCTGCCGGCGCTGGTGCGCTCGGTCAACCGCCTGACGCACAGCGACGACCCGCGCTGGATGCAGATCCCCGACAACGGCGCCGAGGTCGGCGGGCTGATGTTCACCTACATGGCGTCGAGCCCGATCCCGGGCGCGCTGGCCGAGTTCGTCAACCCCGACGAGAACGAGGCCAACATGGTGTTCTTCTACAAGGACCAGCGCGCCGAGACCATCAACCGCGCCGTCACGCTGGCCGAGGAAGGCAAGGCGCTGATCGAGTCGCGCGTGCCGGGGCTGAAGATCGAGCTCGGCGGCGGCCTGATCGGCGTGACCGCGGCGGCCAACGAGGCGCTGCACACCGACCACATGGTCATCATCCCGGTGGTGATGCTGGTGGCCTTCGGCCTGGTGATGGCGTACTACCAGTCGCTGCACGCCGGCTGGCTGATGGTGCTGCCGATGCTGTTCGCCACCGTGATGACCTATGCCTTCATGGCCTGGCGCGGCATCGGCATCAGCGTCAACACCGTGCCGGTGATCGCGGTCGGCGTCGGCGTCGGCATCGACTACGCGGTCTACTTCATGGACCGCATCCGCGAGGAGTTCGAGGACTGCGGCGACATCTGCCAGGCCGCGATCCGCGCCTTCAGCACCACCGGCTACGCGGTCAGTTTCACGGCGCTGACGTTGATCGCCGGCGTGGTGATGTGGATCTTCCTGTCGGACCTGCGCTTCCAGTCGGACGCCGCGATCCTGCTGAGCTTCATGCTGGTCGTCAACGCCGTGGCCGCGATGCTGATCGTGCCGGCCTGGTGCGTCGTGTTCAGGCCGAAGTTCGTGGTCGGCGAGTCCGCCACCACGACGCCTGCCGTCCAGCCGGCCTGAGCGCCGGCCCCCGTTTCGAAGCCGGGCACCGGGCCCCAGAGCCCGGGTCGGCGAGGAGTGTGTGTTCATTCAACCAACCATGTGCACGAGGAGACATCAATGAAGAACATGGGTGAGTCGAAGAGGGGATGCGCGCCGCTGTGGGCGCGCAGGGAGGGCCGCGGGCTCGCGGCGGCAGCGCTGCTGGCGCTGACGGTGGCCGCACCGGCGCTGGCGCAGGACGCGCCGGCCGAACCGTGGAAGGTCGACATCTACTACGAGAACGACACGCGCTACCGCGGCGAGGACAACACCGGCGACAGCGTCGGCCTGAGCAAGTTCCGCAACACGCTGCAGGTCGAGACCGACAAGAAGCTCGACGCCGGCTGGCGCTTGCGCGGCATCCTGCGCGGCAGCTTCGACGGCGTGCACCGCCTCAACGACGACCAGTACGGCCGCAAGGCCGGCGGCGGCATCCTGCTCGACTCGACCGGCGGGCCGCCGTCGCTGCCGCACGGCAGCGGCATCGTCAACAAGGCGCTGGTCGACTCGCTCGGTCTGACCGGCAACACCTTCGGCTTCAACTCGACCGACCCGAGCGCGCCGCGCTACAACCCCAACGAAGGCCTGCGCGTGCTCGGCGACCGCTGGCACGACGTCAAGGGCGGCGTGGCCTTCGGCGTGCCGGTGCGCCCCTGCGACACCGACGGCCGCGGCTGCATCGACCTCGGCGGCTACGGCGACCTCGACCGCAGCGAGCTCGAGGCGCCCGAGTTCAACGACCGCTGGGACTTCATCCGCGAGGCCTATGTCACCAACACGATCGAGCTGGCCGGCGGCAAGCAGCTGTTCCTGAAGCTCGGCAAGCAGCAGGTCGTCTGGGGCCGCACCGACCTGTTCCGCGTGCTCGACGTGATCAACCCGGTCGACTACTCGCGCAACAACATCTACGACGAGCTGCAGGACATCCGCATCCCGATGTGGATCGCGCAGGCCGAGTGGCGCCTGGGCGGCAGCGAGAGCCTGCAGGAGCGCAACCTGCAGCTGGTGTGGAACTTCGACAAGTTCCGCCCCAACAACCTCGGCCAGTGCGGCACCGCCAACGTCATCCTCGACGCCGGCTGCTTCTTCCGCGGGCTGAACAACCTGTGGGAGAACGGCGGTACGGTGTCCAACTTCGCCAACGTCGGGCCGGGCGTGTTCCTGTCGACCGACTTCGGCCCCGGGCAGATCGGCCTGAAGAAGGTCCACCTGCCGTCCTGGAGCCTCAAGAACACCCAGCTCGGCATGAAGTACGAGGGCGTCACCGGCGGCGGCCTGTCGTTCTCGCTGAACGCGCTGACCTACCGCTCGCAGCTGCCCTCGCTGCACGGCGCCAAGGCGGCGCAGAACCCGTTCACCGGCGAGAACCGGCCCGACGGCGGCTGGCCCTACCTGATCGCGTTCGACATGCATTTCCCGCGCGTCAACCTGATCGGCGGCTCGATGGACTTCGAGTGGGAGAAGGCCGACGCCGCGGTGCGTGTCGAGGCGGCGCTGACCAACGGCGAGGAGTTCCCGAACTCGCTGAAGCCGCAGCTGTACTCGAAGAACAAGGTGTTCCGCTCGGTGATCGGCTTCGACCGGCCGACCTTCATCCCCTGGATCAACCCGAACCGCACCACGCTGATCTCGGCGCAGCTGTTCTACCAGCACATCTTCGACCACGAGATGGAGCGCAGCACGATCGGCAACGTCGGCATGCCGGACTGGGAGAACAACGTCATCGCGACGCTGCTGATCAAGGCCTTCCTCGCCGGCGACCGCATCAGCCCGCAGCTGATCACCGCCTACGATGTGCAGGCCCGGGCGCTGGTCACCTCGCCGCAGATCGACTGGATCGTGACCGACAAGCTCAAGCTCAGCTTCGGCGCCAGCCTGAAGACGCGCCACGACGACGACCGCTGGCGCTTCGACGACGCGCGCGGCACCAACCCCTTCCCGCCGTTCACCGCGCCCTTCGGCGACGCCGACCCCTTCACCGCGTTCTCGCGCGGCATCACCGGCATCGAGCCGCTCGGCCGCTTCCGCGCCGGCCCGATCGGCAGCGCATGGAAGGAGAACGAGGTCTATTTCACGATGCGCTACCAGTTCTGAAATCGGAGACATAAAACATGAGTACCGCCATTCGCATCCTCGCCGCCGTGCTGGCCGGCGGCGTCACCGTCGCCGCCCAGGCCCAGACCACCGACGACACCTTCTTCCCCTACCGCAAGGGCTTCCCGAGCCTGCCCGGCCTGACTTCGGGCACGGTGATCAACAAGGGCAACGTCGACAAGTTCAAGGACGCGCTCGACGCCGCCAACTACAAGCTGATCAAGGACGGCTGGTACGAGATCACCGTCAGCGAGACCTTCGACTTCCCCAATGCCAAGGGCTATGTAGAGGCCACCAAGCAGCATGGCGGCAAGGCCAAGCTCGGCCCCAAGGTGGGCAACCTCGAGGGCTACGTCGCCGGCCGGCCCTTTCCCGAAGAGCCCAGCACCTCCGACCCGCGCGCCGGCGAGAAGGTGATCTGGAACTTCAAGTACGGCATCAACTGGGGCGACAACGCCGCGATCTACCCGTTCTACTGGAAGTACAAGAACGCCAAGACCGGCAACGTCGATCGCACGCTGAAGTTCAACTTCCACTTCCTGAACTTCACGCACCGCACCGACCACCAGCCGCTGCCCGAGGTGACGCCGAACTCGAGCAACCTGTTCCGCGCCATCTATGCCCAGGTGCTGGAGCCGCAGGACCTGAAGAACACGCAGCTGCTGATCCAGAAGTACGAGGACGACACCAAGTTCGACGATGCCTACCTCTACCTCGGCTTCCAGCGCCGCGTGCGCCGGCTGGCCGCGGGCCAGGTGACGGACGCGTTCCTGGGCTCGGACGTGATGATCGAGGACTTCGAGGGCTACGAGTCGCGCGTGTCCGACTACAAGTGGAGCTTCCTGGGCGCCAAGAACATCCTGATGCCCTACTACAAGCACAACGACATGGCGCTCACCGACGAGCACAAGGACCCGTCGGGCTACAAGTTCGTCGACTTCCAGGGCAAGGGCGGTTGCGCGCAGAAGATCACCTGGCAGCTGCGCAAGGTCTACGAGCTGCAGGGCGAGCCGCTGAACCCGGCGCATCCGATCGGCAAGCGTCTGATGTACCTCGACGCGCAGGTGTACGGCGCGTCGCGCAACATCACCTACGACCGCAAGGGCGAGATCTGGAAGACCTTCTCGATCGGCAAGGCCCACCCGGACCACCACCTGCCGATCAACAAGGGCTCGGGCATCGCGCTCGACGACTCGTTCTCGATGATCGACATGCAGGCCGAGCGCTGCACGACCGGCCAGTTCAAGGGTCAGATCGACCCGAAGCTCAGCCCGGCCAGCATGTTCCAGGTGCAGTACATGCGCGGCGGCGACTGATGCCACGCCGGACCGCGCCCCGCTCCCGGGGTGCGGTCCCCTTTTCTCGTCCCGGAGTGTTTTCATGAAGAAGATCCAGTGCGCCCTGATCGGTCCCGGCAACATCGGCACCGACCTGCTGGCCAAGCTCAAGCGCAGCGCGGTGCTCGAGCCGGTGTGGATGGTCGGCATCGACCCCGAGTCCGATGGCCTGAAGCGCGCCCGCGAGATGGGCATCAAGACCACGTCCGACGGCGTCGACGGCCTGCTGCCGCATGTGTTGGCCGACGGCGTGCAGATCGCCTTCGATGCGACCAGCGCCTATGTCCACGCCGAGAACTCGCGCAAGCTCAACGCGCTCGGCGTGATGATGATCGACCTGACGCCCGCGGCGATCGGCCCCTACTGCGTGCCGCCGGTGAACCTCAAGGAACACCTCGGCCGCCGCGAGATGAACGTCAACATGGTCACCTGCGGCGGCCAGGCCACCATCCCGATGGTCGCCGCGGTCAGCCGCGTGCAGCCGGTGGCCTACGGCGAGATCGTCGCCACCGTCTCCAGCCGCTCGGTCGGCCCGGGCACGCGCAAGAACATCGACGAATTCACCCGCACCACGGCGGGCGCCGTCGAGAAGGTCGGCGGCGCCAAGAAGGGCAAGGCCATCATCATCATCAACCCGGCCGAGCCGCCGCTGATCATGCGCGACACCGTCCACTGCCTGGTCGAGGGCGAGCCCGACCAGGCCAGGATCACCGCCTCCGTGCACGCGATGATCAAGGAGGTGCAGAAGTACGTGCCGGGCTACAAGCTGGTCAACGGCCCCATCTTCGACGGCCAGCGCGTCTCGGTCTTCATGGAGGTCGAGGGCCTGGGCGACTACCTGCCCAAGTACGCCGGCAACCTCGACATCATGACCGCGGCCGCCGCGCGCACCGCCGAGATGTTCGCCGAAGAACTCATTGCCGGCTCGCTGACGCTCGAAGCCGTGCCCGCCTGAGGAGAACCCCGATGAACCTGCAAGGCAAGAAGATCACCGTCCACGACATGACGCTGCGTGACGGCATGCACCCCAAGCGCCACCTGATGACGCTGGCGCAGATGAAGAGCATCGCCTGCGGCCTGGACGCCGCCGGCGTGCCGCTGATCGAGGTCACCCATGGCGACGGCCTGGGCGGCAGCTCGGTCAACTACGGCTTCCCGGCCCACAGCGACGAGGAATACCTCGGCGCGGTGATCCCGCTGATGCAGCAGGCCAAGGTCTCGGCGCTGCTGCTGCCCGGCATCGGCACCGTCGACCACCTGCTGATGGCCAAGGAGCTGGGCGTGCACACGATCCGCGTGGCCACCCACTGCACCGAGGCCGATGTCTCCGAGCAGCACATCGCCAAGGCGCGCGAGCTGGAGATGGACACGGTCGGCTTCCTGATGATGGCCCACATGGCCAGCCCCGAGAAGCTGGTCACGCAGGCCAAGCTGATGGAAGGCTATGGCGCCAACTGCATCTACGTGACCGACTCGGCCGGCTACATGCTGCCCGACGACGTGAAGGCCCGGCTGCAGGCGGTGCGCGACGCGCTGAAGCCCGAGACCGAGCTGGGCTTCCACGGCCACCACAACCTGGCGATGGGCATCGCCAACTCGCTGGCCGCCGTCGAATGCGGCGCGAACCGCATCGACGCCGCCGCGGCGGGGCTGGGGGCCGGTGCCGGCAACACGCCGATGGAGGTCTTCATCGCGGTGTGCGCGCGCATGGGGATCGAGACCGGTGTCGACGTGTTCAAGATCCAGGACGTGGCCGAGGAGCTGGTGGTGCCGATCATGGACCATGTGATCCGCATCGACCGCGACTCGCTGACGCTGGGCTATGCGGGGGTGTACTCGAGCTTCCTGCTGTTCGCCAAGCGCGCCGAGGCCAAGTACGGCGTGCCGGCGCGCGACCTGCTCGTCGAGCTGGGCCGCCGCGGCATGGTCGGCGGCCAGGAAGACATGATCGAGGACACCGCCATCACGATGGCGCGCGAGCGCGCCCAGGCGCAGCAGCGCGCCGCGGCCTGACTTGGGGAGAACGAGATGCCGTTCGCACAGATCTACATGCTCGAGGGCCGCACCGAGGAACAGAAGCGCCGGGTGATCGAGAAGGTCACGCAGGCGCTCTGCGAGGCGGTCGACGCGCCGAAGGAGAACGTGCGCGTCTGGATCCACGACGTGCCCAAGGAGAACTGGGGCATCGCCGGCGTGCCGGCGAAGGCGCTGGGGCGCTAGCTAGTGTCGTGAGTTTGCAGGTATTGGCGTATCGCTTGTTCGAGTCGCTGAGTCGAGCGATGGGTGCTGCGGCGGAGGTGAGCGGATCGGCGCTACAGCGGTTTGGCTCAGGCACTTGCACTACTTGATCAGACCGAGATCGCGGGCGCTTGCGACAGCCTGCAGACGGCTGGCGACTGCGAGCTTGGAGTAGATGTGCTTCAAGTGGAACTTGATGGTGTTCTCGGAGACGAACAGGCGACCGGCCATCTCCTTGTTGCTGACGCCGTTGGCCAGCAGCATCAAGATCTTGGTCTCCCGATCGGTCAGGGGCTCCAGCAGCCCCGATCTGCCCGAGGTCTGCGATCGGCTGAGATCGGTGCCTGAGGACCGCAGCAGCTCCTCGATGAACGCCTTGTCGGCCCCCTGGCTCGCGACGAGGGATTCCGTGTCGTGACTGACGATGCCCTGGTACATCTCTCGAAGCATCGACAGTACGGGCTCGCCCTCGTCCAGGAAGCAGCGCACATACCGCCCCGGGGCGGCGAGCTGCAAGGTCTCGTAGAGACTGCGCTGGGCCAGGTTGCGGGAGCCCTTGCGTTGATACCTTTGGGCTTCGAGCAAGCCGAGCTTGATTTCGCGAAAGCGCTTCACGCACGAACGACCTGCCTCGCGCTGCAGCAGCTCCTTCGCCAGGTCGAGCTGGTCGGTGTAGATCGCGAGGCGAATCTGGCCCAGCGACTCGTCCTCCAGGTTCTCGGCGAACAGCAGCGGCGCATCGGGATCGTTGCGAGCCTCGCTGGAGCCCGCTTGAGCGATGGCTTCGGCCCTTGACAGGTCTCCTTGGAGCAGCGCCCGGCGAACACGCTCCCAACGGAGCATCCGCAGATAGCGCGTCCACCCGTTGGCGCGAGCAATCGATGCGGCCTCGTCGATGACCTCCTGGGCTCGCATGGGCGCGCCGCGAACGTCATGGATCCGTATCATGGAAATCCGCGCTACCGCCAGGAAGTCCAGGAGCGCAGACTGCTCAATGGTGTCGTGCCACTGGCTGAAGACGGCCTCGGCCATGTCGAGCTCGTTGGCTTCGTACAGGCTCCAGATGTAGCACGAGGCGATGGCGCCCGATGCGTGCGAGTGCGTTACGTTGAATCGCAGTTCGGACAACGCCCCGCGCAGGTGTTCGAGCGACTCCGGCAGGCGTCCCTGGAGCAGCAGCTCGACGCCAGAAACCCCCGCGGTGTAGCCGCTGCTGAAGGTCGCGTCGCTGCGCTCGCCCTGCATTCGCGCAATCGCCAGTGCCTCGCGCGTCGCTTCGGCGTGCCCATAGGCGATCTCCATGAACGCCGTCAGGTTCGCGGCGGCCGCAACCTCGAAGGCCTCGAAGCCGCGCTTGCGATGGGCCTCGATCGGAATGCCTCGGACCAGTCGGAATGCCTCCAGGAAGTCGTCTCGAGCGATCGCGACCATCGACAGGACCGTGCTCGGATCCGCTTGTGTGACGTGCGACTTCTCGCGTGCCGTCAGCAAGGTGAGCAAGGGTTGGAGCTTCTCCCAGCGGCGCAGAAAGCAGAGTGCCCACGCACACTTGATGGCCAGACTTGGCCGAGATGCGATCTCGTCGAACGGCAGCCGATCGCACCAGCGCTCGACCGTGATCAGCATGGCCCCTGACACGAGGCTCGAGCACCACTCGTCGAGCGTGTCCGCTGCCAGGCCGACGTCACCGCAGGCCAATGCATGTCGAACCGTGCTCTCGAAGTCGCCATGGTGCAAGTGCCACATGGCAGCGCATCGGTGAACTTCGATGGCCAGCTCGGCATTGCGGCCCATCATCTGCTCAGCCAGGAACGAACCGAAGAGGTTGTGATACTCGAACCAGCTGCCGTCGAGGTCTAGTCGTCGCACGAACAGGCCGGTGCGCTCGAGCAGATGAAGCATCTCCTGGGAGTCGGCCCGCCCGGTCACGGCGTTGCATAGCGGAGCAGAGAGTCGAGTGAGCAGCGAGGTTCGAAGCAGGAAGTCCTGCACTCCCGGGAGCTGCAACGCCAGCACGTTGTCGGCGAGGTAGTCGGCGAGCTCGCGTGGTCGTCGGGACGAGAAGTCTCCAAGCATCTGTCGCACGGCGGGATCGCGCATCGACAGCCGATACAGCTGCAGCGCGGCAGGCCAGCCTTCGCTTAGCTTGTAGATGCGAGCGACTTCGTCCGGCGTCATGGGTTCAGCCTCGACGCTCGAAAAGAAGACGTCCACCTCGCTCGCAGTGAACCGAAGCTCTTCCGGCCGAAGTACGGCAGCCTGTCCGTTGACCATGAGGCGCGCAAGGCCAACCTCGGGCACTGATCTCGTGCCAACGAAGATGCGAACGCCTGGCGGTACGCGCTCGAAGATCTCGCTGAACAGCTTCAGTAGCGCCGGATCGGAGAGAAACTGAAAGTCGTCGAAAAACAGTGCGACGGATCGACCAAGCGCCGCCAGGTGATCGACCACCCAGTCCGTGCGGCGTGTGTATGCATCGTCGGTGGCTTGTGCGCCCACATCCAGTGGGCCGGCATGGTTTCCTGGGGGATCCTCCTTGAACGTCTCGCTTGTGCCCGCCAGCCGGGTCAACAACGCTTCGAAGTGGATCGTGAAGCGCCGAGAGTCGTTATCGGCTTCGTCGAAAGTAAGCCAACCCGATAGTTGTCCGAGGTTGTCCCAAGCGCTCTTGACCTGACGCAGCGCCGTCGACTTGCCATACCCTGCCGGCGCCTGGAGCACGACCACAGGCGCCGAGTTCGGTGACAACAGCGCTCCCACGATGCCCTCGCGCCTGACCCCATTCGGTCGATCGGGCGGAGGGAACAGCTTGTGGAGATGGAGCGGCTCGCGTCTGGCCGACGGCGGCGCCTTGGCGGTGTCGCCCTGCCTGTGCGTAGTCGTCTGCACGGATTTCCGGTTCGGGCCCATGACCGAGCATTGGTCTGTCTGCGCTCTTCTAGCTCGAGCGCTCCGCGAGGATGGACCTCCACTGATCGTCGAGGGATTCTTGCGCGAATCGATTGTAGGACTGCATCGAGCTAGGGTTTTTCATAGCAGCTGGCGCGGCAGTCTGATCCACCGCCGCGCCCGACAAGATCCGCCCGACAGGGACTTCCATCTTCCTCCCGGTCGAGGTGCATGGAAGCTCATCGACCGGGTCGATTTGATCGGGAACATGTCGCGGACTGCAGTCGTCCCGCAGCCGCTGCACGATCAGCCGGCGGTCGGTTCTTCTGCGCAGTGCGTTGGCACGGTGCGACTCCGGTGCGTATGCGCTTCGATGCGATCGCGACCTAGGGTTGATCTCTATCGCGGCAACAACGAGTCGCTGCGGAGCGCCCAGTAAGGACTAACCCGCGAATTGGCCGGCGGGCGCGGCTTCTACCCGTTCGGGTAGCGATCGCCCATGGCTGCCCCCTCTACAAACGCAACCTCTCGAAGCGCAGCGCGCTCGGTCGAGCGGTTCAGTCCAACTAGGAGACAGCAATGTTCGAAAGAATCCTGCGGTGGTCGCTGTCACTGTGCGCAGTCTGCGTGGCAGCGTGCGGAGGAGGCGGCGATTACGAGGGGACGCCGTCCCCATCGCCGGGCGGCGGAGGCGGGGAGGGCTTCGCGACGGTCGAGGCATTCGTCGCCGCGCGCGTCAAGCCGCGGCTCGACAACTGCCGGACCTGCCACGTGTCGGGCGGCGTGGGCGACATCACCGACGGACGTCGGATGAGGCTCAGCACCGACCCCTCGGAAGACGATGCGAACCTCAGGGCCTCGTGGACGGCAATGAGCGGCAACAACCCGACCTCGCGGATCCTGCTGATGGCTTCGGGGCAGGGCGATCCTCACACGGGTGGCACCCCGTGGCCGGCCGACAGCGATGCCTACGAGGACATCGCCGCGATCCTCGCCTGCTACGAGGACCCGAGCGGCTGCATGACCCGGATCGCGACCCTCGGCGGCGGCAACGCGCCGACCGCGCTCCCGCTGCTGGGCAGCCGAAATGGCTCGTCCTACTTCGAGAACTACTGCGAAGGCCGCGACGGCAGCACGCCGCGGGCGGACGACACCGTCCTGCCCCGGGATCCGCGCGAGCAGGTCGTTGCGGGCTTCAACGCCGGCAAAGCGGTGCACTTCAACGCCTACTACGAGAACTGCCTCGTCAATCAGCCTGAAGAGATGCAGTTACCGAAGACCTGCGGCGAGTACCGGACGTTGCGTACGGCAGGCGCGCAGTTCCTGAACCACGATGACGTTGTGAATCGCGGAACGCCGGCCAACCCTGCCGCCACGCCATCGATCATCACGGCAGACGCATTCAATGCGCAATGGCAAGACTGGGGCGCGGGTCTGACCAGCCGGCCGGACGACTTCGACGAAGCTCGCGCGCTGTTCACGGGGGAAGCCATTGCGCCGTTCCACAATCCCTACCCGCTGCCGGGCGAGGATCCGAATGCGGCGAACGGTGGTTCGGGCAAGCTTCCGCTGGGCATGGTCCAGACGAAGGATGGCAGCGGCAACTGGACGGGCATGATCGCGACGGACAACTCGTGCGTCGGCTGTCATGCCAGTGGCGTCGGCACCGCGGCCGACGGCCTCGGCGGCTTGTGGGGCCTCGGCGCGGCAGGTTACATGGCCGCCGGCGGTTCGTCGCAGGGCGGTCAAACGCCGGATGCGGTCACGGGCTTCGAAATCGTCGACTTCGTTCTCAAGGACTGGGACTCGCTTGATCGCGGCGCTCCGGGGCAGAAGTACTTGCCGACGCACCGGCCGTCGCGCCAGGACGGGCCGCAGTGGTGGAACATGGGCTCGCGCGTCCGCAAGTTCTTCGACGGGGGGCCGTCGACGTTGAGCCTGCGCATCCTCACGGCTTCGTTCATTGACGGGGCCCACCTCGCGACCGGGAAGGATCGTCGTGATTACTCCGACGAAGTCGCGATGAAGGCGTATATGTTTACCGAGTCGCTGCGCTCGCCGAAGTACCCCGAGAGCCTGCCCGCCATCGACACGGCCCTGGCCGAGCAAGGCGCGGTGCTCTTCCACACGAAGGACCTCTGGGCCTATGCCGGCAACGAGAACGCGCCGAAGCCGCTGGGGGGCAACGGTTCGTGCGCGGGCTGCCACGGCGCCTACTCGCCGCGGTATGTGAACGACACCACCTACGTGCCCGGGCCGGAGTTCGAGGGCATCGCCGGCCATATTTCGCCGCTCAATGTGATCGGAACCGAGCGACATCGTGCCGATCAGCTCGCGGGCATCTTCGCGGATGTGTGGGCTCGCAGTTGGTGGTCGTTCCCGGAAGGGCAGCACGGCTATGTCGATCCGGACACGAAGTCGCCTGCCGAGGAGGCGGCGGACGAGAACCTGTTGGTACGCAATACGCAGGGTGCCTGCGGGTGGCGTCCGGGGGTCGTCGGCTACCAGGCGCCGCCGCTGTACGGTGTCTGGGCCAGTGCGCCGTACTTCCATAACGGCAGCGTGCCGGATCTGGAGACCGTTCTCGATCCGACGCAGCGTCCGCCGCTGTGGCGGCGGCAAGTGCAGACGGTCGCCGGTGTGAAGGGCTTCGACTCGCGGCTGAGCGCACTGGACACGACGAAGATGGGCTGGAAGTACACGACGCTGTCCTGCGACAACTCGAACCGGTACACCTCGTGCGATCCGGTTATCGACACCGGCAGCATCTTCCAGATCTTCACGGGAACCGCGCCCGTGGCAGGGCCGGCCACTCGTGAGCAGCGCATGACCTTCAACACGCAGATCGATGGCAACAGCAACACCGGCCACGAGTTCACGAAGGTGCTGACGCCCCAGGAGCGCAAGGCGCTCATCGAGTACCTGAAGACGCTGTGAGCCAGGCCATGACCCAACGGACGTTTCGATCGCTCCTGATGGTCATGGCCCTGGCGGCGGCTTCCCCGGCCTTCGCACTGAAGGCCGGGGATCCCGCTCCTGCGTTCGCGGTCGAGAAGCTGGGCTCGGGCGACCGGGTCCGGCTCGACGCGTTCCAGGGCAGGGTCCTGCTCGTCGACTTCTGGGCGTCGTGGTGCGGGCCGTGCCGGCAGTCCTTGCCGGTCTACCGGCAACTGACCGAGGCGCTGGCGGACCGCGGCTTCTCGGTCCTGGCGGTCAACGTCGACGCCAACGCGGAAGAGGGCCGAGGCCTGTTGCGGCAGCTCGGGATGGATCCGACGACGATCAATGCGGTCCGCGACGACAAAGGTGCCGTCGCCTCGAAGTACGGCGTGAAGGTGATGCCTTCGGCCTACCTCGTCGACCGGCGCGGCGTGGTCCGGGTCGTGCACGTCGGGTTCAAGGCGGACGACGTGCCGAAGCTTCGCGAGCAGATCACACAACTACTGGACGAGACCCCATGAAGTTCCCATTCGTTGCGCTGGGTGCGGCGCTCCTGCCGCTTGCCGGACTGTCGGGCTGCGGCACGACGCCACCCGAGGCCTGGCAGCGCGGCAACCTGGCCAGGCCGATCATGCAGTGGACGCCCGATGCCCTGGAGTCGGCGACACGGCAGCAGAACTACGCCAGCAAGGAAGCCGCCGTCGGCGGCGGTGCGGCAGCCGGCGGCGGCTGCGGTTGTCGCTAGGAGGCGCCATGTCGACCACACGACTGAGCGCGCTCGCCGCGCTGACCGCGTCCGCGCTGGCCATTCCCGTCGACACCCCCTGGGCCCAGGACGCCGCCAAGGCCTCGACCGACGTCGCGGGCAGGCCCGCCGATCTGTCCTACCGCTACTCGTCCTATCGCGAGGGCGATCTCCCGTCGGACAAGACGGCCGGGGCGCAGCGCGAGCGCTACAAGGTCGACTCGCACTACGTGCGGGCGGCCAAGCTGCTCGGCAACGGCATCGACCTGTCGGCCGACCTGGCCGTCGAGACGATGAGCGGCGCCTCGCCCTGGTTCATCACGCCAGGGCCGAACGGCAGGCCGCTGCAGGTCATGAGCGGGGCCAGCATCGACGACGATCGCACCGCGCTGCGGCTGCGTGCCGGCAAGACGTTCGGCCACTACGATGCCGTGCTGAACCTGAGCCTCTCCAGGGAGAACGACTACCGGTCCAACGGCCTTGCGCTCGAGATCGGTCGGGCCTTCAACAACCAGCTCGACACGCTGAGCGCCTCGTTGGCCTACACGGACAACAAGCTGAAGCCGACCGACGGCGGCAGCGCCCAGTTCCCGACGCGGATCACGCGTGCCGACAACGACGAGGTGGCGCTGTCGATCGGCTACACGCGCGTGCTCGGCGAGAGCGCGCAGATCCAGACGTCGATCACGTACTCGTGGCTGGATGGCTACCTGTCGGACCCGTACAAGCTCGCGTACGTGGCAGGCAACCTCCTGCCTGACGCGCGTCCCGACGGCCGGGAGGAGCTCGTCTGGTTGACGCGCCTTCGGTACTTCGTGCCATCTGCCGGGGCCGCGCTGCACCTGGACTATCGCTACTTCCGCAGCGACTGGAAGACGCGTTCGCACACGGTGGAGGCAGCCTGGTATCAACCACTGCCCAACGACTGGCAGCTCGTCCCGAGGCTGCGTTGGTACAGTCAAAGTCAGGCCTACTTCTACGAGCCGTACTACAACACGGCGCGAGCGGACTTCTTCCAATCGAGCGACTATCGTCTCTCGCCTTACGGTGCTCTCAGCTTCAGCCTCGAGGCATCGAAGGTGATCGAGGGGTGGCGGTTCAGTGCTCGATTCGAAGGGTACGACAGCGACGGCAGCTACGCGGTTGGCAGTGTGAAGACCGAGAACCCAGGCTTGGTTGACTTCAAGGTCTTCTCGCTGGGGATCGCCAAAAGCTTCTGACGCGCGGCGAGTGACGTGCGGCCCGACCGGGACATTCGCTGACATGAACGATTCGCAAGCGATCTCCTATCGATTCAAGGCAATGGGGGGGCCTTGCGAGGTCAGGCTGTACGGCGTTACCCCGCTCGAGGCCTCGTCCATCGCCGCCGCGGTGGAGGGCGAAGTACGACGGCTCGAGTTGCGCTACTCGCGGTACCGGGACGACAGCATCACTGCCCAGATCAACGGCACCGCGACCACCGGTCAGCCGTTGCCAGTTGATCCTGAGACGGCTGCGCTGTTGAACTACGCCCATACCGCCTGGGTGCAGAGCGACGGACTCTTCGATATCACGTCGGGCGTGCTCCGCAAGCTCTGGAACTTCAAGGAGCACAAGCTGCCGTCGCAGGCCGAGATCGACGGCGTGCTGCCGCTCATCGGTTGGCAAAAGATCGTCTGGCGCAACTCGTGCATCGTGCTGCCCGAGCCCGGCATGGAGATCGACTTCGGCGGCTACGTGAAGGAGTACGCGACCGATCGAGCCGCTGCAACCGCGCGAGATCACGGAGCCAGACACGGCTTCGTCGATCTCGCAGGAGACATTGCCGTGATCGGGCCACATCCCGATCGAACGCCGCTGGCAATCGGGATCCGCAATCCGGTGCAGCCGGACGTCGCGATTGCGTCCGTGCCCATGAGCTACGGGGCCATTGCCAGCAGCGGCAGCTATGAACGGTTCTTTGAGCACGAGGGGCGGCGCTATTGCCACATCCTCAATCCAGTCACCGGCTGGCCGGTAGCCGACGAGGTTTCATCGGTCAGCGTCATCGCCGATGCGTGCCTGATCGCGGGCACGGCCACGACCATCGCCATGCTGAAGGGTCTCGTCGAGGGGACGAAGTGGTTGGATTCCTTGGGTTTGCCTTATGTGCTCGTCGACTCCGCCGGGGTCGTTCGGGTCGGAGAGGTTAAGCAAGATGAGATCTAGGCTCTATCAACTGCTTGTCAGCCTGGTGTTGCTCTTCGCGGTCGCCACAGGCGCGGTGAGCGCTGCCGACTTCCTTGATCCGAAGGATGCATTCCGCGTCGAGCTTGACGCCGCGTCGGATCAGGCGAGGATCCGATTCAAGATCGCGCCAGGTCACTACCTCTACCAGGAGCGCATCAAGTTCGCACTGGTCGTCGGCGACAGGGCCCATCCTGTCGAGGTGGTGTTACCGCAGGGGCAGTGGAAGGATGATCCGAGCTTCGGCAGGGTGGTCGTCTATCACGACAGCTTCGTTGCAACGGTCGATCGCGCGAAGCTGGGCGAGCTCGCTGGTGCTGAGCTGCAAGTCGGGTATCAAGGCTGCAGTGAAGCCGGGATTTGCTATCCGCCTGTCACGGAGAAGCACGCACTGAGCCTGACGAGCAACCAGAGTTCTCTGGTGAAGGGCGCAGCCATTGAGGATCAGGAGCCTTTGTCCTCGAGCGACGAAGGACAGATTGCGAGCATCCTCGGGTCCGGCAGCTACGCGCTGGTGGCGTTGAGCTTCTTTGGATTCGGCCTGCTGCTATCGCTGACGCCCTGTGTTCTGCCGATGATCCCGATCGTCTCGACGATCATCATGGGTCACAGCCAGAAGAGCGGCCGCAGGCGGGCGGCATTGCTGTCCGGCGTGTACGTTCTTGGCATGGCGGTCGCCTATGCGTTGGCCGGCGTTGCCGCGGGGATGATGGGGGTCTATCTGGCAAGTGCCCTGCAAAGCCCCTGGATCGTCGGCGCGTTCGGGGCCGTGCTGACGCTGCTCGCGCTGTCGATGTTCGGCGTCTACGAGATCCAGCTGCCCTCGAGTCTGCAGGCTCGAGCCACGGAGCTCAGCGGCCGGTTGCCGGGTGGAAGCTTCACCAGCGTCTTCGCCATGGGAGTGATCTCGTCGCTGGTCGTGGGGCCCTGCATTGCGCCGCCGCTGGCGGGCGCCCTTGTCTACATCGGCCAGACGGGTGACGTGCTGCTCGGGGCGATGGCGCTGTTCTCGATGGCCGTCGGGCTCGGCGTTCCGCTCATGGTGGTTGGAGCATCGGCCGCATCGCTGCTCCCCCGATCCGGGCCTTGGATGCGATCTGTCAATCGGATCGCCGGCGTCGTCATGTTGGCGACCGCGCTGTGGCTCGTCTCGCCGTTCCTTCCCAAGGTGGCGACGATGCTCCTGACGGCCGCCCTGCTCATCGGTTGCGCCATTTTCCTGAAAGCGCTTGATCCGCTCGCACCGGACAGTGGACCGATCTTGCGCCTCGGCAAGGCCGGTGGGGTCGTCATGCTTCTGGCGGGCTCTCTGATCATCATCGGCGCCATGAGCGGTGGCCGCAGCTTGACTGAACCGCTGGCGGGCCTTCGCGGCTCTTCCGGCGATAGGGGAAGTGGCCAGAAGGGCGCACTCTTCGCGCGCGTAGACAAGGTCCAAAACATCCAGCAAGCCATTCAAACCGCGGCAGGTCGGGTCGTCGTGATCGACTTCTACGCAGACTGGTGTTCTTCTTGCGTCGAGCTGGAGCACAAGACGTTCACTGATGCGCGAGTTCACGAGCGCTTGCGCAACGCCGTACTCGTTCAGCTCGACGTGACCGAAAACCGGCCTGAGCATCAAGCGTTCCTGAAGAGGTTCGGACTGTTCGGTCCTCCGGGTCTCGTCTTCATCGGTCCGGACGGCCGGGAGCTCAGGAACGTCCGGTTGATCGGCTTCAGGCCGCCGGAGGAGATGCTCAAGGCGCTCGACAAGGTGCCTGCGCTTTGACGCTGGTGCCATCGAGCATCCCTGCGTCTGACGAGTTGTCATCATGAAGACCATCCCAGCCGATGCCTGCGCCGGCGATCTGGCGACGAGCGACGCGCACAAGTTCAAGGAGGCGGCCAACGTGACCGCGACGACCGACACCGCAATGAACCGAACGATGCTTATGCTGGGCCGCTGGGCCGTGGCGATAGCGGCCGTCCTGGCGATCACGCTCTTCGCCTACCACGAGTGGATGGGCAGTCGCGTGTTGCCGACAGTTCAGAACGCGGCCGACAGCCCTCCGCCGAAGCCTGCGATGACGCCTGGGCTGCGAGCACTCGTCGAGAAGACGCAGGTTGCGCCGAATGACGCCGACGCATGGGCCAAGCTCGGCCATGCCCATCTTGCTGCGCGGCAGTTTGCCGAGGCTGCACAAGCCCTCGAGAAGGCGACGCGGCTTCGCGAGGATGATGCCCAACTGTGGGTCGATTACGCGACCGCCGTTGGCTCATCGCAGGGCGAGCGCTTGAGCGGCGAGCCGGAAGCTCTCGTGCAGCGAGCTCTCAAGCTGAATCCGAAGCACCCCAACGCTCTGGCGATGGCTGGCCTGGCGGCCAGCGAGCGCGGTGAGATGGCGGCAGCATCAAACTACTGGCGTCAGGCAATCGATGTGGTGCCTGCGGGCAGCCCCTTGGCTGATTCGCTTCGCACGGCGCTGGCCGGTGTACAGGCCGGATCCGAAGTGCGCGAGGCAGCGAGCAAGTCGTCCGAAGAAGCGGTCCTCATCGTCGACCTTGGCGTCGACCGTTCGCTTCAAGGCAAGGCCAAGCCAGGGGACTCCGTCTTCGTCGATGTTCGATCGGCCGACCGACCGGGTGTCACCGTGGCGCTGGCGCGCAAGATGATCCAGGACGCAGGTTCGATGGAAGTGCGCCTCGATGACTCGCACTCCCTGGACAAGCAGCTCCTGCTCTCGAGTGCCGGGAAGGTCATCGTCCATGCGCGCATCTCCAGGGCTGGGTTCGCGATGGCCGAGCCTGGTGACCTGCTTGGAGAGTCTCCCGCGACATCTTCCAAGGGCAGGACTGCCGTTCTGATTGACAAGATCCAGCGCTAAGGCCTCGCGCCGGATCGCGCCACGTCGAAGATTTCCGCGCGTGGCGCGGGGCTCCTACAGATCCAGCACCAGCGCCTCCGACCGGGCGCGCGAGACGCAGACCATCATGCAGTCGTTCGCGGCGCGCTGCTGCGCCGACAGGACGCTGTCTCGGTGGTCGGGGACGCCCGCGACGACGCCGGTCTGGCAGGTCCCGCAGCTGCCCTCGCGGCACGAGGCGGGGACCGGGACGCCGTGCTGCTCCAGCACGCCGAGCACCGTCTGTCCCGGCCCGACGTCCAGCGCCAGGCCGGAGCTGCGCAGCTTCACGGTGAACGCGCGCTGCTCGACCGCGGGCGCTGACTTCGCGGCGAACCACTCGAAGTGAACGGTGCCGGCGGGGCGCTGTTGCGTCGCGCTCTCCACGGCGCTCATCAGGGACGCGGGGCCGCAGCAATAGAGCGGCGCGTCGGCGGCCAGTCCGAGCAGTGCCTCGCGCGGATCGAAGCGCCGGCCCGCCTGTTCGTCGTCGGCGTGAAGCCGCAGGCCCTCTTGCGCGCCGTCGAACGACTGCAGCTCCTCCCAGAACGCCGCGCGTTGGCGGGAGCGGACGCAATAGTGCAGGCGCCAGGACTTGCCGTGCTCGATGCACCACCGGATCATCGACAGCAGCGGCGTGATGCCGATGCCGCCGGCGACGAAGCAATAGGCCTGCGCGTCCGTCACCAGCGGGAAATGGTTGCGCGGCGCGCTGACCAGCAAGCGGTCGCCACGCCGGATCGACTCGTGCACGAAGCTCGACCCGCCGCGACTGTTCGGTGCCAGCCCGACGCCGATGCAATACCGATCGCGCTCGGCCGGGCTGTTGCTGAGGGAGTAGTGCCTGACGAGCCCGTTCGGCAGATGGACTTCGAGATGGGCGCCGGGGTCGAAGGCCGGCAGGGTCTCACCCAGCGGGTGGCGCAGCTCGAGCGCAACGACGCCCTTGGCTTCGCTCCGCAAGCCGGCCACCTCGAGTCGAAGCAGGCTTCGTGGCGGAGGCTTCGTGATGGACATGGAAGCGGCTCGCAAGCGTCTCGGGCCGACGCTCAGGCCATCACAACGGGCCGCTGCCCGAGCGGATGTTGCACGGCCTGCTGCTCTTCCCGGATCAGCTTGTCGAGCACCCACAGCATCTTGCCCGGCCCGGCGTCGTGGGCAATGCTGACCATCTTGAGGTCGGGCTTCTCCTTGCGACGAACATGCTGGGCTTCCAGCATCCGCCGGTCTTCGTTGAAGGCGACGTCCAGTCCCCGACCGAGCAGATCGCTCAGGCCCGGGAACTCGGTTTCCTTGCTGGCGCCCCAGGAGTAGTAGTAGTCGACCGAGTCCTCGTCGCACGGCGTCACGGCCTGGCAGCTCCAGGTGTCGGCGAGCAGCTTGCCGTTCGACTCGCCCTCGGTGTTGGTGCCGGCGCTGAAGGCCCGGAACCGCAGGATCCAGTTGCAGGGCACCGTGTGCTGGATATCGAAGCAGATGTCCAGGCGCATGTCCTCGGGGAAGACATGGCGAATCAGCGCCGTCGGGGCGACCGAGCGGACCCAGAACAGCGTGTTGACGCCGCGCGCGGTGATCGTGTGCTTCGGCTTGATCTGGCCGTAGGCCGGATCGCCGCCCACCGTCTTCTCGTGCACCCAGCTCACGTGGCTGAGGTCGGCGAGATTCTCGATCTCCCAGCGGTAGTTGGTCTCGACGTGCATCTTCGACGCCTTGAGGTGCCAGTTGGGGTCGGTCAGACCCACCGAGAAGCAGATCAGGTCCGGATCGGCCTTGGCCGGATCGCCCATCCAGACCCAGACCCAGTTGTTCTTCTCCACCACCGGAAAGACCCGAACGCAGGCCTGCTCCGGGATCAGGGTCTGGCCGGGAATCTCCTCACAGGCACCTTCGCCGTTGAACTTCAGCCCGTGGTACATGCAGCGCAGCGAGCCGCCTTCCTTGCGGCCCAGCGACAGCGCGGCCTGCCGGTGCGGGCAGCGGTCTTCCAGCGCCACCATCTTGCCGTCCGGCTTGCGGTACAGGACCACCCGCTCGCCGGCGATCTTGCGAGCGACGATGGCATCGGCGCCCTGGTGGAATTCATAGTCCCAGCCGGCGCAGTACCAGGCGTTCATCAGAAACATGTCGGTCTCCTCGTTGATTGCGAAACGCAGCCTCGGGGCATCGTAGGAACGGCCGGACCGCAGGTCACCGGCCGGGACGGCGGGTGCGCGCAGGCGGCACGTGGCGCCGCGGCGCAGCGCACTCGCCCTTTGGGAGGGTGGCGCCGCCGCCCCGGGGTGGGCGACCCGCCGGGTGTTCCCTGATTGAGGGGCATGGAGGCCTCTGCTTCAATCTTCTGCCCCTGTGATCACCTGAACTTGCGGGCGCAGCGGCCCAGCCTTGGCCGCGCGCCGTCCTAACGATGCTCCTCGAATCGCCAGCGTCGTCGGTCAACTCGACCAAGCTGGCCCCTCCCAGCAAGCATTCCGAACTGCTGGTCGACCGGGTCGACTTGTGCGCACGCATCGCGCAGCGGGCCTCGCGCCGGCTCACCGTGATCGTTGCGCCGGCGGGCTATGGCAAGACCAGCGTGCTGGCCCAGGTGCGGCAGCGCCTCCAGCAACGCCCGGCCCTGGCGGGCTGGCTCAGCGTCGACGAGGAAGACAACGACCTGGGCCGCTTCCTGCTGCACTTCACCGAAGCGATCCGCGCGGGCGGCTCGCTCGCAGGGCAGGCGACGCTGACTCTGCTGCGGGCGGGGGTCAGCCTGCCGGTGGCGATTCTCAAGGCCACCTTGTTGAACGAGCTGGCGGGGATCGAGAAGGAGACCTTCCTCTTCATCGATGACTTCCACCTGATCTCCGATCGCTCGGTGATCGAGACCATGCAGGCGATCCTGCTGGCGCCGCTCGAAAAGTTTCACCTGCTGGTCGCGGCGCGCAATGCGAACGCGCTGCCCCTTTCGCAACTGCGGGTCCGGGGCGAGCTGCTCGAGATCGGCGGGCCCGATCTGCAGTTTTCAGAGGCGGAGGTCGACGAGTTCTTCACCCGCCAGAACGGACGGTCGATCCCGCCGGACGTCGTCGGCCTGCTCCACGACCGCACCGAGGGCTGGGTGGCCGGCCTGCAGTTCGCGGCGATCGCGCTGCGCGACAGCGACGATCCGCGCCAGTTCCTGGCCCGCTTCTCGGGGCAGCATCGCAACGTCGGGGACTTCCTCGCCGACGAGGTCTTCGGTCGGCAGCCGGCGGACCTGCAGGACTTCCTGCTCGCGACCAGCATCCTGAAGCGCTTCGACACGGCGCTGTGCAACGCCGTCACGCAGCGGCTCGACAGCCGCCAGTTCCTCGACCGCCTGGAGGCGGCCAACCTGTTCATCTTCTCGCTCGACAGCGAGAAGCGCTGGTATCGCTATCACCATCTGTTTTCCGAGTTCCTGCAGCGGCGCCTGCAGGAGCGCTTCCCGGAGCTGTTCGCCGGGTTCCATCAGCGCGCCTGCCGCTGGCTCGCCGCGAACGGCTTCGCGGTCGATGCGATCGAGCATGCATTTGCCGCCGCCGACGAGCCGCTGGCCGCCGATCTGATCGACGCCGCCAGCCCGCTGCTGTTTGCCAGCGGACAGTTCGCGACGATCCGCGCCTTCACGGCGCGGCTGCCGGCCGCGCTCGCCGCGCGCTGCCCGCAGATGCAGCTGGACCTGGCGTGGGACTGCGAGCTGCGCTGGCAATTTCCGGAGGCCCGGCACGCGCTGCAGAACGCGCGATCGACGCTGGAGCGCTGGGTGGCCGAACCGCAGACCGAGGCCGCGACGCAGCGCGAGCGCCTGATGTCGAAGCTCGCCCATCGGGAAATGATGCTGTCGATGCTCAGCGACGACGTGGCGTCGACGCAGGAACGCTGCCGCCAGTGGCTGGCGGCCGACACCGGCACCGACGTGTTCATGCGGGGCTCGACCCAGACCGCGATGATGCTCTGCCATCGCGAGACCTACTGCGTCGACGGGGCGGCCGCGGCCGCCGAAGCGTTGCACGAGGCCTTCGTCAAGGGGGCGGCCTACTACGGCACGGCCTTCCACAACAGCGTCGCCGGCACCCTGCTGTTCGCGGCCGGCGACCTGCAGCGCGCGGAAGCAGCGTACGACCGCGGCAGGGACTGGGCGACCCGCTTGCACGGGCCCGGGTCGGCCCTGCTGGCGATGCCTTCGATGCTGCTCGCGGAACTGGCCTACGAGCGCGATCAACTCGACGCGGCGCGCCAGCTGATTGCCGACAATGGCGCGCTGTCGCACGAACTCGGCTTCGTCGACAACCTGATCGCCGGGTTCATCACGCACGCACGCATCGCCTTCCTCGACGGCGACCATCGACTGGCGCGGTCGATCCTCGACGATGCCGCGCATTTCGCCGATCACTACGACTTCGATCGGCTGCGTGCCCACATCCTGTGCGAGCGCATCCGCCAGGGGGTGCTCAGGGGCAACGTCCGCGAGGCGCAGCGTCTGCTCGGCGACACCGCGGCACAGCCGGGCCGGCTCGGCCCGGGCAGCCACTCGACCAGCAAGCACGAGCTGCTCGCGATCGCCTATGCGCGGGTCTGCTGCGAGAGCGGCAAGGAGGCGGCCGCGCTGCCGCTGATGCGCAACTGGTTCAGCTTCGCGAAGAGCCGGCACTGCGTGCGCTCCGCGGTGCGCCTGGCCGTGCTGCTGGCCAAGCTGTCGCTGCGGCAGGGCAGCCGGCCCGCGGCGATGCGCTACCTGATCGAAGCGCTCGACGCCGGCGCGGAAGCGGGCTTCGTCCGCAGCTTCCTCGATGAAGGCGATGCCGTGATCGACCTGCTGGGCGAGTTGCAGGCCGAGGGCGAGGCCGCGACGACGCCGGCCCAGCTGGCCGCCGCGCGCATCGTCGCCGCGGCGCGAGCGCGGTCGCCCGCAAACGCCGGCACGCCGGTTCCGGCCGCCATGGCGCCCGCGCCGGCGGCCGCCGAGGCGCTGTCGCCGCGCGAGATCGAGATCCTGCAGCTGGCCGGCGCCAGCATGCTCAACAGCGAGATCGGTGCCTCGCTCGGCCTGGCCGAGAGCACGGTGAAGTGGTACTGGCAGCGGATCTTCGTCAAGCTGGGCGTGCACCGACGCTCGCAGGCCGTGCAGCAGGCCCGCCGGATGGGCTTGATGCCGCGCTGACCGTCGGGCGGCGGCGTGGTCGCACCGGCCCGTCCTCTCGGAGGGGCGCCCCGGTCTGGCGCCGGGCGCGTCGCGGGAGCGACCCGTCTTTTGGGAGGGTGACCGGCGCGTCGCCGCCGCCAACACTGGCGACAGACGGGCCGGCAGGCTCGCGAACCCCAGGAGACGACCGTGCCTATCCTCCCTCTTTCGTCGGGCCACCGGCCCCCCGCGCTCCCCCATTCGCCCGCAGCGGCACGCCGCCGTCGTGCGCTCGACCAGCCGGGCGCGCTGCTGAGCGCGGCGCTGCTGGCCTGCGCCGGCCTGCCGTGCTGGGCCGGCGACGTCCCCGAGGACGTGCTCGACAAGGCCTTCAACACCTACCGCAACGGCACCCCGAAGGTCGACGGCGTCGCCCCGGGTTCGACGATCACGAAGGCCAACGTCGAGGCCGCGAAGAACTACCTCAACCCCGCGATGTACGGCTTCATCAAGAAGGGGGAGTACGAGATGCAGGTCGGCGAGACCTTCGACTTCACGATGCATCCCAAGTACATCGAAGCGACGCGCAAGAACGCCTCGAGCGTCACGATCGAGGCCAACGGGACCCTCAAGAGCTACGTCTCCGGCCGGCCCTTCCCGCAGGAGCCCGACCCGAAGGATCCGCTGGCCGGGCTGAAGCTCGCATGGAACTTCCAGTACGGGCGCGTCTGGGGCGACCTGGGCTGCATCGACCCGTTCATCTGGGACTACCGCAACTACGAGACCGCCAAGGTCGAGCGCTCGATCGTGTTCGACAAGTTCTGCCTGAAGCGCTATGCGTTCCGCACCGTCGACGAGCCCGCGCCGGAGTTCAAGCCCAACCCGGCCGAGCTGTACCGCGGCATCTACGTCCGCGTCGCGGAGCCGCAGGATCTCAAGGGAACCCAGCTGCTGATCCAGAAGTTCAAGGACGACCTGAAGCTCAGCGATGCCTACCTCTACCTGGGCTTCCAGCGTCGGGTGCGGCGCCTCGCCACGGGGCAGACGACCGATGCCTTCCTCGGGTCCGACCTGATGATCGAGGACTTCGAGGGCTACAACGGCCGCGTCTCCGACATGAACTGGACCTACAAGGGCAGCAAGACCCTGCTGCTGCCGTTCTGGGATCGCGCGGCCGTCAAGAGCAAGGGGCGGCAGCACAAGACGGCCCAGGACGATGGCTCGACGTGGGAGTACACCGGCTTCGGCGGCAAGGGGCAATGCCACACGGACGCACCGTTCCAGCTGCGCACGACCCATGTGATCGAAGCCACGCCGAAACAGCCCGGGCATCCGATCGGCAAGCGGGTCTTCTACATGGACGCCCAGACCGCCGAGTTCCCGATCATCGAGATCTATGACCAGAAGGGCGAGCTGTGGAAGCAGTTCGTGATCGGCTGGGTCCATGCCGAGCGCGGGGCCCACCCGATCAACCGCGGCAAGGGGGCCGACATCGGCGACACCTTCTCGATGATCGACGTGCAGTCCAGGCACTGCACGACCGGCTCGTTCCGCGGCATGGTCGACGCCAAGCTGGTTCCGGACGGGATGTTCAGCGTGCAGAACATGAGAGGCGGCGACTGATCGGGTCGACGCGTCAGGCATGAGAGGGGGCGACCGACCCGGGTCGCCCCTTGCAAGGTGGAATGGCGGTACCACGACAGCGGTACCTTGGCGGACCCTCGCGGTCCGCCTTTTTTTTGCCTCGCGCGTCAGCACTCCCCGGCGCGGCCGGGGCTGCGCTTCTTCTGCAACCGGTACTCGACCTGGCCGCGGCGCAGCCGCAGCAGCCGGGCCGCGGCCGACACGTTGCCGTCGCTGCGCTCGAGCGCGCGCTCGAACAGCAGCGACTCGATCTGCTCGAACGAGGGCAGTTGCGCGAGCAGCGCGTCGGCCAGCTGCTTGCACTGCTCGCCGTCGGCGCCGCCGCGGCCGCCCGGCCGTGCCGGCGGCACCAGGCCGCCATCGGCACCGAGGCCGAGCGAGCGCAGCTCGAGCCGCTCGCCGCCGGAGAACAGGTGCTGCACGTCGATCGTGCCCTCGTCGTCGGCCAGGATCACCGCGCGCTCGACCATGTTCTCGAGCTCGCGCACGTTGCCGGGCCAGTGGTAGTCCCACAGCGCGTCGTAGGCGCGCGGCGTCAGCCCGCTGACGCGCTTGCCGCAGCGGCGGTTGCAGCGCTCGAGGAACAGCGCGACCAGGAGCGGGATGTCCTCGAGCCGCTCGCGCAGCGGCGGGATCACGATCGGGAACACGTTGAGCCGGTAGAACAGGTCCTCGCGGAAGCGGCCGGCCTCGACCTCGTCGCGCAGGTCGCGGTTGGACGCGGCGACCAGCCGCACGTCGACCTTGCGCACCCGGGTGTCGCCGACGCGCTCGATCTCGCGCTCCTGCAGCGCGCGCAGCAGCTTGCCCTGGGCCGGCAGCGGCAGGCTGCTGATCTCGTCGAGGAACAGCGTGCCGCCATGGGCGCGCTCGAAGCGGCCCGGGCGCGCGCGGTCGGCACCCGTGTAGGCGCCCTTCTCGACGCCGAACAGCTCGGCCTCGACCAGGTCGGGCGGGATCGCCGCGCAGTTGATCGACACCATCGCCTGCTCGCGGCGCCGGCTCACCGAATGCAGCGCGCGCGCGAAGCGCTCCTTGCCGACGCCGCTCTCGCCGCGGAACAGCACCGTCGAGTCGGTCACGCCGACGCGTTTCACCAGGTTCGCGACCGCGTTGAAGCCGGCCGAGGTGCCGACGAAGTCGTCGAACTCCGTGGCGGTGGCGGCCCGGCGCGGCCTGCCGCCGGCGGGCGGGTCGACGTGCCGCGGCCGCGACGGCGTGCGCACGAAGGGCTCGATCTTCAGGAAGTTGGTCTCGTGCTCGGCCAGGTCGTCCCAGGCCGCGAGCGGACGGCCGACGACGCGGCAGCGCTCGTGGCCCATCGCCATGCACTCGACCTCGCGCCACAGGATCGGCAGGCCGACCACCGCGGCGCAATAGCCGCTCGCGTAGCCGACCATCATCCAGCAGGCCGGCTCGCCGAACACGCCGCAGTGGTTCAGGTGCGCCTCGGCCTCCCAGGACGCGGTCCAGTAGTAGTCGCCCCAGAACTCGCCGCGCGCGACGTCGTAGCGCATCGCGTCGATCGGCTGGTTGCGCACGAAGCCCTCGATCTCGCGCAGCCGCGGCCCCAGCGCGAGCATGCGGTCCCGGTCGTCCGGGCACAGCGTGCGGATGCGCTGGCCGTCCTCGAAGCCCTGCTGGTAGCCGAGTCGCGTGAACAGCTCGCGGGCCTTGCCGGTGCCGAGCTGCTCGATCAGCTCGCGGCGCAGCTCGGCGAACGAGGACGCATGCATCAGCAGCATGCGCTGGTCGAACAGCACGATGTGGCCGGCATCCGGCGAGAAGCGCAGGTGCTCGGTCAGCGTGCGGTCGTCGGCGGCCTGCTCGACGGTCGGGGCGGCGCGGGGCGGTCGGGGCATCGGGGGCATTTCCGTAAATCCGGAAGCCGGGCTTCCGTGGTTTCCGCAAATGATGAAGCCCATGCCACCCGCGGTCGCCCCGGGTTTGCCCGCAGATCGCCAGAAAGCGCTGCGAAATCAAGCGCTTGCAACGCGCCTTCGCGCTGGCATCGGTGTTGCAAAGGAAGGCAGCACAAGACGACGGAGACGAGACGGTGATGGACGGCGGATGGATCGCGGTAACGGTCGCGCGGCGCGAGGCGGCGGCCGAGGGCGTGGCGAGCTTCGAGCTGCGGCGCGCCGACGGCGCGCCGCTGCCGGCCTTCGAGGCCGGCGCGCACATCGACGTCGAGCTGCCGGGCGGGCTGGTGCGGCAGTACTCGCTGTGCAACCGGCCCGGCGAGCGCGAGCGCTACCTGATCGGCGTGCTGCTCGAGCCCAACGGCCGCGGCGGCTCGCGCAGCGCGCACGAGCGGCTCGCGCCGGGCACGGCGCTGCGCATCGGCGCGCCGCGCAACCACTTCGCGCTGGTGCCGGCGAAGCACAGCATCCTGCTGGCCGGCGGCATCGGCGTCACGCCGATCCTCGCGATGGCCGAGGCGCTGACCGCGGCCGATGCGTCCTTCGAGTTGCACTACTGCAGCCGCAGCCTGGCGCGCACCGCCTTCGCCGAGCGCCTCGCCGCCGCGCCCTACGCATCGCGCGTCAGCCTGCACCATGACGACGGCCCCGCGGCGCAGCAGTTCGACGCCGCGCGCGTGCTCGCCGCGCCGGCGCCCGACACCCACCTCTACGTCTGCGGCCCGAAGGGCTTCATGGACCACGTGATCCTGAGCGCCACGGCCCAGGGCTGGGCGGCCGGCCACATCCACTACGAGTACTTCGCCGGCGCGGTGATCGACCACCGCGCCGACGGGCCGTTCGAGGTGCAGGTCGGCCGTGGCGGCCGCGTCATCCGCGTCGAGGCCGACCAGAGCGTCGTCGCCGCCCTGGCCGCCGCCGGCGTCGAGCTGCCGGTGTCCTGCGAGCAGGGCGTCTGCGGCACCTGCATCACGCGCGTGCTCGGCGGCACGCCCGACCACCGCGATCTGTATTTCAACGAGGCCGAGCACGCGGCCAACGACCAGTTCACCCCCTGCTGCTCGCGCTCGAAGACACCGCGGCTGGTGATCGAGCTCTGACCCCCGAACAAGACTGGAGACACGCATGGAAGCCAAGACTGTCGAGCTCAAGACCCCGTTCCTGAAGAACTGCTGGTATGTCGCGGCGCTGTCCACCGAGGTCGGCCCCGAGGCGCTGTTCCACCGCAAGCTGCTCGACACCTCGGTGCTGATCTACCGCAAACAGGACGGCACGGCGGTCGCGATGCACGACCGCTGCCCGCACCGCTTCGCGCCGCTGCACCTGGGCAAGCGCATCGGCGACGAGGTCGCCTGCCGGTACCACGCGCTGCAGTTCGACTGCACGGGCCAGTGCACCAAGAACCCGCATGGCAACGGCCAGATCCCGAAGGCCGCCAAGGTGCGCAGCTTCGCGCTGGTCGAGCGCCACGGCTTCCTGTGGATCTGGCTGGGCGAGGCCGAGCCCGACCTCGGCCGCCTGCCCGACTTCGGCCCGCTCGACGACGGCCCGGACACCGGCGTCGCCTACACCTACATGCACATGAAGGCCAACTATGAGCTGATCACCGACAACGTGATGGACCTGAGCCACATCGACCATGTGCACGGCGAGATCATCACCACGCGCGGCCAGCTCTCGCCGCTGGTGCCCAAGATGCGCGAGGGCGGCGAGTCGGTCTCGGCGCGCTGGGAGTGGCAGCAGACCCCGGCGATGCTGATCTTCGCCAACTTCATGCCCGACCCGCAGCACGAGGCGCGGATGTTCTTCGACATCACCTGGACGCCGCCGGCCAACATCCAGCTGTCGGTGGGCGCGACGCAGAACGGCGGTGCGCTCGACCTCGCGCACTGCGTCGGCCAGTACGACCTGCACACCTGCACGCCCGAGAGCGCCAACACCACCCACTACTGGTTCGCGACGCGCCGCAACCACATCGAGGACGACGGCGACTTCAACCGGATGAAGATCCAGGCGATGCACGCCGCCTTCGAGACCGAGGACGGCCCGATCATCGAGGCGGTGCACGCGGAGATGGACACCGCCGACTTCTTCAGCCTGAACCCGGTGCTGATGACGAACGACGTCGCGCCGGTGAAGGTGCGGCGGCTGCTGAAGAGGCTGATCGAGGCGGAGGCGCGGTCGGCCTGAGGCCGCGGCGCGGCCCTTCGGCCGACCCGGGGCGTCGACCGGCTCAGCGCCAGCCGGCGTTCCTCAACAGCTCCGCCACCCCCTCCGCGATCCGCCCATAGCCTGCCGCATTCGCGTGGATCGTGTCCGAGCGCAGCGCCGGCTCGGACAGCACGGCCGCGTACAGCCCCGGCAGCAGCAGCACGCCCTCCTCTTGCGCCAGCTCGGCGTAGAAGGGCGCATCGGCCAGCCGGCCGATCGCAGCGCGCAGCGCGGTCGGCTCGGGCGTGGCCAGCAGCCCGACATGCGCGGTGTGCGCCCTGGCCTGCCGCAGCAGCGCGCGCAGCGCCTCGACGGTCTGGGCGCGCGGCACGCCGCGCAGCATGTCGTTGCCGCCGATGCCGACCAGCACCGCGTCGTAGCGCTCGGCGGCCAGCAGACCGGCCAGCCGTTCCTGCGCGCCGGCCGCGGTGTCGCCGTTGACCCCGGCGTTCACCACCGACCAGCCGGTCAGCGCCGCCAGCCGGGCCGGCCAGGCCGCGTCGGGCGCCGCGCCCTGGCCATGGGTCAGGCTGTCGCCCAGCGCCAGCACGCGGGCGCCGGCCGGCAGCGGGGCCGCCTTGGGCGGCTTCCTGCCGCAGGCGGCCAGCAGCGCGGCGGCCATGCCGAGCAGCAGCAGGGAGCGGCGGTCCATCGGCGGCGGTCGGTCTTTCATGAAAATCATGAGCCCACATTCATGGCTACGGGCCTCGCGCCCGGGCGGTCGAGGTGCCAAGATTCAATCATCGAATCACCCCCTGGCCGCCCCCTGGCGACCGCAACCTCTTCAGGAGTTCACCATGGCCCAATGGATCAAGCCCCAAGCGACCGACCTGCGCTACGGTTTCGAAATCACGATGTACATCTCGAACCGCTGATCGGTTCGACCGCCGCCGGGTCCGCCCGGCAGCCCCGCAAGCCCGCCTCCGGCGGGCTTCGTCGTTTCCGGCCCTCGTTACAGTGACGCATGGCCGCGACCGCTCTCCCTGACACCGCCGAGCGCGAGCGCTTCTTCGCCCGCCTCGGTGACAGCCTGCGCGAGCGCAGCTGCGTGCGGCTGGTGCTCGGCAAGCCGCGCCAGGCCGGCGCCGCCGAACGGGTGACGGTGCGGCCGCTGGCGCTCAAGGGCGTCGACCACCTGTCCTTCGTGCGCCGCGAGGCGACCCGGGACCTGACCGAGAACCTGCCGGTCGCCGACGGTATGGCAAGGCTCGAATCGATGGTGGGCACTTACTTCGCGCATGCCCATCTGCTGACGCTGACCGAGGATCTGCAGCTCTCCGTGACCAAGCGCGGCCGCTGGCTGCTGCACCGCCGCGCCGCCGAGCGCGAGGCCGCCGAGGCCGGGCACGACCGCCCCAAGCAGCGCGTGCTGGACCTGGACACGCCCTTCCTGCAGGCGCTCGGCGTGACCGATGCGCCCGGCCGGCTGGTGCCGGCGATGGCGCGCAAGTGGAAGCAGATCAACAAGTTCGTCGAGATCGTCGACCACGCGCTGCATGACAGCGGGCTGGTGGCGCGCGGCGGGCCGGTCGGCGTGCTGGACTTCGGCGCCGGCAAGGGCTACCTGACCTTCGCCGTCCACCACCACCTGAGCCGCACGCTCGGCCTGCCGGCCGAGGTGACCGGCGTCGAGCTGCGCGCCGACCTGGTGGCGCTGTGCAACGAGGCGGCGGCGCGGCTGGGCCTGGCCGGGCTGCGCTTCGAGGAGGGCGACGTGAGCCGGCTGGCCGCCCGGCCGGTCGACGTGATGATCGCGCTGCATGCCTGCGACACCGCGACCGACTTCGCGCTGCACGCCGGCGTGCGCGCCGGCGCGGCGGTGATCGTCAGCTCGCCCTGCTGCCACAAGCAGCTGCGCCCGCAGATGTGCTGCCCGCCGGCGCTCAAGGGCCTGCTGCAGCATGGCATCCACCTCGGCCAGCAGGCCGAGATGGTGACCGACAGCCTGCGCGCGCTGCTGCTCGAGGCCGAGGGCTACGAGACCAAGGTGTTCGAGTTCGTGTCGCTGGAGCACACCAGCAAGAACAAGATGATCCTTGCCACCCGGCTGGCGCTGGACGCGGTGCCGCTGGCGCGGCGGCGCGCCGAGCGGCTGGCGCAGGTGGCGGAGCTGAAGGCCTTCTACGGCATCCGCGAGCAGTGCCTGGAGGCGCTGCTGGCGGGTGCGGAGTCCGACTAGCTCGGCCTGAGCGGGGTGTGAGCCCCGGCGGCTTCAGCGGCTGCCGAAGAAGTGGCGGAACACGTCCGGTTCGTTGACCTCGCGCACCGCCAGGCCACGCAGCACCTCGCGCAGCGGCTCGGAGGGCGCCTCGGCCTGCAGCTCGGAGACCTGGGTCTCGGCCCAGCAGGGCACGCTGTCCTCGTAGAAGCCGGAATCGGCGCTCGGCTCGTGGCGCGCGCCGATGCGCACCAGGCGCTGGGTCAGCGAGTCGGCCAGCGAGGGCAGCTCTTCCCATTCCAGCGTCTCGGTGTGCCAGACCGCGCGCGGCTCGGCGGCGCGGGGGCGGTTCGTGCGGTCGGTGTCCATGGCGAGTCTTTCGGGCTGCGTGTAGCAGGATGTGAGGAGCTTATCGGCCGGTCGCGCCGAACCTTGTGCCGATAAACGGGCGAAGCCGCGGCCAGTTCCATCGGCGCGGCCACAATCGGCCGATGCCGCGCTTAGCCACCGCCCCGCCCGCCGTGCCCGCCGCCGCGGCGCCGCCGCGCCCGCGCGGCCAGCCCGTCGATCCGCAGAAGTACGCCGTCGCCGTGCGGCCCAGCCGCATCGACGGCCAGGGCGCCTTCGCCGCCGAGGCGGTGCCGGCGCGCCGCAAGATCGGCGAGATCCGCGGCGAATCGATCTCGGTGCGCGAGGCCCGGCGCCGCGCGCGCGGCCAGGCCCGCATCATGATCGTCGAGGTGTCGGAGAAGCGCGCGATCGACGCCTCCGCCTCGGCCGACCCGCTGCGCTACACCAACCATTCCTGCGCGCCCAACGCGGTGCTGCGCATCCGCCAGGGCCGCGTCGAGCTCTACGCGATGCGCGACATCGCGGCGGGCGAGGAGATCTGCGCCGACTACGGCGAGAGCCACCACGAGGGTCGGTTGCGCTGCCGCTGCGGCGCGCCGGGCTGCGCCGGGCGCTTGTAGCGGGGGCCTCCAGTTTTCCGGCCGGTGGCCGATAAGGCGGTCAGAGTCGCGCCGCATGTCGCGGACGCAGCCACCACCACCATGTCGTCTCTCGCCGAACCCCTGGACAGCGCGCCGCCCGCCGACGGCGGCTTGCGCGCGTCGGCCGAACGCAGCGCCGCGCTGAAGGCGCATGCGCCGCTGGTGCGGCAGGTGGCCTACCGGATGCGCCAGCGCCTGCCGGCCGGCGCCGACATGGACGAGCTGATGCAGGCCGGCCTGATCGGACTGAACGACGCGCTGGAACGCTACCGCGCCGAGCTCGGCGCGAGCTTCGGCACCTATGCCGCGCGCCGCATCGAGGGCGCGATGCTCGATGCGCTGCGCGCCAGCGACGAACTGTCGCGCGACGTGCGCTCGCGCCAGCGCGAGATCCGCACCGCGGTGCAGGCGCTCGAGCACCGGCTGCTGCGCGCGCCGCGGGCGCAGGAGGTGGCCAACGAGCTGGGCTGGTCGCTGGCGAAGTTCCACCGCCACATGGTCGAGGCCGGCGCCGCGCCGATGCGCGTCGGCGACGCGCCGCTGTCGGACGAGCCGGACGCGGAGCCGGCCTGGGCCGACCCGGTCGACGAGGACGCCGACCCGCAGCGCGACCTGCAGCGCCGCCAGCGCCACACCGCGCTCAACGCCGCCTACGACCTGCTCGAGGAGCGCGAGCGGCTGATGATGGACATGATCTACGAGCGCGGCCTCGACCACCGCGACGCCGCGGTGTCGCTGGGCGTCACGCCGTCGCGCATCTCGCAGATGCACGCGGCGGTGGTCGAGAAGCTGAAGCGCCGGCTGCGCGACTGGTAGCGCGACGGCCGCTGCGGCTCAGCGGCCGGCCAGCCGCGAGCGGCACAGCGCGACGAATTCGATCGCGCCCCACAGCAGCGCCGCGCCGACGGCGAGGGCGTAGCGGGGCGTCGATTGCGTCGGGATCCGGTTCATGGCGAGGTCTCCGCAGGGACGATGACCTTAGCCGCGCCATGTGACACACGCGTGGCAGCGCGGCTGGCTATGCTGCGCGACCGTGCCGCTGCTTGCCGAACTCGACGAGATCGACCGCCTGTGCGAGGCCGCGCGCGGTCATGTCCGCCGCGAGACGGTCTGCGAGGTCGAGTGCGGCGGCGCGCGCTTCGAGGTGCCGCTGCTGACGCTCGGCAACCCCGACCCGGCGCTGCCGGCGGTCGGCTTCTTCGGCGGCGTGCACGGGCTCGAGCGCATCGGCGCCGAGGTCGTGATCGCCTACCTCGCGAGCCTGGTGCGGCGGCTGCGCTGGGACGTCACGCTGGCGCGCCAGCTCGAGTCGCTGCGGCTCGTGTTCATGCCGGTGGTCAACCCCGGCGGGCTGTGGCGCGGCACCCGCGCCAACCCGCAGGGCGTGGACCTGATGCGCAACGCGCCGGTCGACGCGGTCGACCCGGTGCCCTTCCTGGTCGGCGGCCAGCGCCTCAGCGCCGCCCTGCCCTGGTACCGCGGCCCGGCCGGCGCGCCGATGCAGGCCGAGAGCGCCGCGCTGTGCGCGGTGGTCGAGCGCGAGCTGCTGCCGCGGCCCTTCGCGCTCGCGCTCGACTGCCACTCCGGCTTCGGCGTGCACGACCGGCTGTGGTTTCCGTACGCGTACACCGCGCGGCCGATCGCCCACCTGGCCGAGGTGCATGCGCTCGGCGAGATCCTCGACGACACCCAGCCCCACCACCGCTACGTGCTCGAGCCGCAGAGCCACCAGTACCTGGCCCATGGCGACCTGTGGGACCACCTCTACCGCCGCGCCGGCGACGGCCGCGTGTTCCTGCCGCTGACGCTGGAGATGGGCTCGTGGCTGTGGGTGCGCAAGAACCCGCGCCAGCTGCTGTCGCGCCACGGCATCTTCAACCCGCTGATCGCGCACCGCCAGCAGCGCGTGCTGCGCCGGCACATGGCCTGCCTCGACTTCCTGGTGCGCGCGGCCTGCAGCCACGAGCGCTGGCTGCCGCGGGGCGCGGAGCGCGAGCGCCAGCAGGCGCTCGCGATCGAGCGCTGGTACCGCCGATGAGCGCCCCGGCGACCGAGACCTGGGTGCTGCTGCGTGGGCTGACGCGCGAGCGCCGCCACTGGGGCGGCTTCGTCGCCGCGCTGCAGGCGGCCCGGCCGGCGGCGCGCATCGTCGCGCCCGACCTGCCGGGCAACGGCGCGCGCCGCGGCGAGGCGAGCCCGCGGCGGGTCGAGGCGATGACCGAGGCGCTGCGCGCGGCCCTGCACGCCGACGGCGCTGCGCCGCCCTACCGCCTGCTGGCGCTGTCGCTCGGCGCGATGGTCGCGGTGGACTGGGCCACGCGCCATCCGCACGAGCTGGCCGGCGCGGCGCTGATCAACACCAGCCTGCGCCCCTACAGCCCGTTCTGGCAGCGGCTGCGGCCGCGCGCCTGGACCGCGCTGCTGCGCATCGCGCTGGCGACCGACCCGCGCGCGCGCGAGTCGGCGGTGCTGGCGCTGACGGCGGCGCAGCCCACCGACGCCGGCGCGCTGCTGGACGAATGGGCCGCATGGCGGCGCAGCCATCCGGTGACGCGCGCCAACGCGCTGCGCCAGCTCGTTGCCGCGGCGCGCTACCGCGCGCCGGCCGCCGCGCCGCCGGTGCCGCTGCTGCTGCTCGCCGGCGCGCGCGACGCGCTGGTCGATCCGCGCTGCTCGCGGCGCCTCGCCGCGGCCTGGCGGCTGCCGCTGGCCGAGCATCCGCACGCCGGCCACGACCTGCCGCTCGACGACGCGGCCTGGGTCATCGCGCGGCTGCGCGACTGGCCGGCCGCGGCGCCACAATCGCCGCCAGCCTCGCCCGCCACCGGACCCCGACCATGACCCTGCTGATCCTCGGCCTCGTGCTCTTCCTCGGCACGCACTCGCTGCGCATCGTCGCCGAGCCCTGGCGCACGGCGACGCGCGCGCGGCTCGGCGAGCACGCCTGGAAGGGCCTGTATTCGCTGGTCTCGATCGCGGGCTTCGTGCTGATCGTCTGGGGCTACGGGCTGGCGCGCCAGCAGCCGCTGCCGCTGTGGGAGCCACCGGTGGCGATGCGCCATGTGGCCGCGCTGCTGACGCTGATCGCCTTCGTGCTGCTGGCCGCCGCCTATGTGCCGGGCAACGCGATCAAGGCGAAGCTCAAGCACCCGATGGTGCTGGGCGTGAAGGTCTGGGCCTTCGCCCACCTGCTGGCCAACGGCACGCTGGCCGATCTGCTGCTGTTCGGCGGCTTCCTGGCCTGGGCGGTGCTGTGCTTCCGCGCCGCGCGCGGGCGCGATCGCGCGGCCGGCACTGTCTATCCGGCCGGCACCGCGGGCATGAGCGTCGTCGCGGTCGTGGTCGGCGTCGCGGCCTGGGCCGGCTTCGCGTTCTGGGCCCACGCGGCCTGGATCGGCGTGCGGCCGTTCGGATGAAGAACGGCGACGTCCCCCGCCCGGGGGACCCACGTCACGGGGCGGTGTTCTCCTACTTCGGTGCGATGGCGGCGCGGCGGGGCGACGCCGATCATGGCTACACCGCTGCCGACACCGAGCCCCGCCATGATCACCAGCCTGCGCCCCTCGCTGTTCTCCCATCCCGCCGCGCTGCTCGCGCACCGGCTCGCGCCGCAGCGCCGCGACGCGCCCGAGGAGCCGGCGCCGAGCGGCTGGCACGAGTCCAGCCGCGAGCTGCGCGACGGGCTGATCGTGGTCGAGGACGCGCCGGCCGACGAGCTGCCGCAGTGAGCCGACCATGAGCGGCGACGGCCTGGTCCGCTGCCCCTGGTGCGAGGCCAGCGACCTCTACCGCGCCTACCACGACCATGAATGGGGCTTCCCGGTCACCGACGACCGGCGGCTGTTCGAGAAGCTCTGCCTCGAGGGCTTCCAGGCCGGGCTGAGCTGGCTGACCATCCTCAACAAGCGCGAGGCCTTCCGCGCCGCCTTCGCCGGCTTCGACGCCGAGCGGGTGGCGCGCTTCGGCGCGGCCGAGGTCGCGCGCCTGCTCGGCGACGCCGGCATCGTGCGCCACCGCGGCAAGATCGAGTCGACCATCAACAACGCGCGCCGCGTGCTCGCGCTGCGCGCCGAGTTCGGCTCGCTCGCGGCCTACGCCTGGCGCCACGAGCCCGAGCCGCGCTCGCGGCCGAAGCGCCTCACGCCGGCGGTGCTGAAGACGCTCGCCACCTCGCCCGAATCGGTGGCGCTGAGCAAGGATCTGAAGAAGCGCGGCTGGAGCTTCGTCGGCCCGACCACCGTCTATGCCTTCATGCAGGCGATGGGCCTGGTCAACGACCACCTCGACGGCTGCCATGTGCGCGAGCGCGCGCTGGCCGCGCGCGCCGCGCTGACGCCGCCTACTTGAGCAGGCCCTCGGCCTTCAGCGCCGCCTGCACCGCCGGGCGCTGGCCGACGCGCGCCATGAAGGCACCGAGGTTCGCGAACGGCGCGGTGTCCACGCCGACATGGCGGCCCCAGCCCGCCACGACGAACAGGTAGGCATCGGCCACCGTGAAGCCGTCACCCAGCACGAAGCTGCGGCCCTCGAGCTGGGCATCGACCCACTTCAGGCGCTCGACCAGCTTGGCGCGGAACAGTGCCTTGGCCTCCTCCGGCATCGCCGCGTTGAACAGCGGCGAGAAGTTCTTGTGCAGCTCGGTCGAGATGAAGTTCAGCCACTCCATCAGCCGGTAGCGCGCCATCGTGCCGGCGGCCGGCGCGAGGCCGCTGGCGGGCACCTGGTCGGCGACGTACTGCACGATCGCCGGGCCCTCGGTGAGGCGGCTGCCGTCGTCGAGCTCGAGCAGCGGCACATAGCCCTTGGGGTTGATCGTGTAGTAGTCGGTGCCGTCGGCGAGCTGGTGGGTCTTGGTGCTGGCGAGCACCGGCTCGAAGGCCAGGCCGGCCTCGCGCAGCACGATGTGGGGCGACAGCGAGCAGGCGCCGGGGCTGTAATAGAGCTTCATGCAGGGGGTCCTTGGAACGATAGGCAAACGAAAGCCCGGGCGCGGCGACCAGCGCCTGCGGCCCGGGCCCTAGGGAGATCAGAGGCCGAGCAGCTTCTTGGCTTCGCCCAGCGCCTTCATCGAATCGTCGTGCTTGCCGGCCTTGTGCGCGGCCTCGCCGTCGGCGCGCAGCGCCTTGACCTTGGCGAGGTCGGCGTCCGCCAGCTTGGTCCCGGCGGCGAGCTTGGCGTCGATCGCCTTCATCTCGTTCGGGCAGTTGTGGGCGAAGGCGGTGCCGGCGGCCAGCGCCAGCAGCAGCGGGAACAGGATCTTCTTCATCGCGGGGTCTCCTTGCGGTTGACGATCGGGCGGCCGCGGTACGGCGCCCGGTCGACGGCCAATGTAACGGCGCGGCATTGCCCCTGCCGCGTCGGGGTCTGATGCCGCGCGCGACGACCTGCCGGCACTCGCCCTCCGCCGGCAACGTGGCTATCCGGCATCCGCTTCCCAGTAGGGCGGTTCGCCGAACGCGCCGGTCCCGGGCGTTGCGCCGTGGGAGCAGATCGTTCGCCTGCCGGTGCTGTGGCACTTCGACTTCGGCGGCGCGGACGCAGAGCGCCTGGTGCGGGGCCGCGAGCGCATCTACCTCGACCGCTTCTGGAACGACTTTGCCGGCGATCCGCGCAAGATCGACGAGAGGACGCGCGCGCACTACGCGAAGCTGTACGCACGGCCCGGTGCGATGCGGGCCTCCTTCGCGCAGTTCCGCTCGATCCGCCAGGACAGCGAAGACAACGCCGCATCGGTGAAGACGAAGCTGACGATGCCGGTGCTCGCGATCGGCGGCGAGAAGTCGTTCGGCGCGAACCAGGCCGTGGTGATGCGCAACGCGGCGACGAACGTGACCGAACTCGTCGTCCCCGGCGCCGGCCACTGGCTGATGGAAGAAGCGACCGACGTGACGGTCAAGGCGGTGCAGGATTTCCTCGCAACGCGCTGAGTCGCGGACATCGGGCGCGACGCTTCGGCAGGGGAGCCGCCGGCGAGCGGCCTCTCTTGGCACCGGTCGTTCCGGCCGTGTCGACCTCAGTCTTCTCGCGATCCACAGCGGGCAGTTGCGACCGGCTCGCGAAGGACCGATTGGCAGCGGTTGCAGACACACGACAGCGGCCACTTCGCCCCAACTGCCTCAAAATGAATGCAGCCTCTCCATAGCCGCCCTGGGGCTTGAAACGCAGAAGATTGACCGATCACGGCATCAGGTCCGGCTTCGCTGACGTCATCTCTCCCTGCAATGCGCGCCGTCGGACTCTCCGCCGCCAGCGAATGCATGCTCAACGTCGGGGGCGAGCCGTCTAGTCTTTGGAGTCTGGATGCGACCTTTCTATGCTCCCTGCTTGCGATCCCACGATCATCCGCAGCGCGCAAGCAGCTCCTGACCCTTCAGGGGTCGCTACCAATCAGGCTAGCATCCCGGCAAAAAGCGGGAGAACGCGTCGACGGACTACTTGGGAGCGGCAACCATCACTCACTTGTTCAGCTCAGGGAAGTTCCCGCGGGTACTGCGCACTCGCGCCTTGAGGTTGAGTCTCGAGGTGACAGGTCCGTCGATCTGCGGAATTCCAGACAGTCCGGGTCGACCCCGGGCGCGCTCATGTCCGGTAGCAGGGCCTCGTCGGTCGCTCGCCAAAGCGAACGCCGGGCTGACGGTTGTGCGTTTGCTGCAGATCTGCAGAATCCAGCTCGGAGTACGCTGTTGGGCGCTGCGCTTCGCTGCCTCATCAACCCCTTGAAGCCGACTCATGACCGAACCAAAGAAGGCCGACACCATCGCAGATCTGCAAAAGGCACTGGTCGACGTCCTCACGCTGCCTCAGCTGGATTTCACGCAACTGGTGGACATCAGCACCAGACTTTCGCGCCTCGATCCGGACTACGTCCGGTTTGCCAGCGACAGCGGCCTGATCGATCGCCTAGGTCAGGAACTGGTGGCGCGACAAGAGACCGCGGTTTCGGAACTCGTCAAGAACGCCTACGACGCCGACGCACGCGAACTTCAGGTCACGTTCGTCGACGCTGAGTCCGCTGGCGGCAGTCTCCGCTTGGTTGACGACGGGAACGGGATGACTCGTGACCAACTCATCAACGGGTTCATGCGGCTGGCCAGCACCGAGAAGCAGGCCTTCCCGGTCTCCCCCCTGTATCGGCGGGCTCGCGCCGGCCGAAAGGGGATCGGCCGATTCTCGGCCCAACGCCTTGGCGCAAGACTTGAACTGGTCACCCAGACAGCGGACGCCGCCCACGCGTGGAAGCTGTGCATTGACTGGAGGAAGTTTGCGTCAGGCACAGATCTGCATCAGGTCGCTACCCGGATCGAGGTGGTGCCCAAGGAGCGCCCGAAGGGCACGACCCTGAACATCTTAGGCCTGAGGGATCGTTGGTCGGATGCACAAATCAGCCGCGTCTTCCGATACGTTGAGGAACTGCTGGACCCTTTTCCTTACGCAGGACCGACCTCGGGCTCGGCGCCTGACCGCGCAGACGCCGATCCAGGCTTCAAGGCCGTCTTTCTACGCAGGACCGAAAGTGAAGAACGCCTGGTCGCCAGCGAGGACCGAATGGTGCTTGAGCACGCCATCGCGAAGATCCATGCGGAGGTCGACCAGGACGGAAAGGCGTGGACAACATTGGTGAGTGACCGCCTGGGTCTCAACGAAACGGAACCTCTTCGTATCAACGACAGCGTGTCACAGACAACGTTTCCGCACCTTCGGAAGGTCAAGCTTGATGCTCACTACTTCATCTACGAGACCGACCTCATGCCGTCGCAAGTCAGGGGACGACTGCAGAGATTGGGTAGTGAACAGGGCGGGTTTCGACTGTATCGCAATGGCTTTCGCGTACTGCCCTACGGAGAACGCAGGAATGATTGGTTAGGTCTGGACGAGCAAAGTCGACGTCGCGCCATTCTTCCCGCGATTGCCAATTCCAACTGGCTCGGAGCGATCTCAATCGTCGATCCCGAGCACGACGTATTTTTCGAAGTCTCGAGTCGCGAAGGGTTGGCGATGAACGCAGCCATGAGCGAGCTCATCCAGTTCGGGCTCGCCGTGGCGGTGAAGTGTGCCACGCGAGTAGCCTCGATCCGTGGACGCAAAGTCAAAGCGGGCAGCCGGTCCCAGAGAAGCCCGCAGCCTCGGCCGCCGACACCAGAAGCGCTGCGAGAAGCCGCAGCCGATCTGAGGAGTACTCCTGATGGGCGGAGCTCGGCGCCCGACACAGCGGATTCTGGACCGTCAGACGGCCACACGGCCGCTGATGGATCGGCGCAAGAAGCCAGCGGCGCGACCGCTTCCGAGCCCTCTAAGCGGGTCGTGGCCTCGCAGTTGCTGGTAGCGGCAGCGGACCAGATCGAGGAGCAAAGCAAGGAAATCGAGATGCTGCGTGTGCTCTCGAGTCTGGGACTGGTGGTCGCGACCTTCACGCACGAAGCGAGAAATCGAGTGATGTCTATGCGGGATCTGCTCGAGCTCCTGCTCAGTGATCCGTCGTTGCCGGAAGCGTCGTTGCGCAGGGTCGTCGATCTGCGCGCAGCAACCAACGACCTCAAGTCCTATCTAGGCTACTTCGAGAACTCTCTCTCCGAGATGCAAAGGAGGGAGCTCGAACAACAAGACGTCTCTGCCCTTCTCTATGAGTTTGTCCGAGCTTTCAAGCCGATATCGGACCGATGGAACATCACCATCGAAACGTACATTGACGAGGGCCTTGTTACGAAACCTATGCTCGCGTCGGAATGGTCTTCCATCTTGACGAACCTCTTCACAAATTCGGTCAAGGCAATCAAACGAGCAGAACGAGACAGAGGACAGATACTAATTCGCGCCGCTCGCGTAGATGGATGGATTCAAGTAGATTTCGTTGATAACGGCGATGGAATTGCGCGGGAGCATTGGGATCGCATCTTTGATCCATTCTTTACGCTATCGGCCACCGCACACGATGACGATCTCACCGGCATGGGCCTGGGACTCAAAATCGTGAAGGACACCGTCACAAGCCGAAATGGGCAGGTCTTTGTGGTTGAGCCACCCGCCAACTTCCATGCGCGTATGCGAGTCAAAATTCCCGCAGATCAGCATCCCACTCCATGACTTCAATCAACTATCTTTGCATTGATGATCAGCCGAGCGAAGTCCGGGCAAAGCTTGAGCTGCTGGGCCGCGCGTCGGACCACCTGCGGTTCGACTGTGTTCAGCCGACGAAGGCGATCAACGACACGGTCAAGCAGATCGAATCGCGTAAGCAGGAGATCAGCGGCCTATTGATTGATCTTCGTCTAGACCGTGTTGCGGGCAATGAGGGGCGCGTCCAGTACAACGCCCCCACGATTGCGCAGCACATTCGCAGCTTAATGGCGCAGAAGAAGTTGCCGCCGCTGCCCGTGGTGCTGTGGACATTGCCGACGGTGAAGAAGTCACTCTACGACCCCGACCGTCTCAGCCATGATCTTTTCGACGAGTTCATCGATAAGGACGAACTGGAAGGCGCCGAGCGGTTTGCAGCTACGGCTAACGTCCTGATCGATCTGGCGCAGGGATATGAGCAGCTCGCGGCCAGCCTGACTCGCTCCAAGAAGCTGTCGTCCATCCTTGGGGCGCCCAAGTCCGCGATCGACCCGCGCGCCGACGCGGCGTTCGACGCCGAACAGACAAATGGGCGCTCGGTGAGTGATGCAGCCCGATTCATTCTGTCAGACGTTGTTCGCCGAGAAGGGCTCCTGGTCTCGATAGGCACCGTATGCGCACGACTTGGCGTTCGCGTGGACGCGTTCTTGGGATCAAAGTTGGAGACCTCCTTGGCACCCTTCCGATACAAGGGTCCGTTCTCAGGACGCCAGCCGCTGTGGTGGTGGAAGGCGGTCCAGAACTGGTGGTCGACCAACTTCAGGGAATGTCCAACTGTGCTCTCACTGGAGGCTTCTCAGCGTGTCCAACTGCTGCACGCAAAGGCGCTGATTGGAGCAGAGGCCGAAGCGAAGCGAATCAACGAAGCGTACAGCAGCCGTTTTACAAGTTTGTGCGAGGTGAAGAGGGAGCCCTTGGACCCGATAGACGGATATTTACTGGATGCTTCCCAGTCGCGCCCATGGCTTGACCGGCAGTACGTATCGCAAGTTGTGGCGCGATCGCCAGCGCATTTCGGTTTTGACTTGAACCGGCTTGATCCCCTTGTTCGGGCTCGCCTGCGCAGCAGTTAGCCCGCCCGTCGCATGCAGATCGTCACCTCCGCGCAAGTTTCACAGGAGCTCAGTGAACTGGGTCATGTGCTCCTGGGTCTTGGGATCATCTTCGATGACAAGCCGATCCAGGACTCAGCCCAACAGGTGCTCAACAGCCGTGTGGGGCTCTGGTACTACCAGATTGATCAGCTCCTGATCGAGGTTGGTGGCAAGGGACTCAGGTATTTTCCGACGCATGCCTCGGGCACGACCCAATGTCGCCTGGATATGACTGTGGAGGGATTTGTGAACCGTACGAACGATGACGACGATCCGTTGAAGCACAACGGCGTCCAGATCTTCTTGAGCAGCAGCGTTGGAGTCAAGAAGTACAACGCTGCATGGCACTTCGATGCTCAAGGTGCCCGGACTGCGGGTCATTGCCTACACCCTCGATACCACATGACTTTCGGAGGCCGGCAGCTCTTTCCCCAATTGGCCGTCGACAACGCGACGCACCAGATGCGCAATCTGCTGCTCTTGGATTCTCCCAGATTGGCGCACCCCCCTTTGGACTTGGCATTGGCGGTCGATTTCGTGCTGTCGCATTTCGCTGGCCCGAAGTGGGCCAAGGCGCGGCAGAGCGCCGACTATGTTCGGCATTTGAAGCGCTCGCAAGAGCGACTGTGGAAGCCGTATTTCTCCGCCGCTTCGAAGATCTGTGCTGGATCGCCCAATGGCTGGGGTCCAAGCCCCTGGCCTCAGCTGGTGTGACGCTTGGCGCGGGAAGCCCCAAGCCGCATCTGCCGCAGGCTGTCCAGCTGGGCTCGAAACCTCTCGCACTCCGATGCGCTGATTAGTTGAGGCTCGATGAGCAGCAGTCGATCCGCTTCTCGATGAGCGTCCTCAAGACGCGCCTGGCGTATGAGCTGGTCAATAACACTGGCATGGTGTCTCGCTTGGTCAAGCCCCAACGCCTCAAGCGACGCGGGTAGGCTCACGCGTCTGACGTCAGACGGTTCCAGCTTCAACGCCCCTCCGCCCAGCTTGCGCGAGAGGAGCTCAGCAGACAGTTGGGCGATCGACGTCATGGAGGCCAACCCCAACGCAAATTTGTTGATTCCGCTCTTCGCGGGCATCAAGCGGTACATCGAATTGGTGCAGGCAGTCGCGGCATCATTGATCATCAACCTGAAGTAGCCGTTGTGCAGACTCGGGACAAATCCGAGCGCAGTGGTGCAACAGTTCATACGCCACCAGGGTTTCCGTTTTGCAAACGTGCGATTCTTTGATCGCTGCTCACCCTGGTAGCTCGCCAGATAGCGGGCGACTTCCGGGCAGGGCTCACCTGATGAGGGCGTCAGCAGGAAACTGTCCACGGGATCGTCTGCACGAACGACAGCCCGCTGCGCGGTGCTGGAGCCGCGGAGGACGGCGGTCAGTTCGGACGGCCCGATCCCCAAGTTCATCCATTCAGCCAACGGCTTCACGAAGAAGGGAACATCGCCCGTGACCTCGCCGATACAGGGGTGGAAGAAGTCGCCGAGCGGCTTGAGTTTTGACTTGGTGTTGAGGTCATCGAGCGCGGCCTGCGCTGACTTGCGCAGGGCCTGCTGGTCGGTTTCCAATGCCGCCGGCTCGTCCCAGAGGTAGTTCTCCTCTAGCGACTCACAAGCGACATGCGTGGCCCGGGTTGGCGTGTCCCAGCCAAGCGGAGCGTAGCCGTCGGCTAGCAGGAGACAAGTGCGTTCCTGGGCACCCGAACTGAGGAACAGACGCTCATTCACCTCTACAACACGAACAGAACGAAAGAGGTGTTCCAAGCGGGTTCGTACCGGCGTGGCGTAATTGCTGGCTAGGTAAGAGCTGGGGAGCACAAAGGCAATTCTTCCGCCCTCCTTGAGGAACTGGATGCTGTGTGCGACGAAGTAAAGCCAGAGCGCCGCCTCCATGGAGAACCCACAGTTGTAGCGCCGCCTCCATTCCTGAACGGACTCCCGCTGATCCGGCGACATCTGGCGGTAAGCCACGAAGGGCGGATTCGCCAGCACCACGTCAGCGGTGCGCGCCTGCGGATAAACCTTCAAGAAGTCGGAGAGCGTGAACTGCTTATGGGCCTTGCCATCGGCAAACAATCCTTGGAGGTGGACGAACGCTTCTGGATCGACGTCATAGCCCTGTAGCTGTACCGCGGGGGCTTCGGCTCCAAGTTCGGTCAGGCGCGCAACGGCGGCCGACAGCAGTGCGCAGCCTCCGAAGCTGGGCTCCAGCAGCGTCTCTCTGGCATCGCGGATTGCCCACTTGGCAAGGACTGCAGCAGCATGGCTTGGGGTGTAGTAAATGCCCAGATTGCGCCGCCGGACGGCATCGGCCACGAGAGGGTTAGCGGTGGCTCTCGTGGCATCAACGAGCATGGTCATCGGAGACGGTGGGGGCGGCAGTGCCTGCCGTCTGGTCATGCGCCCTTCTAAGGACGGTCGCCTCAAATTCCACGTCTATCTCCACCGTTACGCGGTCGCCCGCAGCTAGCCCCAAGGTGATCAACAGATGCTCGGCCCACGCCTCGCGTCGCAACCTCTGGATCTGGACAGCACGGAATGGGACTCTCTGAATACTCATGATCCACTGATCCTATGTGATCCCGCCCGCGCTTGTATAGGCCGTCGGCAACGCTGCGGACCGTGGCCGATCTAGCCAATTGATTCGAGGCACTCTCCTACGACCGGCAGTCCTGCGTACGGTGATGTCTTGGTGCCCCGAGCCTGGGCGACCTCCGAGTTGGTTTGCCGAAGGCCTGTTTTGGCTCGGCAACAGCAAGTTCGCCAAGACCGGCGAGCGCCCGTTCCCAGTCTGAAGCGGTACGTCGGTCCGGGGCGGTGAACTGCCGCTAGTGGCCGGCCTCGGCCGTCGAGCACACCCTCCTACCGAAGCTCGGCTCAGCGCAGCATTGCCGACCTTCTCGCAGGCATATCCGAACGCCCCTGATGGGCCGGTCCTGTCAATGCAGGACCTGAGTCCGCCTGCGGGCCCCCACCGCACCCGCTCCCTAGAATGCCCGCGATGACCGCCGTGCCCGCTGCCGCCGCGCCGACCCCCGCCTACCGGCGCAAGCTGTTCTGGGTCGCGCTGCTGTACTTCAGCGAGGGGCTGCCGCTCGGCGTGTTCTACGACCTGTTCCCGGTCTACTTCCGCCAGCAGGGCGTGAACCTGGCCGACATCGGGCTGCTGTCGCTGCTCGGCCTGGCCTGGACGGTCAAGTTCCTGTGGGCGCCGGCGGTCGACTGGGCGCGCCGCCACCGCTGGTGGGTGGCCGCCGCCAATGTCGGCATGGCCGCGGTGATGTTCGCCTTCGCCTCGCTGGGCGTCGGGCTCGGGCCCTGGGTGTGGGTCGCGATCGGCTGCTTCACGCTCTGCTCGGCGACCAACGACATCGCCACCGACGGCTACACCATCGAGCTGCTCGACCCACGCGAGTACGGCCTCGCGAACGGCTTTCGCATCGGCTTCTACCGCGCCGGCATGCTGACGGCCGGCGTGCTGCTGATGGTGTCGGGCACGCTCGGCTGGGGCGCCGCCTACGGGCTGGGCGCGCTGGTGTTCCTGCTCAACGCCGGCATGGCGCTGATGGCGCCGCCCGAGCAGCCGCGCCCCGGCCACGCGCCCAGCAGCGTGGCCAGCGAGCTGGCGCTGCTGCGCGGCCAGCCGCAGTTCGTCGTCGCGATCGCGCTGGTGCTCGCCGGCCTGCTGTGGCCGGTGCTGGGGCCGCTGGCCAGGCCGCTCGGCTGGGAGGCGGTGCAGGCGGTGTCGGGCAGCTGGTGGTTCCGCGGCGCGATCCCGGTCGGGCTGATGTTCGCCGGCGCCGGCCTGCTGGTGCGCGCGGCGCAGGGGCCGCGGGCGCACGAGCTGCGCGACGGCCCGGTGTTCGGCGCCTGGGTCGAGCTGCTGATGCGCCCGGGCATGCTGGCGGTGCTGGTGTTCATCCTGCTGTTCAAGCTCGGCGACGCGGCGATGGGCTTCATGGTCAAGCCCTTCTGGGTCGACGCCGGCTTCAGCGCGGCGCAGATCGGCTTCGTCAGCGTCAACCTCGGGCTCGGGCTGTCGATCGCCGGCGGGCTGGTCGGCGGCTGGTATGTGGACAAGCGCGGCATCTACCGCGGCCTGTGGGTGCTGGGGCTGTGGCAGGCGCTGTCCAACCTGGGCTATGCCGGGGCCGCCTACGCGGTGCCGCTGCTGACGCCGGGCGCCGCGGCGACGCTCGGCGTCGAGCCGGCGCACCAGGCCTTCGTCTACGCCGCCAGCGCGCTCGAGAGCTTCACCGGCGGCCTGGGCACCGGCGCCTTCCTGGCCTTCCTGATGGGCATTACCAGCAAGGCGCGCGCGACCACCGAGTACGCGATCCTCTCCAGCATCTTCGCCTTCAGCCGCGCGGTGGCCGGCTGGGCCGGTGGCATCGGCGCGCAGGAGCTCGGCTACCCGGCCTACTTCTTCCTGACCTTCTTCCTGAGTTTTCCGGCCTACCTGCTGCTGGCGCCGGTGCGGCAGATGCTGGAACGTCCGGACGAAGGACGGGTCTGAGCGCCCTGCTCTAAGCTTTCACCACCATGTCGATGAAGAAGAACCCCTCGCCGCCGGCGGACGACCGCCTCCACTGCCGCTTCTGCCGGGCCTGGTCGGCGCTGTCGTCGGCCGACGCGCCGGCGGTGCCCGGCCGCCGGCTGTTCGGCCGCGCGCTGCTGGCCGGCGGCGCCGCCGCGGCGCTGCCGGGGCTGGCCGGCGCCCAGGGCATCGCGAAGGACGTCGGCAACACCTCGGTGTTCACCAAGCTGGTGTCGGCCGAGCAGATCGAGGTGGCCGCCGCCAAGCAGTACGCGAAGCTGCTGGCCGAGGCGCGCGCCAAGGGCAAGCTCGGCGCCGAAGACCACCCGCAGGTGCTGCGGCTGCGCGCGATCGCGCAGCGCATCATTCCGCACGCACGGCCCTGGAACCCGCGCACGCCGCAGTGGCGCTGGGACGTCAACCTGCTCGTCGCCAAGGAGCTCAACGCCTTCTGCATGCCGGGCGGCAAGATCGCGTTCTTCAGCGGCATCCTGCAGCAGCTGCAGCTCGAGGATGCCGAGGTCGCCGCGATCATGGGCCACGAGGCCGCGCATGCGCTGCGCGAGCATGCGCGCGAGCGCATCGGCAAGAGCTCGGCCACCAGCATCGGCCTGTCGCTCGGCGCGCAGCTGCTCGGCCTGGGCTCGCTCGGCGACGTCGCCGCCAACCTGGGCACCCAGCTGCTGACGCTGAAGTTCAGCCGCGACGACGAGATCGAGGCCGACCTGGTCGGCATGGAGCTGGCCGCCCGCGCCGGCTACGACCCGGCCGCCGGCGTCACGCTGTGGGAGAAGATGCAGCAGGCCAGCAAGGGCGCACCGCCGCAGTGGATGAGCACCCACCCGTCGGGCAGCAGCCGTATCGCCGAGATCCGCGCGACGCTGCCCAAGGTCCAGCCGCTGTACGCGCAGGCCGACAAGCCGCGCGAGCGGTTCGCGCCGATGGCGCGCAGCGGCGGCTGAAGAAGGCAGGCGGCGCGCGCCGCCTGCCCCGGGCGCAGGCCGGCGCGCCGCCGGCCGTCAGGCGCTGACGGCCAGGCCGACGGCAGCGGCCTCGACGCGGCCGATCACCGCCGCGGCGCCGAAGCCGCCGTCGCGGAAGGTCCGCAGCACCGCGTCCACCGCCTCCGGCGCGCAGCTCACCAGCAGGCCGCCGGAGGTCTGCGGGTCGGTCAGCAGGTCCTTCGCGGTCGCGGGCAGGTCGGCGGCGAGCTGGACCTCGGCGCCGTAGCCGGCCCAGTTGCGGCCCGACGCGCCGGTGACGAAGCCGTCGGCCGCCATCGCCGCCACGCCGTCGAGCAGCGGCACCTTGCTCCACTCGACCACCGCGCGCAGCCCGGCGCCGCGCGCCAGCTCGAGCGTGTGGCCAGCCAGGCCGAAGCCGGTCACGTCGGTCAGCGCATGCACGCCGGGCAGCTCGGCCAGCGCGATACCGGGCTTGTTGAGGCGGGTCGTGGTGTCGATCAGGCGCGCGTAGCCGGCGGCGTCGAGCTTGCCCTTCTTCAGCGCCGCCGACAGCACGCCGACGCCGAGCGGCTTGCCGAGCACCAGCAGGTCGCCGGCCCGCGCGTCGGCATTGCGCTTGAGCCGGGACGGGTGCACCAGCCCCATCACCACCAGCCCGTAGATCGGCTCGACCGAGTCGATCGTGTGGCCGCCGGCGATCGGGATGCCGGCCTCGCGGCAGACCGCCTGCCCGCCCTCGACGATGCGGCCGATCGCCTCCAGCGGCAGCTGGTTGACCGGCATCGCGACCAGCGCCAGCGCCATGATCGGCGTGCCGCCCATCGCGTAGACATCGCTGATCGCGTTGGTGGCGGCGATGCGGCCGAAGTCGTACGGGTCGTCGACGATGGGCATGAAGAAGTCGGTGGTCGCGATCAGCGCCTGCTCGTCGTTGAGCCGGTAGACCGCCGCGTCGTCGGCGGTCTCGATGCCGACCAGCAGCTCGGGCGGCAGCAGCCCGCCGGCGCTGGACTTCAGGATCTGCGACAGCACCCCCGGCGCGATCTTGCAGCCGCAGCCGCCGCCATGCGAGAAGCTGGTGAGGCGCAGGTCGGTGGCGGGGACGGGGCAGGCGGTCGAGCTCATGGGGCGGCCTTCGGTGCGATCGGAGCGCCCATTGTCCCGCCGGGCCGGGGGGCTGCGCCGCCGAGCAGCTCGATGACCAGCCGCCGCACCCGGTCGGCCTCGACCGCGGGCGCGAAGCCGGGCTCGAGCGCGCCGACCTGGGCGGTCAGCCGCGCGCGCAGCGCCGGGTCGACGCAATAGCGTTCCATCAGCGCCGCCAGCGCCGCCGGCTCGCCCGGTGCGAAGTAGCCCTCGTAGCCGTCGCCCAGCAGCCCGAGGTTGCCGTCGATGCGGCTCGCCAGCACCGGCACGCGCGAGCGCACGGCCTCGATCACGACGTTGGCGCCGCCCTCGAGCCGGCTCATGTGCACCAGCGCGCCGGCGCGCGCGATCCAGCGCCGCGCCGCCGGCTGCGGCAGCGGCCCGAGCCAGCGGTAGCGCGGGCAGTCGGCCATGGTGCGGCGCGCGGCCTCGCCCAGCGCCGGATCGAGCGCCGCGCCGATGTGCAGCACGCGCAGCGGCAGCTCGGGCGGCAGCGCGCGCACCGCGGCCATCAGCGTCAGCGGGTCCTTCTCGGCGCGCAGGTGGCCGACGGCGACGAAGTCGATCGTGTGGCGCGCCTGGTCATGGCGGACCCGCCGCGCGGCCGACTGCACGATCACCGTCGCCTTGGCCCGCGCTCCCGCGTCGAGCCGGTGCAGCGCCGCGGGCTGCAGCACGACGAGGCGGCTGGCACACTCGACCGCATGCCTTGCGCTCGCGTCCGTGTCCAGGTCCCGGTACAGGTCGGTGCCGGTCAGCACCAGCGCGACCGGGCGCTGCGGGTCGGCGGCGCGGAAGCGCTCGACGGCCGCCGCCGACTTGCGCGCGTGCAGCGCGATCAGCAGGTCGGCCGGGGCGCCGTCCCAGGCCTGCGCGACCGCGACCTCGGCGATCGGCGCGAGGAAGCGCCGCCAGCGCGCCGCGGTGTGCCAGTTGCCGTTGTTGTCGGCCGCCGCGGCCGGCGACACGATCACGACGCGCGGCTTGGTTCGCATGCCGCGATGGTGGCATGGCATGGCTGACGCGCGCAGTCTCGCCGGTGGCGCGCTGGCCGACGCGCTGCGCGACGCGCGCGCCCGCACGCTGGCCTGGACCTTCGACCTGGAAAGCTGGGACCTCCCCTGCCGCCCGGGCGTCAACCCGACCGCCTGGGAGCTGGCCCATGTGGCCTGGTTCGCCGAGTTCTGGACGCTGCGCGGCCCGCACTGGCTCGGCGGCGACGGCTACCTGCACGCGGCGCGGGCGGCGCGCCTCGCCGCGCCGGATGTCGAGCTCGACTCGGCACGCCTGCCGCACGACGCGCGCTGGCTGCTGGCCCCGCGCGAGCGCGGCGCGCTCGCGGCGCTGCTGGCGGCGCAGCTCGACGCGGTGCTGGCCGCGCTGCAAGGGCTCGGCGACGACGACGCGGCGCTGTACTTCCACCGCCTCGCGCTGTTCCACGAGGACATGCACGCCGAGGCCTTCGCGTGGACGCGCGCGGCGCTCGGCTGGCCGGCGCCGGCCGGCGTGGCGCTGCCGCGGTGCGTGCCGCGGGCGCCGCTGTCCTGCGCCGGCGGCGAGGTGACGATCGGCCGGCCCGCGCCGCGCCCGGGCTTCGCGTTCGACAACGAAGGCGACGCGCAGGCCGTGCGGCTCGCCACCTACGAGATCGACGCGACGCCGGTGAGCGCCGGCCGCTATGCCGAGTTCGTCGACGCCGGCGGCTACGACGAGCCGGCGTACTGGCCCGGCGCGGCCGGCGCCTGGCGCGCCACGGCCGGCCGCTCGCAGCCCGAACGCTGGCGCCGCGCGGCCGCTGGCGGCTGGGAGGTCCGCTGGTTCGACCGCTGGCAGCCGCTCGACCCCGATCAGCCGGTGATCCACGTCAACGCCTGGGAGGCCGAGGCCTGGTGCCGCTGGGCCGGGCGGCGGCTGCCGAGCGCGGCCGAATGGGAGGCCGCGGCGCCGACGCTCGACTGGGGCCGCGGCGTCTGGGAGTGGACCGCCGACGACTTCCAGCCCTACCCCGGCTTCGCGCCCGGCCCCTACCGCGACTATTCGCAGCCCTGGTTCGGCAGCCACCGCGAGCTGCGCGGCGGCGCCTTCGCCACCGCCGACCGGCTGCTCGATCCCTGCTACCGTAACTTCTTCACCCCGGAGCGCGGCGACGTGTTCGCCGGCTTCCGCAGCGTCGCCTACTGAACCAAGACCCGACCATGCGATTCCCGATCAAACCCCTGATCCCGCTCGTCCTCGCCTTCGCGGCCGTCGCCGCGTCGGCGCAGACGCTGCGCGTCTCCGCGATCCCCGACGAGGCGCCCACCGAGCTGCAGCGCAAGTTCAAGCCGCTCGGCGAGTACCTGCAGAAGGAGACCGGCCTGGCGGTCCAGTTCACCCCGGTCACCGACTACGCGGCGGTGGTCGAGGGCCTGGCCAGCGGCAAGATCGACCTGGCCTGGCTGGGCGGCTTCACCTTCGTGCAGGCCAGGCTGCGCACCCAGGGGCAGGCGAGGCCGATCGTGCAGCGCGCCGAGGACGAGAAGTTCACCAGCAAGTTCATCGTGCCGATCGACAGCCCGGTGAAGAGCCTGGCCGAGCTCAAGGGCAAGACCTTCGCGTTCGGCTCGCCCTCGTCGACCTCGGGCCACCTGATGCCGCGCTACTTCCTGACGCGCGACGGCATCGAGCCCGACCGCGATTTCAAGACCGTCGCGTTCTCGGGCGCGCACGACGCGACCGTCGCCTTCGTCGCCGCCGGCCGCGCCGAGGCCGGCGTGCTCAACGCCTCGGTGATGGACAAGCTGGTCGAGAGCGGCAACCCCAACGCCGCCAAGGTGCGCGTGCTCGCGACCACGCCGCCCTACTACGACTACAACTGGACCGTGCGGCCCGGCCTCGACGCGGCGCTGGCGAAGAAGCTGACCGAGGCCTTCCTGAAGCTCGACGCCGCGAACCCCGAGCACAAGGAGATCCTCGCGCTGCAGCGCGCGTCGAAGTTCGTGCCGACGCAGGCCTCGAACTACGACGGCATCGAGGCCGCCGCCAAGGCGGCCGGGCTCCTGAAGTGAGCGCATGAGCTTCCGGCTCGACGCCGCCGGCCTGGTCCACCCCAACGGCCAGCGCGCGCTCCAGCGCGTCATGCTGGCGGCGGCGGCCGGCGAGCGGCTCGCGATCGTCGGGCCCTCGGGGGCCGGCAAGACCACGCTGCTGCGGCTGCTCGGCGCGGCGCTGCGCTCGACCGAGGGGCGGGTGCAGCTGCTGGACGCCAACCCCTGGCAGCTCGGCGCGGGCGAATTGAAGCGGCTGCGCGCGCGCATCGGTGTCGTGCACCAGGCGCCGCCGATTCCGCCGCGGCTGCGGGTCGTCACCGCGGTGCTGGCGGGACGGCTGGGCCGCTGGGGTACGGCCAAGGCGCTGGCCTCGCTGCTCTACCCGGCCGACCTGGTGGGCGCGCGCGAGGTGCTGGCGCGGCTGGACCTGGCCGACCGGCTGTTCGAGCGCTGCGACCGGCTCTCCGGCGGGCAGTTGCAGCGCGTCGGCATCGCACGGGTGCTGTACCAGGCGCCGGCGCTGATCCTCGCCGACGAGCCGGTGTCGGCGCTCGACCCGACGCTGGCCGACGCCGCGGTGGGCCAGCTGATCGCGCAGAGCGAGGCCACCGGTGCGACGCTGGTCGCGTCGCTGCACGCGGTCGACCTGGCGTTGAAGTGGTTCCCGCGCCTCGTCGGCCTGCGCGGCGGCGAGCTGGTGTTCGACCTGCCGGCGGATCAGGTCACGACCGCGCTGCTGCACGAGCTCTACGCGGTCGAGGGCGCGGTGCTGCCGACCCAGGGCAACGACCCGGCGGCGCTCGAGCGGCTGCGCGTGCCGGCCACGAACGTCGTGCCGCTGAACCGGCCGGGCTGCCGGTGAGCGCCCTCGCCGCGCCCGCAGCGCTGCGCGATCCGCAGGCGCGTCCCCGCGCGACGCTGCTGCTGGTCGCGCTGCTGGTGTTGTGGCCGCTCGCGCTGCTGGCCGAGTTCAAGCCCTGGGCGCTGTTCTCGCGCGAGCACTGGCAGGTGATTGGCGGCTTCCTGGCGGGCTTCTGGCCGCCGGCGCGCTCGCCCGAGTTCCTCGGCCTGCTGCTGACCGCGACGCTGGAGACGCTGGCGATCGCGACCGCCGGCATCGCGCTGGCCTTCGCGATCGGCGCGCCGCTGGCGGTGGCGACGACGCAGGCGCTGTCGGTCTCGCGCCTCGGCCCCGGGCCGGGCCGCGTGTGGCGCGAGGCGCTGCGCTGGGCGCTGCGGCTGCTGCAGACGGTGCTGCGCGGCGTGCCCGAGCTGGTGTGGGCGCTGGTGTTCGTGCGCGTGCTCGGCCTCGGCCCGGCCGCCGCGGTGCTGGCGCTGGCACTGACCTACGGCGGCATGCTGGCCAAGGTCTACGCCGAGATCCTGGAATCGACCGACACCCGGCCCGCGCGCACGCTGCTCGAGGCCGGCGGCGGCCGGCTCGCGGCGCTCGGCTACGGCCTGCTGCCCGGCGCCGCGCAGGAGCTGGTGTCCTACACCGTCTACCGCTGGGAATGCGCGGTGCGCGCGTCGGTGGTGATGGGCTTCGTCGGCGCCGGCGGGCTGGGCCAGCTGATGGACCAGTCGATGAGGATGCTCAACGGCGGCGAGGCCAGCAGCATCCTGCTGGTGTTCCTGGGCCTGGTGCTGCTGGCCGATGCGGTCAGCGCGGCGCTGCGGAGGTTGCTGGCGTGAGCGGGGAGCTCAGCGCGACGGAACGCGCGCAGGCCGCCGGGCCCTGCCTGACCTGCCTGGGCGTGACGGCGCTGGTCGCGCTGGCGGTCGTCGCGAGCTTCGTCTACCTCGGCCTCGACCTGGGTGCGCTGGCGTCGGCCGAGTCGCTGCGGCTGATGGGCCGCTTCGTCGCCGAGTTCTTCCCGCCCGACCTGTCGGCGCCCTTCCTCGCCAAGGTCGGCTGGGGCGCGCTGCAGACGGTGGCCGTGTCGGCGCTCGGCACGCTGCTCGCCGCGGCGGCCGGGGCCCTGCTCGCGCTGCCGGCGGCCGGGCGCGTCGGCTTCGTGCCGCGGCAGGCGGCGCGCTTCGCGCTCAACGCGCTGCGCAGCGTGCCCGAGCTGGTGTGGGCCGCGCTGATGGTGCTGGCCGCCGGCCTCGGGCCCTTCGCCGGCGTGCTGGCGCTGGCGCTGCACACCACCGGCGTGCTGGGCCGGCTGTTCGCCGAGGCGCTGGAGAACCTGCCGCGCGAGCCCGAGCGCGCGCTGCTCGACGCCGGCAGCGGCGCGGTCGCGGCCTTCGCCTACGGCGCCGCGCCGCTGCTGCTGCGCCAGGCGATCGCCTACACGCTCTACCGCTGGGAGATGAACATCCGCATGGCCGCGGTGCTCGGCTTCGTCGGCGCCGGCGGGCTGGGCCAGCTTCTGTACTACCACCTGAGCCTGTTCCAGCAGGCCCAGGCGGCGACGGTGCTGATCGCGATGTTCGGGCTGGTCGTGCTGGTCGACGCGGCGAGCGGCGCGTGGCGGCGCCGGCTCGCGACCGCGCAGTCCTAGGCCAGCACCTTCAGCAGCCAGTCCTGGAGGTCGTCGACCTCCTCGGGGCAGACCGAGTGCGGCATCGGGTACTCGTGCCACTCGGGCGCGTAGCCGAGCGCGGCCAGCGCGTCGCGCGACGCGGCGGCGCGGTCGATCGGGATCACCGGGTCGAAGCCGCCATGCGCCAGGAAGATCGGCACGCCGGCGTTGGCCGGGTGGCGCTCGGCCGCGGTGGTGGCGGCCAGCGGCAGGTAGCCGGACAGGCCCATTAAGCCGGCCAGCCGCTCCGGGTGACGCAGGCCGGTCAGCAGCGTCATCGCGCAGCCCTGCGAGAAGCCGGCCAGCACGATGCGCTTCGCCGCCACGCCGCGCTGCCGCTCGCGGGCGATCAGCGCCTCGACGAGCTGCTGCGAGGAACGCAGCGTCTTCTCGTCCTCGCGCCGCACCAGGTCGGCGCCGAGGATGTCGTACCAGGCGCGCATCACGTAGCCGCCGTTGACGGTCACCGGCATCATCGGCGCGTGCGGGAACACGTAGCGCACCGGGCCGACGGCGTCGAGCCGCAGCTCGCGGGCGAAGGGCGCGAAGTCGTTGCCGTCGGCGCCCAGGCCGTGCAGCCAGACGATGCTGGCGGTGGGGTTGGGGCCGGTTTCGATCTCGATCGCGTCGAGCAGCATGGGGTGGTCCTCGGGGGGCTTGAAGTTCAGGGGGTCGGGCGTTCCATCGCCTGCATCATCCAATCGGCGATGGCGAGCAGGCGGTGGTCGTCGCCGCGCCGGCCGACCAGCTGCAGCCCGACCGGCAGGCCGGTCTCGCCGGTCGTGAACGGCAGGTGCACGCAGGGCAGGCCGAGCAGGCTCCAGGCACGGCAGAACAGCGGGTCGCCGGTCCAGCGCAGCTCGGCGGGGGCCTCGTCGAGCGCGCTGGGCGCGAGCAGCACGTCATGGTGGGCGAACAGCGCGTCGACCGCGGCGCCGATCGCCGCGGCCTCGGCCAGGTTCGTGGCGTGGACCGCGCCGGGGATCGCGGCGCCGGCGTCGAGCAGCGCCACCAGCGGCGCGCTCAGGCGCTCGCGGTGCGAGCGGTGCTCGAAGGCCAGCGCGCGCGCCGCCTCGTGCGCCATGATGTCCTGCTGCAGCGGCACCAGCCGCGCGAACGAGGGTGGCAGCGCGGCGTCGGCGCAGCGCGCTAGTGGGGCCAACCGGCGCTTCGCCTCGTCCCACGCACGCACGACGCTGGGTTCGGCCTGGTCCCATTCGGGCGGCTGCGCGAAGCCGATGCGCGGCGCGTCGATCGGTTCGTCGCGCGGCAGCAGGCGCTCGTCGCCGGTCAGCACCGCGCCGAGCAGCGCCGCGCCGCGCACGCTGCGCGCGAAGCCGCCGACCACGTCGAGCGTCTCGCTGACGCTCTTGACGCCGGCGCGCGGCACCCGGCCGACGCTCGGCTTGTAGCCGACGATGCCGCAGCAGGCGGCGGGCCGGATGATCGATCCCGCCGTCTGCGTGCCGAGCGCCAGCATCAGCATGCCGTCGGCCACCGCCGCGGCCGAGCCGCTCGACGAGCCGCCGGGCGTGTGCGTCAGGCGCAGCGGGTTGCGCGTCGGGCCGGCCGTCATGTTGGCGAGTTCGGTCGTGACCGTCTTGCCGACCAGCACCGCGCCGGCCGCACGGCACAGCGCCACCGCCGCGGCATCGGCCGCCGGGCGGTGGCCGGCATAGATCGGCGTGCCGCAGGCGGTCGGGAAGTCGGCGGTGTCGAAGATGTCCTTGGCGCCGAAGGGCAGGCCGTGCAGCGGGCCGCGGCACGCCCCGGCGTCGAGCGCGCGGGCCTGCGCGAGCGCCGCGTCGGCATCGAGCGCGGTGAAGGCGTGCACGTCCGCCTCGCGTTCGGCGATGCGTTCGAGGCAGGCGCGCGTCAGCGCCTCGGCCGTCAGCTCGCGGCGCGCGAGGCGCCGCGCGGCCTCCCAGGCGTCGAGCGCATGCAGCGGGCTCACAGCGCCAGGTCGTAGTCGACCGTCAGCGGCGCATGGTCGGAGAAGCGCTGGTCCTTGTAGACGGCCACGTCCTGCGCCTTCTTCGCCAGCTTGGGCGTCGCCAGGTGGTAGTCGATGCGCCAGCCGACGTTCTTGGCCCAGGCCTCGCCGCGGTTGCTCCACCAGGTGTAGGCCTCGCCGCCGTCCTCGGGCCGCAGCGTGCGGTGCACGTCGACCAGGCCGATGCCGTCGAGCACGCCAGACAGCCAGGCCCGCTCCTCGGGCAGGAAGCCGGAGTTCTTCTGGTTGCCCTTCCAGTTCTTCAGGTCGATCTCGCGGTGGGCGATGTTGACGTCGCCGACCAGGATGAACTCGCGCTCGCCGGCGAGCCGCTCGAGGTGCGGTCGGAACGCGGCGAGGAAACGGTACTTGGCCTCCTGGCGCTCCTCGGACGAGGAGCCGCTGGGGAAGTAGCAGCTGATCACCGACAGCTTGCGCCTGGCGTTGTCGAAGCGCGCCTCGACATAGCGGCCCTCGGCGTCGAACTCGGGCGAGCCGAAGCCGAACAGGACCTCGCTCGGCTTCTTGCGGGTGTACAGGCCCACGCCCGAATAGCCCTTCTTCTCGGCGCAATGGAAGTGGCCGGCCAGCCCGGCGACCTCTTCGAAGCGGCCCGCGAGGTCGCCCGCCTGGGCCTTGAGCTCCTGCACGCCCATACAATCCACGCCGCTTGCCGCGACCCATTCGGCCCAGCCCTTGCTAGCGGCGGAACGGATTCCGTTCAGGTTCAGCGATACCAGACGCACGAGGCCTCCCGCAGTGATGACGAGCCCTTCCCCGACCGAGCCGCGCGACGCGCTGGCGCAGGACTTCGTCGCCTTCGCGGTCGAGGCCGGCGTGCTGCGCTTCGGGGAGTTCAAGACCAAGGCCGGGCGGCTCTCGCCCTATTTCTTCAATGCCGGCCTGTTCGACGATGGCGCCAAGCTCGGCCGCCTCGCGGAATTCTATGCACGCCGCCTGCTCGCCGCCGGCCTGCCCTTCGACCTGCTGTTCGGCCCGGCCTACAAGGGCATCACGCTGGCCTCGGCGGTGGCCGTCGAGCTGGCGCGCCAGGGGCACAACAAGCCCTACGCCTACAACCGCAAGGAAGCAAAAGATCACGGCGAAGGCGGCACCCTGGTCGGCGCGCCCATGGCCGGGCGCGTTGTGATCGTCGACGACGTGATCTCGGCCGGCACCTCGGTGCGCGAGTCGATCGCGATGATCACCGCCGCCGGCGCGACGCCGGTCGGCGTGGCGATCGCGCTCGACCGGCAGGAGAAGGCGGCGTCGGCCGACGGGCGTGATGCGGATCACTCGGCGGTCCAGTTCGTGCAGCGCGACCTCGGTCTGACGGTCTGCGCGATTGCGACGCTGGGAGACTTGCTGCAGTATCTGGGCGCCCACGCCGATCCCGCGCTGGCGCAGCACCTGCCGCGGGTGCAGGCCTACCGGGATCGCTACGGCGTGTGATGCCGCGCGGAAGGAAATCGGGGATGCAGATCGGTCGTGTTCACTGCCAGATGCTCGCGCTGGCCCTCGGGGCGGCGGCGATCCCGCTCGCGGCGCAGGCGCAGCCCAAGGGGGCCGACCCGGGCGCGATCTTCACCTGCACCAGCGCGGCCGGCCGGAGGCTCACCTCGGACCGGCCGATCTCCGAATGCCTGGACCGCGAGCAGCGCGTGCTCAACAAGGACGGTTCGCTGCGCATGATCATGCCGCCCAGCCTGACCGCCGACGAGCGCTCCGCGCTGGAGGAGACCGAGAAGCGCAAGCAGCAGGAGCGCATCGCCAAGCAGGACGCGATCCGCCGCGACCGCAACCTGCTGGCACGCTTCCCGAACGAGGAGGTGCACGGCAAGGCGCGCGAGGCCGCGCTCGACCCGGCGCGCGGCGCGATCGCGGCGTCGGAGAAGCGCCTGGCCGAGCTCGAGAAGGAGCGCAAGCCGCTGCAATCCGAGGCCGAGTTCTACCAGGGCAAGCCGCTGCCGGCGAAGCTGAAGAACCAGGTGGACACGGTCGAGGTCAGCATCCAGGCCCAGCGCGCGACGGTGACGACGCAGCATGCCGAGGTCGCGCGCATCAACGCCAACTTCGACGCCGAGCTGCTGCGCCTGAAGAAGCTGTGGGGCGGCGCGGAGCCGGGCTCGCTCGGCCCGCTGCCGCAGGTGACGGCGGCCAAGGCGCTGGCGCCGGCCGGCAGCGCGCAGGCCGCGACGGCGGCCCCGGCGAAGAAGCCCTGAGGCGGCTCGGCTCAGCCGAGCTTCTTCTTCAGGAGCTCGTTGACCTGGGTCGGGTTCGCCTTGCCCTTGCTCGCCTTCATCGCCTGGCCGACCAGCGCGTTGAAGGCCTTGTCCTTGCCGGCGCGGTATTCGTCGACCGACTTCGGATTGGCGGCCAGCACCTCGTCGAGGATGCGCTCGAGCTCGCCGGTGTCGGACAGCTGCTTCAGGCCCTTGGCGGCGATCACCGCGTCGACGTCCGCTTCACCGGCCCACAGCGCGTCGAACACCTGCCGGGCGCCGTTGTTCGAGATCGTGCCGTCGGCGATGCGCGCGATCAGCGCCGCCAGCGTGGCCGGCGCGACCGGGCTCGTCGCGATGTCGCGGTCCTCGGCGTTGAGCCGCCGCGAGACCTCGCCCATCAGCCAGTTGGCCGCCAGCTTCGGTGCCGCGCCCGCGGCCTTCACGGCCTCGTAGCAGCGCGCGAACGCGAGGCTCTGCGTCATCATCGTCGCGTCGTAGGCGGCCAGGCCGTCCTCGCGCTCGAAGCGTGCGGCCATCACGCGCGGCAGCTCGGGCAGCTGGCCCTTCACGCGCTCGACCCAGCCCGGCTCGATGACCAGCGGCGGCAGGTCCGGGTCGGGGAAGTAGCGGTAGTCGTGCGCGTCTTCCTTGCTGCGCATCGCCCGCGTCTCGCCGCTGTCGGGGTCGAACAGCACGGTGGCCTGGTGGATCGCCAGGCCGTCCTCGAGCTGGTCGATCTGCCACTGGATCTCGAAGTCGATCGCCTGCTGCAGGAAGCGGAAGCTGTTGAGGTTCTTGATCTCGCGGCGCGTGCCGAAGGGCGCGCCGGGCCGGCGCACCGAGACGTTGGCGTCGCAGCGGAAGCTGCCCTCCTGCATGTTGCCGTCGCAGATGCCCAGCCACACGACCAGCGCGTGCAGCGCCTTCGCGTACTCGACCGCCTCCTTGCTGGAGCGCATGTCGGGCTCGGAGACGATCTCCAGCAGCGGCGTGCCGGCGCGGTTCAGGTCGATGCCGCTGCAGCCCTCGTAGGCGTCGTGCACCGACTTGCCGGCATCCTCCTCGAGGTGCGCGCGGGTGAGTCGGACCTTGCGCGGTTCCGGCGGCCCCGAGCCCGTCGAAGGGGCGAGGAAGAACTCGACCGCGCCGCCCTGCACCACCGGCAACTCGTACTGGCTGATCTGGTAGCCCTTGGGCAGGTCGGGGTAGAAGTAGTTCTTGCGCGCGAAGATCGACAGCAGCGCGATCTGCCCGCCGACCGCGAGGCCGAGGCGGATCGCGCGCTCGACCGCGCCGCGGTTCATCACCGGCAGCGTGCCGGGCAGCGCCAGGTCGACCGCGCAGGCCTGGGTGTTGGGCGCGGCGCCGAAGGCGGTGGAGGCGCCGGAGAAGATCTTCGACGCGGTCGACAGCTGGGTGTGGGTCTCGAGGCCGATCACGACCTCGTAACCGCGGATCAGGGCGGGCGCGGTCATGTCAGACCTCCCGCCGGGCCGTCCCAAGGGAGGTCTGTGCCCCCATGGGGGGCAGCGAACGCAGTGAGCGTGGGGGTCGTCATGCCATCCCCTCCGGCGCACGGGTGTGGAAGTCGGTGGCCTGCTGGAAGGCATGCGCGGCGTGCAGCAGCGCGGCCTCCTGCCAGTAGTTGCCGATCAGCTGCAGCCCGACCGGCAGCCCGCCCGCGTTTTCGGAGTATGCGAAGCCGGCCGGCACGCTCATGCCGGGCAGCCCGGCCAGGCTGGCCGGCAGCGTGAAGATGTCGGCCAGGTACTCGGCCACCGGGTCGGTCTGCGAGCCGATCCGGCGCGCGACCGTCGGCGCCACCGGGCCGGCGATCAGGTCGCAGGACGCGAAGCATTGCTGGAAGTCGTCGGCGATCATGCGGCGCAGCTTCTGCGCCTGCAGGTAGTAGGCGTCGTAGTAGCCATGCGAGAGCACATAGGTGCCGATCATGATGCGGCGCTTGACCTCGGGGCCGAAGCCCTCGCTGCGGCTCTTGCGGTACATGTCGAGCAGGTCGCCGTGCTGCGCGGCGCGGTGGCCGTAGCGCACGCCGTCGAAGCGGCTCAGGTTCGAGCTCGCCTCGGCCGGGGCGATGATGTAGTAGACCGGGATCGACAGCTCGGTGCGCGGCAGGCTCACGTCGACCAGCGTGGCGCCGAGCCGCTCGACCTCGGCCAGCGCCGCGCGCACCGCCTGGTTGACGTCGGCGGCGACCCCGGCGCCGAAGAACTCCTTCGGCAGCCCGACGCGCAGGCCCTGCAGCGGCTTGGCCGCGCTGGCGCCGGCGCGCGGCGCGCGGATCGCGGCGGCGAAGTCGGGCACCGGCTGCGGCGCGGAGGTGGCGTCGCGCTCGTCGAAGCCGCTCATCGCGCCGAGCAGCAGCGCGCAATCCTCGGCGCTGCGCGCGATCGGCCCGGCCTGGTCGAGGCTGGAGGCGAAGGCGATCATCCCGTAGCGCGAGCAGCGGCCATAGGTCGGCTTGATGCCGGTCACGCCCGACAGCGACGCCGGCTGGCGCACCGAGCCGCCGGTGTCGGTGCCGGTGGCGGCCGGCACCAGCCGCGCCGCGACGGCGGCGGCCGACCCGCCCGACGAGCCGCCGGGGATGCGCGCCCGGTCCCAGGGGTTGCGCACCGGCCGCACCGAGGAGTTCTCGTTGCTGCCGCCCATCGCGAACTCGTCGCAGTTGAGCTTGCCCAGCGTCACCGTGCCCGCGGCCTTCAGCTTCGCGACCACGGTGGCGTCGAAGGGCGAGCGGTAGCCGGCCAGGATCTGCGAGGCCGCGGTGCTCGGGAAGTCGGTGGTGACGAAGATGTCCTTGTGCGCGATCGGCACGCCGTCGAGCGGGCCCCGCGAGGCACCGGCGGCGCGGCGGGTGTCGGCCTCGCGCGCCCGGGCCAGCGCCGCGTCGGCGTCGGTGCACAGGAAGGCGCCGAGTTGTTCGTGGGCGTCAATGCGCGCAAGCAGATGCTTCGTGATCTCCTCGCTGGACAGCCGGCCCGCGGCCAGCGCGGCGGAGAGTTCGGCGACGCCGAGCGCGTGCGGCGCCGTCATTCGATCACCCGCGGAACGAGGTAGAGCCCGCCTTCGACGGCCGGAGCACTCTGCTGGTTGGCCTCGCGGTCCACCGCCTCGGTGACCGCGTCCTCGCGCAGCCTCAGCGCCACCTCCTGCACCGCCGACAGCGGCGTGTACAGCGGCGCGACGCCGGCCGTGTCGACCGCACGCATGCGCTCGACGATGTCGAAGAAGCCGTTGAGTTGGCCGAGCATCGCGGCCTCCTCGGCGGCGCTCAGTTCGAGCCGCGCGAGCAGCGCGATGCGGCTCACGTCTTGGGGGGTCAGGGCCATGGTGGTCGGAGGGCGAGGAAGGGGGCGTCGACGCTGCTTTTTGCAGCAGTTTCGCGAAGACGCTGGGTTATTATCTTTCGTTAATCCCACCCGGTCCGCATGCGTTCGTTCGCGACCGTACGGCGTCGACGCTTTCCGCTGCACCGCACCCACGTCACGACATGTTCGCCTCCCTGCGACGTTACTTCTCCACCGACCTCGCGATCGACCTCGGCACCGCCAACACCCTGATCTACGTCCGGGGCAAGGGCATCGTGCTGGACGAACCCTCGGTGGTCGCGATCCGCCACGAGGGCGGCCCCAACGGCAAGAAGACCATCCAGGCGGTCGGCGCCGAGGCCAAGGCCATGCTCGGCAAGGTGCCGGGCAACATCGAGGCGATCCGGCCGATGAAGGACGGCGTGATCGCCGACTTCACCGTCACCGAGCAGATGCTCAAGCAGTTCATCAAGATGGTCCATCCGCGCGGCATCCTGAAGCCCAGCCCGCGCATCATCATCTGCGTGCCCTGCGGCTCGACCCAGGTCGAGCGCCGCGCGATCCGCGAGTCGGCGCTCGGTGCCGGCGCCAGCGAGGTCTACCTGATCGAGGAGCCGATGGCGGCGGCGATCGGCGCCGGCCTGCCGGTCAGCGAGGCCAGCGGCTCGATGGTCGTCGACATCGGCGGCGGCACCACCGAGGTCGGCGTCATCAGCCTGGGCGGCATGGTCTACAAGGGCTCGATCCGCGTCGGCGGCGACAAGTTCGACGAGGCCATCATCAACTACATCCGCCGCAACTACGGCATGCTGATCGGCGAGCCGACCGCCGAGTCGATCAAGAAGACCATCGGCAGCGCCTTCCCGGGCAGCGAGGTGCGCGAGATGGAGGTCAAGGGCCGCAACCTCAGCGAGGGCGTGCCGCGCAGCTTCACGATCAGCAGCAACGAGATCCTCGAGGCCCTGACCGATCCGCTGAACCAGATGGTCAGCGCGGTCAAGAACGCGCTCGAGCAGACCCCGCCCGAACTCGGCGCCGACATCGCCGAGCGCGGCATGATGCTGACCGGCGGCGGCGCGCTGCTGCGCGACCTCGACCGCCTGCTGGCCGAGGAGACCGGCCTGCCGGTGCTGGTGGCCGAGGACCCGCTGACCTGCGTGGTGCGCGGCTGCGGCATGGCGCTGGAGCGCATGGAGCGCCTGGGCTCGATCTTCACCTCCGAGTGACCGCCGCGCGATGAACCCCGGAGGCCGGCGCGGCGTGCACGTCGCCGGCTTCTTCGCTTCCGCGCCCCGCCGCTGAGCCCCTCCGATGCCGCTCGGTACCCTGGACCGTACGCCGCCGCCCTTCTTCAAGCAGGGCATGTCGGCGCTGTCGAAGCTGGTGTTCTTCTCGGCGCTGGCCTTCTTCCTGATGGCGGCCGACACCCGCTTCAAGCTGACCCAGCCGCTGCGCGCGGCGCTGGCCACCGCGCTGCACCCGGTGCAGCTGGCGCTGCTGGCGCCGCTCCAGGCGCTGCAGACGGTGCAGGACTACTTCGGCGGCCTGGCAGGCGCGCGCGCGCGCGAGGCGGCGGCGCTGACGCAGTTGGCCGCGCAGTCCGAGCGCGCCGCGCGGGTGGAGCGGCTCACCACCGAGAACGAGCGCCTGCGCGGCCTGCTCGACCTGCGCAGCGCCTACACCGTGCGCAGCGTCGCCGCCGAGGTGCTGTACGAGGCCCCGGACCCCTACACGCGCAAGATCGTCATCGACCGCGGCCAGACCCACGGCGTGGTGGCTGGCGCGCCGGTGGTCGACGCGGCCGGCGTGCTCGGCCAGGTGACGCGCGCCTACCCGCTGGCCTCCGAGGTGACGCTGCTGACCGACAAGGACGCCGCGATCCCCGTGCTCAACACCCGCACCCAGACGCGCGCCGCCGCCTACGGCGACCCGGCGGGCGTGCCGGCCGGCGCCGGCATGGAGCTGCGCTTCCTGGCCAGCAATGCCGACGTGGCGCCCGGCGACGTGATGCACACCTCGGGGGTCGACGGCGTCTACCCGCCGGGCCTGCCGGTGGCCACGGTGGTCGCGGTGGACCGCCAGACCGGCTCGACCTTCGCGAAGGTCACGCTGGCGCCGACGGCGCGGCCCGACACCGCGCGCCATGTGCTGGTGCTCGAGCCGCTGTACCTGCAGATGCCGCCGCGGCCGGTCGAGCCGGCCGCCAGCGGCCCGACGCGGCCGCGCCGCGCCGGCACCGGCCGGCCGACGCGGCCCCCGGGGGCCGCGCCATGATCATGCGGCCCGGCTCGGATCAGCTGCTGCTGCCGGTCAACCCGGTGTTCATGTGGGGCTCGCTGCTGCTGGCGCTGATGCTCAACCTGGTGCCGCTCGGTCGGGCGGCCGGCATGCCCGACTTCGTCGCGCTGGCGCTGGTGTTCTGGAACGTCAACCAGCCGCGCCGCGTCGGCGTCGGCGCCGCCTTCGCCTTCGGCCTGCTGATGGACGTGCACCAGGGCGCGCTGCTCGGTCAGCATGCGCTGGCCTACACGTTGCTGAGCTTCTTCGCGATCATGATGCACCGCCGGCTGCTGTGGTTCGGCGTGCCCTCGCAGGCGGTGCAGGTCCTGCCGCTGTTCGTCGCGGCGCACACGGTGTCGGCGCTGGTGCGGCTGGCCACCGGCGACGTCTTCCCCGGCTGGAACCTGCTGATCGCGCCGCTGGTCGAAGCGTTGCTGTGGGTGCCGGCCAGCTGGCTGCTGCTGGCGCCGCAGCGCCGCGCGCCGGACCGGGACGAGAATCGACCCCTGTGAGCCTCGGCGCACCGACGGGACGAACGTGGCCGCGATGACCGAACTGAAGGACCTGGACCGCGAGCTGGCGGACTTCCGGCTGCGCCTGCTCGCCGCGGCGCTGATGGTCCTGATCGGCTTCGGTCTGCTGGTCGCTCGCCTCGTGCACCTGCAGGTGCAGCGCTACGACGAGCTGTCGACCCGCGCCGAGAGCAACCGCATCGCGGTGCTGCCGGTGGTGCCCAACCGCGGCCTGATCCTCGACCGCAACGGTGTCGTGGTGGCGAGCAACTACTCGGCCTACACGCTCGAGATCACGCCCTCGCAGGTGGCCGACCTGGAGGCCACGATCGACGCGCTGGCCGAGGTGCTGCCGATCGAGACGCGCGACCGCAAGCGCTTCAGGCGCCTGCTGGAGGACTCCAAGAGCTTCGAGTCGGTGCCGATCCGCACCAAGCTCAGCGACGAGGAGGTCGCGCGCTTCACCGCGCAGCGCTTCCGCTTCCCGGGCGTCGAGCTGAAGGCGCGGCTGTTCCGCAGCTACCCCTACGGCGAGGTCGGTAGCCACGTGCTGGGCTACATCGGCCGCATCAACACCGTCGAGAAGGCCGCGATCGACGAGACCGAGGACGCCGCCAACTACCAGGGCACCGACTACATCGGCAAGCTCGGCATCGAGCAGAAGTACGAGGACGAACTGCACGGCCTGACCGGCTTCGAGGAGGTCGAGACCAGCGCCGGCGGGCGCGCGGTGCGGCGGCTGCGCGCCGGCGCGCCGACCTCCGGCAACACGGTGCAGCTGTCGATCGACATCAAGCTGCAGGCGCTGGTCGAGGAGCTGTTCGGCGCGCGCCGCGGCGCGCTGGTCGCGATCGACCCGCGCAACGGCGAGGTGCTGGCCTTCGTCAGCAAGCCGACCTTCGACCCCAACCTGTTCGTCGACGGCATCGATGGCGAGAGCTGGAAGGAGCTCAACGAGAGCCTCGACAAGCCGCTGCTGAACCGGGCGCTGCGCGGCACCTACCCGCCGGGCTCGACCTTCAAGCCCTTCATGGCGATCGGCGCGCTCACCACCGGCAAGCGCACGCCGCAGCAGACCACCGTCGACAACGGCACCTTCCTGTTCGGCAACCACCGCTTCCGCAGCCACGGCGACCACGGGCTGGGCGTGGTCGACATGACGCGCTCGATCGTCAAGTCCAGCAACGTCTACTACTATCAGCTCGCCAACGACATGGGCGTGGACCTGATCCACGAGCAGCTCGAGCCCTTCGGCTTCGGCCGCAAGACCGGCATCGACCTGTTCGGCGAGGTCACCGGCGTGCTGCCGTCCACCGCGTGGAAGCGCCGGACCTACAAGCGCCCCGAGCAGCAGAAGTGGTACGCCGGCGAGACCATCTCGCTGGGCATCGGCCAGGGCTACAACAACTTCACGATGCTGCAGATGGCCACCGCGACCGCGACGCTGATCTCCGGCGGCCAGCGCTACGTGCCGCGGCTGGTGCGGCAGGTCGAGGACGCGACCACCGGCGCGCGCCGCCAGCTCTCGGCCGAGACGCTGCCGCCGCTGGGGCTCGAGCCCGGGCATGTGGAGGTCGTGAAGCAGGCGTTGCACGGCGTGACGCAGGAGGGCACGTCGACGCGGGTCTTCCTCGGCGCCGGCTATGCGAGCGGCGGCAAGACCGGCACCGCGCAGGCGGTCGGCATCCGCCAGAACGAGAAGTACAACAAGAACAGCCTCGAGGAATACCAGCGCGACCATTCGCTCTACATCGCCTTCGCGCCGCTCGAGCAGCCGCAGGTCGCGCTGGCGGTGGTCGTCGAGAACGCCGGCTTCGGTGCCGCCGCCGCCGCGCCGATCGCGCGGCGCGTGCTCGACTACGTGCTCGGCGGCCGCTACCCGAGCGCCGAGGACATCGTCGCCGTGCAGCAGGGCACGGCGATCGCGCCGATCGGCAGCCCGCGTCTTGCCGCCGAGGTACCGCTGCGGCCGGTGATCCCGGGCGGCGTGGCGACCGCCACCGCGCCGGCGCCGCCGCCGGCCCCCGCGGCTTCGCAGCCGGTCGCGCCGGCGCCACCGCCGGCCTCGGCGCCGGCCGACGGCAAGCTCGCCCAGGCCGGGGGCACGCGATGAACACGGTGTTCGACCAGCCGCCGCCGTGGCAGCGGGCGCTGCGCGTGTTCCGCGGCTTCGACGGACCGCTCGCGTTCGCGATCCTCGTGCTGGCCGCGTTCGGGCTGGTGACGATGTACTCGGCCGGCTACGACCACGGCACGCGCTTCGCCGACCATGGCCGCAACATGCTGATCGCCGCCGGCGTGATGTTCCTGGTGGCGCAGCTGCCGCCGCAGCGGCTGGCGCAGCTCGCGGTGCCGCTGTACGTGGTCGGCGTGGCGCTGCTGCTCGGCGTCGAGTTCCTCGGCGTCACCAAGAAGGGGGCGACGCGCTGGCTGGACCTGCAGGTCACGGTGATCCAGCCCAGCGAGCTGCTGAAGATCGCCACGCCGCTGATGCTGGCCTGGTGGTTCCAGCGCCGCGAGGGGCGGCTGCGGGCGCCGGACTTCGTGGTCGCCTTCGTGCTGCTGGCGGTGCCGGTGGCGCTGATCGTCAAGCAGCCCGACCTGGGCACCGCGGTCCTGGTGCTGATGGCCGGCTTGTACGTGATGTTCTTCGCCGGGCTGAGCTGGAAGCTGATCCTGCCGGTGGCGGGCGCGGGCGCGGTCGGCGTGGCGCTGCTGGTGGGCTTCCAGGACGCGCTGTGCGCGCCCGGCGTCGACTGGCGCGTGCTGCACGACTACCAGCGGCAGCGCGTGTGCACGCTGCTCGACCCGGCGAAAGACCCGCTCGGCAAGGGCTTCCACATCCTGCAGGGGATGATCGCGATCGGCTCCGGCGGCATCGGCGGCAAGGGTTTCATGAACGGCACCCAGACCCACCTGGAGTTCATTCCCGAGCGCACCACCGACTTCATCTTCGCCGCCTTCTCGGAGGAGTTCGGCCTGCTCGGCTGCCTGGCGCTGCTGGTCGGCTTCACCTTCCTGATCTTCCGCGGCCTGATGATCGCGAGCGAGGCGCCGACGCTGTTCGCGCGGCTCATGGCCGGTGCGGTGACGCTGTCCTTCTTCACCTACGCGATGGTCAACATGGGCATGGTCAGCGGGATCCTGCCGGTGGTCGGCATCCCGCTGCCCTTCGTCAGCTACGGCGGTACCGCGATGGTCACGCTGGGCCTCGGCCTCGGGATCCTGATGTCGGTGGCGCGCAGCAAGCGGCTGATGCAGAGCTAGGCCGGTTGACGCTGTCGGAGGGCCCTAGCCCGACGGCGGGCGCCGCAACATCTTCGACCACATCCGTCGCAGCCGGCCGCGTGGCGGCACCGGTTCGTGCTTCGGCCGTGCCGGGCGCCGGCCCAGCCCGCCGCCGGGCCTGGCCAGGAAGCTGCCCTCGACGTCGAGCGTGGCGCGCACGCCGATGTCCTCGCGGTGCGCGGCCAGCCAGCCATCGGCCGCGCGCCGGCCGAGCTGGAACAGGCCGTCGAGGAAGGCCGCGTCGGTGTTGAGCTTGCTGCTGGCGTTGAAGGGCGCCAGCCCCTCGTCGTCGGCGATCATGTGCAGCCGCAGGTCCTTGTAGCGGCCGGGGTCGAGCCGGCCCTCGCGCACCAGCCGCGACACGAAGGCGATCGCGCGCAGCTCGGCCACCAGGCTGGCGTTGAAGGTCACCTCGGAGAGCCGGTCCATGATCTCGACGCTGCGCGTCGGCGTGCCCTCGCGCCGCAGCGGATTGATCTTCACCAGTAGGATGTCGAGCACCTCGCTGTGGTAGATCAGCGGGTAGATCGCCGGGTTGCCGGTGTAGCCGCCGTCCCAGTAGGGCTCGCCGTCGATCTCGACCGCCTGGAACAGGAAGGGCAGGCAGGCCGAGGCGAGCAGTGCGTCGATCGACAGCTCGTCGCCGGTGAACACGCGCGCCTGGCCGGTGTGCACGCTGGTGGCGGTGATGAACAGCGGGATGCTGCAGCTGCGCAGCGCCGCCTCGTCGACATGGCGGCGCGCGATGTCGCGCAGCGGATTCAGGTTGAGCGGGTTGAACTCGTAGGGACTGAAGGTGCGGAAGAAGCTGTTGAGCCACTGGTAGGCCGGCTGCTTGTCGAAGTTGTAGCCGGCGCCGGCGGCGCCGGCCTGCGACAGCGAGAACGGCGAGAAGGTCTGACCGCTGCTGCTCACGTCGCGCCAGAACGCCGCCAGCGCGGCGCGCGCGCCCTCGCGCCCGCCCTGCCGGTGGCCGGTGGCCAGCACCGCGGCATTGAGCGCGCCGGCGCTGGTGCCGGAGATCGCCCCGATGTCGATGCCGTCGTCCTCCAGCAAGCGGTCGAGCGTGCCCCAGGTGAAGGCACCGTGCGAGCCGCCGCCCTGCAGGGCGAGGTCGATACGGCGCGGCACGGTGGCCGGCGCGGGACGGGCAAGAAGCATCAGGGCTCCCGGATACGGGTTTACCCCAGTCTACGCGAGGACGGTGACGCGCGCGCTCAGCGCAGCCGCTGGATCAGGCTCGAGGTGTCGAGGCGGTTGCCGCCCGCGGCCTGCACGTCGGCATAGAACTGGTCCACCAGCGCGGTGACCGGCAGGCGCGCGCCGTTGCGCTGCGCCTCGGCGAGGCACAGGCCGAGGTCCTTGCGCATCCAGTCGACCGCGAAGCCGAAGTCGAATTGGCCGTCGATCATCGTCGGGCCGCGGTTGTCCATCTGCCAGCTCTGCGCCGCGCCCTTGCCGATCACGCCGAGCACCGCCTTCATGTCCAGCCCGGCCTTCTGGCCGAAGGCGATGGCCTCCGCCAGGCCCTGCACCAGTCCGGCGATCGCGATCTGGTTGACCATCTTGGCGAGCTGGCCCGCACCGGCCGGGCCAAGCAGCGTGACGGCCTTCGAGAACGCCATCGCGACCGGCTGGATGCGCTCGAAGGCCGCGGCATCGCCGCCGCACATCACCGTCAGCAGGCCGTTGATCGCGCCGAGGTTGCCGCCCGACACCGGGGCGTCGATGAAGAACAGGCCGCGTTCGCGCGCCGCGGCGTCGAGCTCGCGCGCGATGTCGGCCGACGCGGTGGTGTGGTCGACGAACACCGCGCCCGGCTTCATCGCCTGGAAGGCGCCGTCGGCGCCCAGGGTGACGGCGCGCAGGTCGGCGTCGTTGCCGACGCAGGCGAACACGATGTCGGCGCCGGCGGCGGCGGCCTGGGGCGTCGGCGCCGCGCTGCCGCCATGCTCCTGCACCCAGGCCTGGGCCTTGGCACCGGTGCGGTTGTAGACGGTGACGCGGTGGCCGGCGCCCGCCAGGTGGCCGGCCATCGGGTGGCCCATCACGCCCAGGCCGAGGAAGGCGACGGGCTGCGGGGCGATCGGTGCGTAGGTCTTGGTGCTCATCGGCGCTCTCCGGCAATGAAAACGGCCTCGCGACGAGGCCGTCAGAACCGCCGAATGATCGCCTAAACGATGCTCATGTGCTCGGTGCCGGCGGTCAGGTCCGCGTTGCGCGCCCGGTTGCTGTTGAGCTTGATCTGCAGCCGCAGGTCGTTGACCGAGTCGGCATTGCGCAGCGCGTCCTCGTAGGTGATCTGCTGGCCCTCGTAGAGGTCGAACAGGCTCTGGTCGAAGGTCTGCATGCCGAGCTCGCGCGAGCGCTTCATGATCTCCTTGATCTCGCCGACCTCGCCCTTGAAGATCAGGTCCGAGATCAGCGGCGAGTTGATCAGGATCTCGATCGCGGCGACCCGGCCCTTGCCCTCCTGGCGCGGCAGCAGGCGCTGCGACACCAGCGACTTCAGGTTCAGCGACAGGTCCATCAGCAGCTGCGGCCGGCGCTCCTCGGGGAAGAAGTTGATGATGCGGTCGAGCGCCTGGTTGGCGCTGTTGGCGTGCAGCGTGGCCAGGCACAGATGGCCGGTCTCGGCGAAGGCGACCGCGTGCTCCATGGTCTCGCGGTCGCGGATCTCGCCCATCAGGATCACGTCCGGCGCCTGGCGCAGCGTGTTCTTCAGCGCGATGCCCCAGTCGTCGGTGTCGATGCCGACCTCGCGCTGCGTGACGATGCAGTTCTTGTGCGGGTGGACGAACTCGACCGGATCCTCGACCGTGATGATGTGGCCGTAGGTGTTCTCGTTGCGGAAGTCCACCATCGCCGCCAGCGAGGTGCTCTTGCCCGAGCCGGTCGCGCCGACGAAGATCGTCAGGCCGCGCTTGGTGAGCGAGATGTCCTTGAGGATCTGCGGCAGCCCGAGGCCGTCGATGGTCGGCAGCGTGGCGGGAATGGTCCGCATCACCAGGCCGACATGGCCCTGCTGCATGAAGGCGTTGACGCGGAAGCGCCCGATGCCGGTCGGCGCGATCGCGAAGTTGCATTCCTTGGTGCGCTCGAACTCGGCCGCCTGCTTGTCGTTCATGATCGCGCGCGCCAGCACCAGCGTGTGCTGCGGCGTCAGCGGTTGCGGCGACACCTTGGTGATGCGGCCGTCGACCTTGACCGCCGGCGGGAAGTCCGCGGTCAGGAACAGGTCCGAGCCGTTGCGGGTGACCAGCAGTTTCAGCAGGTCGTTGATGAATTTCGAGGCCTGATCGCGCTCCATGACGGAACTCCCTTCGCGTGGGGCGGGGCGGCTAGCTGCCGGCCAGCAAGGCTGACAGTCTGGCGCTGACCTGGCGCAACCGCAAGGACAAACGTCGCGCCAAGGTCGATAACAGTGCCACGGCGAGGCGTGGCTCCGCGTGCATCATCTCGTCGAGCGCCGGCGCTTCGAGCACGGCCAGGATGCAGGGCTTGAGCGTCGCGCAGGTCGAGAAGCGTCCGCCGGCGTCGAGCAGGGCCATCTCGCCGAGCACGTCGCCCTTGAGCACCTCGGCCAGCCGCGCGCGGCCGCCCCAGGGCTGGATGCGCTCGACCGCCAGCGTGCCGTCGAGCACCCACAGCAGGTAGGCGCCGCGCTCGTCCTGGCGGATCACGTCCTGCGCCGCCGGCACCGACACGAACACGAAGCGCGTCGCGAGGTGGTCGATCTCGTCGGCCGTCAGCTCGAGCGCATGGTGGTCGGCGCTCCAGACGGCGTGGAACAGCGCCGTGCCGCGCGCCGGGTCGACCGGTTGCGCGCCGATCGCGGCCGCGCGGTCGGCCCAGGCGATCGCGACGCCGTCGTCGTCGCGGTCCTCGAAGCAGGTGGTGAAGAAGGCGGCGTCCTCGTCGCCGCCCGGTGCCGGCCGCGAGGCCGGGCTGCGCGAGGCGGCGCCGGCGAGCCGGCTGAGGAGCTTCTTCACGACGAGGCGCTGGTGGAGCCCGGGCGGCTCATCCGGGGAAGTTCTCGGGGATCTTGGCCCGGCTGCGCGCCTCGGCCGGCGTGATCAGGTTGCGGCGCACCAGGTCGGTCAGGCACTGGTCCAGCGTCTGCATGCCCATGTTGCTGCCGGTCTGGATCGAGCTGTACATCTGCGCGACCTTGTTCTCGCGGATCAGGTTGCGGATGGCCGGCGTGCCCAGCATGATCTCGTGGCCGGCGATGCGGCCGGTGCCGTCCTTGAGCTTGCACAGCGTCTGCGAGATCACCGCGACCAGCGACTCCGACAGCATCGCGCGCACCATGTCCTTCTCGGCCGCCGGGAACACGTCGACCACGCGGTCGATGGTCTTGGCGGCGCTCGAGGTGTGCAGCGTGCCGAACACCAGGTGGCCGGTCTCGGCGGCGGTCAGTGCCAGGCGGATCGTCTCCAGGTCGCGCATCTCGCCGACCAGGATGCAGTCCGGGTCCTCGCGCAGCGCCGAACGCAGCGCGTTGCTGAAGGACAGCGTGTGCGGGCCGACCTCGCGCTGGTTGATCAGGCAGCGCTTGGAGTCGTGCACGAACTCGATCGGGTCCTCGACGGTCAGGATGTGGCCGTACTCGGTCTCGTTGAGGTGGTTCACCATCGCGGCCAGCGTCGTGCTCTTGCCCGAGCCGGTCGGCCCGGTCACCAGCACCAGGCCGCGCGGCTTGAGCGCCAGCTCGCCGAACACCTTGGGCGCGGCCAGCTGCTCGAGCGACAGGATCTTGCTCGGGATGGTCCGGAACACCGCGCCGGCGCCGCGGTTCTGGTTGAAGGCGTTGACCCGGAAGCGCGCCAGCCCCTGGATCTCGAACGAGAAGTCGCATTCGAGCGACTCCTCGTAGGCCTTGCGCTGGGCGTCGTTCATGATGTCGTACACCATGTCGTGCACGTTCTTGTGGTCCAGCGGGTCCACGTTGATGCGACGCACGTCGCCGTGCACACGGATCATCGGCGGCAGGCCGGCGGACAAGTGCAGGTCGGATGCCTTGTTCTTGACCGAGAAGGCCAGCAGTTGGGTGATGTCCATGGGCTAGGGCAGGGGTGACCCGCCAGACGACGAAGGTTCAAACGATTATGGCGACGATCGCTTTCAAGATACAACAAGTGAGCGAACGCATCGCGCGAGCCTGTGACGCCGCGCAACGTCCCGTGGCAAGCGTCACGCTGCTGGCGGTCAGCAAGACCCAGCGCCCCGAGGCGGTGCGCGAGGCGCTGGCGGCCGGGCTGACGCGCTTCGGCGAGAACTATGTCCAGGAGGCGCTGGACAAGATGGCGGCCTTGGCCGAGCGCCGTGCCGAGCTCGAATGGCACCTGATCGGCCCTCTGCAGAGCAACAAGACCCGCGCGGTGGCCGAGGCCTTCGACTGGGTGCACAGCGTCGACCGGCTGAAGCTGGCGGAGCGGCTGTCGGCCCAGCGGCCGGACTCGCTGCCGCCGCTGCAGGTCTGCCTGCAGGTCAACATCAGCGGCGAGGCGAGCAAGAGCGGCGTGGCGCCCGACGAGCTGCCCGCGCTGGCGCGGGCGGTCGCGGCGCTGCCGCGGCTGCGGCTGCGCGGGCTGATGGCGATCCCGGAGCCGGCCGAGGGCCTGGCGGCCCAGCGCAAGCCGCACCAGGCCCTGCGAGAGCTGTTCGAGCGGCTGCGCGCCGACGGCCTGCCGCTGGACACGCTGTCGATGGGCATGACCGCCGACCTGGAGGCGGCCGTGCTGGAGGGCGCGACGATCGTGCGGGTCGGGACCGCGATCTTCGGGGCGCGCGGCTGAGCGGGTTTCAGCCGGCGCCGCGCCGGCGCTCCAGCAGGTGCAGGACCTCGCCGACCACGCCGCGGCGGAACGCCAGCACGCAGACGATGAAGATCAGCCCGGTGACCAGCGTGACCGACTCGCCGAGGCCGTTGAACCAGCCGATGCCGGTCGCCTCGGCCAGCCAGCGGCCGACGTCGCCGATCTTGTTCTCCAGCGCGATGATCACCAGCGCCCCGACTATCGGCCCGACCATCGTGCCCATGCCGCCGACCAGGGTCATCAGGATCACCGCGCCCGAGGTGGTCCAGACCGCGTCGGTCAGCGTCGCGAAGCCGAGCACCAGGGTCTTGGTCGCCCCGGCCAGGCCCGCCAGCGCGGCCGACAGCACGAAGGCCACCAGCTTGAAGCGCTCGACGTCGTAGCCCAGCGAGACCGCGCGCGCCTCGTTCTCGCGGATCGAGGTGAGCACCTGGCCGAAGGGTGATTGCACGGTGCGGTAGATCAGCCAGAACGCCGCGATGAAGATCGCCAGCACCACGTAGTACAGCGTCAGGTCGTTCGCGAGGTCGAGGCCCAGGAAGTGGCCGCGCGGCACCGACTGCAGCCCGTCCTCGCCGCCGGTGAAGGGCGCCTGCAGGAACACGAAGTACAGCATCTGCGCCAGCGCCAGCGTGATCATCGAGAAGTAGATGCCGCTGCGCCGGATCGCCAGCCAGCCGAACACCAGCCCGATCAGCGCCGCGGCGCCGGCCCCGAACAGCAGCCCCAGCGGCGCCGGGAAGCCCCAGACCTTGAGCGCGTGGCCGGCGCCGTAGGCCGCCATGCCGAGGAAGGCCGCGTGGCCGAAGCTCAACAGGCCGGTGAAGCCGATCAGCAGGTTGAAGGCGCAGGCGAACAGCGCATAGCACAGCACCTTCATCACGAAGATCGGGTAGGCGCCGAGCGCCGGCAGCAGCGCGATGCCGACGAACAGTGCGGCGTAGCCGGCCAGCGGGGATCGCTCAGCAGTCATCTCAGTTGTTGCTCCGGCGCACTTGGCGCATGGCGCGGACGGGCCACCCGCGCAGCCGCCGCGGATCCGGCTCTGCCGGTCCGCCAGCGGCGCCCCCTTGAGGGGGAGCGGCGAAGCCGCAACGGGGGTGGTTCATTTCTCTTTCCCGAACAGGCCGGCCGGTCGCACCAGCAGCACGATCGCCATCACGACGAACACGACGGTGCTCGAGGCCTCCGGGTAGACCACCTTGGTCAAGCCCTCGATCACGCCCAGCCCCAGGCCGGTCAGGATCGATCCCAGGATCGATCCCATGCCGCCGATCACGACCACCGCGAACACCGCGATGATCAGGTTGCTGCCCATCAGCGGCGAGACCTGCAGGATCGGCGCCGCCAGCACGCCGGCGAACGCGGCCAGCGCGACGCCGCCGGCGTAGGTCAGCGTGATCATGCGCGGCACGTTGATACCGAAGGCCTGCACCAGCCGCGGGTTCTCGGTGCCGGCGCGCAGCGTCGCGCCGAGCGAGGTCTTCTCGATCAGCGCCCACACCGCCAGACACACGACCACCGAGGCGACGACGACCCAGGCGCGGTAGTTCGGCAGGATCATGAAACCGAGGTTGGTCGCGCCCTGCAGCGCCTCGGGGACGGGGTAGGACTGGCCCGAGACGCCGTAGAAGCTGCGGAACACGCCCTCGGTCACCAGCGTGATGCCGAAGGTCAGCAGCAGGCCGTAGAGGTGGTCGAGCCTGTAGAGCCATTGCAGCAGCAACCGCTCGATCAGGATGCCCAGCACGCCCACCAGCAGCGGGGCGGCGACCAGCATGACCCAGTAGTTCAGGCCCAGGTACTCGAGCCCCATCCAGGCCAGGAAGGCCCCCATCATGTACAGCGCCCCGTGGGCGAAATTGATGATGTTGAGCATGCCGAAGATCACCGCCAGGCCCAGCGACAGCATCGCGTAGAACGAGCCGTTCACCAGGCCCAGCAGCAGCTGGCCGAGCAGCGCGGGCAGCGGGATGCCGAAGATCTCCGTCATGGGATGTCAGCCCCTCGGCTGCGGCGTACCGCAGCCACTCCCCCGCGGGGAGGGCGCGCCCGCCTTGGGGCGGCCCGGCGCCGGGCGTGCGGAAGGTGCTGCCGTGGCCATGGACGTCACTTTTTCACCAGCGGGCACTTGCTGTCGGCCAGCTTGGTGAAGGCCTCGTCGCCCGGGATGCGCTGCACCACCTTGAAGTAGTCCCAGGGCTCGGTCGACTCCTTCGGCGACTTCACCTGCAGCAGCACCATGTCGTGCACGCCGCGGCCGTCGGCGCGGATCGTGCCCTTGGTGTAGAAGTCGTTGACCGGCGTGGCCTTCATCTGCGCCATCACCTTGTCGGCGTCGTCGGTCTTGGCGCTGTCCACCGCCTTCAGGAAGTGCATCGCCGCCGAGTAGTCGGCGGCCTGCAGCGACGAGGGCATGCGCTTCATCTTCTCGAAGAAGCGGCGGCTCCAGGCGCGCGCCTCGGGGCTCTGGTTCCAGTACCAGCTGTCGGTCATGTACATGCCCTGGGTCGCGGGCAGGCCGAGCGAGTGGATGTCGTTGATGAACATCAGCAGGCCGGCGAGCTTCATGCTCTTGGTGATGCCGAACTCGTTGGCGGCCTTGATCGCGTTGATGGTGTCGCCGCCGGCGTTGGCGAGGCCGAGGATCTGCGCCTTGCTCGACTGCGCCTGCAGCAGGAAGGAGCTGAAGTCGCTGGCCGACAGCGGGTGCTTGACGCTGCCGAGCACCTGCCCGCCCGACTTGTTGACGACCGTGGTGGTGTCGTTCTGCAGCGACTGGCCGAAGGCGTAGTCGGCGGTCAGGAAGTACCAGCTCTTGCCGCCGGCCTTGGTGACCGCCGCGCCGGTGCCGTTGGCCAGCGCCACCGTGTCGTAGGCGTAGTGGATCGAATAGGGCGTGCAGTCCTCGTTGGTGAGGCGCGCCGAGCCGGCGCCGATCACGATGTAGGGCTTCTTCTTCTCGGCGGCGATCTTGGCCATCGCCAGCGCGGCGCCGGAATTGGTGCCGCCGATCAGCAGGTCGACGCCCTGGGTGTCGAACCACTCGCGCGCCTTGCTGGCGGCGACGTCGGCCTTGTTCTGGTGGTCGGCGTAGATCACCTCGACCTTCTTGCCGGCCGCCAGGCCCTTCATGTCGGCCACCGCCATCTTGATCGCCTCGACGCCGCCGGCGCCGTCGAGGTCGGCGTACAGGCCCGACATGTCGGTGATGACGCCGATCTTGACGACATCGCCCGACACCTGGGCCTGCGCCGCGCCGGCGAGGCCGCAGGCGGCGGCCGCGGCGACGGCGATGTGCTTGAGGGCGTGGGACATGCGGTTCTCCTTGAGGTGTTGTGCGTCCGGTCAGACGCTGAGCAGTTCGTCGAGCACCGCCTGTTTGGCGGCGAGCTCGGACGCAGGGAAGGACTCGACCACATGGCCGTGCTCGATCACGCAGAAGTGGTCGGCCAGCGGGGCGGCGAAGCGGAAGTTCTGCTCCACCATCACGATCGTGAAGCCCTGGGCCTTGAGCGCGGTGATCATGCGGGCGAGCGCCTGCACGATGACCGGCGCCAGGCCCTCGGAGATCTCGTCGAGCAGCAGCAGGTCGGCGCCGGTGCGCAGGATGCGCGCGACCGCGAGCATCTGCTGTTCGCCGCCGGACAGCCGGGTGCCCTGGCTCGCCTTGCGCTCGGCCAGGTTGGGGAACATCGCGTAGATCTCGGTCTCGCTCATCGCCTTGCCGCGCGGGGCCTTCAGCGACGGCGGCAGGCGCAGGTTCTCCTCGGTCGACAGCGACGCGAAGATGCCGCGCTCCTCGGGGCAGTAGCCGATGCCGAGGTGGGCGATGCGGTGGGTCGGCAGGCCGATGGTCTCCTGGCCGTGGACCTTGATCGAGCCCTGGCGCGCGCCGGTCAGACCCATGATCGCGCGCAGCGTCGTGGTGCGGCCGGCGCCGTTGCGGCCCAGCAGCGTGAGGACCTGGCCGCGCGCCACCGTCAGGTCGACGCCGTGCAGGATATGGCTCTCGCCGTACCAGGCCTGCAGCTTGCGGATCTCCAGCGCCGGCGCGTCCATCAGTGGGCTCCCTGCAGCTCGCTGGCCTCGCTGCCCATGTAGGCCTCGAGCACCGCGGGGTGCTTCGAGACCTCGGCGTACGGGCCCTCGGCCAGCACGGCGCCGCGCGCCAGCACGGTGATGCGGTCGGCGATGCGCGCCACCACGCGCATGTTGTGCTCGACCATCAGCACGGTGCGGCCCTCGGCGACGCGCTTGATCAGCGCGGTGACGCGCTCGACGTCCTCGTGGCCCATGCCCTGGGTCGGCTCGTCGAGCAGCATCAGCTCGGGCTGCATCGCCATCGTGGTGGCGATCTCCAGCGCGCGCTTGCGACCGTAGGGCAGGTCGCCGGCCTTGGTCCGGGCCATATCGCGCAGGTCGACGAGTTCCAGCAGCTCGAGCACCCGGGCGTCGAGCGTGCGCAGGCCGGCCAGGCCCTTCCAGAAGTGGAACGAGGTGCCGGTGAAGCGCTGCAGCCCGATGCGCACGTTCTCGAGCACGCTGAGGTGCGGGAACACCGCGGAGATCTGGAACGAGCGGATCACGCCGCGCCGGGCGATCTGCGCCGGCTTCTCGGCGGTGATGTCCGCGCCGTTGAAGTGGATGCTGCCGCGCGTGGGCACCAGGAACTTCGTCAGCAGGTTGAAGCAGGTGGTCTTGCCCGCGCCGTTGGGCCCGATCAGCGCGTGGATGTGGCCGCGCCGGACCTGCAGGTTCACGCGGTCGACGGCGGTGAAGCCCTTGAACTCCTTGGTGAGCTCGCGCGTTTCGAGGATGAAGTCGCTCATGCGGGACCCGGGGGCAAGGCTACGGACTGTAGGCAGCGCTGTTGCGGCGCAACAGCGGGAATTACCTAGGCTGTTGTGGTGCGCGCACGGCACGCTTGTCGCGCGCGTGACATCGCATGCCCCTCAAATGGGCAGCGCGGTCGTGTTCTTCACTTCCTCCATCACCGCATAGGTGCGCGTCTCGCGCACGCCGGGCAGGCCCCAGATCACGCTCGCGAGCATCTCGCGGTAGGCGGCCATGTCGGCGACGCGGGTCTTGATCAGGTAGTCGAAGCCGCCGGCCACCAGGTGGCATTCGAGGATCTCCGGGCGCGCCTGCACCGCGGCCTTGAAGCTCGCCATCACGTCCGGCGCGGTGCGGTCGAGCATGACCTCGATGAACACCAGCATGCCGGCGCCGAGCCGCGCCGGGTCGAGCCGCGCCTCGTAGCCGAGGATCACGCCATCGCGTGTCAGGCGCTTGACGCGCTCGAGCACCGCGGTCGGCGACAGGTGCACGCGTTGCGCGAGTTCGAGGTTGGTGATGCGGCCCTCGGCCTGCAGCACGCGCAGGATGCGCTGGTCGGTCCGGTCGAGGCCCTCGATCGCGCGCGGCGGTGGCGGTGTGGGCGGCTTGGGGTCGGATTTAACTCGGCGCGTCGGCATCTTGTTGGTGAATCATTCGCGGTAACTCGCCGTACGCTAACCGAAAACCCCGCGAGACCGCCATGCTGCCGATCCCCACCGCCCGCCTGCCTTCGCCGCTGCGCGACGAGGCGCCCGTCGTCGCGCAGCGCCTGCAGGCGTTGGCCGGCGCGCTCGACTGGGCCGCCGTGCAGGCCCGGGCCCGGCCCTGGGTGCGGGCGGTGCGCGACCAGCCGGCGCCGTTCTGGGCCATGGAGTCGCTGCTGCGCGAGTACCCGATCTCGAGCGCCGAGGGGCTGGCGCTGATGCGGCTGGCCGAGGCGCTGCTGCGCGTGCCCGATGCCGCCACCGCGATCGCGCTGACCGCCGACCAGCTCGGCCGGGCGCAGTTCGACGCCGCGGTGGACGGCCCGCACAAGTGGCTCGCCGGCCTGTCGGCCAGTGCGATCGCGCTGTCGAAGCGCGTGCTGCCCGAGGGCGAGCACGCGCCGGGGCTGCTGCAGCGGTTGGGCGCGCAGACGGTGGTCGCGGCCACGGTGCGGGCGATCCAGCTGCTCGGGCGCCAGTTCGTGCTCGGCCAGTCGATCGCCGAGGCGCTGGCCGAGGCGGCGGCGCAGCGCCAGGCCCGGCCGGCGCTGCGCTACAGCTTCGACATGCTGGGCGAGGGCGCGCGCTGCGAGGCCGATGCGCAGCGCTACCTCGTGTCCTACCGGCGTGCGATCGCGGCGATCGCCGCGACGGCGACCCCGGGCGCGGGGCCGGAGGCCAACGACGGCATCTCGATCAAGCTCTCGGCGCTGTTCGCGCGCTACGAGGAGGCGCAGCGCGCACGCGTGTTCGCCGAACTGCTGCCGCGCGTGCTGACGCTGGTCGACGACGCGGCCGCCGCCGACCTCAACCTCACCATCGACGCCGAGGAGAGCGAGCGGCTCGAACTCTCGCTCGACCTGATCGCCGCCGTCGCCGCCCATATCGCCGCGCGGCAGCGTGGCTGGCGCGGCTTCGGCCTCGCGGTCCAGGCCTACCAGACGCGCGCCGAGGACTGCGTGCACGAGGTCGCGCGCATCGCCCGTGCCCGCGGCCTGCGCTTCATGGTGCGGCTGGTCAAGGGCGCCTACTGGGACGGCGAGATCAAGCGCGCCCAGGAGCTGGGGCTGGCCGGCTACCCGGTGTTCACGCACAAGCACCACACCGACATCTCCTACCTGGCCTGCGCTAAGGCGCTGCTCGACCACGCCGAGGTGATCTACCCGCAGTTCGCGACGCACAACGCGGGCACGATCGCGGCGATCGTGCAGATGGCTGCAGCTCGGGTGGCGAAGTTCGAGCTGCAGAGACTGCATGGCATGGGCGAGGGTGTGTACCGCGAGGTTTCGCGGTACACACCCTCGCCTGCGGCGGAGATGACGACCACGCCCCCCGCTCCCCCCGCTCGAGCGGGGGGCCTGATGGCGAAGGGCCTGCCGGTGCGCATCTATGCACCGGTCGGCGAGCACCGCGACCTGCTGGCCTACCTGGTGCGGCGGCTGCTGGAGAACGGCGCCAACTCGTCCTTCGTGCACCAGCTCGCCGACCCGCAGGTCGATGTCGAGGCGCTGCTGGCCTCGCCGCTGCACGCGGCGGCCGAGCCCGGCCAGCCCGCGCCGCGCGCGCTGTTCGGTGCCGTGCGGCGCAACTCGGCGGGCGTGGACCTCGCGATCGCCGCCGAGCGCGCGCCCCTGCTCGCCGCAGTCGCGGCGACGCGGCTGCCCGAGGTCCACGAGACCCCGACCCGCGAGGTCGACCCCGCGGTGCGGCGCCTGCATGCCGGCCAGGTCGACTGGAACGCCGTGCCGGTGGAGGCGCGCGCCGCGCTGCTAGAACGCGCCGCCGACCGGCTGGAGTCCGAGCTGCCGGCCTGGTGCGGGCTGCTGGTCCGCGAGGCGCACAAGACCCTCGGCGATTGCGTCGCCGAGCTGCGCGAGGCGGTCGACTTCTGCCGCTACTACGCCCAGCAGGCGCGCGAGCAGCTCGCGCCGCGCGAGCTGCCGGGGCCGACCGGCGAGAGCAACACGCTGCACCTGCACGGCCGCGGCGTGTTCGTCTGCATCAGCCCGTGGAACTTCCCGCTCGCGATCTTCGCCGGCCAGGTGACGGCGGCGCTCGTCGCCGGCAACGCGGTCGCGGCCAAGCCGGCCGAGCAGACGCCCGCGGTGGCCGCCGCCTTCGTGCAGCTGCTGCACGAGCTCGGCGTGCCGCGCGACGCGCTCGCGCTGCTGCACGGGCCGGGCGAGACGGTCGGCGCGGCGCTGGTCGCGCATCCGCTGACCGCGGGTGTGTGCTTCACCGGATCGACCCAGGTCGCGAAGACGATCCAGCGCAGCCTGGCGGCGAAGGACGGCGCCATCGTGCCGCTGATCGCCGAGACCGGCGGGCTGAACGCGATGATCGTCGACAGCTCGGCGCTGCCCGAGCAGGTGGTCGACGCCGTCGTGCAGAGCGCCTTCCGCTCGGCCGGCCAGCGCTGCTCGGCGCTGCGGCTGCTGTGCGTGCACGAGGGCATTGCCGACGGCCTGCTCGCGATGCTGGCCGGCGCGCTGCAGGAGCTCGCGGTCGGCGACCCGGCCGATGTCGCGACCGATGTCGGCCCGGTGATCGATGCCGAAGCCCGGGCCGGGCTGTCGCGCCACATCGATCGGCTCGAGCGCGAGGCGACGCGCATCGCCCGCCGCAGCCCGCCCGAGGGGCTCACCGGCCGCCACATCGCGCCGGCGGCCTACGAGATCGGGCGCGTCGGCGAGCTGAAGGACGAGGTCTTCGGCCCGGTGCTGCAGGTCGTGCGCTGGGGACCGGGCACCGCGGCGCCCGATGTCGAGGCGCTGGTCGCGCAGCTCAACGCGCTCGGCTACGGCCTGACGCTGGGCGTGCAGACCCGTATCGACTCGCGCGCCCAGCGCATCGCGCAGGCGGCGCGGGTCGGCAACGTCTATGTCAACCGCAACATGATCGGCGCGGTGGTCGGCGTCCAGCCCTTCGGCGGCGAGGGCCTGAGCGGCACCGGCCCGAAGGCCGGCGGGCCGCTCTACCTCTACCGCTTCGTCGCCGAGCAGACCGTGACGGTCAACACCGCGGCGGCAGGGGGCAACGCGGCGCTGCTGGCCGGCCTGCACTGAGTAGACTGGCCGCATGAGCGTCACCGATCTCTCCTCAGCGCCGATCGCCTTCATCGGCGGCGGCAACATGGCCAGCGCGCTGATCGGGGGCCTGCGGCGCAGCGGCGTCGCGGCCGAGCGCATCCTGGTCGTCGAGCCGGGGGCCGAGCAGCGCGCGAAGCTGCAGCGCGACTTCGGCATCGTCGCGGCCGAGCAGGCCGGGCCGGCGCTGGCCGCCGCCGGGCTGGTGGTCTGGGCGGTCAAGCCGCAGCTCTTCAAGGAGGCGGCCGTGCCTTGCGCCGCGCATGTCCGCGGCGCCGCCCAGCTCAGCGTGATGGCCGGCATCCGCAGCGACGCGATCGTCGCCGCCACCGGCAGCGCCCGCGTGGTGCGCGCGATGCCCAACACGCCGGCGCTGATCGGCCGCGGCATCGCCGGGCTGTATGCGCGGCCCGAGGTCGGCGCGGCCGAGCGCGCCGCGGTCGAGACCCTGCTCGCGCCGACCGGCGCGCTGCTGTGGGTCGAACGCGAGGCCGACCTCGACGCGGTGACCGCGCTGTCGGGCTCGGGGCCTGCCTATGTATTCCTGTTCATCGAGGCGCTGATGGACGCGGCGCGCGCGATGGGCCTGAGCGAGGCCCAGGGCCGCGCGCTCGCGCTCGCCACCTTCTCGGGCGCGACCGCGCTGGCCGAGCAGAGCGCGGAGCCGCCCTCGGTGCTGCGCGAGCGGGTCACGTCCAAGGGCGGCACGACCCATGCCGCGCTGAGCGCGATGCAGGCCGACGGCGTGCGCGAGGCGATCGTGAAGGCCGTCCGCGCCGCGCAGCAGCGCGCCGCCGAACTGGGCGACGAGTTCGGGCGCTGACCCGCGCGCGCGCCCCGGATCGCGGCCCGCGCTGCGAAGCAAGCGACCCGCGGTCTCGGACCGTCGCCGGTGCGCTGCTGCAGGCCGCTCGACCCTGTGCGTCGCCTCGGCATGAGCGCCATGCCGGGCCGGCATGCAAAGCCGGCATGGCGACGACGTGCCGGCGGCGACGGCCGCGCCTACAGTGCGGCGTGCCGTGCCATGAGCGCGGCCCCATCGAGCCGACCCCACAAGGACCCCGCATGAGCCCCAGCACCCCGCGCCCGACGCAGACCTCCTTCCTGTCCTACGTCACCCCCACGCCGACCAGCCCCTGGGGCACCTACCTGTCGCAGGTCGACCGCGTGGTGCCCTACCTGGGGCCTCTCGCCAAATGGGCCGAGACGCTCAAGCGCCCGAAGCGCGCGCTGATCGTCGACGTGCCGATCGAGATGGACGACGGCACGGTGCGGCACTACGAGGGCTTCCGCGTGCAGCACAACCTGAGCCGTGGTCCCGGCAAGGGCGGCGTGCGCTACCACCCGGACGTGACGCTGGAAGAGGTGATGGCGCTCGCCGCCTGGATGACGGTCAAGTGCGCCGCGGTCAACCTGCCCTATGGCGGCGCCAAGGGCGGCATCCGCGTCGACCCCAAGCAGCTCAGCCTGAAGGAGCTGGAGAAGATCACGCGCCGCTACACCAGCGAGATCGGCATCATCATCGGCCCGCAGCGCGACATCCCGGCGCCCGACGTCAACACCAACGCCCAGATCATGGCGTGGATGATGGACACCTACTCGCAGAACACTGGGTCCACGGCGACCGGCGTCGTGACGGGCAAGCCGATCCACCTGGGCGGCTCGCTGGGCCGCGTCAAGGCCACCGGCCGCGGCGTGTTCGTCACCGGCCGCGAGGCGGCGCGGCGGCTGCACCTGCCGCTCGACGGCGCGCGCGTCGCGGTGCAGGGCTTCGGCAACGTCGGCGGCGCGGCGGCCGAGCTGTTCGGCCAGGCCGGTGCCAAGGTCGTCGCGGCGCAGGACCACACCGGCACGATCTACAACGCGGACGGGCTCGATCTCGCCGAGCTGATGCCCTACGTGCGCAACATCGGCGGCGTCGCCGGCTTCAAGGGCGCCGAGGCGATCGATGCCGAATCGTTCTGGGACGTGCAGGCCGAGATCATGATCCCGGCGGCGCTCGAGGGCGTGATCGACGCCGGCCGCGCGCGCCGGCTGAGGGCCAAGCTGGTGCTCGAAGGCGCCAACGGTCCCACGGTGCCCGAGGCCGACGACATCCTCGCCGAGCGCGGCGTGCTGGTGGTGCCCGACGTGATCTGCAACGCCGGCGGCGTGACCGTCAGCTACTTCGAGTGGGTGCAGGACTTCAGCAGCTTCTTCTGGAGCGAGGACGAGATCAACCTGCGGCTCGACAAGATCATGGTCGACGCGCTGAAGAAGATCTGGGACACCGCCGACCGCCACAAAACCACGCTGCGTACCGCCACCTTCGCGGTGGCCTGCGAGCGCATCCTGATGGCCCGCGAGGAGCGCGGCCTCTACCCCTGAGGCATGCGCAGCGCGGCCGCGCCGACCGCGCCGAGCACCCCGGCCACGGCCAGCACGTACCACAGCGACAAGGTGCTGCCGGCCGGCGTCAGCACGGAGGCGGCGGCCAGCACCAGCCCGATCGCCGCGGCCGTCGCCAGCAGCAGCAGCAGGCCCGCTAGCAGGCCCGACATGCGGCGGATCGGCCCGTTGCCGGCGCCGACGACGAACAGCACGTAGCCGGCGATGCTGAACAGCGGGAACAGCACCCACAGCGTCGCGCCGGCGCTCAGGCCGCCGAGGCCGAACTCGGCCGCGAGCAGCACGCCGCCCGAAAACAGTCCCATCGCGACCAGCAGCGCGCCGACGATTGCGAGCATCCTGTCCTCCCTCGGTTGCGCGCGAGTATGCCGCGGCGCCGCTCAGGCGGCGCGCCGCGCGAGGTCGGCCGCGATGCCCGCGAACAGCGCGAAGCCGACCCAGTGGTTGAGGCGGAAGGCACGGAAGCAGCCCTCGCGGCCGCGGTCGCGGATCAGCGTCCAGTGCCACAACGCCTGCACCGCGGCGCAGGCCAGGCCGGCGGCGAAGCACGGACCGAGGCCGTGGGCGAAACCCAGCAGGCCCCAGCCGCCGAGGTAGAGGCCGTAGAAGCCCATCACGCCGGCCACGTCGTAGCGGCCGAGCGTGATCGCCGAGGTGCGGATGCCGATCTTCAGGTCGTCGTCGCGGTCGACCATCGCGTACTCGGTGTCGTAGGCCAGCACCCAGCACAGGTTGCCCAGCATCAGGCCCCAGGCCCAGGGCGGCACGGCGGCCTGCACCGCGGCAAGGTCCCAGCCGGCGCCGCCGTGCACCGCGCTCCAGGCCATCGGGATGCCGAAGCTGAAGGCGACGCCGAGCACCGCCTGCGGCATCGCGAGCACGCGCTTCGCATACGGGTAGGCGATCGCGACCGCCAGCGCCGGCACCGACAGCGCGATGGTCGTCGCGTTGGTCGTCAGCACCAGCAGGAAGGCGGCGAAGGCCAGCACCGCGCCGACCGCCAGCGCCTCGGCCGGCGCGACCCTCCCGGCGGTGACCGGCCGCTCGGCGGTGCGCTGGACGTGGCGGTCGAACTCGCGGTCGGCGACATCGTTGATGCAGCAGCCGGCGCTGCGCATCAGCACCGTGCCGAGCGCGAACACCGCCAGCAGGTGCCAGCCGGGGAAGCCGCCCGCCGCAAGCCACAGCGCCGACAGCGTGGGCCACAGCAGCAGCAGCCAGCCGGCCGGGCGGTCCCAGCGGATCAGCTGCAGGTAGAGCGCGAGTCGCGAGGGCGGCAGCGGCGCCGGCGCGGAGGAGGTCGTCACGGGCGCGAGCTTAGCGTGGCCACGAGACCCCTTCAGTCGCCCAGCGCGGCGCGCGCCGCCTCGGCGTCATAGGTGGTGATCTCGTAGGGGTTGCCGTCGGGGTCGTTGAAGTAGAGCGACAGCGCCTCGCCGTGATCCTCGAGTGCCGGCGCGCGGCCGAGCGCCGCGGCGAGGCGTCGCTGCCAGGCCGCGAAGCCCGGCGCATCGGTCGCCAGCGCGACCGTCGCGCGGTTCGGCGGCGCGTCCGGTCGCTCGAACAGCGCCAGGTGCACGGCGTCGCCCGGATCGGCGAGCGTCAGCGGCCCGCCGCCCTCGGCCCAGTGCGCGTAGGCGGCCAGCGGCGCGAGCCCCAGCGCCTCGGCATACCAGCGCACGGCCGCGGCGCGGTCGCGCACGAACACGTGGATGTGGTCGATGCGCAGCAGCGCCGGCGCGCGCATGTCGGTTGCTCAGTCGTCGAGCAGCGAGCGCAGCATCCAGGCCGATTGCTCGTGCACCGTGAGCCGCTGGGTCAGCAGGTCGGCCGTCGGCTCGTCGCTGGCCTTGTCGGCCAGCGGGAAGATGCCGCGCGCGGTACGCGCCACCGCCTCGTGGCCTTCGACCAGGATGCGCACCATGTCGAGTGCCTTCGGCGGCGTGGCCGGCGCGTCCTTCAGCGAGCTCAGCTTGCCGAACTGGCCGTAGCTGCCGGCGGCCGGGAAGCCGAGCGCGCGGATGCGCTCGGCGATCGGGTCGACCGCGTTCCACAGCTCGGTGTACTGGGCCATGAACATCGCATGCAGCGTGTTGAACATCGGCCCGGTGACGTTCCAGTGGAAGTTGTGGGTCGTCAGGTAGAGCGTGTAGGTGTCGGCGAGCAGGGCGTTCAGGCCCTTGGCGATCGCGGCGCGGTCCTTCTCCACGATGCCGATGTTGATGGGGGGCGTGCCGGTCTTGTTCTTGGCCATGGTCGGGGATCCTTCGAGGGTCGGTCCAATGGCCGACTTTAGCGAAGCCGCGCCGCCGTTGCGGGCCTGCCACCGGGAATGTCCGACCGGGCTATAGACGCGATTGGGATGGTTTCATTGATCGACCCGCGCCCGACTCCTAGACTGCTTTGGCGCAATGGGTTGCGATCCATCCAAGGAGACATGCATGTCCAACGAAGCGAAGTGCCCGTTCTCGAGCGGCGCCAGCACCCTCACCAAGGCCGCCGGCGGCCGCGGCAACCGTGACTGGTGGCCGAACCAGCTCAATCTGTCGATCCTGCACCAGCATTCCGCGAAGTCCAATCCGCTGGGCGGGGACTTCGACTATGCCCAGGCCTTCAGGAGCCTCGACCTCGACGCCGTGGTCAAGGACCTGCGCGCGCTGATGACCGACTCGCAGGACTGGTGGCCGGCCGACTGGGGCCACTACGGCGGTCTGTTCATCCGCATGACCTGGCACGCCGCCGGTACCTACCGCATCTCCGACGGCCGTGGCGGCGCCGGCACCGGCAACCAGCGCTTCGCGCCGCTGAACAGCTGGCCCGACAACGGCAACCTCGACAAGGCCCGCCGCCTGCTGTGGCCGATCAAGCAGAAGTACGGCAAGAAGCTGTCCTGGGCCGACCTGCTGGTGCTGGCCGGCAACGTCGCGCTCGAATCGATGGGTTTCAAGACCTTCGGTTTCGGCGGCGGCCGCAGCGACATCTGGGAGCCCGAGGAGGACATCAACTGGGGCCAGGAGATGAAGTGGCTCGCCACCAGCAGCGAGCCGAACAGCCGCTATTCGGGCGAGCGCGTGCTGGCCAACCCCTTCGGCGCGGTGCAGATGGGCCTGATCTACGTGAACCCGCAGGGCCCGGACGGCAACCCCGACCCGGTGGCCTCGGGCCGCGACGTGCGCGAGACCTTCGGCCGCATGGCGATGAACGACGAGGAGACCGTCGCGCTGGTCGCCGGCGGCCACACCTTCGGCAAGGCCCACGGCGCGGCCCCGGACAGCAACTGCGGCCCCGAGCCCGAGGGCGCCCCGATCGAGGAGCAGGGCTTCGGCTGGACCAACCGCTACGGCAGCGGCAAGGGCGGCGACGCCATCACCAGCGGCATCGAAGGCGCCTGGAAGCCCAATCCGACGAAGTGGGACATGGGCTACTTCGACATGCTGTTCGGCTACGAGTGGGAGCTCACCAAGAGCCCCGCCGGCGCGCACCAGTGGGTGGCGAAGAACTGCAGGCCCGAGCACCTGATCCCCGACGCGCACGACCCGTCGAAGAAGCACCCGCCGATGATGACCACGGCCGACCTGTCGATGCGCTTCGACCCGGCCTACGAGAAGATCTCGCGCCGCTTCCACCAGGATCCGGCGGCCTTTGCGGACGCCTTCGCGCGCGCCTGGTTCAAGCTGACGCACCGCGACATGGGCCCGCGCGCCCGCTACCTCGGCAAGCTGGTGCCCCGGGAAGAGATGATCTGGCAGGACCCGGTGCCGGCGGTCGACCACCCGCTGGTGGGCGAGCGGGACGTCGCCGCGCTCAAGGCCAAGGTGCTGGCTTCGGGCCTGTCCGTTGCCGAACTGGTGAGCACGGCCTGGGCCGCGGCGGCGACCTTCCGTGACAGCGACAAGCGCGGCGGCGCCAACGGCGCACGCATCCGCCTTGCCCCGCAGAAGGAGTGGCTGGTCAACCAGCCGGCCCAGCTCTCGAAGGTGTTGGCGAAGCTGGAAGGCATCCGGAAGGAGTTCAACGGCGCGCAGTCCGGCGGCAAGAAGATCTCGCTGGCCGACCTGATCGTGCTGGCGGGCGGCGCGGCCGTCGAGGCGGCCGCGAAGAAGACCGGTCACGACGTGACCGTGCCGTTCTCGCCGGGCCGCACCGACGCCACGCAGGACCAGACCGACGTTGATGCCTTCGCCGTGCTCGAGCCGCGGGCCGACGGCTTCCGCAACTACACCTGCAAGGGCCTCGAGGGCGCGGCGGCGGAGCTGCTGGTCGACAAGGCCCAGCTGCTGACGTTGACGGCGCCCGAGATGACGGTGCTGGTCGGCGGCCTGCGCGTGCTCGGCGCCAACACCGGCGGCACGAAGCACGGCGTCTTCACGCAGCGCCCCGAGACCCTGAGCAACGACTTCTTCGTCAACCTGCTCGACATGGGCACGGCATGGCAGAAGTCGGCCGCCGAGGGCGTGCTGGAAGGGCGGGATCGCAAGACCGGCGAGCTCAGGTGGACGGGCACCGTCGCCGACCTGGTGTTCGGTTCCAACTCGCAGCTGCGGGCGCTGGCCGAGGTCTATGCCGAGAGCGATGCGCAGGCCAAGTTCGTCGGTGACTTCGTCGCCGCCTGGGCCAAGGTGATGAACCTGGACCGCTACGACCAGGCCGCCTGAGCGATCGGGGCCGCGTGAAAGCCGAAGCCGGTCCCTGGGACCGGCTTCGGTATCGATCGATCGCGCGCCGGCCCGCCAGGCCGGCCGCGGCGTCACCAGGTCAGCAGCGCGGAGCGGACCTCGTCGCGGTAGAGCTCGTTGGCCGCCGTGCCATAGGCGTTCTCGTAACTCGTCTCCTGTGCGCCGCCGAAGGAGCTGATCGGCACGTCCGAGATCAGCCGCGCGAAGGCGTAGGTGCGGTAGCTGTTCAGGCCCGACACCTTGATCGGCAGCCGGATCAGGCCGGTGCCCGAGCGGACCATCACGCGCTGGCCGCAGGAGCCGTCGGAGGCCGGCAGGCAGGTGCCATAGCTGCCGCCCTTCCCGTAGGTCCGGACCCGCGACCCGAACTCGGCCGCGATGGCGGACTTGCCGAGCGACGCCGCCTCCTGGTTGATGATCGTCTGCAGCGCCGAGCTGGCGCCGGTGCCGGGGTTGGCCGACTCCAGGAACTCGGTGCGCGCCGAGTTCGTGCTGGTCAGGAAGGCGGAATTCCAGACCCCCTCGTAGATGCGCGCCAGGTCGGCCGCGCTGGTGTCGTTGCGCAAGGTGTTCGGCGTGTAGGTGCCGGCCGCGAGGTTGCGGTAGGCGCAGCCGATGTTGTGGCGCAGCGTCGTGCTCGTCAGGCCCAGCGTCGAGGCGGTGGTGTTGAACGGCGCGAAGCCGCCATAGCGGATCACGGTGCCGCGCGTGGTGCGGTTGTCCGAGATCGCCATCATCTGGTCGAGCCCGGTCTCGAAGTTGTAGTTGGTGCGCAGGTTGCCGGCCGTTTCCAGCGTGGGGTTGGGGCAGGCGTTCTTGCGGGTCTCGAGGTCGCCGCTGACGTAGTCGTAGTAGTTGAACGCCGAGGCCAGCGTGTCGGTGCCGGCCTGCACCCGCCGCATCGCGTGCAGCAGGTGCAGCGACTTCAGCGAGCTGGCGGTCTCGGCGCGCCGCGCGCCGTTCAGGTTGACGCGGACGCTGCCGTTGCTCAGCGTGCTGCCGACCTGCTTCAGGTAGGCCTCGAAGATGCCGCGCGTCGGGTTGCCGCTGCTGTCGAGGAAGGTCGTGCCGAACACGCCGCGCATGCGGCGCGTGCTGGCGTTGGCGTTGTCGATGAAGACGCCGTCGTAGCGGCGCACGCCGCCGACCAGGTAGGTGACGATGTCGATCGGCCGCGATGCGAGCTGGTTGGCGTAGTTGTTCAGGTCGGCCAGGGTCGAGAAGCCGTAGTAGTACCACCAGGCCGAGGCGTTGCTGCCGGTGTTGTTGACCTGGATGAAGTTGTAGCTGCCGTCGCTGTGACGGTCGAGCTTGACGATGCGGCCGTTGAAGCTGCTGACGCGCGAGGCGATGCTGGATGTCGACTGGCCGACCCACCACTGCCAGGACTTGGCGTCGCTGCCGCTGTTGAGCACCGTGACCGCCGTGTAGCGCTTGACGCCGCCGTCGACATAGCTGTCGATGTCGATCAGGCGCCGCGTGCTGCCGACATGGGAACTGATCGACGCCGAGGTCGCGCCGTACAGCCAGGTCCAGTTGCGCGCCTGGGTGCCGGTGTTGGAGATCATCACCACCGCGAAGCGGATCGCGCCGCCGCCGGCGTCATAGGGCTCGATCTCGATCAGCCGCGCCGAGTTGCTGGACAGGTAGGACGACACCTGCGCGCCCGTCAGCCCGTAGTACCACCACCAGCCGCTGATCGCGTAGGCGCCCGAGTTCTGCACCATGCGCACCGCGAAGCGCGGCGCGCCCGAGACGAGGCCCGTCACCTCGATGTCGGTCAGGCGCGCGCTGTTGGCGCTGAGGTAGCTGCCGACCTGCGCGGCGGAGATGCCGGTGTAGGTCCACCAGCCGGTCGGGACGTTGATCGAATGGTCGTCGGTGCGCGCGCTGGTGTCGAGCGCCGCGAGCGCCGGACCGCACAGCAGCGCCAGGCCGGCGGCCAGCGCCAGGCCGAGCCGTCGCCAGAGGGCAAGAAATCGCATCGGATGCATCAGGGACTCCTCGTTGTGAGCGACGACAGCGTAGGCGCGCCTTGTGACGACGCCTAGGCTGCGGCCCCCCTAGGGTCCCTAGTCCCGAAGAGGGGAAGCGCGGGATAACCCGTGCAAAGCGATGGCTGCGCCCCCCCGGACGAGGGGACCACCGGCCCTCAGGACAGCCGCGCGACCCCGCCCAGCTCGCAGGCGTAGACGGCGTTGCGCACCGCCGCGATCGCTTCGTAGCGCGTGAACGTGCGCCGCCACGCCAGCACCACGCGGCGCGTCGGCACCGGGTCGCTGAAGGGGATGAAGCGCAGGTGCGGCGAGCCGGCGCTCGGCACGCTGAGCTGCGGCAGCACGGTGATGCCCATGCCCGACGCAACCATGTGCTTGATGGTCTCGAGCGAGCTGCCCTCGAAGCTCTTGCGGATGCCCTCGGCATTGCTCGAGAAGCGCGCGTACTCGGGGCAGACCTCGAGCACATGGTCGCGGAAGCAGTGGCCGGTGCCGAGCAGCAGCATGGTCTCCTGCTTCAGCTCCTCGGCGCCGATGCTCTTGCGCTGGGCCAGCGGGTGGCTGGAGGGTGCCGCCACCAGGAAGGGCTCGTCGTACAGCGGCGCGATCGCGAGGCCGGTGTCGGGGAAAGGCTCGGCCATGATGGCCGCGTCGAGCTCGCCGGTGCGCAGCATCTCCAGCAGCTTCACGGTGAAGTTCTCCTGCAGCATCAGCGGCATCTGCGGGAACATCTCGATCGCGTGGCGCACCAGCTCCGGCAGCAGGTAGGGCCCGATCGTGTAGATGATGCCCAGCCGCAGCGGCCCGGCCAGCGGGTCCTTGCCGCGCTTGGCGATCTCCTTGATCGACTGCGCCTGCTCGATCACCGCCTGCGCCTGCCGGACGATCTCGTCGCCCAGCGGCGTGACCGAGACCTCGGTGCTGCCGCGCTCGAAGATCTTGACGTCGAGCTCCTCCTCGAGCTTCTTGATCGCCACCGACAGCGTCGGCTGCGACACGAAGCAGGCCTCCGCCGCGCGGCCGAAGTGGCGCTCGCGGGCGACGGCGACGATGTAGCGGAGCTCGGTGAGGGTCATGGGAGCGCGGTCGGCGATGGGAAGCCGTCGTTCGATTGTGCCCCGCTATGGAGGGGGTGGACAGGCGGGTTCGTCCGCCCGCGGGGCCGCGACGGCCGCGCGACACCGGGCTTGCGGGTCAGGCCTTGAGAAACTCCGCCCGTCCGCCGAGCCAGCGGGCCACATGCGCCCGTGCCGCGGGCGGCGTCTCGGCCAGCAGCCGCGGTGCGAGCGCGCGGGCCGTCTCCAGAAGCGGCGCATCGGTGGCCAGATCGGCAAAGCGCAGCAGCGCATCGCCGCTCTGCCGCGCGCCCATGAACTCGCCGGGGCCGCGGATCTCCAGGTCGCGGCGGGCGATCTCGAAGCCGTCGGTGGTCTCGGCCATCGCCTTCAAGCGCGCCTTGCCGGTGTCGGACAGGGGCGCGGTATAGAGCAGCACGCACACGCTCGCCACCGCACCGCGCCCCACGCGGCCGCGCAGCTGGTGCAGTTGCGCGAGGCCGAAGCGCTCCGCATGCTCGACCACCATCAGGCTCGCGTTGGGCACGTCGACGCCGACCTCGATCACCGTGGTGGCGACCAGTACCGCCATCTGGCCGCCCGAGAACAGCGACATCACCGCCGCCTTCTCGGCCGCCGGCATGCGGCCGTGCAGCAGGCCGACCATGGCGCCGGGCAGCGCCTCGGCGAGCTGCTGGTGGGTGGCGGTCGCGTTCTGCAGGTCCAGGTGTTGGCTTCGGCCGGCACTTCGTGCCTTCACGCCGGCTGCGCCGGCATGAGCCTGCGCCGCAAGGCCTACGGCCTTGTCGCTCTCCTCGACCAGCGGGCAGACCCAGTAGACCTGCCGGCCCTGCGCGACCGCTTCGCGGATGCGCGCGATCACGTCGTCGCGCCGGCCGTCGGCGAACAGCTTGGTGACGATGGGCGTGCGGCCCGGCGGCAGCTCGTCGATGGTGCTGACGTCGAGGTCGGCGAAGTAGCTCATCGCCAGCGTGCGCGGGATCGGCGTCGCGCTCATCATCAGCAGGTGCGGCTCCAGCGCCGTCGATTCCAGCTTGCGCCGCAGCTGCAGCCGCTGCGCGACGCCAAAGCGGTGCTGCTCGTCGACCACCGCGAGGCCGAGCTTCGCGAACGCGACATCGTCCTGGATCACCGCATGCGTGCCGACCACCAGCCCCGCCTCGCCCGAGGCCACGCGCTCGAGCATCTGCGTGCGCGCCTTGCCCTTGCGGCCGCCGGTCAGCCAGGCCACCCCGACGCCGAGCGGCTCCAGCCAGCCGATCAGCTTGCGGAAATGCTGCTCGGCCAGGATCTCGGTCGGCGCCATCAGCGCGCATTGCCAGCCGGCGTCGATCGCCACCGCGGCGGCCAGCGCGGCCACCACCGTCTTGCCCGAGCCCACGTCGCCCTGCAGCAGCCGGTGCATCGGCGCAGGCCCCGAGGTGCCCGTGGGCCCGGCGAGGTCGCGCGCGATCTCCTCGGCGACGCGGTGCTGCGCGGCCGTGAGCTGGAACGGCAGCGCGGCCAGCAGCCGCTCGTGCAGGCCGCCGCGGGCCGCACGCAGCGCGGGGGCGCGCAGCTTGGCGCGCTCGCGCTGCGCCTCGGCCTGCGCGAGCTGCTGGGCCAGCAGCTCCTCGAACTTCAGCCGCTGCCAGGCCGGGTGGCTGCGGTCCTCGAGCGTGGCGAGCGGCACCTGCGGCGGCGGGTGGTGCAGGAAGTTCAGCGCCGCCTTCAGCGTCGGCAGGCCGTCGGGCACCGTGCCGGGCGGCAGCAGCTCGTCGAGCGGTGCGCGCGCCAGCGCCGCGGCCACCGCCTTGCGCAGATAGGCCTGGGGCAGCTGTGCGCTGGTCGGGTAGACGGGGGTCAGCGCCGCGGCCAGCGGCGTGTCGTCGGTGACGGCCCTGAAGGCCGGATGCACCATCTCGCGGCCCAGGAAGCCGCCGCGCAACTCGCCGCGCACGCGCAGCCGCGTGCCGGCCGCCAGCGCCTTCTGGTGCGAGGGGTAGAAGTGCAGGAAGCGCAGCACCAGCTCGCCGCTGCCGTCGTCGAGCCGCGCGACGAGCTGGCGGCGCGGCCGGAACTCGACCCGGCAGTCGCTGACGATGCCCTCGACCTGGACTGGCTCGCCCTCGCGCGCCTGCGCCAGCGGCGTGAGGCGGGTCTCGTCCTCGTAGCGCAGCGGCAGGTGCAGCGCGAGGTCGATGTCGCGCAGCAGCCCCAGCTTCTCCATCGCGCGCTGCGGCGCCGACTTGGGCTTGGCGGGGGCGTCGGGCATGGAACAATTCTGCCGCCCGCTCCACGTCTTGCTCCAACAGGCCGGTACAGCCTCGATGCACCTCGATTCCAAGCTCCTCGTCAGCGACTTCGATTTCGCGCTTCCCCCCGAGCTGATCGCCCAGCACCCCGCCGCCGAGCGCAGCGCCTCGTGGCTGCTCGACGGCCGCGGCGAGCCGCCGGTGGACCGGGTGTTCCGCGAGCTGCCCGGGCTGCTCGCCCCCGGTGACCTGCTGGTGTTCAACGACACCCGCGTCATCAAGGCGCGGCTCTACGGCCGCAAGGCCAGCGGCGGCGCGGTCGAGGCGCTGATCGAGCGGGTGCTGCCCGGCACGCACGAGGTGTGGGCGCACCTGCGGGCGAGCAAGTCGCCGAAGGCCGGTAGCGCGCTGCGTTTCGAGAGTTCGGCCGGCGCCTTCGACACCGAGGTGCTGGGCCGCTGCGGGCCGGAAGACGCCCTCTTTCACCTGCGCTTCCCGTCGGACCCGTTCGCGCTGCTCGCCGTGCACGGCCATGTGCCGCTGCCGCCTTACATCACCCATGCCGACGCGCCCGACGACGAGCGCCGCTACCAGACGGTGTTCGCGCGCGTGCCCGGGGCGGTCGCGGCGCCGACCGCGGCGCTGCATTTCGACGCGGCGCTGCTCGCCGCGCTGGCCGAGCGTGGCATCGGCCGCGCCGCGGTGACGCTGCATGTCGGCGCCGGCACCTTCCAGCCGGTGCGCGTCGCGTCGATTGCGGACCATCGCATGCACAGCGAGTGGTTCGAGGTGTCCGCCGCCACGGTCGACGCCGTCGCGCGCACCCGTGCGGCCGGGGGCCGCATAGTCGCCGTCGGCACGACCACGCTGCGGGCGCTGGAGTCGGCCGCACGCGGCGGGCGTCTGGAAGCCGGCGCGCGCGAGACCGACATCTTCATCACGCCGGGCTTCGAGTTCCGCGTGGTCGACACGCTGGTCACCAACTTCCACCTGCCAAAGAGCACGCTGCTGATGCTGGTCAGCGCCTTCGCCGGCTACGCGCGCATCCACGCGCTCTACGCCCATGCGGTGCGCGAGCGCTACCGCTTCTTCAGCTACGGCGACGCGATGCTGCTCGACCGCGTCGCCGCCTGAGCGCTCAGCGCCGCAGCTTCGCCGCCGGCGGCGGCAGCGCCGCCAGCCCGGCGCAGCGGCTGCCGAAGTTGCATTCGACCAGCTGCACGGTGTCGCCGCTGTCGGGGTCGACCTCGAGGAACAGGCCGACGCCGCGTGCGTAGTACTTCAGCCCGCGCGCGTCGGGTTCGAGCGGCGTGAACTCCTCGGTGACGACGCAGTCGTGCGCCGCGCACAGGTACTGCGCCAGCGCCGCCGGCACATGGCGGTCGAGCGGCGCGTTGCCGCCGCCCCAGGCGTAGTTGACCGACAGCACGCGCGCCGCATCCTCGGCGGTGCCGGGTGAAAACTCCTGCCGGTAGACCGCGCCGACGAAGGGCGCGTAAAGCATCTGCGTGCCGGCCAGGTCGCCGTCGCGGCCGGCCTTCCAGGAGCCGTCGACGTCGACCAGTTCCGGCTCGGCGGGCTGGTCGCCGTCGAACAGCTCGTAGTTGCGCGAGATCTCGCCGCAGTAGTCGACCGTGCCGTTCTTGCGCTGGCCGAACCAGTCGAAGGTGTCCTCGACCACCACGCTGTCCTCCTCGACGCGGTCGCGCACGACGATGCAGCGCACACCGTCGATCAGCTTGGTCTTGTTCAGCACGTTCACGACGATCGACTCCGCGCCGGCGTAGCGCCAGACGTTGCCGACGCCCAGCGGGAACCAGGGGTTGGGCCGCGACGGGCTGCGCGGGTCGGCGTCGAACAGCGCCGGGTCGAAGCGCGGGTCGTAGCGCTGCTGGCCGAGCGCGTCGCACAGCGCCAGCCGCGCGTCGTGCTGCTCGGCGCAATCGTCGCGCGACTCGATCAAATCCTCGCGCGCGTCGTCGAAGCATTCCTCGCGGCGCGCCGGGTTGGCAAGGTTCACGCACAGCGCGCGGCTGCGCGCCGCGTCGGCCTGGGCCTCCGCCAGGCAGGCGTCGCGCTGGAACTGCGCCGTGGCGGCGCAAAAGAGGCCGCGCGACAGATCGTCGGCGGCGGCCGGCAGCGCGAGTGCGGCGAGCAGGGCCAGCATGGCCCGTGGGCCCGGTTGTGAAGGCTTCGCCATGATGACGCTCCTTGACAGGTCGCGGACCGCGTGCCGTCAGGGCGGGTGGCGGTCCGGCGCCGCGCCCGTGCTCAGGTTTAGGCGCGCGCCGCGTTTCCTGCAATCCCGCAGGGGCTCTTGGGGCGACCCCATCCGCAGCGGCTGGTGATGGCGGCGCGACCGAGTGCTCCCGTGCGCGGCATCCCGGTGGCGGGTCTGTTGCGGGACTGCACCATCGCGGAGGAATCGCTGGCGCGTTTGAGCCGGATCAAGGGTGGCGGCGCCCTGGACGCTAAGGTGGCGATGCAGCGTCCCGCTGCGCTTGCCAACCCAGGAGTTCACTGTGAATCGCACCCTCATGCTCGCCGTACTGGCCGGTCTCGCCGCCGCCTCGGCACAGGCCGCGGACGCCGACGTGCTCAAGCTTGCGACCGACAGCGGCTGCATGACCTGCCACCACGTCGAGCGTGGCGCCAAGGGGCCCGACGGCCTGCCGCCGGTCGGCCCGGCCTGGCGCGACGTGTCGGCGCGCTACCAGGGCCAGAAGGGCGCGGTGCAGCAGCTGACCCGTACGGTGATGGCCGGCTCCAGCCCCTACGAGAGCCATTGGAAGGACAAGGTCTCGGGCCTCGCGATGCCGCCCAACGCGGTGGCGATCAAGGAGGCCGACGCAAAGCGGCTGGTGCAGTGGATCCTGGCGCTCGAAGCGCCCAGGAAGTGAGGTCGGGGCTCAGGTGTCGGCCCACATCCGCAACAGGTTGTGGTACGTCCCGGTGAGCCCGACCACCGGCTCGGTGTCGCCCTGCTCGCGTCGCAGTGCAAGCAGCTGCATGTCCAGCTCGTAGAGCAGACGGCGCTGCTCGGTGCTGCGCACCAGGCTCTCGACCCAGAAGAAGCTCGCCAACCGCGCGCCGCGCGTCACCGGCTCGACGCGGTGCACGCTCGACGAGGGGTAGAGCAGCAGGTCGCCGGCCGGCAGCTTGACGCGCTGGGTGCCGAACGTGTCCTCGACCACCAGCTCGCCGCCGTCGTAGCTCGCCGGATCGGCGAGGAACAGCGTGCACGACACGTCGGTGCGCACCTGCGCGCCGCGCTGCGGGCCATGACGCACCAGCCGGACCGCGTTGTCGATGTGGTTGCCGAAGGCATTGCTCGCGCCGCCGTAGCGGTTGAACAGCGGCGGGAAGATGCGCTTGGGCAGCGCCGCGGTGAAGAACAGCGCGTTGTCGGCCAGCGCGTCGAGCACCAGCGCCTGCAGCTCGGCGGTCAGCGGGTGGTCCTCGGGCAGCTGCTGGTTGTTCTTGACCTGGGCCGACTGCGAGCCGGCGGTGGCGCGGCCGTCGCCCCAGGGCGCGTCGGCCAGCAGCGCCTGGGCGCGGGCCAGCGCCGCGGGGTTCAGGACATTGGGAACGTGCAGCAGCATGCCGGGGACCTCCCTCGTCAGAACAGCGCGGAGACGGTGAACTGCGCGCCGCGGCCCGGGCCGGGCACGGTGAAGCCGCGGTACAGGCCGTCGGCGTAGACCACGTCGAACAGGTTGATCAGGTTGAGCTTGGCGCGCCATGGCCCGGCGTCGTACTCGACCAGCGCGTCGGCCTTCACATAGCCCGGCGCACGGTTGACGACGCCGGTGACGGAGTCGCCCGATTCGGCCAGCGCCGGCACGCGCGAGCTCATGCCGTCGGCACCCAGGCCGACGCGCCACTTCGGCGCCACCTGCCAGGTCGCCCACAGGCTGCCGGTCCAGCGCGGTGTGAGCCCGCTCTCGCGGCCCACGCTGCGCTGCGAGGTCACCGAACTGCCGGCCTCGTCGATCCGTCCGCGCATGTAGGCGACGCCGCCGAACACCTCGATGCCGGCGGCCGGGCGGCCGGCGGCCTCCAGTTCGACACCGTCGGTGTGGCGCTTGCCGTTGAGCAGGTAGGCGTCGGCGGCCTGGTCGACGTCGGTGTTGCGCTCGTTGTACTTCTCGGTGCGGAACAGCGCGGCGCGCAGCGACAGCTGGCCCTCGGCGACGTCCCACTTCGCGCCGAGCTCCATGTTGCGGCTCTGCTCCGGCGCCGTATTGGCGCTGCGGTCGTCGAACTGGTAGAGGTCGCCCGAGGCGTTGAACGAGGTGCCGTAGGACGCGTAGTAGCTGGCCTGCGCGTTCGGCTGCCACAGCGCGCCGAAGCGGCGGCTCCACATCGAGTCGCTGCGCTCCAGCGGGCCGAGCGGCGCGACGCGCTCGTAGTCGCCCTCGAAGCGGTCGTGGCGCAGGCCGGCGATCAGCTTCCAGTGCGGGGTGAGCTGGACGGTGTCCTGCAGGTAGGCGCCGAGCGTGCGCGAGGTGAAGTGCGTGTTGGGCGTCTTCAGGCGGGTGTCCACCAGCCCGGTCGACGGGCCGGTCTGGCCCCAGGTGGTCGGCGGCTTCAGCGGCGTGTTGGCGTAGCTGTAGGTCTGCGTCTCCTCGTGCGCGAACTCGGCGCCGGCCTGCAGCGCGTGGGCCAAGCCGAACCAGCTCGCGCGGCCGCTGTAGTCGGTCTGCAGGAAGCGGTGGGTGTCGTTGGCGGCGCGGGTCGGGCCGCCGCGGCAGATCAGGCTGTCGTCCTCGATGCTCGGGATCGGGATCGTCACGGTGCCCGGCGGCAGCGTGCAGCTGGCCGGTCCGGTCGGCGTGCCGCCCGCGTCGACCGGGATGCCGGCGAAGCCGGCCGTGGTCGACCACAGGTCGCGCTTGTAGCGGCCCTGCATCAGCGTCGTCTGCAGCTCGCCGCCGCCGGCGAAGCGGTGCAGGTGGCGCAGGAACACCTGGGTCGCCGAATCCTTCTGGTAGTCGGTGTCGAAGCCGTACCAGCGCTCGGCCGCAGCCTCGACCGGCCGCGCGTTGCGCCAGCGGAAGCCGTAGTCGGGCACGTCGTCGTACTGCAGGTGGTAGGCGCCGACGCTGAACTCGTCGGCGGTGCCGATGCCCCAGCGGAAGGTCGGCGCGATGCCCTCGCGGTGGGTCTCCGGACCGTTGCGGCTGCTGTCGGCGTCGGTCTTCATCGCGTTGACGCGCAGCGCCGCGTTCTCGCCGGTCTTCAGGTTGAAGTCGCCGGTGAAGCGGCGGTAGCTGTCGGTGCCGACGGTCAGGTCGACCTCGTGCTGCGTCATCAGGCGCGGGACCTTGCTGACCTGGTTGACGATGCCGCCGGTCGAGCCGCGGCCGTACAACATCGAGGCCGCGCCGCGCAGCACCTCGACGCGGTCCTGGTTGAAGGTGTCGCGGTTGTACTGCGCGATGTCGCGCATGCCGTCCTGGAAGATGTCGCCGCGGGTCGAGAAGCCGCGCAGGCGGATCAGGTCGCCGATCGCGCCGCCCTCGCCGGCCTCGAAGGCGATGCCGGAGACGGTGTGCAGCGCCGCCTTCAGCGTGTCGAGGTTGCGGTCGTCCATCAGCTTCTCGGTGACCACGGTCACCGACTGGGGGATGTCGCGCAGCTCCTGCTTGCCCTTGCCGGCGGTGGTGGTGGTGGCCTGGTAGGCCTCCTTGCCCTCGCGCTCGGCGGCGCCCTGGACGGTGACCTCGGGCATGCGGGCCTCGGTGGCGGGCGGCGCCGGAGGCGCGGTCTGGGCCATGGCGAGCGGGCCGAGGCCGGCGAGGCCGAAGCCGGCCGCGAGCGCGCCGAGCGGCGCGAGAGGAAAGCGGGTTGCGGGACGGGGTTCGGCCACGCGGGCCGGGGACGAGCGTTGCATGCCAGGAGCTCCTGCAGGACAGGGACGGAAGGGACCGGAGAGTCCGTGGCTGGCATGGAGCGGTCGCTGGGGCGCGGCCGGGCTGGCGGGGGAAACCGGGAGAGGGTGAAGCGAAGCGGAAATCGAGAAGTGAGCGTATGCCTTCGTTGAACTTCAGGAATGACGGTCGAGTGCGAAGTGGATCGGCGCCACCACCCAGACCGCGCGGGCGACGCCCTGCTCGATATAGGGCGCGAAGCGGGCGCGCTGGGCGGCGTCGAGCGCGGCCTGGTCGAGGCGCTTGTAGCCCGAGCTCTGTTCCAGCCTCACGTCGCGCGGCTGGCCCTCCTCGTCGACCAGGATGCGCACCAGCACCACGCCGGCCTCCTGCTGGCGTAGCGACAGCATCGGGTAGGTCGGCGACGGTGCGCGCAGGTAGCGGACGGCGCTGGCGGGCAGCACCTTGGGCTCGGGCGGCGGCGCGGCGGGGGCCGCCGCCATGGCCACGGTTTCAGGGGCGGGCGGCGCGGCCGGCGCCGGGTCGGACGGGGGCGCGACCGGGGCGGGCATGTCCACGGCCGGCGGCAGCGTGATCGGCGGCGGCGGCGCGTCGCGGTCGACGACGCGCGACTCCGGCCGTGGCTCGGGCGGCTTCGGGGCCGGCGCCGGCGGTTCGGGCCGCAGGACCGGGGGCTCGGGCGCGGCCGGCGGCAGCAGCCAGACCATCTGCAGCCGTTCGGGCACCGGCGGCGCCGCCACGGTCCGCGCCGTGGCATGCCACAGCCAGCCGCCGAGCAGGCCATGCGCGGCCAGCACCGCCAGCAGCGGTCCGCCACGCCGGCGGCGCGGCAGGCCGGCGGCGGGCTGCGGGGGTGAGGAGAGGACGGCGGCGCTCATTTGTTTGCGAATGATTCTCGATTGTAAACAGTAATCGTTCTCATTTTCAGCTTGTGGCGAGAGCGCCACGTGGGCCATGCCGGCGCCCGCACCGGCCGCTCGGAATCGCACTGCGACAATCCGCCGATGCTGGGCTTCGAACTGCTGAAAACCGACGGCGAGGCGCGCCGTGGCCGCCTGACGCTGAACCACGGCACGGTCGAGACGCCGGTGTTCATGCCGGTCGGCACCTATGGCACCGTCAAGGGCGTGATGGCGGCCTCGCTGGAGGCGATGGGCGCCGAGATCACGCTCGGCAACACCTTCCACCTATGGTTGCGGCCGGGGCTCGAGGTGCTGGGCCGGTTCGGCGGCCTGCACCGCTTCGAGGCCTGGCAGCGGCCGATCCTGACCGACAGCGGCGGCTTCCAGGTCTGGTCGCTGGCCGGGGCCGACGGCAAGGGCCGCAAGATCACCGAGGAGGGGGTGCGCTTCGCCTCGCCGGTCAACGGCGACAAGCTGCTGCTGACCCCCGAGGTCAGCATGCAGATCCAGACCGTGCTGAACAGCGACATCGTCATGCAGTTCGACGAATGCACGCCCTACGAGACCGCCGGCCACCGCACCACGGAGAGCGAGGCGCGCGCGTCGATGGAACTCAGCCTGCGCTGGGCCCGGCGCTGCCGGGACGAGTTCGCGCGGCTCGCCAACCCGAACGCCTTGTTCGGCATCGTGCAGGGCGGCATGTTCGAGGCCCTGCGCGCGGAGTCGGTCGAGGCGCTGGTCGCGCTCGACCTGCCGGGCTATGCGGTCGGCGGCGTCAGCGTCGGCGAACCCAAGGAGGAGATGCTGCGCATCATGGCCCACACGCCGAAGCGTCTGCCGGCGGCCAAGCCGCGCTACCTGATGGGGGTGGGCACGCCCGAGGACCTGGTCGAGGGCGTGGCCAACGGCGTCGACATGTTCGACTGCGTGATGCCGACCCGCAACGCCCGCAACGGCCACCTGTTCACCCGCTACGGCGACCTGCGGCTGCGCAACGCCCGCTACAAGAGCGACGAGCGGCCGATCGACGAGAGCTGCGCCTGCCTGGCCTGCGCCGGCCCGGCGCCGCATGGCAGCGTCAGCCGCGCCTACCTGCACCACCTGGACCGCTGCGGCGAGATGCTGGGGCCGATGCTCGCCAGCATCCACAACCTGCACTACTACCTGAACCTGATGCGCGAGCTGCGCGCGGCGATCGAGGCGGGCGCGTTCGAGGCCTTCAGGCGGCGCTTCGCCGAGGAGCGGGCGCGCGGGGTCTGAGCCCGGTAGACCCACCAGCTCTCGCAAGGCGGGCATCGAGCCCGCCCCGCTCGCCGCAGCCTGCGCGGGGCCATCCCCGTGACCGGGCCCCTCGCCCTTCGCTTCGGCCGCTACCAATAGCCCCAGTGCCCCCAGACGATGACCCACAGGCCCAGCACGCCGTTGGTGACCGCATGGGCCAGCACCGCGGTCCAGAGCTTGCCGGTGTAGCGGTACAGCAGCGCGTAGGCCAGTCCGGCCAGCGCCGCGGCCAGCCACTCGGTGTGGGCGAGGGTGAAGACGAAGGTCGACAGCACGATGGCCCGCGCACCGACCCGCTTCGGGTCCACCTTCATGAAGTCATGGTCCTCGATCCAGCGCATCAGCAGGCTGCGCCAGAACAGCTCCTCCATCAGCGGGACCACCAGCGTCGCGCCCAGCCAGCGCACCGCGATCAGCGCCCACAGCACCTCGCCGCCGGGACCGACCGGGTTGAACGCGTTGTCCGGCGCGCCGAAGCGCATCCACGGCTCGTCGAGGCGGATCCACAACCACCATACCCCCACGCCGACGGCGACCGACAGCGCCGCGTCGCGCACGCCCGGCTGGGCCGCCAGCTCGGTGAACTCGCGCCACCACAGCGCCAGCAGCGCGGCCGCCAGGCCGACCTGCAGCGCGTAGAGCCAGCGCAGGTCGATGCCGCCCTCGGTCTGCTCCGGCAGCAGGCTGCGCACCACCAGCACCAGCATGAAGGCGAGAAACGGGAACAGCCGGTGACGCCGAGCCGGATCGCTCAGACCTTGCATGGATCCTCCCTGGATTCCTTGCTGCGCGCAGTCTCGCCGCCCGACGCGGGGTGGCGCCAGCGCGGGTTTGCCCGGGCCCGATCAGGCAAGGTCGGCCGCCAGCAAGCCGGCCACGCGTTGCTCGAGCAGCGCCGGCGTGACCTGCGCCGCCGGCAGCGCCGGCGCCGCGCTCAGGCCCACGCGGCTGAACAGGCCGCGCCGGAACGGCCGCGTCAGCGCCGCGCCGTCGCGGCGCGAGAAGAACGAGCCCCACAGCCCGTGCAGCGCCAGCGGCACCACCGGCACCGGGTGGGTCTCGAGGATCTTCATCAGCCCGCCCCTGAAGGGCTGCAGCAGGCCGTCGCGGGTGATGCCGCCCTCGGGGAAGATGCACAGCAGCTCGCCCTCGTCGAGCACGCGGCGGGCCGCGGCGAACGCGCGCTCGTAGGTCGCGGCGTCCTCCTTCTGCGGCGCGATCGGGATCGCCTTGGCCAGCCGGAACAGCGCGCCGAGCACCGGCGTGGCGAAGATCCGATGGTCCATGACGAAGCGGATCGGCCGCGGGCTCGCCGCCATCAGCAGCATCGCGTCGACGAAGCTGACGTGGTTGCACACCAGCAGCGCGGCGCCGCGCGTCGGGATGTGCTCGTCGCCCTCGATGCGGAAGCGGTACATCAGCCGCGTCAGCAGCAGCGACAGGAAGCGCAGCAGGTACTCCGGCACCAGCAGGAAGATGTAGGCGCCGACCGCCAGGTTGAGCAGGCCGACGAGCAGGAAGATCTGCGGGATCGTCGCGCCGGCCGCGAGCAGCGCGCCGGCCATCCCGGCGCTGACGATCATGAACAGCGCGTTGAGGATGTTGTTGGCCGCGATGATGCGGGCCCGGTGGCTGGGCCGCGAGCGCAGCTGGATCAGCGCGTACATCGGCACGCTGTAGAGCCCGGCGCACAGCGCCAGCAAGGCCAGGTCGGCCATCACGCGCCAGTGGCCGGGCTGCCGTAAGAACTCGGCCAGCCCCGCCCCGCCGGCCGGTGGCAGCCCCCGCGACGCGAAGTACAGGTCGATCGCGAACACGCTCATGCCGATCGCGCCGAACGGCACCAGCCCGATCTCCACATGCCGGCGGCTCAGCACCTCGCACAGCAGCGAGCCGACGCCGATGCCGACCGAGAACACCACCAGCAGCAGCGAGGCCACGCGCTCGTCGCCGCCCAGCACCTCCTTCGCGAAGGCCGGGAACAGGCTCAGGAACACCGCGCCGAAGAACCACATCCACGAGATGCCCAGCATCGAGCGGAACACCACCAGCTGCCCATGCGCCAGCACCAGGTTGCGCCAGGTCTCGGAGACCGGGTTCCAGTTGAGGCGCAGCGCCGGGTCGGTCGCCGGCGAGTGCGGCACGAGCTGCGCGGTGACGCGCCCCAGCAGCGCCACCCCGAGGCAGGCGATCGCCACCGCGTGGTGGCCCACCTCGGGCAGCGCGATCAGCAGCCCGCCGGCCACGTTGCCGAGCAGGATCGCGACGAAGGTGCCCATCTCGACCATGCCGTTGCCGCCGGTCAGCTCGCGCTCGCTCAGGTGCTGCGGCAGGTAGGCGAACTTGACCGGCCCGAACAGCGTCGAGTGCAGTCCCATCAGGAACACGCAGCCCAGCAGCACGGGCACGCTGGCGGCCCAGAAGCCCCAGCCGGCCAGCACCATGATCGCGATCTCCAGCGTCTTGACGAAGCGGATCACCCGCTCCTTCGGCAGCTTGTCGGCGAGCTGCCCGCTGGTGGCCGAGAACAGCAGGAAGGGCAGGATGAACAGCGCGCCGATCACCACGCCGGCCTGCGCCGGCGGCAGCCAGTCGAGCTGAAGCTGGTAGGTCACCAGCACCGTGAAGGCGAACTTGAACAGGTTGTCGTTGCCGGCGCCGAGGAACTGGGTCCAGAAGAAGGGCGCGAAACGGCGCTGGCCGAGCAGCGCGAACTGGTTGGGGTGGTCGGCGGGTTCGGTCACGGACGCTCGTTGCACGGTGCGGTTCGGCTGCGCGCGACGATAACGCAGGCTCGGTGACGCCGTATGGGCGCGTGGCCTCGCGCCGCGTGCGCTGGCGCACAAACAGGCGGGCCGGCATGGACCAAGATGAGGCCGGCCCTTGATGTCAGGAGCGATCGATGACCCACGCCAAGGCCGCTGCGGTCGACGGTGCGCGCGATCCTATGCTCCGGGTCGATGCGCGGCCCCTGGAAGACCCGGTCATGCAGGCCGATCCTTCGGCCCCGCTCGAACCGCTTCACGACGAACCCGCCTCGGCGCACGAGCCCGAGCGCGTGCACCTGCACATGCCGATCGACGTGCGCAGTGTGTCGCTCGCGCTGCTGGCGCTGCTGGCCGGCGTCTACGCGCTGCACTGGGCCGGCGCGGTGTTCATCCCGGTGCTGCTGGGCGTGATGGCGAGCTATGCGCTGTCGCCGGCGGTGGCGCGGCTGCAGCGCTGGCATGTCCCGCGCGTGGTCGGCGCGGCGCTGCTGCTGCTCGCGATCGTGGCCGGTCTCGGGTCGATGGCCTACTCGCTCGCCGACGACGCGGCCGCGCTGGCCGATTCGCTGCCCGACGCGGCGCAGAAGCTGCGCGCATCGCTGCAGGCCCCGCGCGGTGCGCCCGAGAGCTCGATCGACAAGGTGCAGCGCGCGGCCGAGAAGCTCGAGCAGGCGACCGAGGCCGGCGCCGGGCGGCCGCCGCCGGCCGGCCAGGGCGTGACCCGGGTGCGGATCGAGCGGCCGAACTTCAACATCCGCGACTACCTCTGGAGCAGCACGCTCGGCCTGGTCGGGCTGGTCGGGCAGGCGACGGTGGTGCTGTTCATCACCTTCTTCCTGCTGATCTCGGGCGACCGCTTCCGGCGCAAGATGGTCAAGATCGCCGGGCCGACCTTCAGCCGCAAGAAGATCACGATCCAGGCGCTCGACGAGATCACCGAGCAGATCCAGCGCTACCTGATGCTGCAGATCGTCACCAGCGTGCTGGTCGGTGCGGCGACCTGGCTCGCGATGCTGTGGATCGGGCTGGAGCACGCCGCCGTGTGGGGCATCGTGGCGGCGGCGCTGAACTTCGTGCCCTACCTGGGGTCGGTGGTGACCGCCGGCGGGCTGGCGCTGGTGGGCTTCCTGCAGTTCGGCACGCTCGGCATGGCAGCGCTGATCGGCGGCGTCTCGCTGCTCATCAACACCCTCGAAGGCAACCTGCTGACGCCCTGGCTGACCGGCCGCGCCAGCCGCATGAACCCGGTGGTGATCTTCGTCGGCGTGCTCGCCTGGGGCTGGCTGTGGGGGCTGTGGGGCCTGCTGCTGGGCCCGCCGCTGATGATGGTGGCCAAGGCGGTGTGCGACCGCATCGAGGACCTGAAGCCGATCGGCGAGCTGCTCGGCGAGTAGCTATGCGCGCCGGCGCACCGACGCGTCCGTGCGCCGGCCGGAGCATCGGGCGTCGACCGCCCCACCACCGCCCCAGGAGCCCCCATGAACCCGCAGCCCACCGCCCACATCGAACCGTCCGAGCACTCGACCGACGAGGTCGACGCCTTCCTGCGGCAGGTCGAAGGCCGTGTCGGCCCGGCCCAGGGGGCCGGCTCGCCGACCATCAAGCCCAACAAGGACCTGGGCGAGGACGGCAAGCCGATCACCGAGACGCCCGAGAACCCGCGCATGTGAGCGGCGGGGGCCGGTCACGCGCTGTCGATTTCCGCCCCGGTCGTTCGTCGTAGGGATGGAGCCGCTGCGCGCACGGTGCAGGCTCCACCCTTCGTCCGTCCCTCCAGGAGTCTCGACCATGCCCACCCCTGCCCAACCCATCCCCGCCGGCTCGCACAGCCTCACGCCCCACCTCGTGTGCGCCGGTGCCGCCGATGCGATCGCCTTCTACATCCGCGCCTTCGGCGCGGTCGAGCAGTTCCGCCTGCCGGGCCCGGACGGCCGGCTGATGCACGCGGCGCTGCGTATCGGCGACTCGATGCTGATGCTGGTCGACGAGAACCCCGAATGGGGCCTGCTCGGCCCGACGGCGCTGAAGGGCTCGCCGGTCACCGTGCACCTCTATGTCGAGGACGTCGACGCGGTCGTCGCCCAGGCGGTGGCGGCCGGCGCCACGGTCACGATGCCGGTCGCCGACATGTTCTGGGGCGACCGCTACGGCAAGCTGCGCGACCCCTTCGGCCACGACTGGTCGGTGGCGACGCACCTGCGCGACCTGAGCGCCGAGCAGATCCGCGAAGCGATGCCGAAGATGCCCTGCTGACGGCGCCGGCCCGCGCCGCGGCGCAGGCCGCCGAGCGGCCCCGCGAGCACGCGTCAGCGTCCGATGACGACCGGCGCCCCGAGGCGGTAGCGGTCCAGGATGGCCGGGTCCGGGTCGAGCCCGAGCCCGGGCCCGGCCGGCACCGCCAGGCGGCCTTGCCGGGCTCGCACGGCGTCGTGGTAGGGGCTGGCTTCGAGGTCGCCGAAGAAGAGCTCGAAGGCCACGTCCGGCGCCAGCGCCGCGGCCAGGTGCAGCGACGCCAGGTAGCCGGGCCCGAAGTAGAAGCAGTGCGGCACGTAGTCCACGCCATGCGCGCGCGCCAGCGTCGCCGCCTGGACCACGGCGTCGATGCCGCCGAACTTGATGACGCTGGGCTGGCAGATGTCGACCGCCCCGGCCCGCAGCATCGCCGCCAGGTCCTGCACGCCGGTGGCGTTCTCGCCCGCGGCGATCGGCAGCGTGGTCGCGGCGCGCACGCGCGCCAGCCCGGCGTGGTCCTCGGGCGGCCAGACCGGCTCCTCCAGCCAGGCCAGTCGCGAGGCCTCCAGCAAGCGGGCCTGCTCGATCGATTGCGAGACGCTCCACGGGCAGTTGGTGTCCAGCGCCAGCCAGACCGTGTCGCCGCAGGCGGCGCGCGCGGCGCGCACCGTGTCCAGCCGCACCTCGTGCAGCTTGAGGTGGCGGAAGCCCTGCGCCAGCGCGCGCTCGACGGCGGCGGCGACCAGCGGCGGCTCCGCATAGCGCAGCAGGCTCGCGTAGGCGGTCAGTTCGCGCGGTGCGCCGCCCAGCAGCGCGGCGATCGGCTGCGCGGCCCGCTTGCCGGCCAGGTCCCACAGCGCGATCTCGAGCGCCGACAGCGCGTACATCACCGGGCCGGTGCGGCCGTGGATGTGGAAGCGGTGCTGCATCTCCGCCATCAGCGCCGCGCGGTCCGACGCGTCGCGGCCGATGAAGGCCGGCCCGACCAGCGTCGTCAGCGCCGTGGCGGTGGTCGGGCAGGCGACATGGCCCCAGCCCTCGCCCCAGCCTTCGAGGCCCGCGTCGGTGCAGACGCGCACGAACAGCGAGTCCACCGACGTCCAGTTCATGCCGGCGAAGGCCTTCGGCGCCGCGCCCATGTCGAAGGGCACGCGGATCAGGTGCAGTTCGATGCGGTCGATCTTCATCGTGCCCCCTCGGGTGGAAGTCCGGGTCCGCCCGGCCGGGGCGTGGTCACCAGCCGATGCCGTGATCCTCGCCATGGTTGCCCGACGCGCCCCAGAAGGTCCCGTGCCTGGGGTCGATCAGGATCGCGTTCACCGGCCCCATGGTGCGTGCGCCGTAGGTCGGTCGGTATCCCATCTTCACCAGCTCCTGGCGCACGTAGGGCGGCGTCACGTCGTTGAGCCACAGGCCGCCCGGCTGGGCGGCGTGGTGCTCGAAGGACTCGCGCATCTGCTCGCTCAGGAAGGCCGGCGACTCGACCGCCTCCTGCGGCGTCATGCCGAACTCGACGATGTCGAGGAAGAACTGCAGCAGGTGCTGGTCCTGCCCGTCGCCGCCCTGGACCGCGAACGCGAGCCAGGGCTTGCCGTCCTTCAGTGCCATCGTCGGTGTGAGGGTGACGCGCGGCCGCTTGCCGGGCGCCAGCACGTTGAAGGGGTTCTCGGCCGCGTCGAGCACGAAGCTCTGCATGCGCTGCGACAGCCCGATGCCGGTCTTGCCGCCGATCACCGCCGGGATCCAGCCCCCGCTCGGCGTGATCGACACCACCCAGCCCTCGCGGTCGGCGGCGACCACCGAGGTGGTGCCGGCGAAGCGCGCGCCTTCCAGCGTGTCGAGCGAGGCCATCGGCGTGCCGCCGGCGGCCGCGGGCTTCTTGCGCGGCTCGTTCCAGCGCTCGAGCAGGTCGAGGTAAGGGTTGCGGCCGCCCTGGAAGGGGTAGGGATCGCCGGGTGCGATGGCCGGGTCGTTGCGGTCGGCCTTCACCAGCTTGGCGCGCGACTTCGCGTAGTCCTTGGACAGCAGGCCGGCCACCGGCTCCTCGGGCGGCTGGGTCGTGTCACCGTAGTAGAAGTCGCGGTCGGCGTAGGCCAGGTTCATGGCCTGGTAGACGGTCTGGATGTAGCGCGCGCTGTTGAAGCCCATCGACGCGAGGTCGAAGTTCTCGAGGATGTTGAGCGCCTGCAGCAGCACCGGCCCCTGGGTCCAGGCGGTGAGCTTGTAGACCTCGACGCCCTTGTAGGTGGTCTTCACCGGCGGCTCGATGCGCACCGACCAGCGCGCCAGGTCCTCGCGCGTGAACAGGCCGCCCTGGGCCCGCACGCTGTCGACCAGGTCGGCGGCGATGTCGCCCTTGTAGAAGCGGTCGTTGGCCGCGAGGATCGCGGCGCGGCGGTCCTGGCCGGCGGCCAGCGCCGCGCGCTCGGCCTCGACCAGCTTGCGCAGCGTCGCGGCCAGCTCGGGCTGGCGGAACGGCTGGCCCGGCTCCGGCGGCCGGCCGCCCGGGTTGGGGAACATGATGCGCCGCGAGTCCGGCCACTGCTCGAGCTGCTTGCGCTGGCGCTCGATGGACTCGGCGGTCTGCGCCTCGATCGGGTAGCCGTCCGCCATCTCGATGGCCGGCTGCAGCACCTGCGCCAGCGACAGCCGGCCGTACTCGGCCAGCATCACCATCAGCCCGCCCGGCGTGCCGGGCGTCACCGCGGCCAGCGGCCCGTAGGGCGGCGGGTAGTCCATCCCCTTGGACTTGAAGAACTCGGGCGTCGCCCCGCTCGGCGCGACGCCGAGCGCGTTGATGCCGACGACCTGCTTGGCCCGCGGGTCGTAGATCAGCGCCTGGGTCTCGCCACCCCAGTGCAGCACGTCCCACATGGTCGCGGTGGCGGCCAGCATCGCGGCCGCCGCGTCGACGGCGTTGCCGCCCTGCAGGAAGATCCTGGCGCCCGCGGTGGCGCCGAGCGGCTTGCCGGTGACCGCCATCCAGGCCTGGCCGTGCAGCGGCGGCTTGTGGGTGCGCGGGGCCGGCTCGGCGAGGGGGACGAAGGCTGCGAGCAGCAAGGCCAACCAGCATCTGCGCATCTGCTGCTCCCCCGGACCGCGACCCGCCATGGTAGCGGCTGGCCCGCCGCGCGTTCACTCGATCGTGAGCCGTGTGACCCAGCGCGAGCCCGGCGCGATGTCGTCGCGCAGCGCGGGCCGGTAGGGCGGCACCGTCGGGTCGTCGGGCGGCGCGCCGATGGCCGTCAGGTCGATCGCCTGCGGCAGGCCGGCCAGTCCCTTGTCGGTCGCCGCGAGCTTGAAGTACAGGCCGTTGCGCAGCCTCGCACCGAAGTCGCGCGGCTGCTTGTAGAGGAACAGCAGCGCATGCTCGAGCCAGGCGTAGTCCTGGCCGCGCACGACGCCGGGCTGGGCGTAGGGATAGGGCACGTGGCAGGCGAGCTCGGTGTCGCCTTCGGCGCACTTGAACTCGCGCATCGACAGGAAGTGGTCCTTCATGACGGTTCGGTCGAGCTCGATCGTGAAGGCGACCGTGCCATCGCCGCGGGGCTCGAAGCGCACCGTGCCGATCGCCGTGGCGCTGCCGTCGCGGCCGTGCAGCGTGAGGGTCTTGCTGCCGGCCAGTTCGGGGGCCGCCGCGGCACAGGGCGCCAGCACGAACAGCGCGCCGGCCAGCGCGACCTGCCAGGCGCAGGACCGGGGGGCAGAGATCGGCATGCGGGCTCCTCGTCGACGTGCGACGACTTTACGTGGCGCGGGCGTGTCGGCATCGATAGGGGATGCCCCTGTTTGCGACGCATGATTGCCCGGGCGTATAAGCCTCTCACCGGGTCGGCCCGGGCCGACCGCCAGTCGCACGAAGGAGGCTCGCCATGCGCAGACGCATCTACTGGTTGTTGCCCGACCTGACCAGTGCCCGCCGCACGATGAACGACCTGCTGCTCGCGCGGGTCGGCGACGAGCACATCCACTTCGTCGCCCGCGACGGTGCCGACCTGTCGGGGCTGCATGCCGCCAACCTGCTGCAGACCAGCGACCTGCTGCGCTCGGCGCAGCTGGGCCTGGTGGTCGGCGGCGTCGGCGGTGCGGTGATCGGGGTGCTGGCGGCGATGCTGTTCCCGATCGCCGAAGGCACGCCGGCAGGCTGGGCGGCGGTCAGCGCGGTGCTGGCGACGCCGGGCTGGCAGGCCGCGGACCTGATGGCCGCGCTGAACTCGCCGCAATGGGCGATGGCGGCGGTGCTGGCGCTGCTGGGCGGCGTCTTCGGCGCCTGGTCGTCGAGCATGATCGGCATCGCGGCGCCCAGCCACCGGCTGGTCCGCTTCGAGGGCGCGCTGGCCCAGGGCCAGTACCTGCTGATGGTCGACGTGCCGCTGTCGCGCGTGCAGGAGATCGAGGCGCTGATCGAGCAGAAGGACCCGGAGGCCCACTTCGAGGGCCTCGAGCCCGAGGTGCCCGCGTTCCCCTGAGCGGGGCGCCGGGCAGCGGCGATACTGGCGGCGGACCCTCCGCTGCCTCGCCCACCCATGTGCCAGCTGCTCGGCATGAACGGCAACACGCCGACCGACATCGTCTTCAGCTTCACCGGCTTCGCCACCCGGGCGGCCGAGCACAAGGACGGTTTCGGCATCGCCTTCTTCGAGGGCCCGGGGCTGCGCTGCTTCGTCGACCACCACAGCGCCGCCAGCTCGCCGGTCGCGGAGATGGTGCGCCGCTACCCGATCCGCAGCGAGCATGTGATCTCGCACATCCGCAAGGCCACCCAGGGCCGCGTCGCGCTCGAGAACACCCACCCCTTCGTGCGCGAGCTGTGGGGTCGCTACTGGGTGTTCGCGCACAACGGCGACCTGTTGGACTTCCGGCCCAAGCTGCACGCCGCCTTCCACCCGGTCGGCGACACCGACAGCGAGCGCGCCTTCTGCTGGCTGCTGCAGGAGCTGGCGAAGAACCACGCCTCGCTGCCCAGCGTGGCCCACCTGACCGAGACGCTGCGCGAGCTGGCCGCGCCGATCGCGCGCCACGGCACGTTCAACTTCCTGCTCGGCCATGGCGACGCGCTGTGGGCGCACTGCAGCACCCGGCTGCACTGGCTGGTGCGGCGCGCGCCCTTTCGCAGCGCGCGGCTGCAGGACGCCGATCTGACGGTGGACTTTGCGCGCGAGACCGGCCCCGACGACCGCGTCGCGCTGATCGTCACCGAACCCCTGACAACGGACGAGGACTGGCAGCCGTTTGGCACTGGCGAGCTGAAGGTCTTCCAGCGCGGCGAACCGCTCGCAATCTGAAGCGGCGCGTACCGCCGCCGCGGCCATTCGGGTTGGCAAGCGCTTACGACGCAAGGCTTGTTGCAACTCTGTACGCTTGCGCACCGTGGCCCCGGCGATGCCGTGGCATCCTTTTTTTCATGGCCCTGGGTTGGGCCCGATGGAGACAACATGAATACACGACTTTCCTTCCTGCGTTGGCGGCCCTGGGCCGCTGCGGCCGCACTGGCCGCGACCGCGCTGCTGGCCGCCTGCGGTGGTGGCGGCAGCAGCAGCAACGAGGGCGCGCTCGCGGTGCGCCTGACCGATGGCCAGAGTTGCACCTACAAGCAGGTCTTCGTCACGATCGAGAAGGTGCGCGTGCATCGCAGCGCAACGGCCTCCGACAGTGACAGCGGCTGGCAGGAGCTGGTGCTCAGCCCGGCCCAGCGCGTCGACCTGATGACGCTGCGCAACGGCGTGTTCCAGAACCTCGGCACGCTGCCGCTGGCGGCCGGCGACTACTCGCAGGTCCGGCTGGTGCTGGCCGCCAACGCCGGTGGCCCGCCCTTTGCGAACCAGCTGACGCTCGAGGACGACAGCGTCGAGGCGCTGAGCACGCCGAGCGCCCAGCAGAGCGGCCTCAAGCTCAACGTGCACATGACGATCGCGGAGGGCGAGACCGCCGAGCTGGTGCTCGACTTCGATCCCTGCAAGTCGGTCGTCAAGGCCGGCAATTCGGGCAACTACAACCTCAAGCCGGTGATCACCGGCTACTTCGAGGAGGTCTCCGCGATCGCCGGCAACGTGGCAGCCGGCGCCTTCGTCAGCGCCCAGGTCGACGGCGTGCCGGTCAAGTCGACGGTCGCCGCGCCGGATGGCCGCTTCGTGCTGTGGCCGATGGTCGCCGGCACCTACGACGTCGTCGTCACCGCGCCGACGCTCGCGAACGCGGCGCTGATCGATGTCGTGATCCCCGACGACGACACCACCATCGAGGTCGGCGAGCTGGACGTGCCGGACAACACCGGCAACGTCGAGGTGCCGGGCTCGGTGGCGGCCAACGTCGACTTGGTCGCCGTGGTCGGCGCCCGCCAGACGGTCGGCGGCACGACGGTCGAGGTGGCGAGCCAGGTGCTCGGCGTCGTGGCCGACGGCAGCACCGCCTACAGCTTCACGCTGGCGGCCGGCGCGCCGGTCGGCATGCCGTGGGTGGCCGGCACGGCCGGCTACGTGTTCACCGCCGGCGCGCCCGACGCGCTGGCGGACTACACGATCCGCGCCGTGGCCGACGGCTTCCCGCCGCTGGAAGGCACGGTGACCGGCCTGGCCGCCGGCGACGTCGCGCCGAGCGTGGACTTCACGTTCACCGCGCCCTGACCGGGCCGCGGCCGTGATGCGCATCGGGGCACCTGCGGGTGCCCCGATGTGTTTTGGCGCGCCCCACCCGCACAATCGGATCGCCTCGCCGACCCGCCGCCCATGCCGCCCGCCCTGCCCAGCCCCGACTTCAGCCGTTTCCTGCGCCATGACGAGCTCGGCGCGCTGCTGCGGGCCTATGCCGACGCGCGGCCCGACCTGATCGAGCTGCGCAGCCTGGGCAAGAGCCACGAGGGCCGCGACATCTGGCTGGTCGTCGCGACGAACCGCGCCACCGGCGCCGACACCGACAAGCCGGCCTTCTGGACCGACGGCAACATCCACGCCGCCGAGCTGACGGCCAGCACCGCGGTGCTGTACTGGCTGCACCAGCTCGCGAGCGCGCACGGCGATCCAGAGCACCCCCGTCACCGCGAGGTGCGCGAGCTGCTCGACACCCGCTGCGTCTACCTGGTGCCGCGCCTCAACCCCGACGGCGCCGAGCTCGCGCTGGCCGATCGGCCGCGCCACATCCGCAGCTCCACCCGGCCCTACCCCTTCGACGAGCCCGAGGTCGAGGGCCTGACGATCGAGGACATCGACGGCGACGGCCGCGTGCTCAGCATGCGCATCGCCGACCCGCATGGCGCCTGGAAGCCGCGTCCCGACGAGCCACGCCTGCTGGTGCCGCGCGAGCCGGGCGAGTTCGGCGGGACCTACTACCGCCTGCTGCCCGAGGGCCGCGTCACCCACCACGACGGCCTGAAGTTCCGCATCAACCCGGACCGCGAAGGCCTGGACCTCAACCGCAACTTCCCGGCCGGCTGGCGCCAGGAGCAGGAGCAGCTCGGCGCCGGCCCCTACCCGGCCAGCGAGCCCGAGGTGCGCGCGATGGTCGACTTCATCGTCAGCCACCCGAACATTGGCGCGGCGGTGAGCTTCCACACCCACAGCGGCGTGATCCTGCGACCGATGGGCACCGAGTCCGACGACGACATGATCCCCGAGGACCTGTGGCTGTTCCAGCGCCTGTCCAAGCTCGGCGAGCAGCTCACCGGCTATCCGGCCATCAGCATCTGGCACGAGTTCAAGTACCACCCGAAGGACGTCATCAGCGGCACCCAGGACTGGCTCTACGAGCACCTCGGCGCGCTGTTCTGGGTGGTCGAGATCTGGTCGCCGAACAAGGAGGCCGGCATCGAGGGCTACAAGTGGATCGACTGGTACCGCGACCACCCGCCCGAGGACGACCTCAAGCTGCTGAAGTGGAGCGACACGCAGTGCGACGGCCGCGCCTACGAGGACTGGCGCCCCTTCGAGCATCCGCAGCTCGGGCCGGTCGAGATCGGCGGCTGGGACAAGATGAACTTCTGGCGCAACCCGCCGCCGGCGCTGCGCGAGCGCGAGGCGGCGCGCTTTCCGGCCTGGCTGGAGACGGTGGCGCTGTCGCTGCCCAGGCTGGTGCTGCTGGCCGCCACCGCCGAGCGCCTCGGCGACGTCGGCGGCGAGACGCACTGGCGCGTGCGCCTCGACGTCGGCAACGCCGGCTACCTGAGCGCGGCGGTCACCCGGCGCGCGCTGGAACGCAAGCAGGTGCGGCCGCTGCTGTTCGAGATCGAGTTGCCCGCGGACGCGCAGCTGCTCGGCGGCCGGCCGCGCGAGGAAGGACCGCAGCTCGAGGGCCACGCGCCGAAGCACTCGCAGCTCGCCTTCCTGCCCAACCGCGAGCCGATGGCCGACCGCGGCCGCGGCGAGTGGCTGGTCGCCGCGCCGGCCGGCACGACGCTGACGCTGCGCGCCCGCGCCGGCCGCGCCGGGGCCGTGAGCGCGCGGCTGACCCTCGGCACCTGACATGGATTTGCTCGTCAACGGCCGGGCCCACCCGCTGCCCGCAGGCACCGAGGCCGAGATGCCGCTGCTGTGGGTGCTGCGCGATGTGCTGCACCTGACCGGCACCAAGTACGGCTGCGGCGTCGCGGCCTGCGGCGCGTGCACGGTGCATGTCGGCGGCGAGGCCGTGCGCGCCTGCGTCACGCCGCTGTCGGCGGTCCAGGGCCGGCCGGTCGAGACCATCGAGGGCCTCGGCAAGCCCGACGCGCCGCATGCGCTGCAGCAGGCCTGGGTGCAGCAGCAGGTGCCGCAGTGCGGCTACTGCCAGAGCGGCATGCTGATGGCCGCCGCCGCGCTGCTGGCGAAGCACCCGCGGCCGAGCGACGCCGACATCGACGCCGCCGTCACCAACCTGTGCCGCTGCGGCACCTACCCGCGCGTGCGCGCCGCGATCCACGCCGCGGCGGCGGCGCTGAGCCCGGTGGCGCCGCCCGCGAGCCGGCGGCGCGCATGAGCACGCCGGGCCGCCCCAAGTGCGAATCCTCCCGCCTGGCGGGACAGCCCGAAGGGCGAAGGGTGCCCCAATGAGCGCCCTCGCCCGGCCGCTCCGAAGGGGGCGCTCCGTCCCGCTCGGCGGGACCGCGCGCAGCGCGAGGGTGCCCCAATGAAGCGGCGCACGCTGCTGCTGGGCGGCGCCGCGGCCGGCGGCGCCTTGCTGCTCGGCTGGGGCCTGCTGCCGCCACGCTCGCGGCTCGGCCGGCGCGAGCTGCTGGCCGGCGAGGCCGGGGCGGTGGCGCTGAACGGCTGGATCCGCATCGGCGCCGACGGCGGCGTGCAGCTCGCGATGCCGCGCGCCGAGATGGGCCAGGGCGTGCACACCGCGCTCGCGATGCTGGTGGCCGAGGAGCTCGACTTCCCGCTCGAGCGCGTGCAACTCGTGCCGGCCGGCAGCGCCGCGATCTACGGCAACGTCGCGATGTTCGTGTCGCAGCTGCCCTTCCAGCTGCGCGACAAGGAGCCGGGCCGCGAGAGCGACCTGGTGACGGCCGGCGAGTGGATCGTCGCCAAGCTGGCGCGCGAGCTCGGCATCAGCGTCACCGGCGGCTCCAGCAGCGTCGCCGACGCCTGGGAGCCGCTGCGGCTGGCCGCCGCCACGGCACGCGCCCAGCTCGTCGGCGCCGCCTCGCTGGCCTGGCGGCTGCCGAAGGAGGAGATCGGCATCGAGGCCGGCGTGCTGAGCCACCCGTCCGGCGCGCGCGGACATTTCGGCGAGGTCGCCGCGGCGGCCGCCGGCACGCCGACCGGCACGGTGAGCCTCAAGCCGCGCGAGGCCTGGACGCTGATCGGCCGGCCCGCGCCGCGCATCGACCTGGCCGCCAAGTGCGACGGCCGCGCGGTGTTCGGCCTCGACGTGCGGCCCGCCGGCCTGCTGCACGCGGCGGTGCGCATGTGCCCGATGCTGGGCGGCCAGCCGGGCCGCATCGACAACGTCGACGCGGTGCTGCGCCGGCCCGGCGTCGAGCGGCTGGTGCGGCTGCGTGCCTGGGCCGGTGCCACGGCCGGCGTGGCGGTGGTCGGGCGCACGAGCTGGCATGCGCGCCAGGCCGTCGAGGCGCTCGACATCGAGTGGCGCGCGCCGGTCGCGGGGCAGCGGCTCGACTCGGCCGCCATCCTCGACGCGCTCGAAGCGACCGCGCGGGCGGCCTTTGCCGTCGACGGCGGCTTCGCCTTCCACTCCCGCGGCGACGTGCGGGCCGCCGAGCGCCTGCCGGGCGCGCGGCACCTCGACGCGGTCTACCGCGCGCCCTATCTCGCGCACATGGCGCTGGAGCCGATCAACTGCACGGTGCAGGTCGAGGGCGGCCGCGTCACGGTGTGGGCACCGACCCAGGTGCCCGGCATCGCGCGCGCGCTCGCGGCGCGCGCGGCGGGCGTGGCCGAGGCGGCGGTGACGGTTCACATGACGCTGCTCGGCGGCGGCTTCGGCCGGCGGCTCGACGCCGACTTCGTGGCCCAGGCCGTCGAGGTGGCGCAGGAGTGCGGCGGCCGGCCGGTGCAGCTGCTGTGGTCGCGCGAGGAGGACACGACGCACGACTTCTACCGGCCCGCCGCCGTGGCGGTGCTGAAGGCCACGCTCGGCGCCGACGGCCTGCCGCTGGCGCTGCGCGTGGTCAGCGCCGGCGACGCGGTGACGCCGCGCTGGCTGGAGCGCGGGCTGCCGCAGCTGGCCGGGCCGATCGACGCGCCCGACAAGACCACCGTCGAGGGCCTGTTCGACCTGCCCTACGACATCGCCCATGCGCGCACCGCGCATGTCGCCACCCGCAGCGGCGTGCCGGTCGGCTACTGGCGCAGCGTCGGCCACTCGCACAACGCCTTCTTCAGCGAGGGCTTCATCGACGAATGCGCGCAGGCGGCGCGGCAGGACCCGGTGGCCTACCGTCTCGCGCTGCTGCAGGACCTGCCGCGCCACGCGGCGGTGCTGAAGCTCGCCGCCGCGCGCGGCGGCTGGGGCCGCCCGCTCGCCGACGGCCGCGCGCGGGGCGTCGCGCTGCACGAGAGCTTCGGCAGCATCGTCGCCCAGGTGGTCGAGGTCTCGCTGCCCGCGGGCACGACCGTGCCGCGCGTGCACCGCGTGGTGTGCGCGGTGGATTGCGGCACCGTGGTCAACCCCGGCATCGTCGCGCAGCAGATGGAGGGTGCGATCCTGTTCGGCCTGGGCGCGGCGCTGCACGGCCGCATCGACATCGAGGGCGGCGTGGTGCGGCAGAAGAACTACCCCGACCAGCCGCTGCCGCGGTTGGCCGACACGCCGGCGATCGAGGTGCACCTGCTGCCCAGCAAGCACCCGCCGACCGGCGTCGGCGAGCCCGGCACGCCGCCGGTGGCGCCGGCCGTGGCCAATGCGCTGTTCGCGCTGACCGGCCGACGCCTGCGGGAGCTGCCGCTGCGGGCCTGATACCAACTTGCGTTCGATCGATCAGAACCGACCGTTCGCGGTGAGCTTGTCGAACCGCCGGCGCGAGGGCTTCGACAAGCTCAGCCCGAACGGCTTCTATACGATTGAACGCAAAGCCGTATGAGCGGGACTCAGGGGCGCGTCGACACGCGGCCGGCGCCGGCCGCGTCGGCGTTGGCCGCGGCGCCGCTGCGGTCGGCCTGGGCGTCGGCCGTCGCCGCGCCCTGAGCGCGGCCG
>DATILD010000043.1:0-35730 GCA_035476815.1 Methylibium sp.
GGTCGGGTCGGTGCCGACGTCGAACACGAAGATCTTGTTGTCGTCGAGGCGGCCGGCCCACAGGTACTTGCGATCGTCGGAGAAGCCCATGTGGTGGGCCTCGCCGCGGCCGCCGACCGAGATCGTGTGGATCACCTCGCCGAACTTCTTGCTCTTGGGGTCGACATCGATCGTCACCAGCTTGTCCGATCCGTCGCCCATGCCCTTGACGCCCAGCGTCCACACGTGCAGGTAGCTTTCCTGTCCCTTGATCAGGCGGCTCACGTAGGGCGAGTTGCAGGTCTCGTCGGCTGTCGCCATCGGGAGGTAGCCGGCCCCGGTGAACGTGGCTGCAACAACGGCGGAAAGGGTGCGCTTCAGATAGGGTTTCATTCGGTCTCCAATTCTGTTGGGTGCGTGGATGCTCGGTGCCGCCGCCGGCGTGTTCTCGATCTCGATGCAGAAGCCGCTATGCGACCGTGTCGATGCGGGGCTGAGATGCCCAGGCGCCATACATCGAGCAGGTATTGATGTCGCGTAGACAGCCATCTCCTCTGCACCCCGTGGTGTAGGACGTCGGCAGTCCGCATCGAATCTATGTGAGGCCATCGCGCCGCACTACGCGCAGCAATACGTTCGATCGAGGTAGTTCTACGCGCACACGTACAACTACCTGGTTTTGCGTAATTGCACGGCTTACTCGACAAAGGGCCGCGCCCTATAACTTTTGGTAGAGCGGGAGCGCTTCGCTCGTGCTTTTTGACCCACATCAACAGTTATAGGAGACGGCACATGCAGCGATGGAAGCGGTACCCGGCCCGATCGGCCGATCGTCATGGCGCGCGAACGGGGCGACCGAGCTGTACGAGAGCAGCATGGCTGGCCGCAGGGCTCGCGGTCACCCCGTACGTCCATGCGGGCCCGTATGGATACGACCTGCACAACGTGCTCATGCCGGCGTCTGGCGCGATGGCCGGCACGAGCCTGGCGCAGCCACAGGATGTGCCGTCGGCGGTGTTCGGCAACCCGGCAACGATGACCCAGTTCAAGGGAACTCAGTTCACGTTCGGCGTCACCTTCTACGATCCGTCGGTGAAGTTGAGGCATGACGGAACCGTCACCGGTGCCGCGTTCGAAGGCAACTCGGACACGAAGGTCTTTCCCGTGCCCAACGTCGCCGTCACGCAGGATCTGCACGGGCTCGGGCTACCCGTCGTCGTGGGCATGGGCCTGACGCCGGTTTCGGGCATCGGGGCTCACTTCCGGCAGATTCCGGAAAGCCTTGGCGCTGGCGCGGAGTTCATCATCTTTGGTGTCAACGCCGGAGCAGCCGCCAAGGTCACCGACAAGTTGTCTGTGGGCGGGGCGGCCACCGTCAGTTTCGCGCAGCTCGATGCGGGACTGTCGTCCGTGGCGGCCGAAACGCATGCGATCGGCGGGCGAGTTTCCGTCGGTGCGACTTACGAACTGCCGAAGAGCACCCACGTGGGGGTCTTCTACCAGTCGAAGCTCTCCCACAACTTCAATAGCCTATTCCAGACGGGGACGACCGCGAGCGGCCTCCCGCTGTATTCGGATCAGGAGATCGAGCAGCCCGAGAACATCGGCATCGGCATCTCGAACTCGAGCCTGATGGGCGGGAAGCTTCTGCTGGCGGCCGACTTCATCTACAAGCGCTGGGAAGACGCCGAGTTCTGGCAGGATGTGTTCGAGGATCAGCGCATCTTCTCGGTGGGCACCCAGTACACGAATGGGCCCTGGCGCTACCGCGCCGGCTATGGCCATGCGAACGATCCGAATCGTTCGGCACCCACGAAGCTCGGCGGACTGACCCAGGTTGTCACCGGGCCGGGTGGCATCGTCATCCCGCTGTCGACGCCGGTCATACAGTACCTGCAGGCAACCCAGACCGAGGTCATCTACAAGCACCGCTACACGTTCGGTGTCGGCTACAGCGGCTTCCTGATGCCGGGGCTGGACGTCGATGGGCATGTCGGCTTCCAGAAGAAGGAAAGCCGCGACTTCGGTACGCACACGGTTGCCGATGTCAGGTCTTGGCACGCGGGCTTTGGCCTGACTTGGCGGTTCTAGCCGCGTGTTCATGCAGCGGAGCGGCCTGCCGCGGCGGCGGCCGGACCTCGAGTGCGCCGCCGTCGCGGCCCGCCTGCATACCGACACGCGGTAGCGCCAACGGCGGCGCTCGGGAGGGTTGCTCCTCCTGAGCGCGCACGCGCCCCGAGCTCGACCCGCTAGGGTTCGATCGAGGTCAGCCGCTCCTCCGTTGGCCTATATTGATGCTCGAGCGAGCATCAATATAGGCAGGATGTAGCGTACGACCTCGGCACTGTGCCGCGTGACGTAGAGGAGTTTCCGTGCTTCGGAGCAATCTGGATACCATCCTTCTCCAGACGCGAGAAATCGCTCGGGAAGTCGTGGCCGTCAACGCGGCGCGGTGCGACCACGACGCAAGTTGGCCGGCCGAAGGCATCCGGGCGATGCAGGCGGCCGGCCTGGCTGGCTTGGTGGTGCCGAAGGCGCATGGCGGCCTGGGGCAAGGGCTGCTTGCCTTGGCGCAAGTCTGCGAGACCCTCGGGCAGGAATGTGCTTCCACCGCGATCTGCTTCGGCATGCACTGCGTCGGGTCGTCGGTCGTCGCGGCCCATGTGACGCCGGCACAGCAGGATCAGTTCTTGACGCCCATCGTGGAAGGGCGGCATATCACCACGCTGTCGCTCAGTGAGCCGGGCACGGGTGTTCACTTCTATCTTCCACAGACCTCGCTTCGACCGATGGTCGATGGCTTCACGGTGTCCGGCACCAAGACGTTCGTGACGAATGGAGGCTATGCGGACTCCTACGTGGTCTCGACGGTCGTCGAGGCGCCCGAGGCACCAACCGGACAATTCACCTGCGTGATCGTGCCGAGCCATACGAAGGGGCTCGAGTGGGGGCCGCCATGGAACGGACTGGGGTTGCGCGGGAATTCGTCGCGCTCTCTGAAGCTTGACGACGTCGTCATCCCACGCGCCAATCTGTTGGGCCGCGAGGGCGAGCACATCTGGTACATCTTCAATGTGGTGTGCCCGTACTTTCTGATCGCCATCGCGGGTACCTATCTTGGCGTGGCCAGCTCGGCCCTGGCGGAGATCCGCGCACACCTTGCTCAGCGTCACCACACGCACAGCGGTCAGACGCTCGCACAGATACCCGTGTTGCAGCATCGACTGGCTGCTTTGTGGATCACGGTCGAGCGGACGCGCCGCTTGATCTACAACGCTGCGAGCAGCTTCGATGCGGGCGATCCCGATGCGCTCATTGCGTTGATGGCCTCGAAGGTCGAGGTTGCCGAGTGCGTCGTTCATGTCGTGAACGAGGTCATGACGCTGGCGGGCGGGATTGCCTATCGCAGCGATTCCCGACTGCATCGCATGCTCAGGGACGCGCGGGCGGCGGATCTCATGTCGCCGAGCACTGACATCCTGCGCACCTGGATTGGTCGGGCCCTGCTGGGGCAACCGTTGCTATCGGACTGACCATGGTCGCCGTGTCAGCCCACAGGGACCCCTGCATCGGCACTGTCGTCGTCATGGGTGTCGAGCCGACCACCTTCCAGCGCGTCGCGGCACGCCTGGATGGCGTGCTGCGCTGGGACGAGTGGGGTGACGAAGAGCTGTCGCGTACGACCGTTCCGGAAGGACTCTTGCAGAGCGACGCGGTCTTGCTGGGCTCGGCGCTGAGTGATCCCGTGGCGATGGCCCAGCGGGTGTGCCGCGTCGACAAGACCATCCCGGTGGTGATCCTCGTCGGGGCCGAGCGCGTCGCGCAGCTGCAGCGAACGATCATGTTCAGCCCCTCGCTCGGCAGCGAGGTCAAGCCGTGGTCGCTCTCTGAACTGGATGAGCTGCCCGGTGCCTTGCGGCGAGCGGTCGAACGTCGGCAGCAACGCAGCAGCTATCTGCACACGATCCAGTCGGCGCAGCTGCACCTCGGCAAGCTGTCGCTGTTCCAACCTGAAGTCACTCACTACCTCGATCGACTCCTGGATCGGCTACCCGTCGGCGTGCTGACGGTCGACAATCGTGGCGCCATACTGAGCATGAGTCGGCGTGCCGAAGCCATCCTCGGGACAGCCGAGCCAGAGTCTCTTGGCGTTTCGGTGGCATCGTTCTTCCCCTCCTTCGAGCACGATCGCTTGATGGGATGCCTGAGCGTTGATGCACGGACGGAGCCCAGGCCGCCGCTGGTCTTCGAAGTGACGGCAGACCGTTGCAAGCCCTGCCATGTCGAGGCCACCGTCGCGCCGCTCGCGTATCACGCGGGTCAACGTGGCGCGATGCTCATCCTGCAGGACGTGACGGAGCGCGTGCACGCGGAGCGCGAAAGGACACGAGCGGAGCTGGACCTGCGCTCCCACGTCAAGGTGCTCAACGCGTTCCTGCAGATCACATCGGCGCAGGAGTCCACCTTCGAAGCCAAGGTTCATCAGCTGCTCGAATTCGTATGCAGCCAACTGAATCTTCCGTTCGGGTTGCTGACGCAGGTCGACGGCGAGACGCTGCGGATCGTCGACGCCGTCTCGCCAGACAACGTGGTCGAGCCGAGATCTGCGATCGCCTTGTCCTGCAGCTACTGCGAATCGACGTTGCGACTGGAAGATCCGCTAAGCATCGAATTCGCCGATGCGTCGAAGGCGGGCGACGTCCCGCACATCGCCGGCTGGCGCATCGAGTCCTATCTCGGAGCCCGCATCGTCGTTCGAGGTGAGGTATTCGGCACCATCGTGTTCGCCGGCGATGCATCGCGCGAAGTGCCATTTACGTCGAGTGAGCGCGAGACGCTCAAGTTGATGGCCCAGTGGATCGGCGGTCAGCTGGAGCGCCAGAGGAACGAAGCTCGCATGCGCATCCTGTCCAGCGCCCTCGAGCAGGCGGCCGACTCCGTTGCCATCACCGACCGCGAAGGCTCGATCCTCCACGTCAACCCCGCCTACGAACGCCTGACTGGCTACAGCAAGGATGAAGTCATCGGTCGCAAGATGAGCATCCTGCGCTCGGGAGTGCACGACGAGGCCTTCTACCGGGAGCTGTGGAGCGGCATCAAGCGAGGCGAGGTGTTTCGTGGCGTGCTGATCAACCGACGCCGCGACGGAAACACCTACCACGAGGACAAGACCATCACTTCGTTGCGAGATGCGGCTGGCGAAATCACGCACTTCGTGTCCACCGGCCACGATGTCAGCGAACGGTGCCGTGCCGAGGAGTCCGCCCGTCGTCATCAGGCGGAAATGGCGCATGTCGCGAGACTGAGCACACTCGGCGAGATGACGTCGGGACTCGCTCATGAGCTGACGCAACCGCTGTGCGCCATCACAACCTACGCGCAGACCTGTCTGCGCATAGCCAACGACGACCGCATCGATCCGGAGCGACTGCGCTACGGGCTTCAGCAGGTGATCAAGCAGGCGGAACTGGGCGGCGCGATCTTCATGCGGCTGCGCAAGTTCGGGCGCAAGAGCGAGACCGTGTTCCGGCCGACAGCGGTCCACGATGTGATCCGGGAAGCGGCAAGCCTCATCAGCGCGGACTTGGCCCAATCGGAAGTCACGCTCAAGTTGGACGACGGATCATGGTGCCCGAAGGTGCGCGTCGACCCGATCCAGATCGAGCAAGTCATCCTGAACCTGGTGAGGAACAGCCTGGATGCGATGTCCGTCGTCAACCCGCCGGACCGGAAGCTGATCATCCAGGTCGCCCCGGCCGAGGCAGAACAAGTCAAGGTTTCCATCATCGACCAAGGTCGAGGCTGTCCGCCGGAACTGGAGGAGAAGCTCTTCCAGCCCTTCTTCACGACCAAGCCGAACGGCTTGGGCATCGGCTTGAGCATCAGTCAAACGATCATCGAAGCACATAGCGGCCGGCTATGGCTCGAGGCCAACAGCAGCAAGGGGGCGACATTCAGCTTTACTCTACCCATGTGCTAGGCACCTCGATGAGCAAAACCCTCCAAACCAGACTCAACCGCACGGCCGAGCCGACCGCTTACGTCGTGGACGACAACCCGGCAGTGCGTGACGCCATTCGCTGGCTCGTCGAACAGGTCAAGATTCCCGCCCGAACGTTCGCATCGGCGGCGGAGTTCCTCGACGCCTACCACCCGGACATGGCCGGCTGCCTCATCCTCGACATGCGCATGCCGGGAATGAGTGGCCTTGACTTGCAGGAACGGTTGCGTGTCATCGGCGCCTCGCTGCCGATCATCATCGTCACGGGTCATGGCGATGTGCCCGTGACGGTGCGGGCCATGAAAGCCGGAGCGTTCGAGTTCTTGCAGAAGCCGTTCAACGACCAGGTCCTGCTCGACAGCATCACCGCGGCAATGCGCCGGCATGCCGATCTGTTGACCGAGCGTCAGCGGGACAAGGATGCCCGACAAGCGCTGTCGTCCTTGACCGCCCGCGAACGCGAGGTTCTTCACCTGCTCCGCGAAGGCAAGTCCAGCAAGCTGATCGCGGCAGATCTGGATATCAGCACGCGCACGGTCGAAGGCCACCGCGCCCACATCATGGCAAAGCTCGGCGTGAAGACCCTGCCGCAGCTGGTCAACAAGCTTCTTCCCCCTGACGCTGGCGACTGAGCCGACCACCGCGAAGAGGTTCGCCGCGTAGCGCGCGGACGGCGAAAGCGGCCGGCGCATCACGCGCAGGCCCGCCACGGCGCGGGATCGTCCGGCGTGAGGGGTCTGCAGCGTAGTCAGGCGTACGTATCGCGTAGTTCTGCGCGTTTCCTCCTCGGTACCGTCGCCCTATAACTGACGCACGCGGCATTGCATGATGCCGCGACCGAATCCATCAACAGGAGGACTTCATATGCTCGACTCGGTCCGGAATGAAACCATCCAGGAGCGCGCCTTCGATGAAATCATTCGCAAGTTCGGCGAAATCGTGAGCCAGGACAAGACGATCCAAACCAAGCTCAGTGCGGCGATCGACAGCGGTATGGCGAAGGACGACTGGATCGCGCTCTACGTCGGCCTGGCCAGGGAGCAGGGTCTGGCATTCAGCGCTGGTCAGATGAAGATTGCGATGCAAGAGCAGAAGCAAGGGAAAGACAAGATCCTGCCCAGCATCGTGCAACGCTGGGTTTCCCTTCTCTGAACGACGCGAGCGGTGTTCGAACAAGTTTGATTTTTGAATGAAGATATGCGCAACGAAATCAAGACCCGGTCCGGGCGCGCCGTCGGAGCTTGGGACGGCAGGCGCATCGAAGATCTGCAAATCGAGATGGCCAGAATCAAGGCCTCGCTGAGTGCCGAAGGATCGACGGACCGTCTGGCGGCGACTGAAATGCCCCACCTCGATCAGCTTCCCGAAGACCTGCGCACCTTCCGTGCCTATCCAATCTGGGGCTGCGACCTCAATCAGAACTGTCTCTGCGGCGCCAATGCCAATCGAGTGGTTAGCGTCAAGGATGTCCGCCAGTACTCGATGATCGACCACCATTGAGAGCGACCGGCTCCGGTCTTGACCAGAGATCGGAGCTCGTCAGCTCAGGGCTTGGAGCAACCTGCTCGACTCAAGCTGCTGAATCGCGCCCGACCTCGAGTGCGCCGCTCAGGCGACCGCCTCGATAGGGCGGCAGCGGGCGATCGGGGTGTCCCCTTGCCGTTTCGCTGAATCGGGCGGGCGGAGCGTGCATCCCGCGCTCCAGGGCGGCGGACGGTCGTGCCAAGCACCAACCCGCGCGTTGCCTCCCCCCGCGCGCACCTCCGCCTTCTTCGCGAAGCCGTGCCACCGAAGCGCACGTTTGCCTGCCGTTGCCCGGTCATTTCAGCCCGACGGTCAGAAGCAGGATCGATCAACCGGCGCCGCCCCGAGTAGAACCGCTGCAGGCCACGTACATCTTCGTGTTCCCGCTCGAGGGTTCGCCTTCTATAACTGCAATGCGTCTAGACACTCAGGGCGGTGCCCACGAACTCGGACGTAGCTCTGGCATCAACATTCGGAACGAGAGGAACACGACATGAAAAGACTATTGCTGGGCCACTTGGTGTACTTCTATACGCCATTGGGGCTCCTTGCCACAACACTGGGAATCCTGATGGGCGGGCCCTGGGTCTGGGTCGGTCTTGCGGTCTTCGGCTTCAACATCGTCATGGACACGTTGACGGCCACGATCCACACGAAGGGCGCGGCAACCGACCGGCAAGGGAAGCCGCTCGGCGTGCCGTTCATCCACAACAACGTCATGTATGTGCAGCTTGTGCTCTTCATCGGTTTGCAGCTCGCGCTGGCCTGGCGGGTCTACCAGTACGTCAGTGGGGCGCCGATCGAGACGGCCATGTTCCATGGCTACGAGTACGAAAGCGGCATCACCGGCTTGGGGCTGGTTGCCGCGACCATAGGCGCCGGCATGCATCAGGGCCTCGGGATCATCTATGGCCACGAGCTCTCGCACACCAAGGGCATCGGATTCCTGGTCTCTCGTTGGGTCATGGCCCTGAGCGGGACGGCCCACTTCTGCTTCGCGCACGTCTACAACCATCACGTCGAGCTTGGCCGGGCATGGCTGGGTCCCGAGAACAATGCACTGGGTGACGACGCCGACCCGGCGACTTCGCCGCGTGGTCGCAGTCTCTACAAGCACTTCCTGCTTTCGCACATTGGCCAGTCCTACTTCGGCATCAAGACGGAAGCCCGTCGTATGAAGCGCCAAGGCAAGTCGTTCTTCTCGCTCTCCAATCGCTGGATCCGTGGCTACCTCATGAGCCTCCCGACCGTCGCGCTCTTCGCGTATCCGACGTACATGGCTGGCGGCCTGGCCGGTCTTGGCATCGGCATGGCGGTGATGCTCAGCGTTTGGGTGATCTCGAACTTCGAGCTCGAAGCGCTGAACTACATGGAGCACTACGGCCTGATCCGCGTCAAGGGCGAGCCGATCGAGTATCGCCACTCCTGGGACAACGACAACGTCTTCACCAGCTGGGCGTTCATCGAGATCGGCCGTCAAGGCGACCACCACGACCGCGGTGAGACCCATTTCTGGGAACTCACCAACGTTGGCTGCGCGCCCGATGGTTCACCGAATGCCGGCATTGGCTACTACACCGAGTTTTGCCTGGCGCTCGTCCCGCCGCTGTGGCACGCCCGCATGAAGAAGAAGCTCGCGATCTGGGATCGCGACTTTGCGACCCCCGCGGAGCGCCGGATCGCCGCTCAGATCAACCGCCAAGTCGGCTATGAAGTTGCCCCAGAGCGCGTTGCCGGCCAAACGCTGAACGTCGCTCACGTCTAAGCGCTCGACTCAAACCAGCTCGCCCCACGAGGGCGAGCATCTCACCGCAAGGAGCACGCAATGAGTGCGCAACTTCAATCTGACGCAGCGCAAGGCGCATGCGAGGCCGCGACGCTCTACCAGCGCCTTGGCCAACGGCCCGGCATCGAGGCCATCTGCGAAACGATCTTCAACAACCATCTGGCCAATCCGCTCATCCGGAATCGCTACCTGGCCAGTGACCCGGCGAAGGTCAAGCGCCTGGTGACCGAGATGTGTTGCGCAGGATTTGGCGGGCCGGAGCAGTACACCGGCAAAGACATGATCTCGGCGCATCGCGGAATGAACATCAACGAAACGGAGTTCATCGCCGTGTGCGATGACGTTCTCGCGGCGCTAGACAAGCACGACGTCGGCAAGCGGGAGAAGGACGAGATCCTCTGCATCCTCTATTCGCTCAAGAGCGAAGTCGTGCACCTCTGACAATTGGGTCGGCGGGCGAGTATCAACGGTCAATGAATCTGGAGATTCGACATGAGCATGCAAATTGCGTGGGATGAGAAGAAATGCTGTCACAGCGCCAATTGCGTCAAGACTCTTCCGCAGGTCTTCATGGTGGAAGGGGGCAAGTTCGTGATCAAGCCCGAGGCGGCTCCCGAGGACCAGGTGCGTGCGGTGGTCGCGGCCTGCCCCTCGGCTGCTTTCACGATCCAATCTTCCAACTAATTTTAGGCGTCCCTCGTAGTAGTGGTTACTCCTGCCCGTCGTTCGCAAGACCGTCGGCGCAGGGGTCTTTTTAGATTGAGGATCCGAGGCATGTTTGGTCTATTCGCTAGCAAAGGGCCGTTCAAGGTTCGCCTTTCAGGTGCTGACCAGGAATTCACGGTCCCGCCCGGTGATACGGTGCTCAAGGCGGCCATTGCAAATGGCCTCAAGTGGCCGAACAGCTGTCGGGTGGGTAGCTGCGGAACTTGCCGCTGCCGGTTGAAGAGTGGAAAGATCAAGGCACTGAACGACTTCAGCTACGTGCTGACCGAGTCGGAACTGGATGATGGATTCATCCTCGCTTGTCAGACTGCATTGCGTGGCAACGTCGAGATCGACGTGGCGCTGGACGGTGCTGACGGGTCTCGGTCAGAAGTCAAGACCGTCGATGGAACCATCGCCGGCATTCGGGAGTTGACGCACGACATCAGAGAGGTGCGAGTGCATGTCCCCGGAGGATTCTCGAAGTACAAGTCGGGTCAGTTTGCCGAGCTTTCGGTGGCCAGTCTCAAGCTCGAACGTCCGCGGTCATACTCATTCGCAAGTGCGCCCGAACGCGAGTCGGACGGCCTCTTGACGTTCCACGTACGTCATGTGCCCAAGGGGCAAATGACCACGTGGATTCACTCGGGCGCCACCATTGGCGACCCGGTGGCGGTGACGGGCCCGCACGGGCACTTCTACCTTCGCGACACCCCTGCCCCGATCGTTTGCATTGCGGGCGGCAGCGGCATGGCGCCTATCAAGGCGCTGCTGGAAGGCCTTGCCGACAGCGGCTTCAAGCGCGATGCCGTCTACTTGTACGGCGCCCGGACTCAAAGGGATCTTTACTGCCTGGAAGAGATGAAGCTGATCGAGGATGCGTCGGGCGGCCGGTTTCGCTTCATTCCGATTCTGTCGAGCGAGCCAGACGAAAGCAATTGGCCGGGGTACCGCGGTTTCGTGACTGACTTCATCGCCAGGGAGAAGACGGCCAACGTCAACTCCGAGGCGTACCTCTGTGGGCCGCCACCGATGATTGATGCAGCCATTGCGCAGCTCAAGTTGCTCGGTGTCAACGACAGGAACATCTTCTTCGACAAGTTTCTGGATGCCTCCCATCTTCAGGCCGCTTCGAAGGCGGCGGCCTGACCCGACTCCCCGGAAGAAGCCTTGCCGTCGATGCCACAACGCCGTCGAGCAATGACTGTGGTACACGACGAAATTTTTCTGCGGCGTCAGGACGGATCGTGCGAGCGAATCATTCGAGAGAGAAGGGATGCGGCGGAGAAGACGGGGCGCTCCCAGGCGGATGATCAACTATTTGTCAGGCTGCTGAACGCATACCGCGGTCGAGGTGGCATGGCCCGAGAGCGCGAGATCTTGGCCCAGTTGTCGGCTCAGCAAGCGAGCGTGGATCAGTCGTTTCCGCAGCACACGGTTTACGAAGCGCTTCTCTCGGTGGACTGGAACTGCGTCCGCTGGTTTCCGCTGTTCCAGTTCGATGTGGGTGCTTGTCAGCTCAAGGCTGCGCCCAGAGTGGCTGCCGACGTGTTACGGCAGGCCTTCGAGCCTTGGGAGATCTGCAGTTGGTTTGTCGAGGCGAACGAGCTGCTCGATCGGCGTGCGCCAATTGATGTCGTTGAAAGCCATCCTTTCCTGGTGGCGAAGGCGGCCGGAGCGGTCGCTTCGCAGAGGATCCGGCAGCGCTGGAACGTTGCGGGCGATTTCCGTCGGACCTCTTGAACGCGGGCTTGCGTGGGTCGATGCATGGCGCAGCCCGGCCCTGGGGCGCTCAGAGGGCGATGTCCATCGGCGCCGCGTGCCGCAGCGGCCGCTCGAGCCGGGCCTTCGCGAGGGTCGCGCGGGCGAGCTCGACCTGCCGGCTGATGCTGCTGCTGCGCGCCTCTTCGGCGTCGACCTCGGCCACCGGCGCACACACCGGGCCGCCGACGCTCCACCAGACATAGACCGTGACCCCGCGCGGCACCGCGACGGCGTTCGATGCGAAGGCGATGTCGTGGTGCCGGCCGGAGCGCGTGAGCACGCGGACCGCGGTCCCGGTGGAGCGGCCCTGGACGCGACGCTCCCTGAGGCGCTCGAGCACGCTGTCGGGCAGGTCGGTGGGCGAGCAGGCGAGCAAGGTCTTCATGGGCGGACGGGGCAGACGGGCGCCGGGGCGGCTTCATCAGCGATATCGGCCGCGCCGCCGCCCGCTGAAGCGGTGGTGACGAGGCCTAGGGCCTGTTAACGCTATCGGAGGACTCGCGTGACCCAGGAAACGGCGGCCATCAAGGCGCAAAGCACAGCCGTAGCCCGGCTACGGCGAGCATTTGCAACGCCGAGGGCCGCCGTTTCCTGGGTCACCCGAAGGGCCCGGGTCGCGCAGGCCGCATGGCGGCGTTGCTCGCTCGTTGCGTGCAGCAGCACGCGGCCTCGCTCGCGCCTTGCCCTGCAGCCTGCGCGGCCCGGGCGCGAGCCCTCCAATAGCGTTAACAGGCCCTATCGCGGGGTCGGCGCCCGCGGCCCCGCGCCAGGCGGCCGCCGCGACCTCAGTGTTCGCGGAAGCTGCGCCGGATGCCGCTGGTCAGCGGGCTCAGCAGGAAGTCCAGCGGCGTGCGCTTGCTGGTCTTGATGTAGACCTCGGCGGCCATGCCGGGCAGCACCGCCATCTCGCTGCCGTGGTCGGCGCTGGCCTGGGCCAGCGATGCCTTCGACAGCTCCACCTGCACCGTGAAGTAGGGCACGCCGCTGCGCTGCTCGGTCAGCGCGTCGGCCGACACGCGCAGCACCTTGCCGTCGATCAGGTCGGTGCTGCGCTGCTTGTAGGGCAGCAGCTGGACCTCGGCGTCCAGCCCGGGGTGCAGGTCGCCGATCGCGTCGGCGCCGACGCGCACCTCGACGACCAGCGGCGCGTCGGCCGGCACCAGGTCGACGATGGGCTCGCGCGGGCCGATGGCCGAGCCGACGGTGTTGACGCGCAGCTCGATCAGCCGCCCGTCGGCCGGCGCGGTGACGGTCTGGCGGCCGGCGGTGTCGCGGCTGGCGCGCAGCCGCTCCTCGAGGTCGATCACGCGGCCGGTGACCTCGCGCAGTTCCTCGGCGGCGGTCTGCTTGTAGGCGTCCTGCAGCGACTGCAGGCGGCCATCGAGCTCGCTGACGCGCTGCTGCGCCTTGGCCAGCTCGGCCTCGTTGGTCTGGATGCGCGACTCGTACTCGCTGACGCCGCGCCGGAACTGCAGCACCCGGGTGCGGTTGACGAAGTTCTGCTCGAGCAGCTGCTCGTTGGAGGCCAGCTCCTCGTTGAGCAGGCGCAGCGCCTCGGCGGTGGCCACGCGATCGCGCAGCCGCGCCTTGACCTCGTTGTCGGCGTCGCGCCGCTGGCCGCGCGCCGAGTCCATCTGGCCCAGCGCGGTGCGGCGGCGCGCCTCGAAGGTCGAGGCCTCGCGCGCCAGCGCCTCGCGCACGCGGGCGTCCTGGGCGGCCAGGCGGCGCTGCTCGGCGGTCGGCGCCCAGGCGGTGCGGAAGGCCACCTCGGCCTCCAGGCGCGACTTGCGCAGCTTCTCGGTCTCGAACTGGGCCACCAGCAGGTCGACCGACGAGTCGATGCGCGCGTCTTCCAGCAGGATCAGGGTGTCGCCCTTCTTCACCTGCTGGCCCTCGCGCACCAGCACCTTGGAGACGGTGCCGCCGTCACGGTGGCTGATGGTCTGGCGGTTGGCCTCGACCTTGACCAGGCCACCGGCCACCACCGCGCCGGAGATCGGCGCCCAGACCGACCACAGCACCATCATCGCCAGCCACACCAGCACGGCCACCAGGCCGGCGCGGCGCAGGCGGGCGAGCAGGGCGCGGACGTCCGCCTCGTCGGCAGGACGGGGCTCGACGGTGGCGACGGGGACCGGGACCGCGCTCATGCCAGATTCCCCCGCGCCACGTTGGTCATCGAGGTGACCGGCGCCGCCTGCTCGCGGGCGGCGAGCCGCTCGATCTTGCCGTCCTTCATCACCGCGACCATGTCGGCGACGCCGAGCACCGCGCGGCGCTGCGACACCACCACCACGGTCGAGCCGCGCGCCCTGAGCTGGCGCACGCATTCGAGCAGGGCCTGCTCGCCCTCGGCATCGAGGCTGGCGTCGGGCTCGTCGAGCACCACCAGCGCGGGCGTCGCATAGACCGCCCGGGCCAGCGCGACGCGCTGGCGCTGGCCGCCCGACAGGCGCGAGCCGTCCTCGCCGACCGGGGTGTCGTAGCCCTGCGGCAGGCGCAGGATCATCTCGTGGGCACCGGCCAGCCGGGCGGCGTCGAGCAGCGCGTCGGCGTCGACCTCGCCGAGCCGGGCGATGTTCTCGCTCACCGTGCCGGGGAACAGCGCGACGGTCTGCGGCATGTAGCCGAGCCAGCGGCCGCGGTCGGCCACCGCCCACATGCGCAGGTCCGCGCCGTCGAGCCGCACGCCGCCGTAGGCCGGCGGCAGCACGCCGACCAGCAGCCGCGCCAGCGTGGTCTTGCCCGAGCCGCTGGCGCCCACCACCGCCAGCACCTGGCCGGGCTGCAGCGACAGCGACACGCCGGCCACCACCGGGCGCGCGGCGCCGGGCGGGGTGTAGACGAGGTTCTCGACCTCGAGCTTGCCGCTCGGCCGCGGCAGCGGGGTCAGCGCCGGGCCCTCGTCGGCCGCGTCGAGCAGCGGCTGCAGTCGTGCGTAGGCGGCGCGGGCGTCGACCAGCGATTTCCAGCCGCCGATCAGCAGCTCGACCGGCGCCAGCGCGCGGCCGAGGATGATGGTGGCGGCCAGCGTCACGCCCGCGGTCGCGCCCTCGGCGATCACCAGGTAGGCGCCGACGCCGAGCATGATGATCTGCACCATCTGCCGCGACACCCGGCTGACCGCGCCGAACAGGCCGCCGCGCTGGCTGACGCCGAGCTGCACGCCGTGGCTGCGGCGCGTCATGCGGTTCCAGCGCGCCGTGACGGCGCCGGCCATGCCGAGTGCGGTGACGGTCTCGGACTTGCGCAGCGCGTCGTCGACGAAGCGCGCCGCGTCGCGGTGGCCGTCGTGCAGCGCGGCCAGGCTGTCGCGCGTCAGGCGCTCGTTCAGCCAGGCCAGCAGCAGCAGGAAGCCGGCGGCCAGCGTCGCGACGCCGCCGAGCACCGGGTGGAACAGGTAGATCACCACCAGGTAGATCAGGATCCAGGGCGCGTCGAACAGCGCGACGATGCCGGTGCCCGACAGGAAGCTGCGCAGCACGCCGAGGTCGCGCATGCCCTCGGCCTGCGCGCCGCCCGGCGTGCCGAGCAGCCGCGTCAGCAGGCGCGGGCCATGCTGCTGCTCGAGCGCGATGCCGACGGCCGCCAGCGTGCGCGAGCGGTAGTGCTCGAGGAAGCCCATCGTCACCAGCGTCGCGGTGGCGATGATCGTCAGCATCACCAGCGTCTCGACGCTGCGGGTCGAGAACACACGGTCGAACACCTGCAGCATGAACAGCGACGGCGTCAGCAGCGCGAGATTGATCGCCAGGCTGAAACCCAGGGCCGTGCCCAGGGGCTGACGCAGCGCGGAGACGAAGGAGGTGCTCATCGGGTCAGCAGGAAGGCGGCGGGACGGCCGCCGGGCGATTGTCGTTGCTCGGCCTGCGGCAAGGAAGGTCGGCGGCGCCGCACCACCGCGTCCCGGGGGCGGGTCGCCGGCCGGATCGCACGGGCCCTGCCTCGCGTCCGGCCGGCCCGCTTGCCGGGCGCAGCGTTACGCGGCCGGTCCCGGCAGCGCCAGCGCCGCGGCGATCGCGGCCTCCCGTTCGGCATGGATGGCGGCGCCGACGGCAGGCCCGGCGGCACCGCGGGCCGCCGCCGCGGCGGCGACGGCGGCGGTGTCGACGGCCTGCGCGGCCGCCAGCGCCGCCCGCAGCCGCGGGGCCGGCGCATAGGCGGTCTCGGCGAAGCCGGCGCGCCCGCGCGCGTCGCACTCGCAGGCCAGCAGGATCTGCTCGAAGCGCTGCGGCTTGCGCAGCGCGTCGCAACGTTCCAGCAGCCGCAGCAGCGCGGCGGCGCCGAAGGGCGCGCTGCGGTGCAGGTTGCCATGCTCGCGCGCCACCACCTCGGCCAGTTCGCGGCAGTCGTTCGGCACCCGCAGGCGCTCGCCGAGCGCGCGCAGCAGCGCGACGCTGCGGCCCTCGTGGCCGTCGTGGCAGGGCCACAGCGCGGCCGGCGTCGTGCCCTTGCCGAGGTCGTGGCCCAGGCAGGCGTAGCGCACCGCCAGCGGCGCGTCGAGGCGGGCGGCCAGGTCCAGCACCAGCAGCAGGTGATCGCCGCAGGACGGAAGAGGGCCCCCGTCAGGGGATCGGAGTCCGGCGGCGATCAATGCGGCTGCTGCATGGCGTGCTTGGGTCTGCGGAGGTACTGCAGCCGCCGAGCCGGTATCGACCTCGGGGTGGTGCTCGGCGCGCTGCGGCACGCCCCACAGCCGGTCGACCTCGGGCAGCAGCCGCGCCAGCGCGCCGCAGCCGCGCAGCAGCTCGAACATCCGCGAGGGCGTGGCCTCCATCAGCCCGCGCGACAGCTCCTGCCAGACGCGCTCGGGCACCAGCGCGTCGACCTCGCCGGCTTCGACCATGCTGCGCAGCAGGACCTCGGTCTCGGGCGCGACCGTGAAGTCGGCGAAGCGTGCCGCGAAGCGCGCCAGCCTCAGGATGCGCACCGGGTCCTCGGCGAACGCCGGCGAGACATGGCGCAGCACGCGCGCGGCCAGGTCGCGCTGGCCGCCGTAGGGGTCGATCAGGCGGCCGTCGGCGGCGCGGGCGATCGCGTTGATCGTCAGGTCGCGGCGCGCCAGGTCCTCCTCGAGCGTGACCTCGGGGGCGGCATGGAACAGGAAGCCGTGGTAGCCCGGCGCGGTCTTGCGCTCGGTGCGTGCCAGCGCGACCTCCTCGCGCGTCACCGGGTGCAGGAACACCGGGAAGTCGCGGCCCACCGGCAGGTAGCCGGCGGCGATCAGCTGTTCGGGCGTGGCGCCGACGGCCACCCAGTCGCGGTCGCCGGCCGGGCGGCCGAGCAGCGCGTCGCGCACCGCGCCGCCGACTTCGTAGAGCTCCATGCGCCGCAGTGTAGGAGCGGCGCTCCCTCCGATCGCGTCACCAGGCCCGCCGTCAGCGGTGCGTGCGGTAGGGCTCGTCGACGGGCACGAAGTCCTGCTCGGCCAGCGCGCCGGCGATCCAGTCCTGCACCGCCGGCAGCGCCGTGACGGCCTCGGTATAGGCCGCGGCCGCGCCCGGCAGCGGCAGCGCGTAGCTGCGCACCCGCATCACCACCGGCGCGAAGTAGGCGTCGGCGATCGTGAAGCGGCCGAACAGCAGCGGCCCGCCATGGGCCTCGAGCAGCTCGTTCCACAGCGCGGCGATGCGCGCCAGGTCGGCGGTGACGGCCGGCTGCTCGCGCAGCACGCGCGCGCCGACCTCGGGCATCGCGAGCTCGATGTTCATCGGGCAGTGCTCGCGCAGCGCCGCGAAGCCCGAGTGCATCTCCGCGCAGACGCAGCGCGCGCGGGCGCGGGCCGCGCGGTCCTCGGGCCACAGCCGGTGCTCGGGGAAGCGCTCGGCCAGGTACTCGGCGATCGCCAGCGAGTCCCACACCGCCAGCGGCCCGTCGATCAGCACCGGCACCCGGCCGGCCGGTGACAGCGCCGACACCGCGCGCTTGAACGGCGAGCCCGGCGTCATGTCGTCGAAGCGCAGCGCATGCTCCTCGAAGGGCAGGCCGGCCTGGCGCATCAGCACCCAGGGCCGCATCGACCAGGACGAGTAGTTCTTGTTGCCGATCACGAGCTGCATGCGGTCTCCTGCAAAGAGGCCGATGCTAGGGTGCCGGGCGCCGCGCGGTGGTGAGTTGCGCGCATCGCAGCGATGCGTGCCGCGTCAACGCCGCCGCGCGAGCGCCCGCCAGGCCTCGAACCGCGTCTCGGCCCGCGACGGGCCGAGGTAGCCGGGCGCCACCGCCTCCAGCGCCGTCGCCGTGATGCCGAGCGCGTCCAGCCCCGGCAGCCGGCCGGTGGCGACGTTGGGCAGCTTCATCGAATCGAGGTTGTCGCCCGACATCAGCGGCTCGCCCGGCGCCAGCGCCATCAGCGCGGCCTGCAGGCGGCCGACCGCGTCGGGCAGCGGCAGCACCGGCCGCGGATGGCCCGACCAGCGCCCGGCCAGCGTCACCAGCTCGGCCAGCGTGTAGACGCGCGGGCCGGCGCATTCGTAGGTGGCGCCGATGGTCGCCGGGTCGAGCAGGCTGCGCAGCAGCGCCTCGGCCACGTCCTCGACCCAGACCGGCTGGTAGGTCGACCCCGCGCCCGCCAGCGGAACGACCGGGGCCAGCGCCTGCAGCCGCGCGAACAGGTTCATGAAGCGGTCGCGTGAGCCGAAGATCACCGACGGCCGCAGGACCGTCAGGTCGAGGTCGCCGGCCCGCAGCGCCGCCTCGCCGGCGGCCTTGGAGCGCAGGTAGCGCGACGGCGCATCGGCCGCGACGCCCAGCGCGCTGACATGCAGCACCCGGCGCACGCCGGCCTCCGCGCACACGCGCGCCAGCGTCGCCGGCAGCGTGGCGTGGGTGCGCTCGAAGGCGGCGGCGCTGCCGTGCAGGATCGCGACCAGGTTGATCACCGCGTCGCAGCCGATCACCAGGCGCAGCAGCTGCACCTCGTCGTGCACGTCGGCGGCGACGACGTCGACGGTGGGCAAGGTGCGCAGCTGCGCCGCGCGCTGCGGCCGCCGGCTCGGCACGACGATGCGGGCGCCGGCGCCGCCGCAGTGCGTCACCAGCCGCTCGACCAGCGTGCTGCCGACGAAGCCGGTGCCGCCGAGGATCAGGATGTTCATGGCAGGGCCTTGTCTTCCGCGCTGGGCGGGATGGTGCTGGGGCCGATCAATGCGCCGAGGCGGGCGCGCAGCGACTGCGGTTCGCCGGTCAGCAGCGCGGCGTAGTTGGTGGCGTTGGACAGCACCTTCTTCACGTAGTCGCGCGTCTCGGCGAAGGGCACGTTCTCGGCCCAGGCGGCAGCGTCGAGCGCCGGCCCCTCGCGCCACTTGCGCGGTCGGTTCGGGCCGGCGTTGTAGCCGGCCGCCGCCAGCGCCTGCGAGCCCTCGAAGCTGTCGAGCACCAGCTTCAGGTAGCCGGTGCCGATCTGCAGGTTGGTGTCGCGGTCGGTGATGCGGCTGGGCTGGTAGTCGATGCCGAGCTTGCGCGCGGTCCAGCGTGCGGTCGCCGGCATCAGCTGCATCAGCCCCGAGGCGCCGACGCCGGAACGCGCGTCGAGGATGAAACGCGACTCCTGCCGGATCAGCCCGTACACATAGGCCGGCTCCAGCCCGGCCGCGCGGGCGCGGGCCACGACATCCTGCCGGAACGGCGTGGGGAAGCGCTGCGCCATGTCGACCTCGAACTGGGTGCGCTCGCTGGTGTGGATGCAGCGGTCCCAGACCTCGCGATCGCAGGCCAGCTGGGCGGCGGCGAGCAGTTCGCGATCGCCCATGCCGCGCAGCGAGAAGTTCCACTCGCGCACGCCCTCGTTGCGCAGGCCGATCTCGATCAGCAGCAGCGCGCGCGTCAGGCCCGGGTTCGCGGCGGCCGCGGCACGTTCCTCGGCCGTCAGCGGCGCCGGGCGCGGCGGCAGGGGCAGCGGCTGGCCCAGGTCCTCGGCGGCGAGCTTGCCGTAGAAATGCAGCGGGCTGGCGATCGACGCCAGCAGCGCCTTGGCCTGCGCGACCATGCCCGCGCCGTCCTGGCTGTCGGCGGCCAGCGCCTGCAGCGCCCGCGCCTTCCAGTAGACCCAGGCGGGTTCGCGCTGCTCGGTCGCGCTCATCGCATTGACCGCCTGCACCACCTGCTGCCAGCGGCCGGCGCCCTGGTTGGCGCGCAGCGCCGCGCGCAGCTTCCAGGCCAGCGTGTCGTCGGGCAGGTCGACCGCGGGACCCGCGTCGCGCCTGGGCATCGCGGCGCGCTGGAAGTGGCCGCTGGCGTCGTCGCTGAGCTTCTGCGCCGCCTGCTTGCCGATGCTGGCCCAGACCCACGCGGCGGTCGGCGCCGGCAGCAGCGCGTCCCAGCGCTCGTCCATCTGCTGCGCGGCGGCCGCCGGATCGCCGGCGGCCAGCCGGATCAGCGCCAGCGCGGCCAGCTCGCGGCCCGGCGCGTCGCGCGCGCTGGCCTTGCGTGCGAGGTAGCGGGCCGGGTTGTCGCTGAGTTCGCCGATCGCTGCCGCCGCGTCCTCGCCGAGCAGCGCGCCGGCCTGCCGGGCCACACGCGCTCGGTTGGCCTCGACGGCCAACCGCGCCTTGCGCCAGACATCGTCCTCGCTCAGGCCTCGCGTGCCGAACAGCGCGGCGGCGAGCTGGGCGCAGCCCTCGTCGGGCTCGCGCTGCGCCCACCAGGCGTCACGGCCGGCGGCACCGACGTCGTCACCATCGAGGTGGCGGGCCAGCACCGCATGGCAGCTGACCTCGCGGTCGTCGTTCATCCGGAAGCGCGGGTACTCGGTGCGGAAGTTGGCCCAGTCGCGCCGCTTGCCCAGCACCAGCAGCCAGTCGTTGCGCAGCCGGTCCTCGACATAGCTGCCGGGCCAGCGCTTGTAGAAGGCGTCGAGCTCCTCTTGCTTCGCCTCGTCGAGCCGCACGTTGAGCGCCCAGTAGTCGACCCACAGCGCCAGCGGATGCTCGGCGGCCAGGACGGTCGCGCGCAGCGTCGCCAGACGCGGCGCGTCCTTCTTGCGCAGCGCCTCGCGGGCTTCGAGGACGGTGTCGTGGCCGGTGGGCTCGGCGCGGACCGGGGCGGCGAGCAGGGCGAAGGCCAGCAGCGCCAGCAGGCGGGCTGCCAGTCGGTGGAGGAGGGAGGGGGATGCGAGAGCTGTCATGCCGGTGTCACGGGGCTGCCGCGCCAGGGGCGACCTCGGTGCGAGGCCGCAGCCGACGCCGAGTTCGACCGAATTTAACGCAGCGGGCTTGCCCCTCCCTGTCGAAAAGACCCATCGCGCGCGCCATTCATCGGCCGCTGGCGCCGTTCGTCACGGGGTCCCGGCGCTTCGTCGCGGCGCGCTCGCGGCGCCGGGGTCCGCTGCCTAGAGTTCGCTCCATCGACCCACCGACCCGCCCCAGGAGCCCACCATGCAACGCCCGACCCTGACCGTGATCTGCTCGACGATCGCCGCCTCCGGTGCCACGCTGCTGCTGGCGCTGACCCCCGCGCTGACGCCGGTGCCTGCCGTGGCCCATGCGCAGCCGCAGGTCGTCGAACTGCCGCGGGTCGTCGTCACCGGCACCCGCGAGGCCCGCCCCATCGAGCTGCCGCGCGTCGTGATCGAGGCGCGCCGAGCGAAGCCGACGCGCACCGTCGTCGCCAGCGCCGGTGCCGCCACCCAGCCGGTGATGGCGCCGCGCGGGTCCTGAAGTCCTCTCAGGCGGTCTCGCCCATCGCCCGCCGCGTCAGCGCCGCCTGGTCCTGCACCCAGGCGGCGAAGCGCTGCACCTCGGGCCGGTCCTGGCGGGCCGGTGAGATCACCAGCCAGTAGGCGTAGGGGGTCGAGATGCGCGCGCCCGCGCCGAAAGGCTCGACCAGCTCGCCCCGCTCGAGCGACTCGGCCACCAGCGCCAGCCGCGCCAGCGCCACGCCCTGCCCGGCCAGCGCGGCCTGCACCTGCTGGTAGGTGAAGTTCAGGACGATCCAGCGCCGCGGCTCCAGCGCCGGCAGGCCCTGCTGCGCGAGCCAGTGGCGCCAGCGCAGCTGGCGGGTGATCGGGCGCGGGTCCTCTTCCTCCAGCAGGGTGTGGGCGGCCAGGTCGGCCGGCGTTCCGAGCGGTGGCGCGGCGCCGGCCGCGGCCTGCTCCAGCAGCCGGGGCCCGATCACCGGTGTCAGCGTCTCGCCGAACAGGCGCAGCGCGCCCGGCGGCGCGGTCTCGGCGGTGCAGTGGCGCAGCACCAGTTCGACCTCGGGTTCGTCGAGATCCACCAGCCGGTCGCTGGCGTCGATGCGGATGTCGAGATCGGGCTGCTCGCGCTGCCAGGCCTCGATGCGCGGCAGCAGCCACATCGAGGCCATCGACGCGAAGGTGCTGAGGTTGACGCCGCGGCGGCCACGGCTGCTGCGGATCTGGCGCACGCCGGCGTCGAGCCGCTCCAGCGCCGGCGCCACGGCCGCCAGCAGCGTGCTGCCGTCGGCGGTGAGCGCGACATGCCGCGTGCCGCGGCTGAACAGGGGCGCGCCGATCTCGTCTTCGAGCGCCTGGATCTGCCGGCTGATCGCCGACTGGGTGAGGAACAGCTCCTCCGCCGCGGCGCGGAAGCTGAGCCGGCGGGCGACCGCCTCGAAGGCGCGCAGCGGGCCGATGGCGAGCGGGCGATGGCGGACCTGATTCATGTCATAAGCGCATCAGTGATGGGAGGCGAACTCATTGGATCGTAGGCCCGATTTCACCGAACATGCAAGCACGAAACGACGAATTGCGGAGCCTGCGATGAACACGATCACCATGAACCAATCGCAACAATGCCACCGCGCCGGCCGGCCTTGCCTGCGCTGGCCCCAGGGGCTCGGCCGGGCGCTGCGCGGCGCGCTGATGGTGGTGGTCGCGACCGGCACCGTCGCGCTGTTCGGCGCCTTCGCGCTGGTCGTGCGGCCGGCCCCCGCGGCCCCGGAGCCGGTGGTGGTGGTGGAGCTGCCGCGCGTCGTGGTCACCGGCCAGCGGCTGCCGCCCGATGCGCCGCGGGGGCTCGAATGAACGCCGCGGGCGAGGGGGCCGTGCTGTGGCGGCTGGCGCGCGGCCATGCGCTGCAGCTGCCGGCGGTGCGCACGGCGCGCTGGCTGCGGCTGCGCGAAGGCCAGCTCTGGGTCACCGCCGACGGCCGGCCCGGCGAACCACCGCCCGAGGACTGGTGGCTGGGCCCCGGCGAGCTGCTGCGCCTGCCCGCGGGCCGGCCGGTGCTGGCCGAGGCCTGGCAGCGCGCCAGCTTCGAGCTGCTGGAGGAGCCGCGCGGCTGAGCTCAGCCGCGCCGGGCCGCCTTGCGCGCCGGCTTGGCCGCCTTGCGCGGCCGGGCCGCCTGGGCGCGCAGCGCCGCCTCGAGCGCCAGCCGCGCCCAGGGCCGCATCAGCGCGGGCGATTCGAGCGCCTCTTCGGGCGGCGTCCAGTAGCTCATCGTCGCGGTCTTGACCGTGCCGTCGCGCCGGCTCGCGTAGACGAAGGGGTGGCCACCCGCCGCCTGCCACTGCGGCAGGGTCTGGGCATCGGTCTTCAGGTAGAGCTGCTCCTGCGCGATCAGCCCGACCATCAGCTCGTCGAGGTAGAGCCCGTGGCCGCCGAACATGCGCTGCGCGCGCGCCGCGCCGAGCGGCTGCAGCAGCTCGACGCAGTGGGCCGCGAAGGCTTCGGCGGGCGTGGCCATGGTGTCGCAGTGTAGGTACGGCGGGATTGCCGCTGCCCGCCGCATTGCGCACACTCCTGCCTCCCTCGACACCGAACGCGCCCGATGAGCCTGCCGATCCCGCCCCTCGAACCCCCGCGCGACAAGGCCAAGCTGCGTCGGCTGCTGCAGATCGAGCGCCTGACGATGCCCGACCGGCTCGAACGCGCGGTCGAGCTGCAGAGCGTGCTGCGGGTCTGGCTGACCCAGCGCGAGGACGTGACGGTCGGGGCCTACTGGCCGATCAAGGGCGAGTTCGACCCGCTGCCCGCCCTGCACCGCTGGACCGAGGGCGCCGGCCATGGCACCGGCGAGGGCCCGCCGCGGCGCATCGGCCTGCCGGTGATGAACAAGGACACCAAGCAGCTGCGCTTCCACCAGTGGTACCCGGGCTGCCCGATGGAACCGGACGGCTACGACATCTCGAAGCCCAAGGGCACCGACGTGCTGATGCCGACGCTGCTGCTGGTGCCCTGCGTCGGCCATGGGCCGAAGGGCGTGCGGCTGGGCTATGGCGGCGGCTTCTACGACCGCACGCTGGGCACGCTGAACCCGCGGCCCTACACCGTGGGCCTGGGCTACACGCATGGCTACATCCCCTGGCTGGAGGCGGAGTCGCACGACATCGCGCTCGACACCATCCTCACCGAGGACGGCGTGGCCTGGACCCGGCCCGACTGAGGCGCTCGCGATGGCCCGTGACGCGCTCGAACGCTGGAAGGTGGGCCGCAAGCTCAGGCTGGCCGACCTCGACCCGGCGGCCAAGCCGCTGGCCGGCAGCAGCCGCGAGCGCGACGAGGCCAAGCTCGACGAACTCGCGATAGCGATCGACGGCCTGCAGGATCTGCTGTACGCGAACGGCATGAGTGCGACAGGCGGCGCCTCCGGCGCCGGGGGCCTGCCGCCCAAGCTGCTGCTGGTGCTGCAGGGCATGGACACCTCGGGCAAGGACGGCACCGCGCGTTCGGTGTTCGCCCGCTGCAGCCCGCTGGGCGTGCGCGTGGCGGCCTTCAAGGCGCCCACCGAGGTGGAGCGCGCGCATGACTTCCTGTGGCGCGTGCATGCGGTGGCGCCCCGGGCCGGCGAGATCGTCGTCTTCAACCGCAGCCACTACGAGGACGTGCTGGTGCCCTACGTCGAGGGCTGGATCGACGCGAAGGAGCGCGACCGGCGCCTCGGCCACATCGTCGCCTTCGAGCGCCTGCTGCACGATGCCGGCACGCGGGTGCTGAAGTGCTACCTGCACATCTCCAAGGACGAGCAGAAGGCGCGGCTGCAGGCGCGCGTCGACGACCCGGCCAAGCGCTGGAAATTCAATCTCGGCGACCTCGACACGCGCGCCAAGTGGAAGCGCTACCTGGCGGCCTACGAGACCGCGCTGGCCGCCACCTCGAGCGCGCATGCGCCCTGGTACGTGATCCCGGCCGACAGCAAGAGCAACCGCAACCTGATGATCGCGACGCTGGTCGAGCGCACGCTGCGCGGGATGAAGCTGAAGGCACCGAAGCCGGACTTCGATCCGGCCGCGGTGCGGATCGTCTAGCGGCTCAGAAGCGCTTGCCGACACCGATCCCGATCAGCCAGGGGTCGATGTTGAGCGTGCCGACGCCGCTGCCGCCGACCGAGACCTTGGTGTCGATCCAGACCTTCTTCGCGTCGACGTTCAGTAGCCAGCCGCCGCCGATCGGCACGTCGAAGCCGGCGCCGACCGCCGGGCCGACGCTGTTGCGCTGGACGTCGACGCCGGGCGCCAGGTCGACGCTCGACAAGCGCGTGTAGTTCACGCCGACGCCGGCATAGGGCCGCCAGCCGCTGAGGCCGGTCAGGTGGTACTGCAGGCTCAGCGTCGGCGGCAGGTGCTTGAGCGTGCCGACCTTGATGCCGAGCACGCTCGAATGCAGGTCCTGCTTCTGCGGGTAGGTCAGCACCAGCTCGGTCGCCCAGTTCGGCGTGAAGAAATAGCTGATGTCGACCTCGGGGATCCAGCGGTCGTTGATGTTCAGGCCGAGGCCGGTGGTGTCGTCGTTGTCGGCGTTCAGGCGGATCGCGCGGGCGCGGATCAGCCAGTCGCCGCTGTCCTGGGCGAAGGCCGAGGTGGCGGGGGCGGCGAGGGCGAAGGTCGCGAGGACGGTGGCGAGCAGGCGGCGCATGGAGACTCCATCGGTAGGTCGTTGACGATGGAGTCATTGGAGGCGCCGGCCGCCCGGCCGGTGTTGCGCCGCATCAAACGGCGCCGGCGCCCGGTTTGACGCAGGTCAAGCCGGCGCGAATGGCCTCAGCCGGCCAGCCGCTTGCAGACCTCGAGCGACTGCCCCGCCTGGTTCAGCGTGTAGAAGTGGATCGAGGGCGCGCCGCCGGCGATCAGCTTCTCGCACAGCTTCGTGACCACCTCGATGCCGAAGGCGCGGATCGACGCGGTGTCGTCCATGTAGCCCTCCATCTTCAGCGCCACCCAGCGCGGGATCTCGATGCCGTCGCGCATCGCGAACTGGGCGATGCGCGCGTAGTTGTGGAAGGGCATGATGCCCGGCACGATCGGTGCGTCGACGCCGAGCTTGCGCACCTCGTCGACGAAGTGGAAGTAGGCGTCGGGGTTGTAGAAGAACTGCGTGATCGCCGAGTTGGCGCCCGCCTGCATCTTGCGCGCGAAGAAGGCCAGGTCGCGCGTCGCGTAGCGCTGCTGCGGGTGGTACTCGGGGTAGGCGGCCACCTCGATGTGCAGCGCGTCGCCCTGCGTTTCGCGGATGTAGGCGATCAGCTCGCTGGCGTAGCGGAACTCGCCGGCGGTCGCGGTGCCGCTGGGCAGGTCGCCGCGCAGCGCGACGATGCGGCGGATCTTGTGCTGGTGGTAGGAGTCGAGGATGTCGTCGATGCCGCGGCGCGTCGAGCCGATGCACGACAGGTGCGGTGCGGCCTCGAAGCCGAGTGCGGCGATGTCGAGCACGGTCGACAGCGTGCGGTCGCGCGTCGAGCCGCCGGCGCCGTAGGTGACGCTGAAGAACTCGGGCTGGGCGACGCCGAGCTCCCGCACGACGGTCTTGAGCTTCTCGCCGCCGGCGTCGGTGTTGGGCGGGTAGAACTCGAAGCTCACCGGGACCGGCAGGCTCAGGGCAGGGGTGGGGCTCATGTCTGGGGCTCCTGGGGCCGGCCCGTGGGCGCGGCGCGGATGAAGAATTCTCGGTTGCCGTCGCCGCCGGCGACGGCGCTGTCGAACCAGTCGATCACGTCCAGCCCGAGCGGCGGGCAGGCCGCGCGCAGCTTGGCCTCGACCTCGGCGTAGGACCGCGGGCTCTTGACGAGCCCGCCCTTGCCGATGTCCTTGGGCTGCAGCTCGAACTGCGGCTTGACCAGCGCCAGCAGCTCGCCGCCGGGGGCCAGCAGCGGCGGCAGCGCCGGCAGCACGGTGGTGAGCGGGATGAAGCTCAGGTCCGCGACGATCACATCGAAGCCGGCCGCCGGCATCGCGGCGCCAAGCGCGGCGCGCGTCAGGCCGCGCGCGTTCAGGCCCTCGATGGCGGTGACCTGCGCATGCCCTCGCAGCGAGGGATGCAGCTGGCCGTGGCCGACATCGACGCCGACCACGCGCGCCGCGCCGCGGGCCAGCAGCACCTCGGTGAAGCCGCCGGTGCTCTGGCCGACGTCGAGCGCCGTGAGCCCCGCGACCGCCGGGCCGCCGCGCGCCAGCGCCGCGTCGAGCTTGAGCCCGGCGCGCGACACCCAGCGCAGCTCGGCCGCGTCGGTGATGCGCAGCTCGGTGGTCTCGGCCAGGTCCTCGCCGGTCTTGCGCAGCAGGGTCCAGGCGGCACCGGTGCGGCGCTCGACCGCGCCGCGCTCGATCAGGCGCTGCGCGGCCGAGCGCGTCGGCGCGAGGCCGCGTTGCAACAGAAGCTGGTCCGCACGAGGCATGGGTCAGTCCAAGCAGCCGCCGCGGATCCGGCTATGCCGGTCCGCCAGCGGCGCCCCCTGGAGGGGGAGCGGCGAAGCCGCAACGGGGGTGGGCGTCAATACCCAACGGGGGTGGTCGTCAATACCTATAGGTGTCGGCCTTGTACGGGCCCTGCTTGGGCACGCCGATGTACTCGGCCTGCTCGTCGGTCAGCTCGGTGAGCATCGCGCCGACCTTCTTCAGGTGCAGACGCGCGACCTTCTCGTCGAGGTGCTTGGGCAGCACGTAGACCTTGCCCTGCTCGTAGTAGTCGCTGTGCGTGAACAGCTCGATCTGCGCGATGGTCTGGTTGGCGAAGCTCGACGACATCACGAAGCTCGGGTGGCCGGTCGCGCAGCCCAGGTTCACCAGCCGGCCCTTGGCCAGCAGGATGATCTTCTTGCCGTCCGGGAAGATCACGTGGTCGACCTGGGGCTTGATCTCGTCCCATTGGCACCGGGCCAGCGAGGCGACGTCGATCTCGTTGTCGAAGTGGCCGATGTTGCAGACGATGGCCTCGTCCTTCATCAAAGCCATGTGCTCGTAGCGGATCACGTTCTTGTTGCCGGTGGCGGAGACGAAGATGTCGGCCTTGTCGGCGGCGTACTCCATCGTCACGACCTTGTAGCCTTCCATCGCGGCCTGCAGCGCGTTGATCGGGTCGATCTCGGTCACCCAGACCTGGGCCGACAGCGCGCGCAGCGCCTGCGCCGAGCCCTTGCCCACGTCGCCGTAGCCGGCCACGCAGGCGACCTTGCCGGCGACCATCACGTCGGTGGCGCGCTTGATGCTGTCGACCAGCGACTCGCGGCAGCCGTAGAGGTTGTCGAACTTGCTCTTCGTGACCGAGTCGTTGACGTTGATCGCACGGAACATCAGCGTGCCCTTGGCCGACATCTCCTTCAGGCGGTGCACGCCGGTCGTCGTCTCCTCGGTCACGCCGAGGATCTGGGCGCTCTTGCGCGAGTACCAGGTCGGGTCCTGGGCCAGCTTGGCCTTGATGGCGGCGAACAGGCAGGTCTCTTCCTCGCTGCCGGGGTTGGCGAGCAGCGAGGCATCCTTCTCGGCCTTCTTGCCCAGGTGCATCAGCAGCGTCGCGTCGCCGCCGTCGTCGAGGATCATGTTCGGGCCTTCGCCGTCCGCGCCCTGGGCAGCGAACTCGAAGATGCGGTGGGTGTAGTCCCAGTAGTCGGTCAGCGTCTCGCCCTTGTAGGCGAACACCGGCGTGCCGTTGGCCACCAGCGCGGCGGCCGCATGGTCCTGGGTCGAGAAGATGTTGCACGAGGCCCAGCGCACCTGGGCGCCGAGCGCTTCCAGCGTCTCGACCAGCACCGCGGTCTGGATCGTCATGTGCAGCGAGCCGGTGATGCGCGCGCCGCGCAAAGGCTGGCTGGCGGCGAATTCCGAGCGGATCGCCATCAGGCCGGGCATCTCGGTCTCGGCGATCTTGATTTCCTTGCGGCCCCAGTCGGCGAGCGACAGGTCGGCCACGTGGTAATCGGTGCTGGGCAGCTTCTTCAGAACGGCGCTCATGGCGGGTCTCCGGTGTTCAGGGGACCACAGGCCGGGCCGAGCTGGGGGTCGGGGTACGACTCACCGGCGGCCGGGGGCCTGCGGGTGAGCGCCGTTGCATCGAGGGATGACTTCCGAGCCTGGCTCCCATGGCGGAAGTCGCAACGCTCCTCGAAAGTGCCGGCATTGTAGCCCGGGCGGCGACAATACCCGGCTTGCCGAGGGGCCGATCAGCGCTCCCGTTCCGGCGCAATTCCACCGAGTCCAGCCTGTGTCCGATCTCCCGCTTACGACCGAGGTGCGCCGCCGCCGCACCTTTGCCATCATCTCCCACCCCGACGCCGGCAAGACCACGCTGACCGAGAAGCTGCTGCTGTTCTCGGGCGCGATCCACATCGCCGGCTCGGTGAAGGCGCGCAAGGCCTCGCGGCACGCCACGTCCGACTGGATGGAGATCGAGAAGCAGCGCGGCATCTCGGTCGCCAGCTCGGTGATGCAGATGCTCTACCGCGACTGCGTGATCAACCTGCTCGACACCCCCGGCCACAAGGACTTCTCCGAAGACACCTACCGCGTGCTGACCGCGGTGGACGCCGCGCTGATGGTGATCGACGCGGCCAACGGCGTCGAGCCGCAGACGCGCCGGCTGATCGAGGTCTGCCGCCAGCGCGACACGCCCATCCTCACCTTCGTCAACAAGATGGACCGCGAGGGCAAGGAGCCGCTGGCGCTGCTCGACGAGATCGAGCAGGAGCTGGGCATGCCCTGCGTGCCGATGACCTGGCCGGTCGGCCAGGGCAAGGCCTTCGGCGGCATCGTCGACCTGCGCCGCCAGCAGATGCGGCTGTTCAAGGCCGGCGCCGACAAGCGCAGCGACCAGAGCGGATCGGAGGCCGACGAGATCGTGCCGCTGACCGAGGGCCCCGCGCTGCGCGCGCGCTTCGGCCACGACTACGAGCTCGCCGAGCAGAGCATCGAGCTCTTGACCGAGGCCGCGCCGGCCTTCGACGAGGCCGCCTTCGTCGCGGCCAAGCAGACCCCGGTGTTCTTCGGCTCCGGCGTCAACAACTTCGGCGTGCAGGAGGTGCTGGACGCGCTGGTCGACCTGGCGCCGCCGCCGGCCTCGCGCCACGTGAGCAAGGCCGACGGCAGCGAGGTCGAGATCCCGCCGGCATCAAGCGGCTTCTCGGGCGTGGTGTTCAAGGTCCAGGCCAATATGGACCCCTCGCACCGCGACCGCATCGCCTTCGTGCGCGTGAACTCGGGCCGCTACGAATCGGGCATGAAGCTGCGCGTGCAGCGCACCGCCAAGGAGCTGCGGCCGACCTCGGTCGTCACCTTCCTGTCGCAGCGCCGCGAGGCGGTCGAGGAGGCCTATGCCGGCGACATCATCGGCTTCACCACCCACGGCGGCGTGCAGCTCGGCGACACCATCACCGACGCCGACGCGCCGACCACCTTCGGCAGCTACACCGGCCTGCCCTTCTTCGCACCCGAGCTGTTCCAGACCGTCGAGCTCGCCAACCCGATGAAGAGCAAGCAGCTGCAGCAGGGCCTGATGCAGCTCGGCGAGGAGGGCGCGATCCAGGTGTTCCGCCCGACCGTCGGCGGCGCGATGCTGCTCGGCGCGGTCGGCCAACTGCAGTTCGAGGTCGTCCAGCACCGGCTGAAGGCCGAGTACGGCGTGGAAGCAAGACTGGGCGCCAGCCGCTTCCACGGTGCGCGCTGGGTCACCTGCGAGGACGACGCGGCGATGCGCAAGTTCACCGACGAGGCCGCGTCCAAGCTCGCGCTCGACGCCGCCGACACGCTGGCCTACCTGATGACCTCGCCCTACGACCTGCGGCTGACGCAGGAGCGGCACCCCAAGGTGGTGTTCCACCCGCTGCGCGAGCATGCGGGGCTGGCGCTGCAGCAGGCGGCTTAAACGTCGTCGGCGCCGAGAAAGGCGCGCAGCCGCTCGACCTCGGCCTCCAGCTCGCGCCGGAACACCGCGTCGCGCGGCGCGCGGCCGCTGACGTAGCCGAACGCCGGCTTCGGCCCGTGCGCCGTGTTCGCGACATTGGCCCAGCCGATCACCCGCTCGCCCCACAGCAGCGGCAGCGCGTAGTAGCCGAGCTTGCGCTTCGGCGCCGGCGTGTAGGCCTCGAAGCGGTAGGCCCAGCCCCACAGCAGCTCGAAGCGGCGGCGGTCCCAGACGATCGGGTCGAAGGGCGCGAGCAGGCGCACCGCCTCGTCCGCGCGGTGGCGCTTCGAGGCCGGGTTCTCGCCGTCGGGCCAGAGCCACTCGACGCCGTCGACGCGCGCCGACGGCAGCCGCGCGCGCACCCGCTTCAGGGCCGCGGCGCGGCCGTCGCGCCACTGCGGTACGCCGCCGCACAAGAGGCTGAGCAGATGGCCGAGCGAGGCCGCCGGCAGCGGCGCGTACTTGGCGACCACGAGGTCGACCAGCGCGTCGTGGCGCGCGTCGCGCTCGGCCGCGTCGGCCGGCGGCGGCGTCGGCTCGCGCGGCGCGTAGACGCGCACGCCGCCCTCGCGCCGCGCGATGCGCAGCAGCCCGCGGTAGTGCATGCCGTCGAGCAGCTCGGTGCTGGCGTTGCTGCGGCCGCCGAACCAGTTGCGCGTCTTGCCATGCGCGAACGCGGCGTCGACCTCGCGCGGGTGCACCGCGCCATGCTCGCGCACGAACTCGAGCACCGCGTCGGCCTGCGCCCAGCGCGCCGCGGTCCACACGGTGCGCGGCGCGCGCGGGTGCATCAGCGCCTGGGTCGCGCGCGGCAGGAAGCCGTAGTTGACGAAGTAGTCCTCCTCGACCGCCAGCCGCGGGTAGCGGCGCTCGAGCTCGCCGGCGCGGTAGTCGCGCACGCGGTGGCGCAGCGTCAGGTCCTGGGCGCGCGCCGGCGCGCGGATCGGGTCGGCCTGCACGAAGCCCAGCCGCGCGATCGCCTTCGGCAGCGTGGTCGGCGCGAACAGCGTGCGCGCCACCGCGTGGCGGCGCAGGTCATCGAGGGTCAACAAGGCCATCGCTGCCGATGATGCCGCAGACCTCGCCAATAATCGGCCGGCCCGCCCCCTGCCATCGGAGTGCCGCCCATGAGCTTCACCACCGAGAACCATCCCGGCGTCTGCGCCCGGCCCGCCGAGGCCACGCGCGGCTTCGTGTTCAACCACACGATGCTGCGCGTCAAGGACCCGGCCGTCGCGCTCGACTTCTACACCCGCGTGATCGGCATGCGGGTGCTGCGCAAGCTCGACTTCCCGGAGATGAAGTTCTCGCTGTACTTCCTGTCCTTCGCCGCGGCCGACGAGCCGGCGCCCGAGGAGGTCGGCGCGCGCACCGCCTGGACCTTCGGACGGCGCGCGGTGCTCGAGCTGACGCACAACTGGGGCAGCGAGGACGACCCGGACTTCCACTACCACGACGGCAACGCCCAGCCGCAGGGTTTCGGGCATATCTGCGTGTCGGTGCCCGACCTCGACGCCGCGATCCGCTGGTTCGACGACTGCGGCGTGCTCTACGTGAAGCGGCCCGAGCAGGGCAGGCTGCGCGACGTCGCCTTCATCAAGGACCCGGACGGCTACTGGATCGAGATCGTCGAGGCCGCGCGCCTGCAGGGCCTGGGCCGGCCGCCGGCCGCCTGACCGCCAGCGAGCCGCCGCGACGATGCCGCACGACGTTTCGCTGATCACCACCATCGCCGCCGCGTTCGGGCTGGCGCTCGTGTTCGGCTTCATCGCCGCGCGCATCGGCCTGCCGGCGCTGGTCGGCTACCTGGTCGCCGGCATCCTGATCGGGCCCGGCACGCCGGGCTTCGTCGCCGACCTCGAGATCGCCGGCCAGCTCGCCGAGATCGGCGTGATGCTGCTGATGTTCGGCGTCGGCCTGCATTTCTCGCTCGACGACCTGATGGCGGTGCGCAAGATCGCGCTGCCCGGCGCGGTGGCGCAGATGGCGGTGGCGACGCTGCTGGGCATGGCTCTGTCGCACTGGTGGGGCTGGACCTTGGGCGCCGGGCTGGTGTTCGGCCTCGCGCTGTCGGTCGCCAGCACGGTGGTGCTGCTGAAGGCGCTGGAGGGCCGCGGCGCGGTCGACTCGGTCAATGGCCGCATCGCAGTCGGCTGGCTGGTCGTCGAGGACCTGGCGATGGTGCTGGTGCTGGTGCTGCTGCCGGCGCTGGCGGGCCCGCTGGGCGGCGAGGCGGGCGGTGCTGGCGGCGCGAGCCTGTGGCTCACGCTCGGCCGCACGCTGCTGGAGGTGGCGCTGTTCGTCGTGCTGATGCTGGTGGTCGGGCGGCGCGTCTTTCCCTGGCTGCTGTGGCAGGTCACCAAGACCGGCTCGCGCGAGCTGTTCACGCTGTGCGTGGTGGCCGCGGCGGTGACCATCGCCTACGGCTCGGCGGCGCTGTTCGGCGTGTCCTTCGCGCTCGGCGCCTTCTTCGCCGGCATGGTGCTGCGCGAGTCCGAGTTCAGCCACCGCGCGGCCGACGAGTCGCTGCCGCTGCGCGACGCCTTCGCGGTGCTGTTCTTCGTCTCGGTCGGCATGCTGTTCGACCCGCGGGTGCTGGTCGAGCGGCCGGGCCAGGTGGCGGCGGTGGTCGCGATCATCGTGCTCGGCAAGTCGCTGGCCGCCAGCGCCGTGGTGCTGCTGTTCCGCTACCCGCTGAACACCGCGCTCACCGTCTCGGCCGGGCTGGCGCAGATCGGCGAGTTCTCCTTCATCCTGGCGGCGCTGGGCGTGTCGCTGAAGCTGCTGCCGGCCGAGGGGCAGAGCCTGATCCTGGCCGGCGCGCTGATCTCGATCGCGCTGAACCCGCTGGTGTTCTCGGCCATCGACCCGCTGCGGCGCTGGGTGTTGGCGCGCTCGGCGGCGGCGCGGCGGCTCGAGTCGCGCGACGACCCGCTGGCCGAGCTGCCGGCCGACACCGCGCAGCAGTACCTGGCGCGGCAGGTCGTGATCGTCGGCCACGGCCGCGTCGGGCGGCACATCGCCGAGGCGCTGGCGGCCGCCGGCATGCCCTTCGTCGTCGCCGACCAGAACCGCGAGCGCGTCGAGGCGCTGCGCGCCGCGGGCCAGGCCGCGGTGCTCGGCGACGCCACCGACCCGGCGGTGCTGATCCAGGCCCATATCGCCCACGCGCACATGCTGGTGATCGCGACGCCCGACTCGGTGGATGCGCACCGCATGATCGAGACGGCGCGCACGCTGAACCCGCAGATCCGCGTCGCGGTGCGTTCGGCCTCGGAGGACGAGGCCGGCCGGCTCGAGCGCGAGGATGGCGCCCGCGCCTTCGTCGGCGAGCGCACGCTCGCGCAGGCGATGGTGGGCCATGTGCTTGCCGAGGCCGCGCCGCCGGCCGCGATGGCCGCTGCCGCGCGCCACTGAGCGCGCCTTCACGCCGGCGTCACCGACGCCGGCCAGCATGCCGCCACGGCCGCGCGGGCGCTCGGCCGATCTGACGACGACGGATCGAGCGGGGGGCGGCCATGGGCTGGAGCAAGACGATGGGCAGGCTGGGCGGCGCGCTGGCGCTGGCGGCCGCGGTGGCGACGACGGCCTGCGCGCAGGCACCGACGCAGAGCGAGACGGCCAACGCCGCGTTCTCCTTCGCGCTGATCGGCGACCTGCCCTACAGCCCGGCGCAGCTGGCGCCGGTGGACCGCATGATCGACGCGATCAACGCCGACGCCGCGGTGCGCTTCGTGCTCCATGCCGGCGACGTGAAGGGTGGCGCCGAGCGATGCGACGACGCGCTGCTGCGCGAGCGCCATGCGCAGCTGCAGCGGGTGCGCAGCGCGCTGGTCTACACCGTCGGCGACAACGAGTGGACCGACTGCCACCGCGTCAACAACGGCGCCTGGCTGCCGACCGAGAGGCTGGCCTTCGTGCGCCAGCTGTTCTTCGCCGACCCGGGCCGCAGCGGCGGCCAGCAGCCGATCGCGCTGACCGCGCAGCCGGCGGTGGACGCGGCGCATGGCGCCTACGTCGAACACGCGCTGTTCGTGCGGCAGCGCGTGGTGTTCTCGTCGGTGCACGTGGTCGGCAGCGCTAACAACCTCGCGCCCTGGAGCGGCATCGACGCCGCCGACAGCGCCGCCGCGCCGCGCGCCGACCGGTTGGCCGAGTTCAATGCCCGCCAGGCCGCGGCGCTGGCCTGGATCGACCGGACCTTCGACGAGGCGCAGCAGCGCGACGCCGCGGCGGTGGTGCTGCTGTGGCAGGCCAACCCGGGCATCGACAAGCCCGTGGGCGACGTGGCGCGCACCGGCTTCGAGGCGGTGCTGGCGAAGCTGAAGTCGCGCTCGGCGGCGTTCGGCCGGCCGGTGCTGCTGGCGCATGGCGACTTCCACGAGCTGCTGATCGACCAGCCGCTGGCGCGCGACGCGGAGCCGGCGCCGAAGGTCTCGCGCTTCACGCGGCTGCAGGGCATCGGCAGCCCGCGGATCCACTGGGTCAAGGTGACGGTGGATCCGAAGACGAGCGAGGTGTTTTCGTTCGAGGCGAAGAGGGTGGAGGGGAACGACTGAGCGTTGCGTTGGGCGGGGCTGCTCCGTTCGGGCCGAGCTTCAGCGCCCCGTTCGGGCTGAGCCTGTCGAAGCCCTCGCGCCGCGTCTGCGACTGCTTCCGTTCACTGCGTGAGGCAGCGCGGGGAATTCGCCCCCGCACGGCGACCTACTTCTCTTTGCGTCGCCAAAGAGAAGTAGGCAAGAGAAAGGCGACCCTGGTGACTTGCGTCTCGCTTCGCGAGCCGTGCCCTGCGCTGCTCGCGACGGGCGGGAAGTCCGCAAACTCGGCCCGGGTACGGGCCTCAGACATGCGGCCTTCTTGATCCGCCCGCCGCTGCGCTGCTCGGCTGCGTCACAAGGGGCCCAA
>DATILD010000044.1:0-3937 GCA_035476815.1 Methylibium sp.
ACCCCTGGGCCGTGATCGCCGCGCGGCGCTCGGTGCGTCGCTTTGCCGCGCGGCCGCTCGCGCTCGACGCCGTGGCCGCGGTGCTGGGCGCGCTGGCACTGGATCGGCCGCCGCTGCTGTCGGGCGCGGTGCGCGCGCACCTGCTGGTCCATGCCGTCACCGGCCTCGCGCCGGGCGCCTACCGCTACGACCCGGCGCGCCACGCGCTGCAGCCCGCGCCCGCCACGGTCGCGGGCATGCGCGCCGCCAGCCGCGCCGCCGCGCTGGAACAGGACGTGATCGGCGACGCCGCCGCGGTGCTGCTGCTGTCGATCGCCCGCGCCGCCTGGGCCACCGACGCCGACGGCCCCGCGCGCGGCTACCGCCACGCCTTTCTCGAGGCCGGGCTGGTCGGCGAGCGCGCCTACCTGGCCGCGCCCGCGCAGGGGCTCGGCGTCTGCGCGGTGGGCGCCTTCTACGACGCCGAGCTCGCGGCGCTGGCCGGCATCGACCCGGCGCACGAATGGGTGGTTCACCTCGCGGCGCTCGGCGCGCCGGCGTGACGCGGCGGGGCCGCTCAGCCTTGCGCCGGGCCGGCCATCACCACGCAGCCGTCCGCGTCGGCGTACAGCCAGTCGCCGGGCCGCACCCACACGCCCTGCAGCTGCACGGCCACGTCGCGCTGGCCCTGGTTGCGCTTCTCGGTCGGCAGCGGCATCAGCGCCAGCGCGCGGATGCCCACCGCGCAGGCGGCCAGCTCGGCGCTGTCGCGCACGCAGCCGTCGACCACAATGCCGGCCCAGCCGTTCTTCGCCGCCGCGGCACCGAGGTTGCCGCCGACCAGCGCGCGGCGCAGCGAGGCGCCGCCGTCGACCACCAGCACGCGGCCCACGCGACCGAAGGGCGTCTCGACGGTCCCCGGCTCGTCCAGCGCCGCCTTCACCAGCGTGTTGTCCTCGTGGCACTTGACGGTGGCGACCGGGCCGCAGAACTTGCTCACGCCGCCATAGTCGCGGAACAGCGGCGGCAGCACGCGGAAGGCGCCGTCGCTGTCGTTCTTGTGGGCGTCGCAGAGGTCGCAGGTGGCGAAGTCGGGAAGCTGGCTCATCGGTGGCTCCGTCGGGGTCGTCAGTTCGGGGCGCGCGAGGCGCGCATCAGCACCGCGCCGTCGGCGTCCCACAGGGTCAGGAAACCATGCGCCGGCACCGCCACGCGGGCGGCGCGCTCGAGCGCGGTGAGGACGCGGTCCTCCTGCTCCAGCAGCGCCTCCGAGCAGGCCATGCGGGTGGTCGCGATCGGGCCGATCTTCAGCGCGTTGCCAGCCAGCGTGTAGCTGCCGCGCATCGAGTTGCAGCTGGCATGGCCGCTCAGCGCGCCCTCGAGGCCGAACACCAGGCGCGCCTTGCTCTTGTCGGTCAGCGGCGCGCTGCGGGCCTGCTCGATGATCCAGGCGCCGAGCACGGCCGGGTCCGGTGCCGCCACCGGCGCGGCGGCCGGCGCGGGCGCCGGGGCAGCAGCAGCCGCCGGGGCCGGCGCGGGAGCCGGCTTCGGCGCCGGGGCGGGCGTGGCGCAGGCGGCGATCAGGGCCAGGCCGGCGAGCGGCCCCAGGGAGCGGACGGTCATGCGCAAGGTCTCCAGCATCTCTCTCGTTGTCGTTGTCAGTTCTTGCCCTGCCGCGCCAGCGCCGCGGCGCGCAGCGCGCTCAGCGTGCTGCGGCTGGTGCTGACATCCTCGTCCAGCACCAGGTGCAGCATCGTCGGCACGCCGGCCGCCAGCGCGGCCGCGAAGGCCGGGGCGAATTCTGCCGTGCGCTCGACGCGCGTCGCCTGCCAGCCATAGGCCCGCGCCAGCGCCGCGAAGTCGGGGTTGGCGAGCGCGGTGCCCACCACCCGGCCCGGGAACTCGCGCTCCTGGTGCATGCGGATCGTGCCGTAGCTGCCGTTGTCGACCAGCACGTTGATCAGCTTGCGCGCGCCGTAGGCGGTGGCGGTCGCGAGCTCCTGCCCGGTCATCAGGAAGTCGCCGTCGCCGGTCAGGTTGACCACCGTGCGCTCGGGACACAGCAGCGCCGCGGCCACCGCCGCCGGCAGGCCATAGCCCATCGCGCCCGAGGTCGGCGCGAGCTGGCTGCGGCCATGCTTCTGCAAGCCGGGGTAGCGCAGGTAGCGGTGCAGCCAGGTGCTGAAGTTGCCGGCGCCGTTGCACCACACCGTGTCGGCCGGCGCGAGGCGCTGCATGGTCTTGACGACCTCGGCCATGTCCAGCGGCTCGACCGCGTGCGGGATCTGGTTGGCCTCGTAGTCGGCGCGGGCGGCGGCGCTCCAGTCGGCCCAGGGCAGCTCCAGCGGCGCGGCCAGCGTCTCTAGCGCCTTGGCGGCGCAGCCCATCGAGGACTGCAGCAACAGGTCGGCGGCGTAGACGCGGCCCAGTTCCTCGGGCCCGGCGTGCACGTGGATCAGCGTCTGCGCCGGCCGCGGCGCCGCCAGCAGCGTGTAGCCGCCGGTCGTGACCTCGCCCAGGCGCACGCCCAGCGCGAGGATCAGGTCCGCGTCCTTGATCCGCTGGGCCAGCCTGGGCGCGACGCCGAGGCCCACGTCGCCGGCGTAGAGCGGATGCCCGTTGTCGAAGCCGTCCTGGAAGCGGAAGCCGCAGGCCACCGGCAGGCGCCAGTTCTCGGCGAAGCGCTGCAGCGCGCTAGCGGCCTCGGCGTCCCAGCCGCTGCCACCGGCGATCACCAGCGGGCGCTGCGCGGCCAGCAGCCGCGTGCGCAGCTCGCGCAGCGCGCCGGGCGCGGGCCACGCCTGCGCCGGCACGACGCGCGGCAGCACCGGCGCGGCGGTCGGCTGGGTCAGCATGTCCTCGGGCAGCACCACGACCACCGGGCCGGGGCGGCCCTGCAGCGCGGTGTGGAAGGCACGCGCCACGTACTCGGGCAGCCGGTCGGCGCTGTGGCACTCGCCGACCCACTTGGCCAGGCCCAGCGTGCCGGGGCCGAAAACCTGGCGGTAGTCGAGCTCCTGGAAGGCCTCGCGGTCGCGCTGATCGCCGGCAACCTGGCCGACGAAGAGCAGCAGCGGCGTCGAGTCCTGAAACGCGGTGTGCACGCCGATCGCCGCGTTGGTGGCGCCGGGGCCGCGCGTCACGAAGCACATGCCCGGGCGGCCCGTGAGCTTGCCCTGCGCATCGGCCATGAAGGCCGCGCCGCCCTCCTGGCGGCAGGCGACGAAGCGGATCTTGTCCGCGTGCTGGTGGAAACCGTCCAGCACGGCGAGATAGCTCTCGCCGGGGACGCCGAAGCAGGTGGTGATGCCCTGCTCGATCAGCGCCTCGACCAGCGCATGGCCGGCGAGGCGGGTGGGGGATGCGGGTGGCATGGGCGGCACTGTAGCCGCGCGGCGGGTGGCGCGGGACCAGCGCCCCACAGGTTAAGCGGAGGCGAGGTGCCTCACGACTATCTTGCCGAACTCGGTCCAGTAAAACGCTGGCGACCCGCTCGGGTGAGTCGGATCGCAGCGCACGACGCCCAGTGCCTGTAAGCGAGAAAGGGCCGCGGCTTTCGTGATCGAAAGGAGCGCTCCGGCCATGTTGACGGGTGCCGGGCCGTGGAACCCAGCGGCCTGGCCCCAAGACCGAATGAACTCGAGCGCATCGGCGTCTAGCGCGTCTATTGCTTTCTGAACTTGGAGCCCTTTTGTAAGGTCAACCTGAGCAAGGGCATCTCGAATTATCTGGGCAATGCGGGTGCGGGCTGCGGAGACACTTTCCCGCTCATAGGAGTGAACTTTGATGCCCGCGACGTCAAAGCTAATCTCTTCGGAGGTTGATGTCCCGAGAAGTGGTGTAAGTCTTTTGTCGCGGCAAGGCGCGTAGGGCGAAGCCCGAAGCGGCTTGCCGCGCGGCGGCGGCGACTCCCGGTCGGGGCGGCCACCGTGGACCCGGATAAGGTTGAGGTGCGACC
>DATILD010000045.1:0-13256 GCA_035476815.1 Methylibium sp.
TGCTCGTTCCTCGGGGGCATGCGCGCCATCACCTGGACCCAGGTCGCGCAGTACGTCATCTTGCTGTTGGCCTTCTTGATCCCTGTGTCCTGGCTGGCCTACAAGCAGCTGGGCAACCCCCTGGCTCCGCTGGTGTACGGCAAGCAGTTGCACAAGATCGCCGAGATCGAGAAGGCACTGATCGCCTCGCCGGCCGAAAAGGAGGTGCAGGCCGAATACAAGCGCCGCGCCGCGGAATACCAAATCTGGCTGGGCGACATCGAAAACGCGTTGTTGCGGGAACGCAGCGCGGCCCGCGAGCGCATCCGCCAGCTTAAGCTGGCCAATGCCGACTCCGACCGGATCGTTGCCGCCAACCGCCAGCTGGCGGCGCTTCCGCGCGACGTGGCATCGGCGCGCGATCTATGGACCCGCGCGATGCAAGAGAGTCATGAGCGGTCTCGGCCGCTGGGCGGGCTGCCGCCGCATGGCCAGCCCTTTGCGGGCGATCCCGAGGGCTCACCGGCCGAGCGCGAGGCCTTCAACACGTCGCGGCTGAACTTCCTCGCTCTCGTGTTTTGCCTCATGGTCGGGACCGCTGGACTGCCGCACCTGCTGACGCGCTTTTACACCACGCCCACCGTGGCGGATGCGCGTTCGTCCGTCGCCTGGGCGTTGTTCTTCATCGTGCTGCTGTACCTGAGCGTTCCCGCACTGGCCGTGCTGGTGAAGTTCGAGGTGATGCAGAGCCTGGCCGGCAGCCACTTCGATGCCTTGCCCGCCTGGATATTGCAGTGGGGCAAGGTCGACGCCTCGCTGATCTCGGTCAGCGATGTCAATGGCGACGGTATCGTGCAATTCGGCGAGATCCGCCTGGGTGCCGACATCATCATGCTGGCGACGCCGGAAATCGGCGGGCTGCCCTACGTGGTGTCGGGACTGGTCGCCGCCGGGGGCCTGGCCGCCGCGTTGTCCACCGCCGATGGGCTGCTGCTGACCATCAGCAATGCGCTGGTGCGCGATTTCTACTGCCATGAGGTCAGCGAGCACACCACGCCGGAGCAGCGGGTGATCTTGTCGAAGTTCGCGTTGCTGGCCGTGGCCCTGCTGGCCGCCATGGTCGCCTCGCTGAAACCGGCGGACATCCTGCCGCTGGTATCGGCCTCGTTCTCGCTGGCTGCGTCGGCCTTCGTTCCCGCCATGGTGCTGGGCATCTTCTGGCCCGGCACCACGCGTGCCGGTGCGGTAGCCGGCATGTTGTCCGGCTTGGCCATCACCGTTTACTACATGCTGGCCAATGCGGCTGGCGTGCGCAACTTCCTCCAGCTGCAAGGCCCTGCGGACCTGTGGCTGGGCATCGTGCCGGTGTCGGGTGGCGTCTTCGGAGTGGCGCTGGGCCTGGCCGTCACTGTCGCTGTCAGCCTGCTTGGGCGCCGGCGCAACTGATGGCCGTCACTGGGCTGGCCGGTGTGCCGCCACGTCGGCGGCGAAACCGGCGGCGATCTCGGCCCCGCGAAACTCACGCACGATGCCTTGAGCCTTGGCCACGGCGGCATTGAAATCAGACACATTTCTTGTCCGCTCGATGCGAAGGCATAGGTCTTCACCCATCGGCCCCAAGAGGTCGGTCAGGCGCCGCGCGACGTAGCGTTGCGCTTCTGCCAGGCTCAGGCCGGCAGCGGCTTTGGCGGACGATGGTTCGCCAGGCGAAGGCGCAACCGCTGCGGCAGGCGGGGCGGCACTGGCGGATTCGATGAAGCCCTGGCTCAGCAACTGGTCGAGAAGTTCGTCGGGTTCGCCAAGGATGCCGCCCAGTTTGGCCAGCGCGTCAAAGTTGCGCTTGCCATCGACCAGGATCAGCATCGACCGCAATCGGGGCGCCAAACCATGTTGCCGCGTGGCGATGGCTTCTGAACCCTTTTGCGACTTCTGGTAGAGCAGATTTCTGTTGATCAAAAGGGCCCCCTCTCGTTCGTCAGTTCAGTGTAAGTATGACCCTCGTGGGCGTCGAATAGGGGACTTTCGTCAGCCACAAAACTTGTCCGCCGGAGCTGAAAGGGAAATCCCTGACGGGGTTTTCCGCGGCATGCACGCCCGCTGTAAGCCGAGAGTAAGCGCGTGTTCAAACGATGCACCATTCACACACGGGAGCCGGTTTGCTGACCCTGGTAAGCGTCCTGAAGTTGCTCGCCGAGATTGCCTTGCTGGCACTTGCCGGCCAGTGGGTGCTGGGCTTGCTGGCGGGTGCCAAGCGGGAGCAGAACCTGTTCTATCAGCTGCTCGCGGTGCTCACTCGGCCTTTTGTGGCCGGGGTGCGGCGCATCACCCCAAAAATTGTCATTGACCGGCATATTCCCCTGGTGGCTTTCCTGCTACTGGTATTCGTCTGGCTCGGCTCGACCGTAGCCAAGATCAGCATCTGCGTGGAAATGGGGGTGCACCTGTGCAAATGATGCTGCGCAAGCTCCTTTACAGCAGTCTCAAGTGGCGGGCGCTGGTATGCCTGTTGGCGAATCGCCGCGCAGCTGCGTTGGGTGTGTTCGAGCGGATGCTGGCCGATTTTCCTGGCGACGCCTACGTGCTGGCCAGCATTGCGCACATCCAGGCCCAGCAGGGTGACCGGCGCGCCGCACTCGCGACCACTCGCCAGTTGCTCGACGCCCAACCCGGCGAGGGCCGGCACTGGTTCAACTACGGTTTCATCCTCGACGAACTGGGCGACCTGGAGCAGGCCGAGGCGGCATTTCGACGGGCCACCGAGCTCAGTCCCACCCTCGACAGGGCATGGTACGGACTTGGCCTTGCGCTGATCCGCCTGAAGCGGTACGACGAGGCGGTCTCGGCCCTGAAGCGAAACACCCAATTGCAACCGATGAGCCCGTACGGCTGGTACCAGCTGGCCCGTGTTCATTTGGACCGGCATGAACCCGAGGAGGCGCGCAAGATCATTCGCCACCTCAAGGGGTTCGAGCCGAAGGTGGCGGCCCAGCTGGAACGAGAGACGGGAATATTCATCCCGCCAGCCAGCTGAGGACCTGAGAGGCGCGGCTCCGTTGCAATTGCCGGCCCTGCCGGCGAAGGGCCGAGTGTGTGGCAGTCAACCAGGATCCCTCACGGGTTCCGCAAGGAGACAACGGCATGCAGTTATCGGAAGGACACCGCCTGTACTGGCGGAAAAACCTCACCATCACGGGCATCTTGCTGGCCCTGTGGTTCGTCGTGACCTTTGTGGTGGGCTACATGGCCCGCGATCTGAACTTCAGCTTCTTCGGCTGGCCATTCAGCTTCTGGATGGGCGCGCAAGGTGCCTTGGTGATCTATGTGGCGATCATCTGGTTCTACGCGCGCTACATGAACAAGCTGGACCAGGAATTCGGCGTTGCCGAGGAGGACTGAAACATGTCTGCACTCTCGCCCTCAACCACCTCGACCGGAGCTGCGGCCAACACGGCCTTTCGCAAGCAGCTCAACAAGGTCTACGCCTTTTATACCGGTGGGTTCATCGCCTTCGTGATCGTGCTGGCCATCCTGGAGCAGTTCGGCCTCAAGCGCGAATGGATCGGCTTCATCTTCCTGCTGGCCACCATTGGCCTCTATGCGGGCATCGGCATCATGAGCCGTACCACCGACGCAGCGGAATACTACGTCGCGGGCAGACGCGTGCCGGCGGTCTACAACGGCATGGCGACCGGGGCCGACTGGATGTCAGCGGCCTCGTTCATCGGCATGGCCGGCACCTTGTACCTTACCGGCTACAGCGGCCTGGCCTTCATCATGGGCTGGACCGGCGGCTACTGCCTGGTGGCGCTGTTCCTCGCGCCCTACCTGCGCAAGTTCGGGCAGTTCACGATCCCCGATTTCCTGGGCGAGCGCTACGGCGGCAACCTGGCGCGCTTCATCGGCATCTTCGCCGCGATCCTGTGCTCCTTCACCTACGTGGTGGCGCAGATCTACGGCGTGGGCCTGATCACGGCGCGGCTCTCGGGCCTGGCGTTCGAGATCGGCGTGTTCGTCGGCCTCGGCGGCATCCTGGTGTGCTCGTTCCTCGGTGGCATGCGTGCGGTCACCTGGACCCAGGTGGCGCAGTACATCATCCTGATCATTGCCTACATGATCCCGGTGGTGTGGCTGTCGGTGAAGCAGACCAGCGTGCCGGTGCCGCAGGCGATCTACGGCTTCCAGCTGCAGAAGGTCACGGCCCGCGAGAAGGAGCTGAAGGCCGATCCGAAGGAGCTCGAGGTCATCGCCGAGTTCAAGAAGCGCTCCGAGGCGGCCGATGCCAAGCTGAAGGACATCCCGGCGGCGATGGCGGCGGACAAGGCGGCGGCGGAGCAGAAGGTGGCCGACCTGCGGGCCAAGCCCGACGCTGTGGTGGCCGAGGTGCAGGCGGGCGAGAAGGCGCTTGCCGGCCTGCCGGCGACCGAGGCCGACGCGAAGAAGGCCTACGAAGGCGCCAAGAAGGCCAACGCCGATCGCGCCAAACCGCTCGCCGGCATGCCGGCGCACGCGGCCGTGTTCGCCGGCGACCCGAACGGCGACGACAAGGCCAAGAAGACCTTCGACGATTCGCGTCGCAACTTCATGGCCCTGGTGTTCTGCCTGATGGTGGGGACGGCCGCGCTGCCGCACATCCTGATGCGCTACTACACCACGCCGTCGGTCAAGGAGGCGCGCGAGTCGGTGACCTGGTCGCTGTTCTTCATCTTCCTGCTGTACTTCACGGCGCCGGCGCTCGCGGTGCTGGTGAAGTTCGAGGTGTTCAGCAACGTCGTCGGCACGCCGTTCGACCAGCTGCCCGCCTGGGTGGCCAACTGGGCCAAGGTCGACCCCACGCTGATGTCGGTGACCGACATCAACAAGGACGGCATCCTGCAGCTCGGCGAGATGAAGATCGGCGGCGACATCATCGTGCTGGCGACGCCGGAAATCGGCGGCCTGCCCTACGTGGTGTCGGGCATGGTGGCGGCGGGCGGCCTCGCGGCGGCCCTGTCGACCGCCGACGGCCTGCTGCTGACGATCGCCAACGCGCTGTCGCACGACCTGTACTACAAGATGATCGACCCGAACGCCCCGACCTCCCGCCGCGTCATGATCTCCAAGATCCTGCTGCTGGTGGTGGCGCTGGCGGCAGCCTACGTGGCGGCGCAGAAGCCGGCGGACATCCTGTTCCTGGTCTCGGCGGCGTTCTCGTTCGCGGCGGCCGGCTTCTTCCCGGCGCTGGTGCTCGGCATCTTCTGGAAGCGTGCTTCCAGTGCCGGGGCGGTGCTGGGGATGATCGCGGGCCTGGGCACGACGATGTACTACATGGTGCACAACCAGCCCTGGCTGCGCGGCGTGTTCGGCATCACCGACCCGGTCAGCCTGTGGTTCGAGATCTCGCCGATCTCGGCGGGCGTGTTCGGCGTGCCGATGGGCATCGCCGTGATCGTCGTGGTGAGCCTGTTCACCCCGGCGCCGAACAAGAAGGTGCAGGAGCTGATCGAGCATGTGCGTTACCCGAACCTGAAGGGCGACACCGTCAAGAGCCTGGCGACCTGATCCGGCATCTCTGACCCGGCGGGCGCCTCGGCGCCTGCCTCGCGGCCCCCGGCGATCCCGGGGGCCGCTGCGTCTATAATCTTCGGTTTTCCCTTGCCGCACCCGGGTCTGACGCTACGGGGCGGCTTCCACGCCAGAGCTTCGTGCCGCGGCGGAACCCACGAGGAGTCACCATGCGTCACTATGAAATCGTGCTGCTGATCCATCCGGATCAAAGCGAGCAGGTTCCGGCCATGCTGGAACGCTACAAGGGCCTGGTCACCGCCGCCGGCGGCAAGGTGCACCGGGTCGAGGACTGGGGTCGGCGCCAGCTGGCCTACATGATCAACAAGCTCGCGAAGGCGCATTACCTGTGCCTGAACATCGAGTGCAGCAAGGAAACGCTGCAGGAGATCGAGACCGGCTTCAAGTTCAACGACGCGGTGCTGCGCCACCTGACCGTCGCCAAGACCAAGGCCGAGACCGCGCCGTCGGTGATGATGAAGGCCGTGGAGCGCGAGGAATCGCGCAAGGCCCCGCAGCAGCAGCCGCAGGAGGCCGCGGCCTGAGAACGGTGCGGCCCCGTCCGCTGCCGGAGCGTGCATGAACCGCGTGGTTCTGCAGGCGCAGGTGGTGGGAAGGGGCGCGGTGCGCTACACGCCCGCCGGTCTGCCGGCCCTGGACTTGAGCTTGAAGCACGAGTCGCAGGTGACGGAAGCCGGACACCCCCGCAAGGTCTCCCTGGAGATGCGCGCGGTGGGGATCGGAGCGGTGGCCGAGCAGGTCGCGAAGCTGGCGGTGGGCGACACCGCAGGCTTTGCCGGCTTCCTCGGACCCACCCGCAACGGCAAGGGCGTGCTGCTGCACATCACCGAGATCGACGCGTCACCCCCGCAGTCCCTTTGATTCGGATCACAGATTTCAGGAGTTCACTATGCCCCCGCCCCGTGGTAAAGGCCGTTTCGGCAAGGACAAGAAGCCCAAGCGCAACACGCAATCGCTGCTGTTCCGCCGCAAGCGCTTCTGCCGTTTCACCGTCACCGGCGTCACCGAGATCGACTACAAGGATGTCGACACGCTGCGCGACTTCATCTCCGAGAACGGCAAGATCACGCCCGCGCGCCTGACCGGCACGCGCGCCTTCTTCCAGCGCCAGCTGTCGACCTGCATCAAGCGCGCCCGCTTCCTGGCCCTGCTGCCGTACAGCGACCAGCACAAGGTCTGAGGAGGACGACACCATGCAGATCATCCTGCTCGAAAAAGTGGCCAACCTCGGCAACCTCGGCGAGGTCGTCAAGGTCAAGGACGGCTACGCCCGCAACTTCCTGATCCCGAGCGGCGCCGCGCGCCGTGCCACCGCGTCGGCAGTCAAGGAGTTCGAGGTCAAGCGCGCCGAGCTCGAGAACGCCGCCGCGGCCAAGCTCGCGGCCTCGCAGGCCGACGGCGAGAAGCTGGCCGGCAAGACCGTCAGCATCACGCAGAAGGCTGGCGTCGACGGCCGCCTGTTCGGCTCGGTCACCAACCACGACATCGCCGAAGCGCTGGGCAAGGCCGGCTTCACGGTCGTCAAGGCCCAGGTGCGCCTGCCCAACGGTCCGCTGAAGACCGTCGGCGAGCATGCCGTGACGGTGGCGCTGCACACCGACGTGGTGGTCGATGTCAACGTGACGGTGGTCGGCGAGACCGACTGAGTCCGTTTCGCGTCGCCACAAGGGCCGGCTCTGCCGGCCCTTGTTTTTTGTCCCGCGTCTTCCACCGCGATCCCAAGGGATTTCCACAGCCTTGTCCACAGCCGTCGGTCGGGGATCGCCTTAAGATCGATCCGATGTCAGCCATCTTCAGCGGGGCCGCCGCGCGCCCCGAACCCCGCGACGACGAAGTCGCGCGCCTGCGCATCCCACCGCATTCGATCGAGGCCGAGCAGAGCGTGCTCGGCGGCCTGCTGATCGACAACGGTGCCTGGGACCGCGCCGGCGACCTGCTCTCCGACGGCGACTTCTACCGCTACGAGCACCGGCTGATCTACGACGCGATCGGGCGGCTGATCAATGCGACCAAGCCGGCCGACGTGATCACGGTCTACGAGCAGCTGCAGTCGCTCGGCAAGGGCGAGGAGGTCGGCGGACTGGCCTACCTGAACGCACTGGCGCAGAGCGTGCCGAGCGCGGCCAACCTGCGCCGCTACGCGGAGATCGTGCGCGAGCGCGCGATCCTGCGCAAGCTGGTCGCGGCCAGCGACGAGATCGCCACCAACGCTTTCAACCCGCAGGGCCGCTCGGTCACGCAGATCCTCGACGAGGCCGAAACCAAGATCATGCACATCGGCGAGGAGGGCTCGCGCACGCGCGAAGGCTTCATGCCGATGGACCGGCTGGTGGTGCAGCTGATCGACCGGGTCACCGAGCTCGCCAACAACGGCGCCGAGGACGTGACCGGCGTGCGCACCGGCTTCTTCGACCTCGACCGCATGACGGCCGGTCTGCAGCCGGGCGACCTGGTGGTGCTGGCGGCGCGCCCGTCGATGGGCAAGACCGCGTTCGCGCTGAACATCGCCGAGCATGTGGCGGTCAACGAGGGCCTGCCGGCGGTGGTGTTCTCGATGGAAATGGGCGCGTCGCAGCTGGCGCTGCGGATGGTGGGCTCGCTCGGCCGCATCGACCAGTCGGGTCTGCGCACCGGCCGGCTGCGCGACGACGAATGGGGGCGCCTGACCGAGGCGGTCGACAAGCTCGGCAAGGCCAGCATCTTCATCGACGAGAGCGCGGCGCTCACGCCCGGCGAACTGCGCGCCCGCGCGCGCCGCCAGGCGCGCCAGTGCGGCAAGCTCGGGCTGATCGTGGTCGACTACCTGCAGCTGATGAGCGGCTCCAGCAGCAACGAGGAGAACCGCGCCACCGTGCTGGGCGAGATCTCGCGCGGCCTGAAGTCGCTCGCCAAGGAGCTGAAGTGCCCGGTGATCGCGCTGTCGCAGCTCAACCGCAGCGTCGAGAGCCGCACCGACAAGCGGCCGATGATGAGCGACCTGCGCGAGTCGGGCGCGATCGAGCAGGACGCCGACGTGATCATGTTCATCTACCGCGACGACTACTACAACAAGGAGTCGTCGAAGGAGCCGGGCGTCGCCGAGATCATCATCGCGAAGCAGCGTAACGGCCCGGTGGGCACGGTGAAGCTGACCTTCCTGAAGCCGCTGACCAAGTTCGACAACCTCGCGCCGGGCAGCGCCGGATCCGACTACTGAGCGCCCCCAGGGCCAGGCTGCGCCCAGCCCGCCCCCCGCGGGGGTCAAGGAAACTTGGGGCGGCCCGGCGTTTCCTTGAGAGCGCACCGCGCTCAGTGGAAGTCGCGCGAGGACGTGCCCAGCCGCCCGAGCCAGGGCGTCAGGTCCTCGAGGTGACGCGCCACCAGGTGCATCACGCCCTCGGGCGTCCTCTGCCACCGCCCGGCCACCGCCAGCAGCCGTGAGGCGAGCAGCGCCTGGCGGTACTGCTCGCGCACGCGCTGCCAGACGATCACGTTGACCGCACCGGTCTCGTCCTCGAGCGTGACGAAGATCGTGCCCTTGGCGGTCTCGGGCTGCTGGCGCATCACGACGATGCCGCAGGCGCGGGCGCTGGCGCCGTCGTGCAGCGCGCCGAGCTCCTGCGCGTTGCGGCAGCCGCGCTGCGCGAGCCGCGGGCGCAGCAGCGCGAGCGGGTGGCGGCGCAGCGTCAGGCCGGTGGCCGCGATGTCGAGGCGGATCTCCTCGCCCTCGGGGGCGGCGGGCAGGGCCAGCGGCGCGTCGCGCTGCGGCGCCTCGGCCAGCAGCGCGGTGCGACGCGGCTGGCCGCTGGCGAGCCAGCTCTGCTGGCGCCGGTGGCCGGCCAGGCCGGCGAGGGCATCGGCGCGGGCCAGCCGCTGCAGATCCTCGGGGGCGAGCGCGGCGCGGCGAGCGAGCTCGTCGAGGTCGGCGAACGGCGCTGCGGCGCGCGCGGCCACGAGCCGCTCGGCCGCCGCGGCCCCCAACCCCGACACCAGGCGCAGGCCGAGGCGCACGGCCGGCTGCACGCCGGTTCCCGGCTCGAGCGTGCAGTCCCAGTCGCTCGCGCCGACGTCGACCGCGCGCACCTCGACGCCGTGCCGCTTGGCGTCCTGCACCAGCTGCGACGGCGAGTAGAAGCCCATCGGCTGCGAGTTCAGCAGCGCGGCGGTGAAGACCGCCGGCTCGTGACACTTGAACCAGGCGCTCACGTAGGCCAGCAGCGCGAAGCTGTAGGCATGGCTCTCGGGGAAGCCGTACTCGCCGAAGCCCTTGATCTGCTCGAAGATGCGTTCCGCGAACCCGGGCTCGTAGCCCTTGTCGACCATGCGACCGACGATGCGGTCGTGGAAGTGGTGCACGCCGCCCTTGCGCTTCCAGGCCGCCATCGCGCGGCGCAGTTCGTCGGCCTCGCCGCCGCTGAAGTCGGCGGCGATCATGCAGATCTGCATCACCTGCTCCTGGAAGATCGGGATGCCCAGCGTGCGCTCCAGCGCCGCCCACAGGGCCGGGTAGGCCGGCGCGGGCAGGCGGCCCTGGCGCTGCAGTTCGCGCTGCTGCAGGTAGGGGTGCACCATGCCGCCGCTGATCGGGCCCGGCCGCACGATCGCGACCTCGATCACCAGGTCGTAGAACACGCGCGGGCGCAGCCGCGGCAGCATGCTCTGCTGGGCGCGGCTCTCGATCTGGAACACGCCGGCGGTGTCGGCGCGGCAGATCATCTCGTAGGTGGCCGCATCCTCGGCCGGCACGTCGGCCAGGCCCCAGTCGCGGCCGCGCAGTCCACGCAGCAGGCCGAAGCAGCGCTTGAGCGCCGTGAGCATGCCGAGCGCCAGCACGTCGACCTTCAGCAGGCCCAGCGACTCGAGATCGTCCTTGTCCCACTGGATCACGCGCCGGTTTGCCATCGCGGCGTTCTCGATCGGCACCATGCGCGAGAGCTCGTCGCGCGCGATCACGAAGCCGCCGACATGCTGGGACAGGTGGCGGGGGAAGCCGATCAGCGTCGCAGTCAGCGCCAGCCACTGCCGCGTGACGAGGGCCTCGGGGTCGAAGCCGGCCTCGAGCAGCCGCGCAGGCAACTGCTCGCGGTCGTCGAACCACTGCTGGCTCTTCGCGAGCCGTGCGATGCGCGGCTCGTCCAGCCCCAGCGCCTTGCCGACGTCGCGCACCGCCCCGCGCACGCGGTAGGTGACGAGCGCGGCGGCCAGCGCGGTGCGGTGGTGGCCGTATTTGCCGTAGACGTACTGGATGACCTCCTCGCGACGCTCGTGCTCGAAGTCGACGTCGATGTCGGGCGCCTCGTCGCGTTCGCGGCTGATGAAGCGCTCGAACAGCAGCGTGGTCTGCATCGGGTCGACGGCGGTGATGCCCAGGCAGTAGCAGACCGTCGAGTTGGCGGCCGAGCCGCGGCCCTGGCACAGGATGTCGCGCGACCGCGCGAACCGCACGATGTCGTGGACGGTGAGGAAGAAGGCCTCGTAGCGCTTGAAGGCGATCAACTCGAGCTCGCGTTCGATCTGCGTGCGTACCAGATCCGGGATCCCGGCGGGATAGCGTTCGCGAGCGCCGTGTTCCGTGAGGCGGCGCAGGTGGCTGGCGGCGGTCTCGCCGGGGGGCACGATCTCGTCCGGATACTCGTAGCGCAGCTCGTCGAGCGTGACGTGGCAGCGTGCGGCCAGCGCCACGCCGTGCGCCAGCCACTCGGGCCGGACCAGCCGCGCCAGCGTCGAGCGGGGGCGCAGGTGCTGCTCGCCGTTGCGCGCGAGGGCGAGGCCGCAGTCGGCCACGGGTCGCTTCAGGCGGATCGCGGTCAGCGTGTCGAGCAGGGCCTTGCGCGAGCGCGTGTGCATCAGCACGTCGCCGGCGGCCGCCAGTGGCACGCCGCTCGCGGCCGAGGCGGCGAGCAGCCGTGCCACCTGCGCATCGTCGTCGGCGTGGCGCAGCAGCGTGACCGCGATCGCGGCGCGGTCGCCGAAGCGCGCCGCCAGGCCGCAGGCCTGGGCGCGCAGCACGGCCTCGTCGTCCTCGCGCCGCGGGACCAGCAGCGCCAGGCAGTCCGGCAGGCCGCTCGGGCGGCCGGCGCCGGCCAGCGGGGCGTCGAGGTCGTCGATCGCGAGGCGGTAGCGGCCCTTGGCGCTGCGGCCACGGCCCAGCGTGATCAGGCCGCTCAGCTGGGCATAGCCCTCGCGGTTCATCGCGATCAGCACGAGCCGCAGGCCAGGTTCCGCGGGTTCGCCGTGCGCCGGCTCGAGCGTGAACTCGGCGCCGATCAGCAGCTGCAGCGCCTGGCCGGCCGCGCGCCGCTCCTTGCAGGCCTCGTGCGCCCGCACGACGCCGGCCAGCGAGCATTCGTCGGTGATCGCGAGCGCCGCGTAGCCGAGCTGGGCGGCGCGCTCGACCAGCTCGCTCGGGTGCGAGGCGCCGGTCAGGAAGCTGAAGTTACTGCGGCAGTGCAGCTCGGCATAGGCCGGCAGGCCGGGCGCGTTGACCTGCGGCGGCGGCTCGGGCGGCGGGGCCGGCTTCGGCGCCCTGGGGTGGGCGGGCTGGGGCATGGTGCAGGCGCGGGCTCAGCTCTCGCCGGGCCGCCCCAAGGGGGCTGAGCACCCCAGGGGCCGGGAACGGCCCCTTCGTGGCCATTGGGGGCAGCACCGCAGGTGCGTGGGGGTCGTCATCTCATCCGAACCAGCCGTGCAGGAACCAGCCGCCCGGGGTGCCGTCAGCGTCCGGCCGGTGCTCGCGGTAGACCCAGCGCAGCCGGTGGTCGGTGCCTTCGGCGACGTGGTAGTCGCGCCGCACGCCGGCGCCGTCGAACCAGCCGCTCTCGATGCGCTCGGCCCGCGACAGCAGTCGCAGCGCACCCTCGTGGCGCGGCCGGCCCAGCGCGTCGCAGGCCAGCGGCAGCGGGGTGGGCAGCAGCCAGGCGGGGCGCGGCGCCGTGGCCTCGCCGGGCAGGCGGTCTGCCGTCACGGCGACGCCGGCCGGTGCGGCGCGCTGCGCGCGCTCGGGCCGGTGATCCGCCACCGGCCACCAGCGCTGCACGCGGGCGGGCCCGAGCCGCGCGGCCAGCCGGTCGAGCAGCGCCGCCCGCTCGTCCTCGCCCTGGCCGGGCTGCCGCAGCAGCTCGCCCGGCCGGCCGCCCTGCGGCACCGCGGCCTCGAGCAGCAGTTCGATCTCGTAGACCGGCGCGATCAGCACCTGGCGCTGCAGCCGCTCGCGCCACAGCAGCGCGAGTTGCGCGCCGTCGCGGCTCGGCGTCGAGAGCTGCAGCCACAGCACGGTGTCGGGCGCCCGATCCCGATCACGGCGGCCCCGCTCGTGGCCCAGCCGCAGCACGATCACGGTGGCGGCTTCCCAGCGCCGCTGCAGCCAGCCGATCAAGGCCGGCAGCAGCGCCTCCGTGGCCGCGACCAGCACCTCGGCGTTGTCGGCGCGCTGCAGCAGCTCGCGCTTCAGCGCGAAGCGCTCGGGCGGCTCGAACCAGTCGTGCGCTTCGGGCGCGTCGCCGTAGGCGCGGTCCAGCACCCGGGCCAGCGCGGTCCCGAAGCGCCGCTGCAGCCCGGCGCGCGGCAGCGCCCGCAGCGCGCCGAGGCGCTGCACGCCGAGCGCCTCGATCAGCTCGCACTGCGCCGGGGCCAGCGGCAGCAGCGCCTCGATCGCCGCGACCGGCAGCGCGTCGAGCCGGCGCGCGCAGCTCGCGGCCTGCAGCGTGCGCCGCCGCACGCTGCCGCTGGTGGCCAGC
>DATILD010000046.1:0-64123 GCA_035476815.1 Methylibium sp.
GGGCCTGTTCCCGTGGACGGCCTCGGGCCGGGCCATCGCCAACGGTCGCGACGAGGGCTACACCAAGCTGCTGTTCGACGAGGCGACGCACCGCATCGTCGGCGGCGGCATCGTCGGCACGCATGCGGGCGACATGATCGGTGAGGTCGCGCTGGCCATCGAGATGGGCGCTGACGCGGTGGACATCGGCAAGACCGTCCACCCGCACCCGACGCTGGGCGAGAGCATCGGCATGGCCGCCGAGGTCGCGCACGGAACCTGTACCGACCTGCCGCCGGCCCGCCGCTAGCGAGAACGGGAGCAATTCCCTAGGCCGTTCGCGGCGGCGCGGCCATGATGCGGTACGCCCGCGGTCCGTCGATCGGCCGCGTGGCGCTTCGTCTCCGTCCCGCGTGGATGTTGTGCGGTCTCGCGTCGTCGCGGTGCGCGAGACCGCGCTTTCTTTCGGGTCGGGCCGCGACTCAGACGAAGCGGGCCTGCACGAAGCCCAGCGCGCCGAAGTCCGCCTCGAAGTGCTGCCCCGCGCCAGCCGCATGGGCTCGCGTCAGTCCGCCCGTCAGCACAATGGCGCCGGCCGGCACCGCGAGGCCTCGCTCGGCGAGAAAGCCCGCCAACCAGGCCAGTGCGAGCAGCGGGTCGCCCATCGCGTCCGCACCGCGTCCCTGGCCGACGACGGCCCCGTCAACGCGCAGGGCGACGTCGGTGCCGGCCAGATCGAGCGAGTCCTGCCAGGGCAGGGCGACGCCGACCACGAAGCCCGCGCTCGAGCTGTTGTCGGCGATGTTGTCGACCGCGCTGAAGCGGTACTCCGGGTAGCGGGTGTCGACGATCTCCAGCGCCGGCAGCACGGCATCGAGGTGGCGCGACACGCTGGCGCGCGAGTGACCGGCGCCGGCGAGCTCGCGGCCCAGCCGCAGCGCGATCTCGGGTTCGACGCGGGGGTGGAGCAGGCCGGCGCTGGCGATCGTGCCGTCGGTGCCGCCGAGCCGATGCTGCTCGGTCAGCACGCCGGAGTTCGGATGGGCGATGCCCATCTGCTCGCGCATCGCCGCGCTGGTGTAGCCGAGCTTGAAGCCGACCGGCGCGGCCGCGCGGCGGCGCAGCGTCGCGGCCTGGATCGCATAGGCGTCGCGCTCGTTCAACTGCGGGTAGGTCTCGCTCAGCAGCGGCGTCGGCGTACGTGTGCGCTCGGCCTGCCACAGCCGGCCGGAGCAGTCTTCGATGAGTTCGTCGGGCGTGGACATGCGCGTCTCCATAGGACCGTCTCGGAGCGGCAAGCCTAGCGCATCGGCCATGAAAAAGGCCCGCCGAGGCGGGCCAGGAAAGCGATGTGGAACCGCTCAGCGGGTGATCGCCGGCAGCAGCGGCACGATCAGCAGCGCCACGATGTTGATGATCTTGATCAGCGGGTTGACGGCCGGGCCGGCGGTGTCCTTGTACGGGTCGCCCACCGTGTCGCCGGTCACCGCGGCCTTGTGGGCTTCGCTGCCCTTGCCGCCGTGGTGGCCATCCTCGATGTACTTCTTCGCGTTGTCCCAGGCGCCGCCGCCGGTGCACATGGAGATCGCGACGAACAGGCCCGTGACGATCGTGCCCATCAGCAGGCCGCCGAGCGCGGCCGGGCCGAGCAGCAGGCCCACCACCACCGGTACGATGACCGGCAGCAGCGAGGGGATCATCATTTCCTTGATCGCCGCCTTGGTCAGCATGTCGACCGCGGTGCCGTACTCGGGCTTGGCGGTGCCTTCCATGATGCCGGCGATCTCCTTGAACTGGCGCCGCACCTCGACCACCACCGAGCCCGCGGCCCGGCCGACGGCTTCCATCGCCATCGCGCCGAACAGGTAGGGGATCAGGCCGCCGATGAAGAGGCCGACGATCACCTTCGGGTCGCTGAGGTCGAAGCTCACGCTCATGCCGCGGCTCTCGAGCGAGTGCGTGTAGTCGGCGAACAGCACCAGCGCCGCGAGGCCGGCCGAACCGATCGCGTAGCCCTTGGTCACGGCCTTGGTGGTGTTGCCCACCGCATCCAGCGGGTCGGTCACGTCGCGCACGCTCTTGGGCAGCTCGGCCATCTCGGCGATGCCGCCGGCGTTGTCGGTGATCGGGCCGTAGGCGTCGAGCGCGACCACGATGCCCGCCATGCTCAGCATCGAGGTGGCGGCCACCGCGATGCCGTACAGGCCGGCCAGCTGGTAGGCCGTCAGGATCGCGATGCAGACGAAGATCACCGGCCAGGCGGTCGAGCGCATCGACACGCCCAGGCCGGCGATGATGTTGGTGCCGTGGCCGGTGGTCGAGGCCGCGGCGATGTGCTGCACCGGCGCGTACTGCGTGCCGGTGTAGAACTCGGTGATCCAGACCATCGCCGCGGTCAGCACCAGGCCCACGGCGCAGGCGCCGAACAGCTTCATGTGCGTGCCGGCGCCCAGGGCATCGGCCGGCATCACCGCGGTGGTGACGAACCAGAAGGCGACCAGCGACAGCACGCCGGCCACCGCCAGGCCCTTGTAGAGCGCCGGCATCACGTTCTTCATGCCCGGGCTGGCCTTGACGAAGTAGCAGCCAATGATCGACGCGATGATCGACACGCCGCCCAGCACCAGCGGGTAGAGCACCGCGGCCATCGGCGCGGCGGTGACGACCAGCGCGCCGAGCGACATGGTCGCGATCAAGGTCACGGCGTAGGTCTCGAACAGGTCGGCGGCCATGCCGGCGCAGTCGCCGACGTTGTCGCCCACGTTGTCGGCAATCACCGCCGGGTTGCGCGGGTCATCCTCGGGGATGCCGGCCTCGACCTTGCCCACCAGGTCGGCGCCGACGTCGGCGCCCTTGGTGAAGATGCCACCGCCCAGCCGCGCGAAGATCGAGATCAGCGAGGCGCCGAAGGCGAAGCCCAGCATCGGCTTGAGCACCGAGGCCAGGCTCTTGTCCGGCGTGATCTGGCCGTTCAGCGCGGTGATCCAGAAGAAGGCGCCGACACCCAGCAGCCCCAGGCCGACCACCAGCATGCCGGTGATCGCGCCGCCCTTGAAGGCGACGTCGAGCGCCGGGCCGATGCCCTGGGTCGCGGCCTGCGCGGTGCGCACGTTGGCGCGCACCGACACGTTCATGCCGATGAAGCCGCAGGCACCGGACAGCACGGCGCCGAGCACGAAGCCGGAGGCAGTGGTGCCGTCGAGGAAGATGCCGATCAGGACCGCCAGCACGACGCCGACGATCGCGATGGTCTTGTACTGGCGTGCCAGGTAGGCCGCCGCGCCCTGCTGGATCGCGCTGGCGATCTCCTGCATGCGCGCGTTGCCGGCGTCCTGCCTGAGGATCCAACTTCTCTGGACGAAGCCGTACAACACGGCCGCCAGGCCGCACAGCAGCGCCACGATGAGCGCCATGGAACTGGACATGGGAAAGGTCTCCTTCCTCTTTCACGAGGGTGCGCAGATCGACGGAAGCCCCGCGGCTCTTGGCGCGGCCCGGGAGGGCCCAGCCGGGTGGCCGCCGGATGCTAAGTGAAGCTCTGCTGCGCCGCAACGCGGGCGCGGGCGGTGTTTTCCAGCGGTCGCTGGCCACCGCATCGACGCCAGGCGGGGAACAATGGTCAGTCTGGCGACAGACCGCTGCATAGAATCCGGGTTTTCCCGCGACCTTGGAAGCATTCCCATGAGCCTGCACAACGTGACCCCCGGCGCCAAGGCGCCCGAAGAGTTCAACGTGATCATCGAGATCCCGATGAACGCGGACCCGATCAAGTACGAGGTCGACAAGGCCAGCGGCGCGCTGTTCGTCGACCGCTTCATGACGACCGCGATGCACTACCCGTGCAACTACGGCTACGTGCCGCAGACGCTGTCGGACGACGGTGACCCGGTGGACGTGCTGGTGATCACGCCCTTCCCGCTGTCCCCCGGCGTGGTGGTGACCTGCCGGCCGATCGGCGTGTTGAAGATGACCGACGAGGCCGGCGGCGACGCCAAGCTGCTGGCGGTGCCGACCACCAAGATCCTGCCGATCTACGACCACTGGAAGAAGCCCGAGGACATCAACCAGATGCGCCTGAAGGCGATCCAGCACTTCTTCGAGCACTACAAGGACCTCGAGGCCGGCAAGTGGGTCAAGGTCGACGGCTGGGAAGGCCCGGAGTCGGCCAAGGCCGAGATCGTCTCGGGCATGGCGAGCTACGCCAAGGCCCAGGCCTAAGTCCGGGCGGCGGCGTCGGGCCGAAGGGCAGGACTAGACTGCCCCGGTCCCGGCACCTGCCTCGTTCGCGAGGCCCGCTCCCATGCAGTTCATGAATTTCCTGCTGGCCGGCGCGCTCGCGCTGGCCACGCTCCCTGCGGCCGCCGCCCCCGCGCTGCCGCAGGGCGTGACCGCCGTGACGGCGGTCGAAGGCATCGCCGAGTACCGACTCGCCAATGGCCTGCAGCTGCTGCTGGTGCCCGACGACTCCAAGCCCACGACCACGGTCAACCTGACCTACCGCGTCGGCTCGCGCCACGAGAACTACGGCGAGACCGGCATGGCGCACCTGCTGGAGCACCTGATCTTCAAGGGCACGCCGACGACGCGCAACGTCTGGGGCGAGTTCACCAAGCGCGGCCTGCGCGCCAACGGCAGCACCTGGTTCGACCGCACCAACTACTTCGCCAGCTTCGCCGCCAACGACGACAACCTGAAGTGGTTCCTGTCCTGGCATGCCGACGCGATGGTCCACAGCTTCATCGCGAAGAAGGATCTCGACAGCGAGATGACGGTGGTGCGCAACGAGATGGAGTCGGGCGAGAACGACCCCGGCCAGGTGCTCTACCAGAAGACGCTGGCCGCGATGTACGAGTGGCACAACTACGGCAAGAGCACGATCGGCGCCCGCGCCGACGTCGAGAACGTCGACATCGGCCGGCTGCAGGCCTTCTATCGCAACTACTACCAGCCGGACAACGCCGCGCTGGTCGTCTCGGGCAAGTTCGACGCAGCCAGGGTGTTGGGCTGGGTGCGCGAGTCCTTCGGCCGCATCCCGGCGCCCAAGCGCATGCTGCCGCGGCTCTACACGCTCGATCCGGTGCAGGACGGCGAGCGCGCGCTGACGGTGCGGCGCGTCGGCGGCACGCCGCTGCTCTACGCCGCCTATCACATGCCGCCGGCGGCGCATCCGGACCACGCAGCCGCCGAGCTGCTGGCCCTCGCGATGGGGGACGCCCCCTCGGGCCGGCTGCACAAGCGGCTGGTCGAGAAGCAGCTGGCGGCCAGCGTCGGCGCCTATGCCTTCGGGCTGCGCGACCCCGGCGTGCTGCTCTACATCGCCGAGCTGGCGCCGGGGCAGGACGTCGCCCCCTCCAGCGCGGCCTTGGTCGCGACGCTCGAGGCCGCGGCGCGCGAACCGCTGACGGCCGAGGAGGTCGAGCGCGCGCGCACCAAGTGGCTCAAGCAGTGGGAGCAGTCCTTCACCGACCCCGAGAAGATCGGCGTGTCGCTGTCCGAGTCGATCGCCCAGGGCGACTGGCGGCTGTTCTTCCTGCTGCGCGACCGCGTCAAGGCGGTCACCGCGGCCGATGTGCAGCGCGTCGCGGCCGAACGCCTGCTGCCGGCCAACCGCACGCTCGCGACCTACCTGCCGACCGACGCGCCGCAGCGCGCGCCGGCGCCGGCCGCGGTGGACGTCACCGCGCAGTTCAAGGACTTCAAGCCGCAGGCCGCGGCGACCGCGGTGGCCGCCTTCGACCCCTCGCCCGCGAACATCGATGCCGGCACCCAGCGCGCGACGCTCGGCAGCGGCCTGCAGGTCGCTCTGCTGCCCAAGGCGACGCGCGGCGGCGCGGTGCGGGCGGTGCTGAACCTGCAGTTCGGCAACGAGACCAGCCTCGCCAACCAGGGCGAGGTGCCGACGCTGGTCGCGGCGATGCTCGACGAGGGCACGGCGCGGCTCGACCGCCAGCAGATCCGCGACCGCCTCGACCAGCTGCAGGCCGAGCTGAAGTTCACGCCGGGCATCGGCGGCGTGAGCGTCGCCATCGCTACCAAGCGCGAGCATTTCCCGGCGGTGATCGGGCTGCTCGGCGAGCTGCTGCGCGAGGCGAGCTTTCCCGAGGCCGTGCTCGAGGAGCAGCGCAGCCAGGCGCTCACCGGTGTCGAGCAGCAGCGCAAGGAGCCCGAGGCGGTGGTGGCCAACGCGATCGCGCGCCACGCCAACCGCTGGCCGCGCGGCGACGTGCGGCATGCCAAGAGCTTCGACGAGCTGGTGGCCGACCTGAAGGCCGTCACCGCGCCGCAGCTGCGCGACTTCCATCGCCGCTTCTACGGGGCCTCGCACGCCCAGTTCGGCGCCAGCGGCGACATGGATGTCGCGGCGGTGCGCGCGGCGCTCGACGCGGCCTTCGGCGGCTGGAAGAGCGCCGAGTCCTATGCGCGCGTGGCCGTGCCGCTGGCGCCGGTGACGCCCACCAGGCTGATGCTTGCGACGCCCGACAAGCAGAACGCCAACATGGCGGCATTCCTGCCGGTGCCGCTGACCGATGCCGATGCCGACTATGCGGCGCTGACGGTCGCGAACCATCTGCTGGGCGGCGGCGGCAGCTCGCGGCTGTGGACACGGATTCGCGAGAAGGAAGGCCTGTCCTACGGCGTCTACAGCCGCATCGCCTGGAACCCCGACGAGCCGAACTCGCCCTGGCAGGCCGAGGCCATCTTCGCGCCGCAGAACCGCGCCAAGGTCGAGGCGGCCTTCCGCGAGGAGCTGGCGCGGGCGCTGAAGGACGGTTTCACCGCCGCCGAGCTGGACGAGGCCCGGCGCGGCCTGGTGGCATCGCGCCGCCTGCAGCGCGCGCAGGATGCGCGGCTGGCGGCCGGGCTGGCGAGCAATCTGCGGCTGGAGCGGACCTTCGCCGTGTCGCAGAAGGTCGACGACGCGATCGCGGGCGCGACGCTGGCGCAGGTCAACGCGGCGCTGCGCAAGTACGTCCGCCCCGACGCCCTCGTGTTGGCCTTCGGCGGCGACTTCAAGGAATGACTGGAGCACCCGGCGCCGGGGGTACCGGCGCCACCCGCCGAGCGGGCGCCCGGCCGGCTTGGGGCGGCCCGGCGCTCGGCCGGGTAGCGCTCCCCGGTTCAGGCCGCGGCCGTCGGCAGCGGGGAGGGCGGCTTGATCTCCTCCAGGCAGATCATCGAGCGTACGTTCGCGACGCCCGGCGTCTGCATCAGCCGGTCGGTGAGGAACTGGCTCAACGCCTTGAGGTCGGGCGCGACCACCTTGAGCAGGTAGTCGGAGTCGCCCGAGACGGTGTGGCATTCGAGGATCTGCGGGAAGTCGCGGATCGTCTGCTCGAACTCGCGCACCTGGGCGAAGCGCTCCGGCGCGATGTCCAGGCTGACGAAGGCCAGCACGCCCAGGCCCAGCGCCTCGCGGTCGACCTGGGCCGCGTAGCCGCGGATCACGCCGCGCTCCTCCAGCGCCTTGACGCGGCGGAAGCACTGCGGCGCCGACAGATGCACCGCCGCCGACAGCTCGACGTTCGAGGCACGGCCGTGGCGCTGCAGTTCGTCGAGCAGGCGGGTGTCCAGCGTGTCCAGCGACGGCATTGGGCCTCCGGGCGAAATGATCTTGTGTAATTGTCGACCCAGGCACAAGAAGTGGAAAGCACATTGCGCGTATGCATGGCTAGAGTGGCGTCATAGAGAACGCGTTGCCACTACCGTCTATGACCGCCCACCCCGCCTTCCCGCTCTCGGCCAGCCCGATCGCGCTGGAGGAGCGCTACGGGGCCGCGAACTACCAGCCGCTGCCGGTCGTGCTGACGCGCGGCGAGGGCGTGCACCTGTGGGCCCAGGACGGGCGGCGCTATCTCGACATGATGTCGGCCTACTCGGCCGTCAGCTTCGGCCACAGTCACCCCCGGCTGGTCGAGGCGCTGGTCGCGCAGGCACGGCAACTGGCCGTGACCTCGCGCGCCTTCCACACCGACCGGCTCGGGCCCTTCCTGCAGCAGCTGTGCATGCTGACCGGCATGGACCGGGCGCTGCCGATGAACTCGGGCGCCGAGGCGGTCGAGACCGCGCTGAAGGCGGCCCGCAAGTGGGGCTACACGGTCAAGGGCATCCCGGAGGGGCGGGCGCGCATCATCGTCGCGCAGCACAACTTCGCCGGGCGCACCACCACGCTGATCGGCTTCTCGAGCGAGGCGCAGTACCGCAGCGGCTTCGGGCCGTTCGCGCCCGGCTTCGACACCGTGCCCTTCGGCGACGCGGCGGCGCTCGAGGTCGCGATCACGCCCGACACCTGTGCCTTCCTGGTCGAGCCGATCCAGGGCGAGGCCGGCATCGTCGTCCCGCCCGCCGGCTACCTGCGCGCGGTGCGCGAGGTCTGCACGCGCCACGGGGTGCTGATGATCTGCGACGAGATCCAGACCGGGCTCGGCCGCACCGGCCGGCTGCTGGCCTGCGACCACGAGGGCGTGCGGCCCGACGGCCTGACGCTCGGCAAGGCGCTCGGCGGCGGGCTGTTGCCGGTCAGCGCCTTCCTGGCGCGCGAGGACGTGATGGCGGTCTTCACGCCCGGCGACCATGGCTCGACCTTCGGCGGCAACCCGCTGGCCGCGGCGGTCGGCGAGGCGGCGCTGCAGGTGCTGGTCGACGAGAGTCTGGCCGAGCGCGCCGCCGCCCAGGGCGAGACGCTGATGGAGCGGCTGCGCGCGCTGGCCCACCCGGCGATCACCGACATCCGCGGCAAGGGCCTGCTGGTCGGCGTCGAGATCGATCCGCACTTCGCCAGTGCGCGCACGGTCTGCGAGGGCCTGATGGACGAGGGCGTGCTGACCAAGGACACCCATGGCAGCGTGGTGCGGCTGGCGCCGCCGCTGGTGATCGGCGCGCGCGAGATCGACGAGGCGGTCGCCGCGCTCGGTCGCGTGCTCAGGCGCCTGGAGCGGGCTTGAACGGGTTGCGCTCGTCGAGCTCGCCGACGTAGGCCTCGACCCCCGCGCCCTCGCGCGCCAGGAAGCGCGCCACCGCGTCGGCAAAGCGCGCGTCGGCCAGCCAGTGCGCCGAGTGCGTGCGCACCGGCAGCAGGCCGCGGGCCATCTTGTGCTCGCCCTGGGCGCCGCCCTCGAAGCGGCGGTAGCCCTGCTCGATGCACCACTGCAGCGGCTGGTAGTAGCAGGCCTCGAAGTGCAGGCAGCTCACCGCCGGCGTGCCGGGCAGCTGGCCCCAGTAGCGGCCGAAGGCATGGCGGCGCACCGGGTCGAGCGCGATCAGCGAGGTCGCGATGGCCTCGCCGCCGAGCCTCGCGGTGAACAGCAGCCAGTGCTCGGGCATCGTCTCGGCCATGCGGGCGAAGAAGTCGCGCGTCAGATACGGCGTCGAGCGGTGGGCGCGGTAGGTCTCGCTGTAGCAGCGATGGAACAGGTCCCAGTCGGCGCCCGTGATCTGGGCGCCTGATCGCGCCTCGAAGCTGACGCCGGCCTCGCGCACGTAGCGGCGCTCCTGCTGCAGCTTGCGGCGCTTGTCGCGCTGCAGGCTGGCCGTGAAGTCGGTGAAGTCCGCGTAGGGCGCCGGCTCGCGGTTGCGCCAGTGGAACTGCACGGTGCTGCGCAGCATCCAGCCGGCGCGCTCGGCCGCGGCGCGGTCGGCCTCGTCGAGGAACAGGACGTGGATCGATGACAGGCCCTGTTCGCGCGCCAGGCTCTCGAGCGCACCCAGCAGCACGTCGCGCGCACCCTCGTCGCGCGCCAACAGCCGCGGTCCGGGCACCGGTGTGAAAGGCACGGCGCACAGCAGCTTGGGGTAGTAGCGGCCGCCAGCGCGCTCCCAGGCGTCGGCCCAGGCCCAGTCGAACACGTACTCGCCGTAGGAATGGCTCTTGAGGTAGAGCGGGCAGGCGGCGACCAGCGAGCCCTCATCCTCGACCGTGATGAACTGCGGCGCCCAGCCGGTGTCGGTGACGGCGCTGCCGGAATCGTGCAAGGCCGCGAGATAGGCATGGCGCATGAAGGGCGTCGCCTCCGGGCTCGCCTCGACGAGCGCGTCCCAGGCGGCGGCATCGATCGTGCGAGGGTCCTCATGTAGCCGCAGCGTCCAGCGCCGCTCGGCCCCGGCGGTACCATCGATCGAACCGTCCTCGCGCTCCCGCTTCATGCCCCGTGCCGCTCCTTTGAAGATCGCCGTCGTCCAGTTCAACGCCACCGTCGGTGACCTGGCCGGCAACGCCCGCCGCATCGCCGGCTTTGCGCGCGAGGCGCATGCGCGCGGCGCCCGCCTCGTGCTGACGCCCGAACTGGCACTGACCGGCTACCCGCCCGAGGACCTGCTGCTGCGCCCGGCCTTCATGCAGGCCTGCGAGCAGGCCCTGGCCGATTGCGCCGCCGAGCTCGCCGACCTGCCGGACCTGCAGCTCGTCGTCGGCCATCCGAAGGCTCTCGACGGGGATGTTCGCACGCGCTCGCTGGCGGTGCAGCGGCGGGTCAATGCCGCGTCGGTACTGTGCGCCGGCCGCATCACCGCGTGCTACGCGAAGCGCGAGCTGCCGAACTACCAGGTGTTCGACGAGCGGCGCTATTTCGTCTCGGGCCGCGACGCCGGGTTGGGGCCGGTGGTCGTCGAGGCGGGCGGGCTCAAGCTCGGCCTGCTGATCTGCGAGGACGCCTGGTTCGACGAGCCGGCCGCGTCGGCCAAGGCCGCCGGCGCGCAGGCCCTGCTGGTGCTCAATGCCTCGCCCTTCCACCTCGGCAAGGCCGGCGAGCGCGAGGAGCGCATGGCCGCGCGCGCGATCGCGGTCGGGCTGCCGCTGGTCTATGCGCATCTGGTCGGCGGCCAGGACGAGGTGGTGTTCGACGGCGCGTCGTTCGCGGTCGATACGCGCGGCGATGTGCAGGCGCGGGCGGCCAGCTTCGCCGAGGAACTGCTGCTGATCGAGCTCGGCGCCGATGGCAGCGTCTACGGGCCGCGCACGCCGCTGCCCGCGCTGGAGGCCGAGGCCTGGGGCGCGCTCGTCACCGGCGTGCGCGACTACCTCGGCAAGAACGGTTTTCCCGGCGCGATCATCGGCCTGTCGGGCGGCATCGACTCGGCGCTGGTGCTCGCGGTCGCGGTCGATGCGCTCGGCGCCGACCAGGTGAGGGCGGTGATGATGCCCTCGCCGTACACCGCCGACATCTCCTGGATCGACGCGCGCGACATGGCGCGGCGCCTCGGCGTGCGGTACGACGAGATCTCGATCACGCCGATGTTCGAGGCCTTCAAGGCCAGCCTCGCGGCCGAGTTTGCCGGCCTGCCCGAGGACGCGACCGAGGAGAACATCCAGGCCCGCGTGCGCGGCACGCTGCTGATGGCGCTGTCCAACAAGAGTGGGCGGATCGTGCTGACCACCGGCAACAAGAGCGAGATGGCGACCGGCTACTGCACGCTGTACGGCGACATGGCGGGCGGTTTCGCGGTCATCAAGGACGTCGCCAAGACCCTGGTCTACCGGCTTGCCGCCTGGCGCAATGCCCAAGGTGGTGCGTCGGTGATCCCCGAACGCATCATCACGAGGCCCCCCTCGGCCGAGCTGCGCCCGGACCAGACCGACCAGGACAGCCTGCCGCCGTACGAGGTGCTGGACGCGATCCTGGCGCGCTACATGGAAGAGGACCAGGGCGTCGAGGAGATCGTCGCCGCCGGTTATGCGCGCACCGATGTGGAGCGCGTGACCCGGCTGATCAAGCTCAACGAGTACAAGCGCCGTCAGGCGCCGGTGGGTATCCGCATCACCCACCGCAGCTTCGGGAAGGACTGGCGCTACCCGATCACGTCGAGATTCCGTGCTTAAATTGAAGCCAGCGAATTTTTCTCCGGAGCCCGCCATGAAACAGATCACCGCCGTCATCAAGCCCTTCAAGCTCGAGGAAGTGCGCGAGGCGCTGGCCGAGGTCGGCGTGTCGGGACTGACGGTCACCGAGGTCAAGGGCTTCGGCCGTCAGAAGGGCCACACCGAGCTCTACCGCGGCGCCGAGTACGTGGTCGACTTCCTGCCCAAGGTCAAGGTCGAGGTGGTGGTCAAGGACGGCGACGTCGATCGCTGCATCGAGTCCATCGTCAAGGCCGCCAAGACCGGCAAGATCGGCGACGGCAAGATCTTCGTCAGCTCGGTCGAACAGACCATCCGCATCCGCACCGGCGAGACCGACGACGCCGCCGTCTGACGGCATGCCGCCGCCTCAGGTGAGGCGGAAGTCGTCCGGGCCGGTCGCGCTGCGGGCGCGGTCGGCGAGGCGGTCCAGCAGTTCGGTCGGGTCGATCCCGACCTCCAGCAGCGCGCGCGTCCCGGGCGACACGAAGTCCTCGGCCACCGTGTCGTCCATCAGCGCGATCAGGCGGTCGTAGTAGCCGGCCACATTGAGCAGGCCGATCGGCCGGTCGTGGTAGCCGAGCTGGCGCCAGGTCCAGACCTCGAACAACTCCTCGAGGGTGCCGACGCCGCCGGGCAGCGCCAGGAAGGCATCGGCTCGCTCGGCCATCGCCTGTTTGCGCTGGTGCATGGTGTCGACGACATGCAGTTCGGTCAGGCCACGGTGGCCGACTTCGCGGGCCTGCAGCGAACGCGGGATCACGCCGACCACGGTGGCGCCAGCCGCCAGAGCCGCGTCGGCGACGATGCCCATGAGGCCGACGGCACCGCCGCCGTAGACCAGTCGCCAGCCGCGTTCACCGATCGCCCGTCCGACGGCGCGCGCGGCCTCGGCGTAGTCCGGCTGCCGGCCGGCGCGCGAGCCGCAGTAGACGCAAAGCGAGAGCGGCTTCATGCCAGGAAATGCTGCCACAGCGCCGCCGCCCACACGCCGGCGCACAGCAGCAGCGACAGCAGCACCGCCGCGCTCGCCAGGTCCTTGGCGCGCTTGGAGAGGTCGTGCAGCTCGTAGCTGACCCGGTCGATCGCCGCCTCGATGCCCGAGTTGAGCAGCTCGACGATCAGCACCAGCAGCACCGAGCCGGCCAGCAGCGCGATCTCGACCCAGCCGCGGCCGAGCCAGAACGCGGCCGGCAGCAGCACCACCGCGGCCCAGGTTTCCTGCCGGAACGCGCTTTCGCCGCGGTAGGCCAGCGCCAGCCCGTCCATCGAGTAGCCCGCGGCGCGGACGATGCGGTCGAGGCCGGTGCGGCCCTTGTACGGATTCGTCATCGCGGGCGATGGTAACGGCGGCGCGTGACGCGCCGACGGGGCGTCAGCCTGGCGGACGCGGCGCTCGCACGTCGACCAGGCTGGTGCCGCACAGCGCGTCGTGCCAGAACTGGCGCTGCGGGTGCAGCAGTGCCAGCAGCGCGTAGCCCAGGACGCCAACCGCCAGCGCGCCGGCCATCGCCTTGCCGTGCCAGCCGTTGAGCGTCGCCAGCAGCGCGGCCGGCAGGAACCAGGCGTAGGCGGCGACGTAGCGCGCGAGCGCGCGGGCTCGCCCGAGCGGCCGACCGTCGGCGGTCTGCACCCGGATGTGCCAGGTCTGCATCGGCAGCGTCTGGCCGCGGATCGACCAGAAGCCGACGAAGTAGGCCCCGAACAGCACGAAGGACGCCGCGCCGAGCATCGCCGGCGGCGCCTCACCGATGGCCGCGACCAGCACGGCCCCGAGCACGCCGGGCAGCAGCAGCAGGCCGAACAGGATCAGGCCCTCGTAGACCAGGCAGGCCAGCCGGCGGCGCAGGCTGGGCGCCGCGGGCGGCAGCGTCGCGCTCACCGGTCGCGACCCGGCTTCTTGTTGTCGCCGCGCCGCGGCGCGGCGCCGGCGCCCTGGGCGCCGCGCTGCGGCAGCAGGGTGCGTTGGTCGACGAACTCGGGCGTCGCCGCGACCTTGGGCAGACCGGGCTGCTGGTGCAGCGGCGGCGCCGGACGCACCGCCAGCGGGTTGGTCGTCGCTCCGGGTCGGGCCTGGGTGACGCTGGGCGCCACGGCGCCGGGGCGGCGGCTGTCGAGCAGCGGGTTGGGCACGGTGTTGCTCTTGCCGCCGTCGGCCGACGGGCGGCGGAGCGACGGACGGTCAGGGGCGCCTCGGGCGGCCAGGCCGCGCCGTTGCTCGTCGGAGAGCTGCTGGTAGGCCTCCCAGCGCTGGCGGCGCTCGCTCGGGCTCAGTTCCTGGGCGCCACGGTAGTTCATGCGCGCCTCGTTGCGTTGGCGCGGGCTGAGGCGGGCCCAGTCGTCCATGCGCTGCTGCACGCGGGCTTGATCGGCGGGCGACAGGCGGTCGAAGCGCGAGGCCACGCCCAGCCACTGCCGCTTGCTGTCGGCGTCGGCGTTGGCCCAGTCGCGCTGCAGCGGGCGCAGGGCCTGCTGCTCGCGCGGGCCGAGCTCCTGCCAGGCCGGCCCTTCGGCGAGCAGGATCGGCGCCTGCGCCAGCGCACCGAAGGCCGCCAGCAGCAGCGCGGCCGTTACCGCAGAGAGGACCGGGCGGCGCATCACTGCGGCTGCGGCGAGGGCGCCTTCAGGAACTCGGCAAAACCGGCGTCGGTGTAGGCGGAAGGGGGCAGATCGTCGGCAAGCAGCGCGGCGTCGATCTCGACCGCGGTGCGCAGTTGCTCGTCCTGCTGGTCGAGCTGGACGAACACCAGCCCGGCGGCCAGCGCCAGCACCGGCAGCGCCGCCGCCAGCCGCGGCCACCAGCCGCCGCGCAGCGACAGCGCGCCGCCCGAGCCGGTGGCGCCGGTCGCGGCCTCGCGCTGCACGGCGCGCGCCTTGCCCAGGGCCTGCTCGCGCGCAAAACGCAGCCGTTCGGTGATGTCGCCCGGGAGATCGGCGCTGCCTTCGTTCAGGCGCGCGGCCACCCGCAGCGCGTAGCGCGCCTCGGCGGTGGCGGGGTCTTTGCGGTGGCTGTGGCGGTCGATCATGGCGCGATTCCCTTGAGCTTGAGCGCCTTGGCCAGCGCGTGCACGGCCCGGGAGCAGTGCGTCTTCACGCTGCCTTCCGAGCAGCCCATGGCGGTGGCGGTCTCGGCGACGTCGAACTCCTCCCAGTAACGGAGCAGGAAGGCTTCGCGTTGACGGGCCGGCAGACGCTCGATCTCTCCCTCGATGGTAAGCAGGATCTGCGCCCTGGAAACATGGTCGGCGGCGCTCTCGGCGGCCGGGGTAGCGGCCAGGGCTTCCAGGGTCTCCAGGAAGTCGGCCTCGCCGTCGGCGTCGGGCGACTCGAGGTCGGAGAAGTTGCGCATCACGCCGGTGCGCACCTTCTGGCGCCGGAACCAGTCCATCGTCGCGTTCGACAGGATGCGCTGGAACAGCAGCGGCAACTCGGCCGGCGGTCGGTCGGCGTACTTCTCGGCGAGCCGGATCATCGAGTCCTGCACGATGTCGAGCGCGGCATCGTCGTCGCGCACGGCGTAGACCGCGCGCTTGAAGGCCCGTTTTTCGACGCTCTTGAGGAAATCGCTGAGTTCTTTGTCGGAAGCCAAGGGTCGCGGCCGGCGCCGTTGCACGGGAAACGTGCGGGAAATTATGTCATCGGCTTCGTCCAACGCCGGCCGGACTCGGGGCCCGCGGCGGCCGATCGGGGCGGCGGTGTCATAATCGTCGCTTCGCACAACGCTCTTTTGCGTCTTTCAGCGCCGTCCGATCCGGACGGGCTGGGCAGATCGCGCAGGCTCCACATCCACCTCATAAGGGTGTGAAGAGGGGCACCGAAGGTTCTTCGTCAGAGATCAACCAAGAGGTTCTACATGGACATGTCTGCCGCGGACATCAAGCGGGCCGCCACGGCCCAGCCGCATCCCTCCCAAGCCGCCGAGCCCAACGGCTCCGAAATCCTCGTCCGCTGCCTGCAGGCCGAAGGGGTCAAGTACCTCTGGGGCTACCCGGGCGGCGCCGTGCTGTACATCTACGACGCGCTGTACAAGCAGGACAAGATCGAGCATGTGCTCGTGCGTCACGAGCAGGCCGCGGTCCATGCCGCCGACGGCTACGCCCGCGCCACCGGCGACGTCGGCGTGGCGCTCGTCACCTCGGGCCCCGGCGTCACGAATGCCATCACCGGCATCGCGACGGCCTACATGGACTCGATCCCGATGGTGATCATCACCGGCCAGGTGCCGACGCCGGCGATCGGCCTCGATGCCTTCCAGGAGTGCGACACCGTCGGCATCACCCGCCCGATCGTCAAGCACAACTTCCTGGTCAAGGACGTGCGCGAACTGGCGACGACGCTCAAGAAGGCCTTCTACATCGCCCGCACCGGCCGCCCTGGCCCGGTGGTGGTCGACATCCCGAAGGACGTGTCGCTGAAGACCACGCCGTTCCACTACCCGCAGCACATCGAGATGCGGTCGTACGCGCCGGCGAAGAAGGGGCACAGCGGTCAGATCCGCAAGGCGGTGCAGCTGCTGCTCCAGGCCAAGCGGCCCTACATCTACACCGGCGGCGGCGTGATCCTCGGCGAGGCGCATGCCGAACTGCGCCAGCTGGTCGAGCTGCTCGGCTACCCGGTCACCAACACGCTGATGGGCCTGGGCGCCTTCCCGTCGACCGATCCGCGCTTCCTGGGCATGCTGGGCATGCACGGCACCTACGAGGCCAACATGACGATGCAGCACTGCGACGTGCTGCTGGCGGTCGGCGCGCGCTTCGACGACCGCGTGATCGGCAACCCGAAGCACTTCGCCTCGGTCGAGCGCAAGATCGTCCACATCGACATCGACCCCTCGTCGATCTCCAAGCGCGTCAAGGTCGACATCCCGATCGTCGGCGACGTGAAGGACGTGCTGCAGGAGCTGATCGCGCAGATCAAGGAGGCGCAGACCAGGCCGGACTCGGCGGCGCTGTCGGCCTGGTGGAAGCAGATCGCCGAATGGCGCGGCCGCGAGTGCCTGAAGTACAAGAACTCCGACGAAGTGATCAAGCCGCAGTTCGTGGTCGAGAAGCTGTGGGAGCTGACCCGCGGGCGCGACACCTACATCACCTCCGACGTCGGCCAGCACCAGATGTGGGCCGCGCAGTACTACCGTTTCGACGAGCCGCGCCGCTGGATCAATTCCGGCGGCCTGGGCACGATGGGCGTGGGGCTGCCGTATGCGATGGGTATCAAGCTCGCCAAGCCGGATTCGGACGTGTTCTGCGTGACCGGCGAAGGCTCGATCCAGATGTGCATCCAGGAGCTCTCGACCTGCCTGCAGTACAACACGCCGGTCAAGATCGTCAGCCTGAACAACCGCTACCTGGGCATGGTGCGGCAGTGGCAGGAGCTGGACTATGGCGGCCGCTACTCGCACAGCTACATGGATGCGCTGCCCGACTTCGTGAAGCTGGCCGAGGCCTACGGCCACGTCGGCCTGCTGATCGAGAAGCCGTCGGATGTCGAGCCGGCGCTGAAGGAAGCGATCAAGCTGAAGGACCGCACCGTCTTCCTCGACATCCGCACCGACCCGACCGAGAACGTCTGGCCGATGGTCAAGGCAGGACAGGGCATCACGGAGATGCTGCTGGGCTCGGAAGACCTCTGAGGCCCGCCGCCGGGCGGCGGCGCGAGGGCAGGGGCTTGCCGGCCCCGGTCAGGAGCGCAGCCCCCGCGGCGAGTCGGTCGACCGCACTACTCATTCACTCATCGAAGCGCGTGGCCAAGGGCCGGCGGTTACCGCCGCCGGTCTGAAGAGCGCGAAGGACGATCTTCACCATGAAACACATCATTGCGCTGCTGCTCGAGAACGAGCCGGGCGCCCTGTCGCGCGTCGTCGCCCTCTTTTCGGCGCGCGGCTACAACATCGAGAGCCTGACCGTCGCGCCGACCGAGGATGCGTCGCTGTCGCGCATGACCATCACCACCAGCGGCAGCGACGACGTGATCGAGCAGATCACCAAGCACCTGAACCGGCTCATCGAGGTGGTGAAGGTCGTCGACCTCACCGAAGGCCATTACACCGAGCGCGAGCTGATGCTGATCAAGGTGCGCGCGGTCGGCAAGGAGCGCGAGGAGATGAAGCGCATGGCCGACATCTTCCGCGGCCGCATCATCGACGTGACCGAGAAGACCTACACGATCGAACTCACCGGCGACAAGGGCAAGCTCGATGCCTTCATCGACGCTGTGGACCGCACCGCGATCCTCGAGACGGTGCGCACCGGCAGCAGCGGCATCGGCCGCGGCGAGCGCATCCTGAGAGTATGACGATCACCCCCGTTGCGCCTTTGGCGCTCCCCCTCCAGGGGGCGCCGCTGGCGGCCCGGCGGAGCCGGAGCAGCGACGGCTGCTGGACTTACTAACTGCAGTTTTTTTTGGAGAGAAGCATGAAGGTCTATTACGACAAGGACGCCGACCTGAGCCTCATCAAGGGCAAGAACGTCGCGATCATCGGCTACGGCTCGCAGGGCCACGCGCATGCGCAGAACCTCAACGATTCGGGCGTCAAGGTCACCGTCGGCCTGCGCCGCGGCGGCGCGAGCTGGAACAAGGTCGAGAAGGCCGGCCTGAAGGTCGCCGAGGTCGCCGAGGCGGTCAAGAGCGCCGATGTCGTGATGATCCTGCTGCCCGACGAGCAGATCGCCGCGGTCTACAACGCCGAGGTCGCACCGAACATCAAGCAGGGCGCGTCGCTCGCCTTCGCGCACGGCTTCAACGTGCACTACGGCCAGGTCGTGCCGCGCGAGGACCTCGACGTCTGGATGGTCGCACCCAAGGCCCCGGGCCACACGGTGCGCAACACCTACGCGCAGGGCGGCGGCGTGCCGCACCTGATCGCGGTGCACCAGGACAAGACCGGCAAAGCGCGCGATCTCGCGCTGTCCTACGCCGCGGCCAACGGCGGCGGCAAGGCCGGCATCATCGAGACCAACTTCCGCGAGGAAACCGAGACCGACCTGTTCGGCGAGCAGGCCGTCCTGTGCGGCGGCACCGTCGAGCTGATCAAGGCCGGCTTCGAGACGCTGGTGGAAGCCGGCTACGCGCCCGAGATGGCCTACTTCGAGTGCCTGCACGAGCTCAAGCTGATCGTCGACCTGATCTACGAGGGCGGCATCGCGAACATGAACTACTCGATCTCGAACAACGCCGAGTACGGCGAGTACGTGACCGGGCCGAAGATCGTCACCGACGCCACCAAGGCGGCGATGAAGCAGGCGCTGAAGGACATCCAGACCGGCGAATACGCCAAGAGCTTCATCATCGAGAACCGGGCCGGTGCGCCGACGCTGCTGTCGCGCCGCCGCCTGACCGCCGAGCACGACATCGAGGTCGTCGGCGAGAAGCTGCGCGCGATGATGCCCTGGATCAAGGCCAACAAGCTGGTCGACAAGAGCCGCAACTGACACGGCGAGCCGGTGCCGCCTAGGCGGCACCGGTGCCGAAGAAGTGCATCGCCCGCAGCCGCGCCAGCTCCGGCGTCACGGCCTGTTCGCCGGTGCCGAGGTGGCGCCACGGACAGGCCTCGGCTTGCGCCGACCAGCGGCGGACCAGGTCGTCGAGCGTTCCGACGCGGCGCGCCGGCGCGCCAACCATCACCGAGTTGTCCGGCACGGTGCCGCGCACCACGGCCCCGGCGCCGATCAGCACCTTGCTGCCGATCGTCGTGCCGGGCAGCACGATGGCCTGGTGGCCGATGAACACGTCGTTGCCGATCTCGATCTTGCCGACCCGGTCGAGCCTGCGGCCGTAGGCGCGGTTGATCATATTGACCGCCCCGTCGTGCCCGAACAGCGTGCAGCCCGACAGCCGCACGTTGTTGCCGAGCACGACATGCTGCGGGTCGGTGATCACGACGTTGGTGAGCACCGAGCAATCGTCGCCGATCGCCCTGAGCGTGCCGCGGCGCTTCAGCAGCGCGGCCCACTCGACGCCGCCGGGGCGGCAGGCGCGGCGGTACAGGCCGATGCCCACGCCGTGCTCGAAGGCGAGATGGCGCAGCAGCCGGGCCAGCGGACGCGGCACCGCGGGGGTGAGGGCCCTCATCGTCGACATGCCTGGCAGCGTAGCGCTGGCCGGGCCGGACCGGAACGACGTCTCCCGGATATCGAAACTACAAAACCGGGTCTGCGAACCAGCTGGGCGCCTTCCCACGGCGGCGGCGACGCTCCGCCCCTCGGGTATCCTGCACACCATGGACTATCCCCATCCGATCCTCGCCAAGGAGGGCTGGCCCTTCATCGCGATCGCCTTCTTCGTCGCCGTCTTCGCCTCGTTCTTCCTGCCGGGCATTCTGGCCTTCGTCTGCTGGCTGCTGCTGGCCTTCGTGCTGCAGTTCTTCCGCGACCCGCCGCGCGTCGTGCCGACCGAGCCGGGCGCGGTGCTGTCGCCGGCCGACGGGCGCATCGTCAAGATCGAGAAGGTACGCGATCCCTACGCCGACCGCGACGCGCTGCTGATCAGCGTGTTCATGAACGTGTTCAACGTGCACAGCAACCGCGCCAGCGTCGACGGCACCGTCAAGCGCATCCAGTACTTCCCCGGCAAGTTCGTCAACGCCGACCTCGACAAGGCCTCGATCGAGAACGAGCGCAACGCGATGGTGATCGACGCCTGGGGCCAGACCGTGACGCTGGTGCAGGTGGCCGGGCTGATCGCTCGACGCATCCTCTGCTATGCGCACGAGGGTGACACGCTGCAGCGTGGCCAGCGCTACGGCTTCATCCGTTTCGGCTCGCGCGTCGATATCTACCTGCCGCCGGAGTCGACGCCGCGGGTCGCGGCCGGCGAGAAGGTGTCGGCCACCTCGACCATCCTGGCCGTGCTGCCCGCGAAGTGAGGTACGCATGGATGACGCTGCCCAGGCCCCGCTGACCGACGAGCCGCCCGACGACCTCGAGGAGGCGCCGCGCCGGCCGCGCCGCAAGGGCATCTACATCCTGCCCAACCTGTTCACGCTGGCGGCGCTGTTCGGTGGCTTCTACGGCATCGTGATGGCGATGAACGGGCGTTTCGAGAACGCCGCGATCGGCATCTTCTGCGCCGCGGTGCTCGACAGCCTCGACGGCCGCGTCGCGCGGATGACCAACACGCAGAGCGCCTTCGGCGAGCAGATGGACTCGCTGTCCGACATGGTCAGCTTCGGCGCGGCGCCGGCGCTGATCATGTACGAGTGGGCGCTCAAGGGGCTGGGCAAGCTGGGCTGGCTGGCGGCCTTCGTGTACTGCGCCGGCGCGGCGCTGCGGCTGGCGCGCTTCAACACCAACATCGGCGTGGTCGACAAGCGCTTCTTCCAGGGCCTGCCGAGCCCGGCGGCGGCGGCGGTGGTGGTCGGCTTCATCTGGGTGATGGACGATGGCGGCTTCCGGGATGTCGACCAGATCGTGTGGCTGGCGTGGCTGGCCTTCGGCATGACGCTGTACGCAGGGCTGACGATGGTCACCAACGTGCCCTTCTACAGCTTCAAGGACGTGAGCTTCAAGCGCTCGGTGCCCTTCATCGTGATCGTCGGCATCGCGATGGCCTTCGCGCTGATCGCCTACCACCCGCCGACGGTGCTGTTCGCGGTGTTCATGGTCTATGGCCTGTCCGGCTACGCGGTCTACGTCTGGAAGCGGTCGAAGGGCAAGCCGGTCAGCGTGATCGCGACCTCGACCGACGAGCCTGATGAAGAGGGACTGCACCGCTGACAGGCGGGCCCGGCGCCGCCCGTGCTACATTCCGCGTATGTCTTCGGTCCTCCGCGCCTCGCTACTTCTACTGGGAACGCCCTGCGCGCGCTGACTGCACACGTCTGATCTCGTTTTGCATCCACGGCCCGCGCGCAACCCGCCCGCGGGCCGTTTTGTTTTCTGCTGGAGATTCCCCATGGCCGACAAGTTGATCATCTTCGACACCACCTTGCGCGACGGCGAGCAATCGCCCGGCGCCTCGATGACCAAGGACGAGAAGCTGCGCATCGCGCGCCAACTGGAGCGGCTGCGCGTCGATGTGATCGAGGCGGGCTTTGCCGCCTCGTCCAACGGCGACTTCGAGGCGGTCAAGGCCATCGCCGATCACATCAAGGAGTCCACCGTGTGCTCGCTGGCGCGCGCCAACGACCGCGACATCTCGCGCGCTGCCGAGGCGCTGAAGGGCGCAGCGCGCGCGCGCATCCACACCTTCATCGCGACCAGCGAGCTGCACATGGAGAAGAAGCTGCGCATGACGCGCGAACAGGTCTTCGAGCAGGCGAGGCTGTCGATCCGTTTCGCCCGCAACCTGTGCGAGGACATCGAGTTCTCCGCCGAGGACGGCTATCGCAGCGACCCGGATTTCCTGGCCCGCGTGGTCGAGGCCGTGATCGCCGAGGGCGCGACGACGATCAACATCCCGGACACGGTTGGCTACGCCATCCCCGAGCTCTACGGCAACTTCATCAAACACCTGCGCGAGCGCGTGCCCAACTCCGACAAGGCGATCTGGTCGGTGCACTGCCACAACGACCTCGGCATGGCGGTGGCCAACTCGCTGGCCGGGGTGAAGATCGGCGGGGCCCGGCAGGTCGAGTGCACGATCAACGGCCTGGGCGAGCGCGCCGGCAACTGCTCGCTCGAGGAGGTGGTGATGGCGGTGCGCACGCGCCGCGACCACTTCGGTCTCGATGTCGGCATCGACGCCACGCAGATCGTGCCGGCCTCGCGGCTTGTGTCGCAGACCACCGGCTTCATCGTGCAGCCGAACAAGGCGGTGGTCGGCGCGAACGCCTTCGCGCATGCCAGCGGCATCCATCAGGACGGCGTGCTGAAGGCGCGCGACACCTACGAGATCATGCGCGCCGAGGACGTGGGCTGGAGCGCCAACAAGATCGTGCTCGGCAAGCTCAGCGGCCGCAACGCCTTCAAGCAGCGCCTGCAGGAGCTCGGCATCGATCTGGACGGCGAGGGCGAGATCAACGCCGCCTTCGCGCGCTTCAAGGACCTGGCCGACCGCAAGGCCGAGATCTTCGACGAGGACATCATTGCGCTAGTCGGCGACGAGAGCGTCACCCACGAGCAGGAGCATTTCCGCCTGCTTGCGCTCGAGCAGCAGTCGGCCACCGGCGAGCGGCCGCATGCCAAGGTGGCGTTCGCGGCCGGCGAGGTCGAGCACCATGCCGAGAGCGACGGCAACGGCCCGGTCGACGCCAGCCTCAAGGCGATCGAGTCCAAGCTGCAAAGCGGCGCCGAAATGCTGCTCTATTCCGTCAATGCCATTACCAGCGGCTCGACAGAATCGCAAGGTGAGGTGACGGTCCGCCTGCAGCATGGCGGGCGCGTTGTAAATGGTGTCGGCGCCGACCCGGACATCGTCGTGGCTTCGGCCAAGGCCTATCTCGCGGCGCTGAACAAGCTGCACAGCAAGACCGAGCGCGTCGCGGCTCAGGGGTGACTTCCATCACTCTTCAGGCCGGTTGGAGGAAAAGCGCGTAAGTTTTTGATCTTGCGCGCTTTTTTTCTTTCACCTAGACTTCCGATCAATCGAGAGTAGGGGCGGGCCTTGAAGACGTTCGGAGCCATCGTTGGGCAGGGGTTGTTGGCGGCGGCGGTTGCGCTGAGCCTGCTCGCGGGCGGTGCCGCCCAGGCAGCCTCGAAATCGCGTGAGGCCCGTCCGGCCGTGACCAAGACCGTCAAGGTCAAGGCTCGTAGCACGGTGTCGTCGCGGCTCAAGAGCCGGCAGTTCAAGCGTCGCGCGGCGCCTATCGTGCCGGCCAAGCCTTCGTTCGGCGAGCTCTCCGGTCTGCGTGCCACCGACGACCCGTTGTCGCTGAAGTCCAGCGTCGCGCTGGTGCTCGACCAGGACACCAACGAGGTGCTGTTCAACAAGAACGGCGAGGCGGTGCTGCCGATCGCGTCGCTGACCAAGCTGATGACCTCCGTCATCGTCGTCGAGGCCGACCAGCCGCTCGACGAGGTGCTCACCATCACCCAGGACGATGTCGACACCGAAAAGGGCAGCGGCTCGCGCCTGGCCGTCGGTACGCGGCTGACGCGCGGCGAGATGCTGCACCTGGCGCTGATGTCCTCCGAGAACCGCGCCGCCCACGCGCTGGGTCGCCACTATCCCGGCGGCCTGAACGCCTTCGTCGCAGCGATGAACGCCAAGGCGAGCTTGCTCGGCATGAGCGACACCCGCTACGTGGAGCCGACCGGGCTGTCGAGCGCCAACCAGTCGAGTGCGCGCGACCTGGCGGCGCTGGCCGGCGCGGCTTACCAGCACCCGCTGATCCGCGAGCTGTCGACCTCGCAGGAGCACGAGGTGGCGGTCGGCCGCCGCGTGCTGCAGTACCGCAACACCAACGGCCTGGTGCGCAACCCCGAGTGGGACATCGGCCTGCAGAAGACCGGCTACATCGCCGAGGCCGGCCGTTGCCTCGTGATGCAGGCCCAACTCGCCGGCCGCAAGCTCATCATGGTGTTCCTGGACTCGACGGGCAAGTATTCGCGCCAGGGCGACGCCGAGCGCGTGCGGCACTGGCTCGAGACCCTGGTGCCCGCCGCCGCCACGCCGGCACCGGCCGGGATCACGCCGCGCGTGACGTCCTGAGTCTCAGCGCGGTGCTTGGCGGTGGCCGAGCGCCGCCGAGATCGTCGCGGCGGTCGCCTGCAGCCGCTCGAGCCAGCTGTCTTCCAGACGATCGGCCGGCGCCGAGATCGACAGGCCCGCGATCAGCCGGCCCTGGTCGTCGTGGATGCCGGCGGCCATGCAGCGCACGCCCAGCTCCAGTTCCTCGTTGTCGCGCGCGCTGCCGGACTGCTGCACCTTGGCCAGCTCGCGCTCCAGTGCCGCCAGGTCGGTGAGGCTGTTGCGGGTGTGACCGGCCAGGCCGGTGCGCGCCGCGTAGGCCCGCACGCGCTGCGGATCGTCGTGGGCCAGGAAGAGCTTGCCGACCGAGGTCAGGTGCAAGGGCGCCCGTCCGCCGACCGCGCGGACCACCTGCATGCCGGACCGCTCGCTGTAGGTGCGCTCGATGTAGACGATCTCGTCGCCCTGGCGCACCGACAGGTTGACCGGCTGGTGGGTCAGCTTGTGGAGCTCGCGCATCGGCCCGATCGCGGCCTCGCGCACGTCGAGCCGCGCCTTGACCAGGTTGCCGAGTTCGAGCAGCCGCATGCCGAGCCGGTAGCTGCCGGCCTCGGGTCGGTCGACGTAGCGGCCGATCGCCAGATCGTTGAGGATGCGGTGAGCGGTCGACGGATGGAGGCCCGTCTGCGCACTGATGTGCTTCAGCGACACCGGGTCGGGGTGGGCCGCCAGCACGTCGATCAGCGAGAACATCCGCTCCATGACCTGGATGGTGGGCGTCTGGTGTTCCGAGCGTTTCATGTGGTGGATTATCGCTGAGCGCGGGCGTGTTTTGTATGGCGAAAACATGTGTCGACGGATGTCCCTGCGACTTGTCGCGATGGTCGTGCTGCTGGCGTGCGGGCCGGCGAGCGCCATCGGGGCCGCGACCGAAGAGCCGCGACCGCTGCCGGCCGGCGAGGCCGGGGTGGCCACTTTCCCTCGGCTGCGCGCAGCCGACCTCGGATTGGTGATCAACGTTGCCGACCCGTATTCGGTCGCCGTCGGTGCGTTCTACGTCGAGGCCCGGCGGCTGCTGCCGCAACAGGTGCTACGAGTCGTGCTGCCGGTGCAGGCCACGCTCGACGGTGAAGAGTTCGATCTGCTGGCCGCACAGATCGGCGCGCACTTCGGCGAGGGCGTGCAGGCCCTGGCGCTGGCTTGGCGCCGACCCTATGCGGTCGGCTGCCAGTCGATCACCGGCGCGCTGGCGCTCGGCCGCGACGCGGCGCTGTGCGCGCGCAGCTGCGCGCCGACGGCCCCGTCACGCTACTTCAACGCCGCCACGGCGCGCCCCTGGCGTGACCTGCGGCTGCGCCCGTCGATGCTGTTGGCCGCCGCCGACGTGGCCGGCGCACGCGCGCTGATCACGCGCGGCGTCGCCTCCGAGGGTCGGTTCGGTCGGCGCGGCGGGCCGCCGGTGGTCGCGCGCTTTGCCGAAACCGACGACGCGGCGCGTGCAGTCCGCCGTCGGCTCTATCCACCGGCGGGCCTGTTGCGCGGTCGCGGCGTGCGCATCGTGCTCGGCCCCGACGACGGCCGCGAGGCGCCGGCCGAGCCCACACTCGTCTACCAGACCGGGGCGGTGCGCGTCGACGCGCCCGAGCGTCTCGGCCTGCTCCCCGGCTCGCTGGCCGATCACCTGACCTCCTTCGGCGGGCAGATCGACGGCGGCAGCGGCCAGATGAGCGCGCTGGCCTGGATCGCGGCCGGCGCCACGGCCAGCTACGGCACCGTCAGCGAGCCCTGCGCCCACCCGCAGAAGTTTCCTCATCCGCAGGTGCTGCTGCGCCATTACCTGCAGGGCAGCACCGCGATCGAGGCCTACTGGAAGAGCGTGGCCTGGCCCTCGCAGGGCCTGTTCATCGGCGAGCCGCTGGCGGCCCCTTTTGCCCGCTAGTTGGTCTTTGCTCAGCGCGGGCGCCCGCCGGCCTCGGGCCGGTCGTTGCTCTGCGGCCGCAGCGTCGCCGCGGCGTGGCCGGCGGCCCGTTCGGCGCGCCAGGCCTGCTTGCGCGCGGTCCACTCCGCCAGCCGGGCGTGGGCGGTCTTCGACTCGGCAAGCATCTGCGGCTCAGCGGTGATCTGCGCGCACAACTCGAGGCGAATGCCGTTGGGGTCGAAGAAGTAGATGCTCTGGAAGATGTGGTGGTCGGTGACGCCCAGCACCTCGACCCCGGCGGCCTCGAGCCGGGCCTTGGCCCGCTCCAGCTCGGCCACGCCGTCGACGCGCAGCGCCAGGTGGTTGACCCAGGCGGGCGTGTTGGGCGAGGGCAGCGGCGCCACGTCGTCGCCGAGGTCGAAGAAGGCCACGAAGCTGCCGTCGCCGAGGCGGAAGAAGAAGTGGGTGTACGGGCAGTACTCGCCGGTGCTCGGGACATGGTCGCTCTGGATGATGTGGAACAGCGGGAGTCCGAGCAGGTCCTCGTAGAAGTGGCGCGTTTCCTCGGCATCGCGACAGCGCCAGGCGAAGTGGTGCAGGCCGTGGATCGCCGCGGGGGCGGCTTGCGGGGCGTTCGGCATGGTGGCGGGCTCCTGCTTTGAGTCAGTGTAGTCACGGCCCGCCTAGGGTTCTCCCTGGCAATGCCCTGCATCGAGGCTAGCTATTGGACTGCCCTGGGCGATCTTTTTAACGTGCGGGGTGCACCGGTCCAGCCGGTGGGGTGTTTTGCTTCCGCATCACAAGGAGATCGACATGCAGCTCAAGGGTTCGAAGACCGAGCAGAACCTGAAGGACGCCTTCGCCGGCGAGTCGCAGGCGAACCGGCGCTACCTGTACTTCGCGAACAAGGCCGACATCGAAGGCCAGAACGATGTCGCCGCGCTGTTCCGCTCGACCGCGGAAGGCGAGACCGGCCACGCCCATGGGCATCTCGAGTTCCTCGAGCACGGTTCGGGCGACCCGGCCACCGGCCTGCCGATCGGCTCGAGCCGCGACAACCTGAAGGCTGCGGTCGCCGGCGAGACGCACGAGTACACCGACATGTACCCGGGCATGGCCAAGCAGGCGCGCGAGGACGGCTTCGACGAGATCGCCGACTGGTTCGAGACGCTCGCGAAGGCCGAGCGCTCGCACGCCAATCGCTACCAGAAGGCGCTGGACGCGCTGGTGGACTGAGCCGTCCACGACGCTCGTTGAACAAGGGGCTTCGTGCCCCTTGTTCGTTGAGGAACCACGACGAGAGAGCACCCATGAGCACCCGCGAAGGCAACCTCGAAGCGCCGACCCGCCACGCGATCGACTGGAAGAACCCCGAGTTCTACGACGCGGCGGCCTGCGAGAAGGAGCTCGAGCGCATCTTCGACATCTGCCACGGCTGCCGGCGTTGCGTGAGCCTGTGCCAGGCCTTCCCGACGCTGTTCGACCTGGTCGACGCGACCGACGACGGCGAGGTCCACGGCGTCGCCAGGCAGGACTACCGGAAGGTCGTCGACCAGTGCTATCTGTGCGACCTGTGCTACATGACCAAGTGCCCCTACGTGCCGCCGCACGCCTGGAACCTGGACTTCCCGCACACGATGCTGCGCGCCAAGGCGATCAAGTTCAAGCAGGGCGAGGTCGGCGCCGGCGAGAGGTTCCTCGCGTCGACCGACCGGCATGGCCAGTTCGCCGGCATCCCGATCGTCGTGCAGGTCGCCAACGCGCTGAACAAGACCCGGCCGATGAGGAAGCTGCTCGACCAGCGGCTCGGCGTGCACCCCGACGCCTGGCTACCCGAGTTGGCGACGAGCCGGTTCCGCTGGAGCGCGAAGAAGCGGGGCGCCGCGACCGTGGTCACCAACGGTCAGCGCACGCCCGGCAAGGTCGCGATCTTCTCGACCTGCTACGTCAACTACAACGAGCCCGGCATCGGCCACGACCTGATCCGGCTGCTCGAGCACAACGACATTCCCTACGTGATCGTCGAGAAGGAGAAGTGCTGCGGCATGCCCAAGCTCGAGCTCGGGGACCTCGACGCGGTGGCCGAGCACAAGGCCGCCAACATGCCGGTGCTGGCGAAGTACGCGAAGGACGGCTACGCGATCCTGAGCGCCATCCCGAGCTGCACGCTGATGTTCAAGCAGGAGCTGCCGCTGCTGTTCCCCGCCTGCGCCGACACCCAGTCGGTGCAGCAGGCGATGTTCGATCCCTTCGAGTACTTCATCGCGCGCCACAAGGACGGGTTGCTGAAGACCGACTTCAAGAACGACCTCGGCAAGGTCAGCTACCACGTCCCCTGCCATGGCCGGGTGCAGAACATCGGCAAGAAGACCGAGGAGATGTTCAAGCTCGTCGGCCAGACCGTCAGCGTGAAGCTCAACACGGTGGAGCGCTGCTCGGGCCATGCCGGCACCTATGGCGTGAAGACGCCGACCCATCCGATCGCGATGAAGATCGGCAAGCCCGTCTTCAAGGCCATGGGCAAGGACGAGCCGGACTGGATCAGCTCCGACTGCCAGTTGGCCGGCCACCATATCGCCCAGGGCATGGCGGGGCAGTCGCTGCCGGCCGCCAGGCTCGCGCACCCGCTGAGCCTGGTGCGCACCGCCTACGGACTGTGATGCACGGAGGACCCTTCATGACGACCATCGCCCGCGACAGCCTGATGACCCTCGAGGCCTACGCCAAGGTCCGCAAGAGCAGCAAGCCCGAGGCGATCGCGCACCGGCGGCTGCGCAGCGTGCAGCTCGGCGAGCATGTCAACGTGCAGTTCGAGGACGAACGCACCATCCGCCGCCAGATCCAGGAGATGCTGCACATCGAGAAGATCTTCGACGAGGAAGGCATCCAGGGCGAGATCGACGCCTACGCGCCGCTGATCCCCGACGGCACGAACTGGAAGGCGACGCTGCTGATCGAGTACCCCGATCCGCACGAGCGCAAGCGCGAACTGGCGCGGCTGATCGGCGTCGAGGACCGCATGTTCGTCGAGGTCGAGGGCCAGCCACGGGTCTATGCGATCGCCGACGAGGACCTGGACCGTGAGACCGCCGAGAAGACCTCGTCGGTGCACTTCCTGCGCTTCGAGTTCACGCGGCCGATGATCGACGCGCTGCGCGCCGGCGCGCAGGCCAAGCTGGGCTGCGACCACCGCCACTACCCGGCGCACCTGGCCATCGCGCCGGAGACGCTGGCCAGCCTGGCCGGCGACCTGCGCTGAGCGGCCGGCGTTCAGCCGGGCGTGCTGCCGTCGACGTAGACCCGGCGGCCGCCTTCGCGCGCGAAGCGGCTGAGCTCGTGCAGCCGGTGCGCCCGGCCGCCGAGCTTGCTGCGCGCGACGAACTCCACCGTCGCGTGTTCGGCGTCCTGCACGCGATGGTGGCGCACCTCCAGGCCGAGCCAGCGCAGGCCGGGCTCGGGCGGCGCGATCGTCGGCGGCCGCGTGTCGGGATGCCAGGTCGCGAGCAGGTGCTCGCGCGCGTCGAGCACGTAGGCCGTGTAGCGCGAGCGCATCAGCGCCTCGGCGTCGGGCGCGGCGACGCCGGTGGCTATCCAGCGTCCGCAGCAGGCGACATAGCGGCCGGCGCCGCAAGGGCAGGGGGCGTCGGGCGGCAGGCTCATGGCGGCCGATGATGCCGCAGGCTGCTACCCTCCGCCGCCTCGCCACCGCCATGATCGCCGTCCCATGCTGTTGCTGCTCTCGCCCGCCAAGACCCTGGACTACGAGCGGGCCCTGCCGCCGCTGGCGCCGACCACGCCGAGGTACGCGGCGCGGGCGCTGGAACTGATCGAGACGCTGCGCGGGCACGACGCCGACGGCATCGCCGCGTTGATGGACCTGAGCCCCGCGCTGGCCGAACTCAACACCGGCCGCTACCGCGACTACTCGGCCCGCCACACCGCGCGCAACAGCCGGCCGGCGGTCTATGCCTTCGATGGCGATGTCTACGGCGGGCTGGATGCCGCGAGCCTCGACGCCGACGACATCGCCTGGGCGCAGGACCACCTGGCCATCCTCAGCGGCCTCTACGGCGTGCTGCGGCCGCTCGACCGCATGCAGCCCTACCGGCTGGAGATGGGCACGCGGCTCGCCAATGCCCGCGGCAAGGACCTCTACGCGTACTGGGGCGCGGACATCGCGAAGCAGCTCGACGCGCGGCTGCGCGGCGACCCGGCCCCGCTGGTGGTGAACCTCGCGTCCGAGGAGTATTTCAAGGCGGTCGACCGCCGTGCCCTGAAGGCCCCGCTGCTGCACTGCGTGTTCGAGGACTGGAAGGCCGGCACCTGGAAGATCGTCGGCTTTCACGCCAAGCGCGCCCGCGGCCTGATGGCGCGGCATGCGATCCGCACCCGCGCCCGTGTGCCCACGGACTTGTGCAGCTTCACGGCCGAGGGCTACGCTTGGGACCCGTCGGCCAGTGCGTCCGACCGGCTGGTGTTCCGCCGCCGGGGCGAGGACTGAGGCCGCATCGCAAGCGAGGAGGGAGCATGAGCACGGCATCGAGTCAGCAGATCACGCCCGCGCTGCGGGACTGGATCATCGAGCAGGCCCGCGCCGGCCACCGGCCGGAGGCGGTGCTCGAGGCGATGAAGTCCAGCGGCTGGCGCGAGGACGTCGCGCTCGAGGCGATGGAAACCGTGCTCAGCACCATGCTGCGCGAGCATGCCGAGGCGCCGATCCTGCCGCCGCCATCCAGCGTGCCCGAGCCGGCGCTCGAGGGCGCGCCCGCCACGCTGTGGGCCCATGACCGCGAGGTGCGCATCGTGCTGACGATGCGCGAACCGCGCGTGGTGGTGTTCGGCGGTCTGCTCGACGATGCCGAGTGCGACGAGATCATCGCGCTGGCCTCCGAGCGCCTGGCGCGCTCGCACACGGTGGACACCGCCACCGGCGACAGCGAGGTCAACGCCGCGCGCACCAGCGACGGCATGTTCTTCGCGCGCGGCGAGTTCCCGGTGTGCGCGCGGCTGGAGGCGCGCATCGCGGCGCTGGTGAACTGGCCGGTCGAGAACGGCGAGGGCCTGCAGGTGCTGCGCTACCGGCCGGGGGCCGAATACAAGCCGCATTACGACTACTTCGACCCGGCGCAGTCGGGCACGCCGGTGATCCTCAAGCGCGGCGGCCAGCGCGTGGCGACCGTGATCGTCTACCTGAACACGCCGCTGCGCGGCGGTAGCACGACCTTCCCGGACGTCAAGCTCGAGGTCGCGCCGGTGCGCGGCAATGCGGTGTTCTTCAGCTACGACCGGCCGCACCCGTCGACGCGCAGCCTGCATGGCGGCGCGTCGGTGCTCGAGGGCGAGAAGTGGATCACCACCAAGTGGCTGCGCGAGCGCGCGTTCGAGTGAACGCGCGCTGAGGCTTCAGCGCGGCGGATGGCCGGCGCGCGCGGCGCCGACCGGGAGCCGGCTGTCGGTGCGCGAGAACGGCCGCGAGCGCTCGATGCGCTGCCAGCGCCGGTCGTCCCAGCTCTGCGGGCCCTCGAGCGGCCAGTGCTCCACCACGCCGGCGAGTTCTTCGCGCGGCACGCGCACGTAGCGCGGCTCGCGCCGGCCCAGCATCAGGCCGCGGCGCGCGGTGCACGCGACGGGCAGCCGGGCCACGTTGGCGTCGTCGACCCAGTAGACGCAGGCCTTGGCGGCCCAGAAGGACTGGCGCTCGAAATGCACCCGGCCGGCCAGGCCGGTCGCGGCCGGGAACACGATGAACTCGTCGTCGAGTTCGACCAAGGCGAAGGCGGCGTCGCCGGCGCTGGTGGTGTCCGGCGGCTGGACGAAGACGATGCGGCGGATCGCCGGGGCGGCGACGCGGTCGATCTCCGCGTCGTTGCGCAGCACCACGATGTCGGTGCCGGCCCACTGGGTGCTCCAGCGCGGATGCAGATCGAGAGAGGCTTTCATCCGCCGACTCTAGGCCGGCGTGGTGCCACACCGTTGTGTCCAGGCGCGTCGAATTGCAAGCCGGCCGTGACAAACCGGCCGGGATGCGAGAGCGGTATCGGCCTGTCGCGCCGGCTCAGCGCCCGCGGCCGCCGCTGCGGCCACCCGAGGGCCGGCCGCCGCCACTGCCCGCAGGCCGGCCACCACCGCCGCCACCACCGCGCGGCGCCGGCGCACCACCGCGGGGCGCGCCGCCGCCACGGCCGGACGAGCCGCCGCGACCGCCGCCGCCGCTGCGCAGCCCGCCGTTGAGCGTCTGGCGGCCGATCTGGATCGGCTGCGCCACCGCATGCGGGTCGGGCTCGAAGCCCGGCACCACCTCGCGCGGGATGCTGCGCTTGATCAGCTTCTCGATGTCGCGCAGGAAGCCGAACTCGTCCACGCAGACCAGCGAGATCGCCTCGCCCTGCGCGCCGGCGCGGCCGGTGCGGCCGATGCGGTGCACGTAGTCCTCGGGCACGTTGGGCAGCTCGAAGTTCACGACGTGGGGCAGCTGGTCGATGTCGATGCCGCGCGCGGCGATGTCGGTCGCCACCAGCACCTGCAGCGAGCCGGCCTTGAAGTCGGCCAGCGCCTTGGTGCGCGCGCTCTGGCTCTTGTTGCCGTGGATCGCCATCGCGCTGATGCCCTGCTCGTTCAGGAACTCGGTCAGGCGGTTGGCGCCATGCTTCATGCGGCAGAACACCAGCACCTGGTGCCAGTCCTGGCGCTTGATCAGGTGGGCCAGCAGGTCCTTCTTGCGGTCGCGGTCGACCGGGTGGAGCTTCTGCTCGATCAGCTCGACGGTGCTGTTGCGGCGCGCGACCTCGATCACCTGCGGGCTGTTGAGCAGGCGGTCGGCCAGGGCCTTGATCTCGTCGCTGAAGGTGGCCGAGAACAGCAGGCTCTGCTTGGCCTTCGGCACGATGGCCAGGACCTTCTTGATGTCGTGGATGAAGCCCATGTCGAGCATGCGGTCGGCCTCGTCCAGCACGAAGATCTCGACCTTGCTCAGATCCAGCGTGCCCTGCTGGTGGTGGTCGAGCAGGCGGCCGGGCGTGGCCACGAGGATGTCGACGCCCTTCCTCAGGCGGTCGACCTGCGGCTGCATGCCGACGCCGCCGAACATCACCATCGAGGCGAGCTTGGCGTGCTTGCCGTAGACGCGCACGCTTTCCTCGACCTGCGCCGCGAGCTCGCGGGTGGGGGTGAGGATCAGCGCACGCAGCGGCAGCCGGCCCTTGGCGTCGCGCACGGGCGGCACGGCCATCAGCCGGTGCAGCATCGGCAGCACGAAGCCGGCGGTCTTGCCGGTGCCGGTCTGGGCGCCGGCGAGCAGGTCGCCGCCCTTGAGCACGGCGGGAATCGCCTGCTGCTGGATCGGCGTGGGGGTTTCATAGCCGGTTTCGGCAATGGCCTTGAGCAGGGGCTCGGCGAGCCCCAGGTCCTTGAAAGACATCGGGAGGGTGCGCCCCGGGGAGGGCGTGGTGGCCGGTCTGCCGCGGCATGCAGGGCACGCGCACCAGTCGCAGATCGGCGGAGGGGGAGGTCGGAATCGACTGCAGCGAGTGGACTGGAACGTCTGCTGCGGGTGGGAGTGTAAGGGAAAGCCCCGAGAGGCAGGGCGCAACCCTCGGCCGTCGTGCCGATCATCATGCGGCGATGCACCCGATGCCGACCGATTGGCTGACCGCGTTCCCGCCGCTGCAGGCCCTCGACGAACCCCAGCGCGCCCGGCTGCTCGCGGCCGCGCGCATCGAGCACATGGCCTGCGGCGAGCGCGCCTACCTCGAGGGCGCGCTGGCGCGCGGCTACGTGCTGCGCATCGCCGGCACGACCCGGGTGCAGAAGACCTCGGCCTCGGGCCGCGAGGTGGTCCTCTACCGCGTCGGGCCGGGCGACACCTGCGTGCTGACCACCTCCTGCCTGCTCGGCCGCAAGCCCTTCCCGGCCGAGGGCGTGGCCGAGAGCGACGTGACCGAGGCGGTCGTGCCGCCCGAGGTGTTCGCGGCGCTGATGGACGAGAGCGCGGCCTTCCGCGCCTTCGTGCTCGGCAACTACGGCGACCTGATCGGCGAGCTGATCATGCTGCTCGACGACGTGATGTTCCGGCGGCTCGACATCCGGCTGGCGCAGCAGCTCGTCCAGGCCGCCAGCGCGGCGGGCGTGGTCGAGCTCACCCACCAGCAGCTCGCCCATGAACTCGGCAGCGCCCGCGAGGCGGTCAGCCGGCTGCTGAAGGAGTTCGAGCGCAAGCAGTGGATCCGGCTGGGCCGCGGGCGCATCGAACTGGCCGACGTGGCGGCGCTGCGCACGCTGGCGGCCGACGGCGGCTGACTCAGCGCGGCCGTGGCCGCGCGTCGATGCCGACGAAGCCGTCGCGGTTGGGCATGCGCACGGCCGGCAGCGTCTGCGCGTCCATGGCCTGCGCGCCGTCGATCACCCCGTTGATCTGCAGCAGGTAGGCGCTGATCGCATAGACCTCGTCGGCGCTCAGCGAGCCGGGCGCGCCCATCGGCTTGGCGCGGCGGATGAAGTCGAACAGCGTGGTCGCGTAGGGCCAGTAGCTGCCGATGGTCTTGTCCGGCGTCGCGCTGGTCAGCGGCTCGCTGCCGCCGGCCAGCTCCTCGGCGCTGGCGCCGCGGCCGGCCGGGCCGTGGCAGATCTGGCAGTAGGCCTGGAACAGCAGTGCGCCGTCGGCCACCAGCCCGCGGCCCGGTGGCAGCCCGCGGCCGTCGGGGAAGACGTTCAGGTCCCAGCGTGCGACCTCGGCCGCAGTGGCCGGCTGGCCGAGGCGGGGCGCGGCCAGCGCCGGTGCGTCGGCGCCGCGGCTCGCGCAGCCGGCGAGCAGCAGCGCCAGCACGATCGCGCTGCCATGCCGCGCCTCAGGCGTAGACATGCGTCACCGCACCTTCCGCGTCGATCGCCCAGGCGACGATGCCGTTGTAGTGGAAGTAGCCGTTGCTGCCGCGCGCCTTCACCAGCGCGGCGCGCTCGGGCTGCACGTAGCCGGTCTCGTCGATCGCCCGGCTCTTCAGCACCGCCGGTGCGCCGTCCCATTGCCACGCGGCGCGAAAACGCGTCAGGCAGCGCGGCAGCACCGCGCCGTCGAGCAGCGCCGGCGTCCAGCTGCGTCCGCCGTCGGCCGACACCTCGACGCGGCGGATGCGGCCGCGGCCGCTCCAGGCCAGGCCGCTGATCTCGTAGACATCCTGCCCGTGCAGCTTCTGGCCATGCGAGGGCGAGGTGATCAGCGACTTGGCCTCCATCACATGGGTGAACTGGCGCGCCTTGCCGTCGGGCTGCAGCTCGGTGTACTTGGCGGTCTCGTTGCGCGCCATCACCGGCTGGTCGGCGATGTGCAGGCGCCGCAGCCACTTCACGTTCACCACGCCCTCGCAACCGGGCAGCACCAGCCGCAGCGGGTAGCCATGCTCGGGGCGCAGCCGCTCGCCGTTCTGGTAGAGCGCGACGATGGCCTCGTCGCGCAGCCGCGCGAGCGGCAGGCTGACCTGCATCGCGAACGCGTCGGCGCCCTCGGCGATGCCCCAGGCGGCGCCGGGCGCGAGGCCGGCCTCGTCGAGCAGCACGCCCAGCGGCACGCCGGTCCACTCGCTGCACGACACCAGGCCGTGGAAGGAGCCGGGGCTGCGCTGGATCGGCTCGGGGTGCCAGCCGGCGTTGCTGTTGCCGCCGCATTCGATGAACAGCAACTGCGAGCGCATCGGATAGCGCAACAGCCGCTCGACGTCGAACTGCAGCGGCTGCTTCACCAGCCCGTGGATCAGCAGACGGTGCCGTGCCGGGTCGATCTGCGGCACGCCATTGTGGTGGCGCTCGAAGTGCAGGCCGGTCGGGGTGATGATGCCTTCCAGGTCCTCGATCGGCGTGAAGGCCGCGCCGTTGCCGGGCAGCACCCGGTTGGCGGCGATGCGGCGGATCACCTGCCGCTCGTACGGCGAGGGCTGGCCGTAGATGCCGAAGGGCTCTCCCGGGGTCTTCATCCACTCCGGGGTGGCCGGATCCGTGGCGGCGCGGGCGCTGGCGGCACCGGCCGTCGCCAGCACGAGGCCGCTGCGCAGCAGCACGCGCCGGTGCAGCAACCCGCCGCCCGCGACGGGCTGCAGGTCGTCGGGCGGCAGCGTCGCGCGGTGGCGGCGGCCCACGCTCAGGTCTTGGCCTGGACCGCGAGTGCGCTCTCGAACTTCAGCTCGTTGCTGTCGACGACCGTGGCGCGCAGCTCGCCCGAGGCCCTGGGCATGAACCAGAAGCGCAAGACGGGGTTCTCGCTGATCGTGAAGTCGACATCGGCGCGCAGCACCGGCTTGCCGGCGTAGGTGACGGCGATGCTGCGCACGAAGTGCGGCGGCGGGGCGAGCCGGGTCAGCTGGTCGATCGCGAGGCCCGAGACGTTGGGATGGCTCACCATCAGCTGGGCCAGCGCCGGCTTGCCGGCAACCGCGTCGCCCTCGACGCGCAGCCGCATCTTGCCGATGTTCGCCAGCGCCTCGGCCAGGTCCTTGCCGGCCGGGGCCGAGCAGCCACCCGAGGCCTTGACGTAACGCGTCTGCATCACCAGGCTGCCGTCGTTGAACTCGGCCACCGCCCGCACGTTGGTGTATTCCTCGATGCGCACGCGGGTCTCGATCTCGGCGCGGCCGCTGTCCGGCGTGAAGCTGAAGGTGGCCCCGACCGGCGAGGGGTTCTTGTCGATCACCAGCCAGACCTTGCGGATGTAGCGCTCCGGGGTCTGGACGAACTGGGTGCGGATCGCGATCGGCACCACCGCCGCGTCGGCGGCGCGCACCGGCGTCTCGAGCTCGATGACGCCGCGCGCGTCCTCCGAGATCTTGCGGTCGGCGAACAGGGCCTGGCGGATGGTCTGCCAGCGTTCGTTGTCGGCGGCCGGGTCGGCGGCCCGGACGGCGGGGGCGAACAGCGCTGCGGCGCCGAGGACGGCGAGCAGGCGGCGACGGAAGGGGGTCATTTCGGTCTCCTGGGTCTCGGGTGGGCTCCGGGGCCCCTCTGGATGGCAATGATGCGCCGGCCGGGCGGTCTTGTCAGTGACGTGGTCACACAGGGCCGCCGGACGACCCCGCAGGGCGGCACGCACGAGGCGCTCGGCGACAATGCGCGGTCGCGCGGCGTGGCCGCGCCTTACAGCCTTCGCGCAAGAGAGCCTCTCCACCATGGCCCAGTACGTCTACACGATGAACCGTGTCTCCAAGACGGTTCCCCCCAAACGCCAGATCCTCAAGGACATCTCGCTGAGCTTCTTCCCGGGCGCCAAGATCGGCGTGCTGGGGCTCAACGGCTCGGGCAAGTCGACCCTGCTCAAGATCATGGCCGGCCTCGACAACGAGATCGAGGGCGAGGCCGTGCCCATGCCCGGCATCAAGATCGGCTACCTGCCGCAGGAGCCCCAGCTCGACCCGACCCAGACCGTGCGCGAGGCGGTCGAGCAGGGCATCGGCGGGGTGCTGGCCGCGAAGAAGCGGCTCGACGAGGTCTATGCCGAGTACGCCGAGCCCGATGCCGACTTCGACGCCCTGGCCGCCGAGCAGCACGACCTGGAGGCCCAGATCGCCGCGGCCGGCAGCGAGAACACCGACCTGCAGCTCGAGATCGCCGCCGACGCGCTGCGCCTGCCGCCCTGGGACGCCATGATCGGCAAGCTCTCGGGTGGCGAGAAGCGCCGCGTCGCGCTGTGCCGGCTGCTGCTGTCCCAGCCCGACATGCTGCTGCTCGACGAGCCGACCAACCACCTCGACGCCGAATCGGTCGACTGGCTGGAGCAGTTCCTCAAGCGCTTCCCCGGCACCGTGGTCGGCATCACCCACGACCGCTACTTCCTCGACAACGCCGCCGAGTGGATCCTGGAGCTGGACCGCGGCCGCGGCATCCCCTGGAAGGGCAACTATTCCGACTGGCTGGAGCAGAAGGAGGCCCGCCTCGAGCAGGAGCAGAAGGCCGAGGACGCCCACACCAAGGCGATGAAGCAGGAGCTCGAGTGGGTGCGCAAGAACGCCAAGGGCCGGCAGGCCAAGAGCAAGGCGCGCCTGGCCCGCTTCGAGGAGCTGAGCGACGTCGAGTACCAGAAGCGCAACGAGACCAACGAGATCTTCATCCCGGTGGCCGAGCGCCTGGGCAACGAGGTGATCGAGTTCGAGAACGTCACCAAGAGCTTCGGCGACCGGGTGCTGATCGACAACCTGAGCTTCAAGGTGCCGGCCGGCGCGATCGTCGGCATCATCGGCCCGAACGGCGCCGGCAAGTCCACGCTGTTCCGCATGATCGCCGGCAAGGAGCAGGCGGATTCGGGCACCGTGAAGGTCGGCGCGACGGTCAAGATGGCCTTCGTCGAGCAGACCCGCGAGTCGCTCGAAGGCGACAAGACCGTCTGGCAGGACATCTCGGGCGGCCTCGACAACCTCGTGATCGGCAAGTTCGTGATGCCGTCGCGCGCCTATCTCGGCCGCTTCAACTTCAAGGGCAACGACCAGCAGAAGCTGGTCGGCAACCTGTCGGGCGGCGAGCGCGGCCGCCTGCACCTGGCCAAGACCCTGGCCACCGGCGGCAACGTGCTGATGCTCGACGAACCGTCGAACGACCTGGATGTGGAGACGCTGCGCGCGCTGGAAGACGCGCTGCTCGAGTTCGCCGGCAGCGTGATGGTGATCTCGCACGACCGCTGGTTCCTCGACCGCATCGCGACCCACATCCTGGCCTGCGAGGGCGACTCGAAGTGGTTCTTCTACAGCGGCAACTACCAGGAGTACGAGGAAGACAAGAAGCGCCGCCTGGGCGAGGAGGGTGCGCGGCCCAAGCGCGTGCGCTTCAAGGCCCTTGCGGTGTGATCCGCAGGTGAACTTCGCGGCGCACCAAGGGTCTGCCGCGGTCCCGTCCTCATAACCGTCCGCCGCCATGAGCTTGACCACCGTGCCGCGCCGCCTGCTGCTCGCCTCGTTCGCTGCCCTGTTGCTGCCGCTGGGGGGCTGCGCGACGCTGCAGGCGGGCACCGTGCCGCCGGCGGCCGCGACGCCGGTCGCCCAGGCCGCTTCGGGGCCGGCGCCGGCCGGCGCCAGTGCGCCCGGTGGCCCCGCGGCGCTGCCGGCTGCGGCCCCGACGGGCAGCCCGCCGCCGTTCGCGACCGTCATCAAGGACGCCAAGTCCAGCGAGGGGCTGTTCACCGTCTGGCGCAAGGACGAGAAGGTCTGGCTCGAGCTGAAGCCCGAGGACTTCGAGCGCAGCTACTTCCTCAGCCCCAAGATCGCCACCGGCCTGGGCGAGCGGATGCTGTACGGCGGCTTGATGTTCGGCAGCTGGCTCGGCTCGCCGTCGGGCCCGCAGGCGGTGAAGTTCCGCCGCATCCACAACCAGGTGCAGCTGGTGGCGGTGAACCTCGACTTCGTCGCCACCGCCGGCACACCGGCGGCGCGCGCGGTCGAAGCCGCGTTCTCGCCCAGCCTGGTCGGCAGCTCGGCGGTGGCGAGTCAGCCGCATCCGGAGCGGCAGTCGATCCTGCTCGACGCCGGCAGTCTGTTCCTCGGCGACTGGCCCGGCTTGGGCATCGCGCTGCAGCGCGCCTACCGCCAGAACTACGGCTTCGATGCCCGCCATTCGGCGATCACCACCGTGCGCAGCTCGGCCGACCAGCTGGTGCTCGAGCTGCTGGGCCACTACGTCAGCCCGACCATCGCGGTGCCGCAGCCGAACGCGCCGCCGGGCACGCCCGCACCCAGCGTGCCGGGCACCACGCCGGACGCACGCAGCCTGTTCCTGACCACCCACCTGTCGCTGACGTCGCTGCCCGCCGAGCCGATGCGCCCGCGCGCCGCCGACCCGCGCGTCGGCTACTTCCAGACCACCGTCGCGGACTTCACCGACGACCTGCAGCGCTCGGCCAAGCAGCGCTACGTGAATCGCTGGCGGCTGGAGAAGCAGGACCCGGGCGCCGCGCTGTCCGAGCCGGTCAAGCCGATCACCTACTGGCTCGACCGCAACGTGCCCGAGAAGTACCGCGGTGCGCTGACCGAGGGCATCCTGGAGTGGAACAAGGCCTTCGAGGCGATCGGCTTCAAGGACGCGATCGTCGTCAAGCAGCAGGCCGACGACGCCGATTTCGACACGCTGGACACCAACCGCGCGTCGCTGAAGTGGATGACCAACGCCGGACCGAGCTTCGGCGCGATCGGCCCCAGCCACGTCGACCCGCGCAGCGGCGAGATCCTCGACGCCGACATGGGTTTCGAGAGCCTGAGCTCGCGCAACCTGCGGGCGCTGCGCTCGCAGATCCTCGCCGCGCCGTCGGGCGGCGAGGCGGCGACCGGTGCGCCGGGCCACGAGCACTTCGACCCGCGCCTGTGCCGGCTCGCCGACCATGCCGCCGAGGAGCTGGGCTACGCGCTCGACGTGCTCGAGGCGCGCGGCGAGCTCGATCCGGGCGGTCCCGAGGCCGAGCGCTTCGTGCTCGACTACTTCAAGTGGGTGACGATGCACGAGGTCGGCCACACGCTCGGGCTGCGCCACAACTTCCGTGCCTCGCGCGCCTTCCGCGACGAGCAGCTCGCCGACCCGGCCTATGCCGCGACGCAACCGCTGACCGGCTCGGTGATGGAGTACCCGCCGATCAACCTGGCCGAGCCCGGCCGGCCGCCGGTGCGCGGCTTCCAGGCCACCCTCGGCCCCTACGACTACTGGGCGATCGAGTACGGCTACAAGCCGGTCGGCGCCGGGGAGGAGGCGGCCGAGCTGGCGCGCATCGCCGCGCGCAGCGCCGAGCCCCAGCTGGCCTACGGCACCGACGAGGACAACGGCCTGGGCATCGACCCCGAGACGCTGCAGTTCGACCTCGGCGCCGACCCGGTGGCCTATGCCCGCAAGCGCTTCACGATCGCGCGCGACCTGCTCGCCCGCCAGGAGGCCCGCGAACTCAAGCCCGGCGGCGAGTACGCGGTGCTGCGCCGCTCGGTGGCCTATGCGCTGAACGACCTCGGCCGCGCCAGTAACGTGCTGGCGCGCCAGATCGGCGGCGTCCGCACATTGCGCGACGCCCCGGGCAGCGGCCGCGACCCGCTGCAGCCGCTGCCGGCGGCGGTGCAGCGCGCGGCCCTCGACGTGCTGGCCAGCGGCTTGCTGGCAGCCGACGGCATCCTCCTGTCGCCGCGGCTGCAGCGGCGGCTGGCGCCCGACTACGCCGAGCGGCTCGATGCGCTCGTCGCGGGCGACGGGCCGGTCGTGACCGACTACTCGCTGGCCGGCGCGCTGCTCGACCTGCAGCGCGGCGTGCTCGGCCAGCTGATGAGCGACGCCGTCGCCACCCGCCTGCTCGACAGCGAGGGCAAGGCCAGCAGTCCGGCCGAGCACCTGCCGCTGGCCGAGCTCTACGACCGCCTGTTCCGCGACATCTGGAGCGAGCTGCGCAGCGGCCAGGACATCGCCGCGCCGCGCCGCGAACTGCAGCGCGAGCATGTGAACCGGCTCGCGGCCGTGCTGGTGCGGCCGTCGCCGGGCACGCGTGCCGATGCGCGCAGCCTGCTGAGGTCGCAGTCGCAGGCGCTGCTGGTCCGCATCGAGGCCACGCTCAAACGAGCGTCGCTGAGCGCGGCCGCACGCGCCCATCTGCAGGACAGTGCCGAGACGCTGCGTCAGGCGCTCGAGGCCAAGCTGCTGCGCGCGGCCGGCTGACCGCCGCGTGCACGCCCTGTAAGGCCTAGCAGTGGGGGGTTGACCCCCCGCGGGGCGCTCCGGACCATCGCCACGCGCCGCGCCCTGCCGCGGCGCGGAGACAGCGATGGCCAAGACCAAGACCCCGAAGCCGAGCCGCTCGGCCGCCCAGGCCGCGCGCGGCATCCACCGCGTCGCCCGCCCCGACGCGGTCGACTTCCGCGACCGGCCGTTCCGGCCCAACGTGTCGGTGACGCCGGCGCTCACGCGTTTCCCCGACATCGTGCTGCCGGTCAAGCATCAGGGCGAGACCAATGCCTGCACCGGTTTCGCGCTGTCGCTGGTGGTCGAGTACCTGCTGCGTCGCTCGGGCCGCGACCCGAAGGCCGAGATCTCGCCCTACATGCTGTACTCGATGGCGCGGCGCTACGACGAGTTCCCCGGCTCGGTGCAGGACAGCGGCTCGAGCGCCCGCGGCGCACTCAAGGGCTGGTACAAGCACGGCGCCTGCCGGCTGACGCTGTTCGACGCGCTGGCGATGCCGCCGGCCAGCGACACCCTCGACGACGACTGGTGGTTCGACGCCGTCAAGCGCCCGCTCGGCGCCTACTACCGCATCGACCCGAAGAGCATCGTCGACATGCACGCGGCGCTCAACGAGGTCGGCATCCTCTACGTGACCTCGGGCTGCCACAGTGGCTGGGACGAAGGCTGGGACGCGCCGCAGCTCAAGCGCCGGCCGTCGTCGTTCAAGGCCATCTGGACCATCCCGCGGCGCGGCGGGCAGGCGGAGCACCCGGGGCATGCGTACGCGATCGTCGGCTACGACGAGACCGGCTTCCTGATCCAGAACTCCTGGGGCACCGAGTGGGGCAGCCACGGCTACGCGCTGCTGCCCTACGACGACTGGATCGCCAATGCGATGGACTGCTGGGTCGCGCAGCTCGGTGTCGTGACGCACGAACACCGCGCGATCGCCGCGTCGATGACGCTGCGCAGCGACACCGAGGGCAAGGTGAAGCTGGCCGCCAACGAGGTGCTGCGCAACCGCGAGATCGCGCCCTTCATCGTCAACATGGGCAACAACGGCGCGCTCAGCAACTCGGGCGACTTCCGCACCCAGCCCGACGATGTGCGCGCGATCGCCGACGTGCAGCTCGCGTTGGCGCGCGACAAGTGGGGGCTGAAGGGTAAGTCGATCGATGTGTGCATCTATGCCCACGGCGGGCTGGTCGGCGAACGGGCGGCGGCCTCGATCGCGGCGCGCTGGATCCCGGCGCTGTACGACGCGCAGGTCTTCCCGGTCTTCATGATGTGGGAGACCGACGCCTGGTCGACCATCACCGGCCGCATCTCGGACGCGGTGCGCGACGTGCCACGCACGGCCGGCGGCTTCGGCGACGCGCTCGAGCGCTGGTGGAACCGCCGCCTCGAGCGCGTGCTGTCGCGCCCCGGCACCACGCTGTGGGGCGAGATGAAGCAGAACGCCGACGCGATGAGCGCCTTCCGCAAGGGCGTCGCCGACGACGAGCAGGCCGGCGCGGTGCTGCTCTACCGCCACTTCAAGCACAAGGTCGCGGACAAGCAGGTGCGGTTGCACCTGGTCGGCCACTCGGCCGGCAGCATCGTCGCGAGCTTCATGATCGACCGGCTGGTGGCCGACGGCATGCGGCTCGAATCGCTGAGCCTGATGGCGCCGGCGGTGCGCGTCGACACCTTCGACCGGCTGGTCGCGCCGCAGATCGAGACCGGCGTCGTCAAGCGCTTCCAGAGCCTGCACCTGACCGAGCGCGCCGAGGAGGACGACCCGACCTGCGGGCCCTACCGGCGCTCGCTGCTGCACCTGGTCAGCGAGTCCTTCGAGGGCGGCACGCGCACGCCCATCCTCGGGATGCAGACCCACTTCGACGCCTGGCAGGCGCGGCGCAAGCTGCCGAACACGACGTCGCTGCTGTCGCCGGGCCCGAAGGTGGCGAGCTCGACGCACGGCGGCTTCGACGAGGACCCGGGCGCACTGGCCCAGGTGATCGACTTCATCAAGGGGCGTTGAGGCGGGTCGACCGCCGGTCGGCCCCCGTTTCCCGTCGTCCGTCGCACGCGCCCGCGCCTTGCCTTGGCGCGGGCGGGCGCCGCCGCTATCGTGCGGCCATGGCCTCCTTCCTCGCCCCGTCCGGGGTCCATTGGCTCGCCGGGCTGAGCCGCCGGCGCATCGGCATGGCCGTCGGCCTCGGCATCGCCGGCGCGCTGCTGCTCAGCCCGATCTTCGTCACGCCGCTGCCCGAGTTGATGGCGCGCACCGTGCTGCTGTCGGTGCTGCTGATGCTGGCCTACACGCTGGCCGGCAACTGGCGGCAGCGGCTGATGCCGGCCTGGGTCGCTCAGGTGCTGGCCGTGGTGCTCACCGCACCGGCCGCCACCTTCGCGGTCTACGTCGCCAGCAGCGGCGGCGACATCGGGGCCTTCGTCTCCAACCCGTGGCGCGTCGCCGGCTTCCTGTGGATCAGCGGCAGCGCCGCAGCGGTCGGCGTGATCTTCGCCTTCAGCGCCATCGTGCGTGAGCGCGACGCTCGCGCCCACGCGCAAGCGCTGCAGTTCGAGCTGGAGCGCACGACGCTGGAACGCCAGGCGCTCGACGCCCAGCTGCGGCTGCTGCGCGCGCAGGTCGAGCCGCACTTCCTGTTCAACACCCTGGCGAACGTGCAGGCGCTGGTCGAGACCGGCTCGCCGCGCGCCGCGCCGGTGCTGCGCAGCCTGATCGCCTACCTGCGCGCCGCGATGCCGCGGCTGCGCGACGACGACACCACGCTGGGCAACGAGCTTGCGCTGGTGCGCGCCTACCTGGAGCTGATGCACCTGCGCATGCCCGACCGGCTGCAGTACGCGATCGACGTGGCGCAGGACCTGCAGGGACTGCGCTTCCCGGCGATGGGGCTGCTGACGCTGGTGGAGAACGCCGTGCGCCACGGCATCGACCCGAGCGAAAGCGGCGGGCGCATCGACATCGGCGCGCGCCGCGACGGCGAGGCCTTGCGGCTGTGGGTGGCTGACAGCGGCGTCGGCCTCGACGTCAATGCCGGCGCGGGCACCGGCCTGGCCAACCTGCGCCAGCGCCTCGCCGCCTGGTACGGCGAAGGCGCGACGCTGGCGCTGCGCGCCGCCGGGCCCCACGGCCTGCATGCCGAGATCGTGCTCGATGCGTCGGCACTCGCGCCGGCCGGCGTAAGCTCGCGCGCATGACCGCCGGGCCGACCGCGCTGATCGCCGACGACGAGCCGCTGCTGCGCGAACATCTCGCCGCGCTGCTGCAGCGGCTGTGGCCCGAGCTGCGCGTCGTCGCGACGGCGCGCAACGGCCGCGAGGCGATCGAGGCCGCCGACGCGCATGCGCCCGACATCGTCTTCCTCGACATCCACATGCCGGGCGTCAACGGCGTCGAGGCGGCGCGCACGATCGGCCGGCGTGCGCGGCTGGTGTTCGTGACCGCGCACGACGAGTACGCGCTGCAGGCCTTCGAGCAGGGTGCGATCGACTATGTCGTCAAGCCGCTCGATGCGCTGCGGCTGGCCGACACCGTGCAGCGGCTCAAGGAGCGCGTCGGCACGGCCTCGCCGGCCGCGCTCGACGCGGTGCTGGTGGCGCTGTCGCAGCGGCTGCGCCAGGCCGACGGCGCGCGGCCGGGCCACCTGCAATGGATCAAGGCCTCGGTCGGCAACAGCGTGCGGCTGATCCCGGTGGAGCAGGTCCACTACCTGAGGTCGGACGAGAAGTACACGCTGGTGGTGTGGGACGGTGGCGAGGCGCTGATCCGCCGCTCGATCCGCGAGCTGGTCGAGGAGCTGGATCCGCAGCGCTTCGCGCAGATCCACCGCTCGACCGTCGTCAACCTGCACCAGGTGGCGCAGGTGATCCGCGGGGCCAACGAGACCGCCGATGTGCAGCTCAAGGGCCGCAGCGAGTTGCTGCCGGTGAGCCGCAGCTACCTGCACCTGTTCCGTCAGATGTAGGCCTCAGCGGACGGTGGTCGCGCGTTCCGCGCCGGCACGTGCCAGCGGCAGCTTGCCGATCTCGCGCTCGGCGACGATCACGACGCGCTCCAGCGTCACGACCGGCGTGGCCTGCGCAGCCGGCGGTGCGCTCAGGGCCCCGAAGGCCGAGGCCAGCGCCAGCACCAGCGCGACCAGCACGGTGGCGGGCAACAGGGTGTCGAGCAGGCGCAGGAACATGACGGTCTCCGGTGGTGATGTGGTGGCGTTGGAGGCACTGTAGGCAGGGCCCCCGCAGCGCGCGAGCGGCATGCGACGAGCCGCGTCCGACGCGGCTTGAAGCGCACCGGACGGCGACGGGCGGCGACAGACGGCGCGGCGACCGCGTCAGCGACCCGCGAGCGCGCGGCCGAGCCACGCCGCGCCGCGCACGCCGGACGCATCGCCATGCACGGCCAGCGCGAGCCGGGTGCGCAGCGGCGGGTCGTCGGCCAGGCCGAACACATGGGCTCCGAGGCGGGCCTCGAGCGCCGGCAGCAGCCCCGGCAACAGCGACACGCCGCCGGCCAACACGATCACCTCGGGGTCGAGCAGGTTGATCACCGCGCCCAGCGCGCGCGCCAGCCGGTCGGCGTGGCGCTCCAGGGTGGCGGCACAGGCCGGATCGCCGGCCGCGGCCTGCGCACCGATGGTCGCGGCGTCGAGCGACGCGCCGCCGCAGCGCGCATGGTCGGCCGCCAGCGCCGGACCGCTGAGCCAGGCTTCGACGCAGCCACGCCGGCCGCAGTAGCAGTGCGGGCCGGGGCGCTCGTCGTCGGTGGGGGCCGGCAGCGGGTTGTGGCCCCATTCGCCGGCCAGGCCGTTGGGTCCGTCGAGCACGGTCCCACCGATCGCGATGCCGGCACCGACGCCGGTGCCGAGGATCACCGCGAACACGCTGTGCGCGCCGGCGCCGGCGCCGTCGACCGCCTCCGACAGCGCCAGGCAGTTCGCGTCGTTGGCCAGCGCCAGCGGCTGGCCGAGCCGGGCTTCGAGATCGGCCTGCAGCGGCCGCCCGTTCAGGCTGGTCGAGTTGGCGTTCTTGATGCGGCCACCGGCGCCGGCGTTGCCGGGCGTGCCGATGCCGAGCGTCGGCTGCAATCCGCCGAGCTGCTGCCGCGCGCGCTGCACGAGCCTGCCGATCGCATCCAGCGTCGCCGGGTAACCGCCCCGGGGCGTCGCGACGCGCTCGCGCCAGAGCTCGCGGCGCGAGGCGTCGAACAGCCGCGCCTCGATCTTGCTGCCGCCGAGGTCGATGCCGAGGGCGGGCGGCGCGCCAGCGTGGGTCTTCATCGAGGAAGCACTGTAGCGCCGCGGGGCTTGGGTATCCTCGCGGCATGAAGGAATTGATCGGCTCCTGCGGGCGCGCGGCCGCCTACTGCCTGCACCCGCGCGTGATCCTGCTGTCGCTGCTGCCGCTGCTGCTGAGCGGCTTGCTCGCGCTGCTGCTCGGCTGGCTGTACTGGGAGGCGGCGGTGGCCGCGGTGCGGGCCCAGCTCGAGGCCTGGTCGCTGGTCGGCAGCGGGCTGGATTGGCTGTCGGCCATCGGCCTCGACGGGCTGCGGGCGATGCTCGCCCCGCTGGTCGTCGTCGTGCTCGCGGTGCCGATGCTGGTGGTGGTGTCGCTGCTGATCGTGGCCCTGGTGATGATGCCGAAGCTGGTCGACCTGGTCGCCGCGCGGCGCTTCCCGGCGCTCGAGCGCCGTCACGGCGAGCCGTTGTGGCGCTCGATGCTCGCCTCGCTCGCGGCGACGCTGGCGGCGCTGGCGGCGCTGCTGATCACGATCCCGCTGTGGCTGATCCCGCCGCTGCTGCTGCTGATCCCGCCGCTGATCTGGGGCTGGCTGAGCTACCGCGTGATGAGCTTCGACGCGCTGGCCGAGCACGCGAGCCGCGACGAGCGCCGCCAGCTGATGCAGGAGCACCGCCTGCCGCTGCTGGGCATCGGCGTGCTGACCGGCTACCTCGGCGCGGCGCCGGCGCTGGTGTGGGCGGTCGGCGCGATGGCGCTGGCCTTCGCGCCCTTCCTGATCGTCGTGTCGATGTGGCTGTACACGTTGGTGTTTGCCTTTTCGGCGCTATGGTTCATCCATTACACCTTGGCTGCGCTGGAGAAGCTGCGCGCCGCGTCGCCGGCCGTTGCGCCGCCGCCGGCCATCGAGGTGCTGGAAGCACTGCCGCGGGCATGACGACGATGCCGTTCGGCCTCCTCATCATCGGCGACGAGATCCTGTCGGGCAAGCGCCAGGACAAGCACCTCGCCAAGGTCATCGAGCTGCTCGGCGCGCGCGGCCTGCAGCTCGCCTGGGCGCGCTATGTCGGGGACGAGCGCGGCCGCATCACGGCCGACCTGCGCGACGCCTTCGCGAGCGGCGCGACCGTGTTCAGCTGCGGCGGCATCGGCGCCACGCCCGACGATCACACACGCCAGTGCGCGGCCGCGGCGCTCGGCGTGCCGCTGGCGCTGCACCCGCAGGCGCGCGCGCTGATCCTCGAGCGCATGCGCGACGTGGCGATGGAGCAGGGCGTCGCGTTCGCGCCGGATCGCCCCGACAACGTTCACCGGCTCGAGATGGGCGTGTTCCCGGCCGGCGCCGAGATCATTCCGAACCCCTACAACAAGATCCCCGGCTTCAGCTGCGCCGGCGCCGGCGGCGGGGCGGTGCACTTCGTGCCGGGCTTCCCGGTGATGGCTTGGCCGATGATCGAGGCGCTGCTCGACACCCGCTACGCGTCACTGCATGGACAAGGACGCCTGGCCGAGCAGTCGGTGATCGTGCCCGGCGCGATGGAGGCGACGCTCACGCCGCTGATGCAGGCCGTCGAGGCCGCCCACCCGGGCGTGAAGGTGTTCAGCCTGCCGAGCGTCGACCATCCGACCTACGGGCGGCACATCGAGCTCGGCGTCAAGGGCGCACCGGGGGCGGTGCCAGAGGCCTACCGGATGTTGACCGCCGGCCTGGCGCAACTCGGCATCGCGACGGGCCCGGAACTGGTGCGTTGAGCGGTCGGAGAGGTCGCCGATTTTGGTGCGTAATTGCACCACTACGATGCATTCGGCGGTGGTCAACCCGTCTGCGGGCGTCCGATCCCGCGCCAAATGCCCCGGAAGTGCCCAGCTTTGGGCATGCTTTCTGCTAAATTCCCGCGTGCCTTTTTCGGGCCGGCGCCGGGCGTTGACGACCCCCGATGCACCTCTTACCCCCACAACCTCGAACCGCCTCGCTAGGAGCACCTGATGGCCAAGACCGTCGCCGACGTGATGAAGATGGTGAAGGACAACGAAGTCAAGTTCGTCGACTTCCGCTTCACCGACACCCGCGGCAAGGAGCAGCACGTTTCCGTGCCCGTCTCCCATTTCGATGAAGACAAGTTCACCTCGGGCCACGCCTTCGACGGCTCCTCGATCGCCGGCTGGAAGGGCATCGAGGCCTCCGACATGCTGCTGATGCCGGACCCGAACACCGCCAACATCGATCCGTTCTTCGAAGAGCCGACGATCATCCTGACCTGCGACGTCATCGAGCCGGGCGACGGCAAGCCCTACGAGCGCGATCCGCGCTCGCTGGCCAAGCGCGCCGAGGCCTACATGAAGGCCTCCGGCCTGGGCGACGCCGCTTTCTTCGGTCCCGAGCCCGAGTTCTTCGTGTTCGACAGCGTGCGCTGGAGCGCCGACATGTCGGGCTGCTTCGTCAAGATCGAGTCGGAAGAGGGCGCCTGGAACTCCGGCAAGGAGTACGAGCACGGCAACACCGGCTTCCGCCCGGGCGTCAAGGGCGGCTACTTCCCGGTGCCGCCGGTCGACAGCTTCCAGGACCTGCGCTCGGAGATGTGCCTGATCCTCGAGTCGATGGGCATCCCGGTCGAGGTCCACCACCACGAGGTCGCGACCGCCGGCCAGATGGAGCTGGGCACCAAGTTCAGCACCCTGGTCCAGCGCGCCGACTGGCTGCAGCTGCAGAAGTACGTGATCCACAACGTCGCGCATGCCTACGGCAAGACCGCGACCTTCATGCCCAAGCCCATCGTCGGCGACAACGGCTCGGGCATGCACGTGCACCAGTCGGTCTGGAAGGACGGCAAGAACCTGTTCGCCGGCGACGGCTACGCGGGCCTGTCGGAGTTCGCGCTGTACTACATCGGCGGCATCATCAAGCACGCCCGCGCGCTGAACGCGATCACCAACCCGGGCACCAACAGCTACAAGCGCCTGGTGCCGGGCTTCGAGGCGCCGGTCAAGCTGGCCTACTCGGCCAAGAACCGCTCGGCCTCGATCCGCATCCCCTACGTCGCCAACCCGAAGGGCCGCCGCATCGAGGCGCGCTTCCCGGACCCGACCGCCAACCCCTACCTGGCCTTCAGCGCGCTGCTGATGGCCGGCCTGGACGGCGTCGAGAACAAGATCCACCCGGGCGAGGCCGCCACCAAGGACCTCTACCACCTGCCGCCAGAAGAGGACGCGAAGATCCCGACCGTGTGTTCGAGCCTGGATCAGGCGCTCGACTACCTGGACAAGGACCGTGCCTTCCTGACCAAGGGCGGCGTGTTCACCGACGCCTACCTGGACGCCTACATCGAGCTGAAGATGCAGGAGGTCACGCGGTTCCGCATGACCACCCATCCGATCGAGTTCGACATGTACTACTCGCTCTGATCGAGTCGACCGGCGTGAAGAAGGGACGGCGCTGCCGTCCCTTTTTCATTGGCGGCGGTGCACCTGCGGGAGGCGCCGCACGTTGGAGCATCGATGCCCGATACTCTCGGGCACGCGGTGACGCGCACAGGGGGCATGGATGCTGAGAGTGATCAGGCTGGGCGTGGGATTCCTGCTGGCGGCGCTGGCCGCGGCCGGCACCGGGGCCCAGGAGCGCGTGGTCTACAAGTGCCCCGGCAACCTCTACACCGACGCGCTGACGGCCAAGGAGGCCGAGGCCAAGGGCTGCGTCCGCCTCGAAGGCGCGCCGGTCACGGTGATCCAGTCGACGCCGGTGCCCAGGCGCGAGGGCTCGAACGCCAGCACGCCGCGCGGCAGCGACACGCGCGTCGATCCCAACGACCAGAAGACGCGCGACGCCGACAAGCGCCGCATCCTCGAGTCCGAACTGCGGCGCGAGGAGGAGCGCCTCGCCGGGCTGAAGGCCGAGTACAGCAACGGCCAGCCGGAACGCCGCGGCGACGAGAAGAACTACCAGAAGTACCTCGACCGCGTGGCCGCGATGAAGGCCGGCATCGAACGCTCCGAGAGCGACATCGCCGCACTCAAGCGCGAGCTGGCCAAGCTGCCGCCCAACTGATGGTCGTGGCGTGCGGCGCGGTGTCGAGCCTGTCGAGGTGTCCGTGAGCAGCGGCGTGCCGGTGCAGCGCTGGCAGGAGTCCTTCGACCTGCTGGCCACGATGGTGGCGATCGTCGAGCCGGGCGGCCGCTGCCTGTTCGCCAACACCGCCTTCGAGAACGTGGTCGGCCAGTCGCGCCGCCATGTGCTGCGACGCGACTGGTTCGAGTGGTTCGTCGAGGCCGACCTGGTGCGCGAGACGGTCGCGGCGGTGGCGAGCAACGAGTTCTCGACCAGCCGCCTCGACGCCCAGCTCAAGCGGCCGCCGCCGGCACCGGGCGAGCCGGTGCTGGTGCACGTGATCGTCAACCAGATGGACCAGCCGGCGGTGACGCTGGTCGAGCTGATCGAGATCGAGCAGCAGACCCGCCAGGACCGCGAGGAGCGCGCGCTCGACCAGGTGCAGGCCAACAAGGAGCTGATCCGCAACCTCGCGCACGAGATCAAGAACCCGCTCGGCGGCATCCGCGGCGCGGCGCAGCTGCTGCAGATGGAGGTCGAGTCGAAAGGTCTCGGCGAGTACGCGCAGGTCATCATCCACGAGGCCGACCGCCTGCAGGCGCTGGTCGACCGCCTGCTGGCGCCGCACCGCAAGCCGCATGTGGTGAGCGACGTCAACATCCACGAGGTCTGCGAGCGGGTGCGCTCGCTGATCCTGGCCGAGTTCCCGAAGGGCCTGGCGGTCGACCGCGACTACGACGCGTCGATCCCCGACTTCCGCGGCGACCGCGAGCAGCTGATCCAGGCGGTGCTCAACATCGCCCACAACGCCGCCCAGGCGCTCGCCGATCGCATCGCGGCCGGCGACGCGCGCATCGTGCTGCGCACGCGGGTCGCGCGCCAGGTGACGATCGGCAAGCAGCGCTTCCGTTTGGCACTGGAATTGCATATCGAGGACAACGGGCCGGGCGTGCCCGAGGCCATCCGCGATCGCATCTTCTACCCTCTGGTGTCGGGACGCGAAGGCGGGTCAGGCCTCGGTCTCACGCTGGCGCAGACCTTCGTGGCGCAACACCAGGGCGCGATCGACTGCGACAGCGAACCCGGCCGCACGCTCTTCAGGATCACGATGCCGCTGCCCTGACCACCGTCGGGGATGCCGACCAGGGACCACGCAAGCGCATGAAACCCATCTGGATCGTTGACGACGATCAATCCATCCGCTTCGTGCTGGAGAAGGCGCTCGCGCGCGAAGACCTCGCGGTGCGCAGCTTCGCCAGCCCGCGCGAGGTGCTCGCGGCGCTCGACGACGGCGACAGCCCGCAGGTGCTGGTGAGCGACATCCGCATGCCGGGGGGCTCGGGCATCGACCTGCTGACCACCGTCAAGGAGCGCCTGCCGGGGCTGCCCGTCATCATCATGACGGCCTACTCCGACCTCGACAGCGCCGTCTCGGCCTTCCAGGGCGGCGCCTTCGAGTACCTGCCCAAGCCCTTCGATCTGCCCAAGGCGGTCGAGCTGATCCGCCGCGCCATCGACGAGAGCCTGCGCGAGGCGGTCGGCGACGAGCGCATCGCGCAGATGCCCGAGATGCTCGGCCAGGCGCCGGCGATGCAGGACGTGTTCCGCGCCATCGGCCGGCTCAGCCAGAGCCACGTGATGGTGCTGATCACCGGCGAGAGCGGCTCGGGCAAGGAGCTGGTCGCCCGCGCGCTACACAAGCACAGCCCGCGCGGCAGCGGTCCCTTCGTCGCGATCAACACCGCGGCGATCCCGAAGGACCTGCTCGAGAGCGAGTTGTTCGGCCACGAGCGCGGCGCCTTCACCGGCGCGCAGACCACGCGCCGCGGGCGCTTCGAGCAGGCCGACGGCGGCACGCTGTTCCTCGACGAGATCGGCGACATGCCCTTCGACCTGCAGACGCGGCTGCTGCGGGTGCTGAGCGACGGCCAGTTCTACCGCGTCGGCGGCCACAACCCGCTGAAGAGCAATGTGCGCGTGATCGCGGCGACCCACCAGAACCTCGAGGAGCGGGTGCGCCAGGGCGCGTTCCGCGAGGACCTGTTCCACCGCCTGAACGTGATCCGACTGCGCCTGCCGCCGCTGCGCGAGCGGCGCGAGGACATCCCGGTGCTGGCGCGCTCCTTCCTGCAGAAGAGCGCCAAGGAGCTGGGCGTCGAGGCCAAGCGGCTCAGCGAGGCCGCGCTGGCGCGGCTGGTCGCGTTCGACTTCCCGGGCAATGTGCGGCAGCTCGAGAACATCTGCCATTGGCTGACCGTGATGGCGCCGGCGCAGGTCGTCGATGCCAAGGACCTGCCGCCCGAACTGCTGGCGCCGGTCGCGGCCGCGCGGGTGCTGCTGCCGGCGGCTGAGCATGCTGCCGAGCCGGCCCCGGCAGCCGCCGAGCTCGCTCAGGGCAGTGCCGTGGCGGCACCGGTGTCGGGTGGTGGCCTGTGGCTCGACGATCTCGAGCGCGAAGCGCGCGCGCTGCTCGATGCCGGCGTGCCCGACGTCTGGGACGCGCTGACGCGCAAGTTCGAGGCCCAGCTGATCCACACCGCGCTCGACATCACGCGCGGCCGCCGCATCGAGGCCGCGCACAAGCTCGGCATCGGCCGCAACACCATCACCCGCAAGATCCAGGAGCTGGGGCTCGACGACTGAGCGCCGCGAGCCCCGGCTCGGCTCACGGGGCCAGGTGCTTCGCGAGGAACTTCTCGACGCGGCTCCAGAAGTCCACGTCGTTGGCGGGCAAAGCCCAGCCATGGCCTTCGTCGGCGTAGAGAACCCACTCGACATCGGCCTTGCTGGCCTTCAGGGCATCGCGCAGCCGGTTCGCGTGTTCGATCGGCACGCGCCGATCGGCGCCGCCATGGGCCAGCAGTAGTGGCCGCTGGATCTTGTCGGCTTGCTTCAGTGGCGAATTGGCCGCCAGCATCGCGGCGTCCTGCTTGGGATCGCCGATCAGCACCGGATACCCGTAGGCCTTGGCGTCCGCGCTGATGTCGCTCCAGTGAACCGAGTACATGAGGTCGATGTCGGTCACCGCCGCCCAGCTCACCGCGCAGCGATAGGGGTCCGTTGGCCTCACCAGGCCCATCAATGCAGCGTAGCCGCCGTAGCTCGCGCCAGCAATGCAGGCACGCTTGGAGTCAGCCCACCCGCGCTTCGCCGCGGCGCCGAGTGCGTCGACCAAGTCGTCCTGCATCGCCTGGCCCCATTGACGCCAGCCGGCCGTGAAGTGATTGAAGCCGAAGCCCGCGCTACCGCGAAACTCCGGCTGCAGCACCACGTACCCGCGCGAGGCCAGAAACTGCGCCTCGGCATCGAATCCCCAGCTGCGGCCGCGGACCCAGGGGCCGCCGTGCACCATCACCACCGCCGGCCATGGGCCTTTGCCAACGGCCGGCCTGGTGACGTACATCGGGATCTTGAGTCCGTCACGGGCCTCGAATTCAAGGAAGTCTTCGGTGCCCATGCGCGCCGGGTCGAGCCATGGTCTCGATTGGCCGATGCGCGACAGCGCGTTTGCGGCCACGTCGAAGACGTAGTACTGGTTCGGCTGGCGGTCGGAGAACGTGCGCACGAGCAGCCGGTTCGGCTCTTCGCAACGCCCACAGGAGACGATGTTCACGGTGTCCGGCAGCGCCGCATCGATGCGCTTCTGCAAGTCACGCAGCTTCGGATCGAACCAGTGCGTGGCCACGGCGTCGGCCGTGTAGACGGCGCCGATCAGCCGACCGGTTTTGCTGTCCTGCACGAGCTGACCGTCGAAGCTGAAGCCCGCGACCGCGATGATCGGTTCAGGATCGCGAGCGCGCTTCTCGATGTCGAACCGGAACATTGCCGTCGTCCGACGTGGGCCATGGCCGCCAAGGGTGTACAAGGAGCCGGCCCCATCGATCGCTATCGGATCCGGGTAATCGCCCTTGTTGCGGTCGCCGGTGGCGACGACGGCCCAGTTGTCGCTCTCGCCCTGGCGCACGAAGACCCGCACATTGGGCCCTTCATGGGCGACGGCGGCGCGCGGTACGCCCAGCACATCGACGGTCCATTCGAGGACACGGGCGTCACGCGGACCCGGATGCGCCCGCCGCTGTCCCGTCGTGGTGTCGAGCAGGTGCAGCACGGTGTTGCGGAGTTCACCCGTGTCGTCGAACTTGTACTCTTGGACAACGACGTTGCTCTCGCCGCCGCGCGCGGCATGGAAGACGAAATTCCACGGGAGGACGCGGCGCTCGATCGTGCTCGCCCTGCGTTCGAAGTGGGTTCGCCGCTCGATCAGTTCGCGGTGGCCGCTACCGTCGCGGTTGACCGCGAACAGCCCGGTGCCCGCACGGTAAGCACCGGCACGGCTGTTGTCCGACAGCGTGTAGACGATCCGCTCGTCGTTGACCCAGTGAAACTCGTCGACGTCGGCATCGCCCGATCCCGCGACGACCTTGACCGACATCTTCTCGCCCAGTTCGATCACGGCTAGCTGCATGCGGCCCACATCGGTGCCGGCGGTTGCCGCGATGTAGCGGCCCGAGGGCGACATCTTTGCGTTGTCGACCAGCGGGAGGCGGAAGAAGTCGGCTACCGGCGGCGCGTCGGCGGCGAGTGCGGGCAGCGCCGACGCGGCCACGCCGATCGCCGCCAGCAGCCGACGAATGAAAGTGGAAAACGGACGCGACCGCAGCATTGGGGCTCCTCGTACGGGAATAGGTGCGCCTATGCTGCCGCAAATCCGCGCGGCAGCCCTTCCTTGGTCTGGGGGTTGGACTAGGTCGACGACAGTGTCACCACCACCGGGGCGTGGTCGCTCGGCCGCTCGTTCTTGCGCGGCAGCTTGTCGATCGTACAGGCCGTCACCGCGGGGCGCAGCGCCTCGCTGACGAGGATGTGGTCGATCCGCAGGCCCTGGTTCCTCCGGAACGCGAGGTTGCGGTAGTCCCACCAGCTCCAGCTCTTCGGCGGCTGCTCGAACAGGCGGAAGGCGTCGTGCAAGCCGAGACCGAGCAGGGCCTGGAAGTGGCCGCGCTCCTCGGGCGTGCAGTGGATCTGGCCGGCCCAGGCGACGGGGTCGTGCACGTCGCGGTCCTCGGGGGCGATGTTGTAGTCGCCCATCAACACCAGCCGCGGGTGCGCGGCCAATTCCTCGCGCACCCAGTCGCGCAGCGCACGCAGCCACTGCATCTTGTATTCGAACTTGTCGCTGCCCGGCGCCTGGCCGTTGGGGAAGTAGGCGCCGATGACGCGGAGGTCGCCGGAGGTGCCCGCGATCACGCGCGCCTGCTCATCGGCGAAGCCCGGGATGTTGCGCACGATGTCGGCAGCGGGTTCGCGCGACAGCAGCGCGACGCCGTTGTAGGTCTTCTGCCCGAACCACTGCGCCGCGTAGCCGGCCGCCGCGAGCTCCGCATGCGGGAACTTGTCGTCGATCAGCTTGGTTTCCTGCAGCACGATCGCGTCGACCGGATTGGCGGCGAGCCAGTCCAGCAGCTGCGGCAGCCGCACCGCGAGGGAGTTGACGTTCCAGGTAGCCAGGCGCAGTTCGGGCACGCGATCTCCGGATCGGCCGGGGCGGGGCCGCTCGGGAACGATTGTGCCCGGCGTGCTGCGCTACCAGTCGCGCAGGCGGCGACGCAGCTTGGTGACGATCTTCTCGTGGATCTGGCAGACGCGCGGCGCACTGACGCCGAGCGCGGCGCCGACCTCGCGCAGCGGCGCGCCGTGGTCGTAGATCAGCTCCATCACCAAGCGCTCGTGGGCTTCGAGGGCGTCGAAGGCGCGGTGCAGCGCCGCATGGCGCTGGCGCTGCTGGACGGCGCGCAGCGGGTCCGCCTCGTCGTCGAGCGGGTTCGCGACGTCGGCATCAGGCCAGTAGGGCGCCGGCAGGTCCTCGAGCACCTCGCCCGCATCGTCCTGCGCGCGCAGGGCGCCGGCGCCGATCTCGCTCATGCAGTCGTGGAACTCGGACAGCGACCAGTCGAGCTCGTTGGCGACTTCCTGCGCGCGCGGCGCCCGGCCCAGCCGGTGCTCGAGCCGCTGCACGGCGGCGCGCACGCGACGGTGGCGCGCCCGCGTCTCGCGCGGCAGCTCGTCGAACTGGCGCAGTGCATCGAGCATCGCACCCTCGATGCGGCGGGCCGCGTAGGTCTCGAAGCTGGCGCCTTCGACCGCTTCGTAGCGGTTCAGCGCATCGTCGAGGCCGATGAGACCGGACTGCATCAGATCGTCCATCTCCACATGCGCGGGCAGGCGGCTGCGCAGCCGCGACGCGACCCGCCGCACGAGCGGCTGGTGAGCCTTCAGCTGGGCGCTGCGGTGGCGGGACGAGACGGGCGATGAGGTCATCGAGGGAAGTGCAGGAGAAAGACCCGGCAGTTACAAATTCTGCGAGACAAGGCGACACCCTGTCTGCGAAATACGACCGGGAATTGGCAGTTGGAAGGAGCCCGGGGCCCGTCGGCTCTGAAGCATTCAGGGTAGGCGTCGGAAAATCACGAAGGCATAGGGCCAGCCGGCCTCGCCGTCGTGCCGCTCGCGCGACACCTCGACGAAAGCGCTGCGGTCCCACGGGGGCAGGAAAGTGTCGGCCTCGAACTCGGCGTCGATCTCGGTCAGCACCACCTCGTCGGCCCGCGGCAGCGCCTGCGCGTAGAGCTCGCCGCCGCCGATCACGAACACGCGCTCGGCATCGGCGAGCCGCGCCAGGGCGACGTCGAGCGATGCGGCAGCCTCCGCGCCGTCGGCCCGCCATGCCGGGTTGCGCGTCACGACGACGTTGCGTCGTCCCGGCAACGGCCGGAAGGCCGGCGGCAGCGAGTCCCAGGTCTTGCGGCCCATCACCACCGGGCAGCCCATGGTCGTGCGGCGGAAGTGCGCGAGGTCCGCCTTGAGCTGCCAGGGCATGGTGCCGCCGAGCCCGATGGCGCCGTTGCGCGCCACCGCCGCGATCACGGCCAGCTTCATACGGCCACGGGCGCCTTGATCGCCGGATGCGGGTCGTAGCCGACGATCTCGAAGTCCTCGTAGGCGTAGTCGAAGATCGACGCCGGCCGGCGCTGGATCACGAGCTTCGGCAGCGGCCGCGGCTCGCGTTCGAGCTGCAGCGCGACCTGCTCGGCATGGTTGCTGTAGAGGTGGCAGTCGCCGCCGGTCCAGACGAAGTCGCCGACGTCCAAATCGCACTGCTGCGCCAGCATGTGGGTCAGCAGCGCGTAGCTGGCGATGTTGAAGGGCACGCCGAGGAAGATGTCGGCACTGCGCTGGTAGAGCTGGCAGCTGAGGCGGCCCGGAGCCGAAGGCGAGTCACCGGGCGCGACGTAGAACTGGAAGAAGGCATGGCAGGGCATCAGAGCCATCTTGTGCAGCTCGGCCACGTTCCACGCGCTGACGATGATGCGGCGCGAGTCGGGGTTGGTCCTGAGCTGCTTCACGACCTCGGCGATCTGGTCGACGTGGCCGCCGTCCGGCGTCGGCCAGCTGCGCCATTGCACGCCATAGACCGGTCCCAGGTCCCCGTCGGGCTTGGCCCATTCGTCCCAGATCGACACGCCGCGCTCCTGCAGCCAGCGCGCGTTGCCGTCGCCGCGCAGGAACCACAGCAGCTCGAGCGCGATGCTCTTGAAATGGACCTTCTTGGTGGTGATCAGCGGGAAGCCGGCGCGCAGGTCGAAGCGCATCTGGTGCCCGAAGACGCTCTGGGTGCCGGTGCCGGTGCGGTCGGCCTTGAAGACGCCGTGTGCCTGCACATGGCGCATCAGGTCTTCGTACGGGGAAGGGAGGGACATGCGGGAGCGGGAAGGACGGCGGGCGGCCGGCAAGAAGTTCGGGCGCGTGCCTTGCGGCAACGCGCCCGATTTTAGGTGGCCGGCCGGTATCGCCCCGGCCACGGATGTATCAGGAGATCAGGACTTGGCCTGCGCCTCCGGCTCGCGCAGGAAGATCTCGACCCGGCGGTTGGCCGCGCGCCCGGTCGTGGAGGTGTTGTCCGCCACCGGCGCCCGCGAACCCATGCCCGAGGTCGCGACGCGGCCCGCCTGGACGCCGCGGCCGGCGAGGTAGTCGCGCACGCTGTTGGCACGGTTGACCGACAGCGGCTCGTTGACGGCATCGGAGCCGGTGCTGTCGGTGTGGCCGACCACCGTGACCAGCCAGCCCTGCTCGCTGGCCAGGCCGTTGGAGAAGCTGTCGAGCACGGTGCGCAGCTGCGGCTGCACGCTCGCGCTGCCGACCGCGAAGCCGCTGTCCGAGGGGATGTTGAGCTTCAACTGGTTGTCGGCGGTGCGCACGACGTCGATGCCGGTGCCCTTGGTCGCCTGCTCCATCGCGAGGCGCTTTTCTTCCATCTTCTTGGACCAGACGTTGCCGGCGATCGCGCCGCCGACGCCGCCGATCGCGGCGCCAGTGACGGCGCCCTTCTTGCCGCCGATCAGGCCGCCGAGCACGGCGCCGCCGACCGCGCCGATGCCGGCGCCCTTGGCGGTGTCCTTCTCGCGCTGGCTCATGTTCTCGCAGCCGGCCAGCAGCACGGCGGCGGCGGTCAGGGCGATGGCGGTATGTCGAAGCTTCATGTGGTTCCCCTTGTTGGTAGATGGCGGGTTCGACCCGGTGCGAAAAGCATACTGCGGCGCGGCACCGGCGGCAGCCGGGGTCGCACCGACGACACCCTGTTTCAGATTCCTCTAGTCCTCGAACTGCCGCGCCGCCAGCCGCGCGTAGAGCCCGCCGGCGGCGAGCAGCTCGGCATGGCGGCCGGTCTCGACCACCTTGCCGTGGTCGAGCACGACGATGCGGTCCGCACTCTGAACGGTCGAGAGCCGGTGCGCGATGACGAGCGTCGTGCGGTTGCGCATCGCCGAGGCCAGCGCGGCCTGCACCAGCCGCTCGCTCTCGGCGTCGAGCGCGCTGGTGGCCTCGTCGAGCAGCAGCAGCGGCGCGTCCTTCAGGATCGCGCGCGCGATCGCGATGCGCTGGCGCTGGCCGCCCGACAGCCGCACGCCGCGCTCGCCGAGGAAGCTGTCGTAGCCCTCGGGCAGCGCACGGATGAAACCGTCGGCCTGTGCGGCCTGGGCCGCCGCCACGACGTCCTCGTCGCTCGCGTCGGGGCGGCTGTAGCGGATGTTCTCGCGCGCGCTGGTCGAGAAGATCACGCTGTCCTGCGGCACCAGTGCGATGCGGCCACGCAGCGCGTGCAGGTCGAGCGCGGCGATCGGCACGCCGTCGATCTCGATGCGGCCGGCCTGCGCGTCGTAGTAGCGCAGCAGCAACTGGAACAGCGTGCTCTTGCCAGCGCCGCTCGGGCCGACCAGCGCGACCGTCTGGCCCGCCGCCACGTCGAGGCCGACGCCGTCGAGCGCCGGCGTCAGCGGCCGCGAGGGGTAGCGGAACACGACCTCCTGCAGCCTCACGGTCGAGCCGCCCGGCGCCGCCGGCAGCGCGCGCGGCACGGCCGGGCTCTCGATCGGCGAGCGCGTCGCCAGCAGCTCCATCAGCCGCTCGCTGGCGCCGGCGGCGCGCAGCAGGTCGCCCCAGACCTCGGCCAGCACCGCCACCGAGCTGACCAGCAGGATCACGTAGACGACGGTCTGGCCCAGGTGGCCGGCCGTGATGTCGCCGCGCAGCACCGCCTGCGTGCCCTGGTAGAGGCCCCACAGCAGCGCGCCGAAGGTCGCGGTGATGATGAAGGCGACGAGCCCCGAGCGCATGCGCGTGCGCCGCTCGGCGGTGGCGAAGGCGCGCTCGGTGGCGGCGTCGAAGCGCGCCGCCTCGCGGGCCTCCTGCGCATAGCTCTGCACCACCGGCACCGCGTTCAGCACCTCGGCGGCGATCGCGCTCGAATCGGCCACCCGGTCCTGGCTGGCGCGCGAGAGCTTGCGCACCTTGCGGCCGAAGCCGACCGCCGGCAGCACGATCAGCACCAGGATGCCGAGCACCTGCGCCATCACCACCGGGTTGGTGACGACCAGCATCACCAACGCGCCCAGGCCCATCACGGTGTTGCGCAGGCCCATGCTCAGGCTGGAGCCGACGACGGTCTGCACCAGCGTCGTGTCGGTGGTCAGGCGCGACAGCACCTCGCCGGTCCGCGTGGTCTCGAAGAACTCGGGGCTCTGCTGCACCACATGGCGGTAGACCGCGTTGCGCAGGTCGGCGGTGACGCGCTCGCCCAGCCAGGTGACCATGTAGAAGCGCAGCGCCGAGAACAGCCCGAGCGCCGCGCCGACGCCGAACAGCGCGAGGAAATGGCCGCGCAGCGCGAGCACGCGCTCGCCGGGGTCGGCGGCGACCAGACCCTGGTCGATCAGGCCCTTGAGCGCGACCGGCAGCACCAGCGTGCTCAACGCCGCCAGCACCAGGAACAGCCCGGCCAGCGCGATGCGGCCGCGGTAGGGCCTCAGGAAGGGCAGCAGCTCGCTCAGCGGTCGCACCGACCGGGCCGGGGGCGGCGGGCTGGCGCGCGAGGCGGTTGGCGCAGTAGCGGAGGCAAGCGGGGGCGTGGCGGACATGCGCGCAGTGTAGGGAGGGGCCGATGACGGCCGGACTCAGAGCCGCAAAGCGCCGGCGTAGCCCGTCATCTCCAGGTAGCCGCGGCCGAGCGCGGCATGGCCGTCGACGGCATGCAGTTCGCTCAGCCCTTCCCAGTAGACCGTGCCGGTCGAGCGCCGGCTGTCGAGCTCCTGGGCGTCGAGCCGCGCGCGCACCTCGTAGGCACCGACGGGGGTGTCGACGCGCCACTGCACCGGGTAGCGCGCCGCGGTCGCCGGGCTCGTCCAGTGGCGCAGTGGCGTGAAGCGGACCTCGTCGGGTCCGAAGGCGCGCACCGTGCCGCCGCGCGGCCGGTGGCTGCCGCCGGCCCACAGCGCGCTGCCGTCGCGCCGGCGCAGCCGGAAGGCGGTCAGTGCGCCGCCGTCGGCGAGGTTCATGCCGATCCAGTCCCAGCCGACCGCGTCGGGGGGCAGCAGCGTGTCGCTCCACTCGTGGTCCAGCCAGGCGCGGCCGTGCACCGTGAGCGCCTGGCCGTCGAGGCGCAGCCGGCCCGTGACGGCGAGCTGCGGCTCGCTGAGGTAGCGGCTCGCCTGCGCCGGCTCCGGCCCCTTGCGCGACCAGCCGGCCTCGCCCTGCAGCAGCACCGGCTGGGTGGCGTCGAAGCGCAGGTCGAGGCCGAAGCCCGGTCCATCCGCATCGATCCGCGCCAGGTAGTGATGGCCGCCGACCGGCCCTTCGCGCGCGAGCCGCCAGCCGCGCAGGCGCAGATCGGTGTCCGCCGTCGCGGCCTCGGCGAGGCCGAAGCCGGCGCGGGCGATGCGTTCGTCGTGGCGCAGCCGGCCGCGCCGCAGGTCGGTGACGGCGGCGTGGGCGAACAGCAGTTGCTTGGCGGCGAAGCGGCTTGGGTGATCGGCCGCGACGTTGGTGCGGGAGCGGAAGAAGGTGAGCTGGAAGCCGTAGGGCAGCCCGCCGTCGGGCGCGGCCAGCCAGCCGGTCACATACCACCACTCGATGCGCTGCTCCGGGTGCGCGCCGAAGTCGCGCGGCAGCGCGATCGCCTTGGCCGAGGCGTCGGCCCGCGCGCCGCCCGCCCACGCCGCCGCCAGGGCCAGCAGCCAGGCGCGCCGGGCCGGGTTCACCAGTCCTCCTTCACCGCCAGCACCGCGGAGCGCGCCACCGACCGCCGCGCCGCCACCGCGGCGGTCAGCGTGCCGGCGACGAGCACGGCCGCGGCGAGCGCGGCCAGGCGTCCCCAGGGCAGCAGCAGCTCCATCGTCCAGTGGAAGCTCTGCGGGTTGACCACATGCACCAGCACCACGCTGACCGCCACGCCGAGCGCCAGGCCGAGCAGCGTGCCGGCCGCCGTCCACGCCAGCCCCTCGCCGGCCACCACCGCCAGCACCTGGGTGCGCGTGAAGCCGAGGTGGACGAGCACACCGAACTCCTTGCGCCGCGCCAGCACCTGGGCCGAGAAGCTGGCCGCGATGCCGACAAGGCCGATGACGATCGCCACCGCCTGCAGCCACCAGGTCACCGCGAAGCTGCGGTCGAAGATGCGCAGCGACAGCGCGCGGATCTCGCTCGCGGAGGCGAACTCCAGCAGCGCCGGCTCGGGCGCGAGCGCGCGCAGGCGCTGCTGCACCGCGGCCGCGTCGGCGCCCGGGGCGAGCGTGAGCGCGAGGTCGTTGAGCCGCTCGTCGCCGGTCAGCGCGCGGTAGTCGGGCGCGGCCATGACGAGCGCGCCGTGCTGGCGGGCGTAGTCGCGCCAGAGGCCGGCCACGAACACCTCGACGCGGCGGCTGCCGCCTTCGGGCAGGGGCAGCGTCAGCGCCAGCGAGCGCCCCGCGGCGGCGCCGTGGAGCAGGGCCAGCGCCTCGCTGGCATAGACCACGGTCGCGCCGGCCGGCGCCGGCTGCAGTTCACCGAGCAGCGGCAGGCTGCGCGCCGGGTCGGCCAGCGGGCGGGCGATCAGCGTCGGCGCCGGCTGGCCGGGCGCCAGCCCGTCGAGCGCGACCGGCAGCGCGCGCAGTCCTTCGACACGCGCGACGCCGGGCAGCGCCGCGGCCGCCGCCGCCAGCTCGGGCGGCAGCCAAGCCGCCTCGGCGGCCGCGCCGCCCGCGGTGCGCACATACAGGTCCGCCGGCAGCACCACGTCGAGCCAGTCGGAGACGGCGGCGCGGAAGCTCGTCACCATCACCGTCAGCGCGACCGCCAGGCTCAGGCTCGCGACCACGCCGGCCACCGCCACGGTGGCGGTCGAGCGCAGCCGGCGCGCGCGCTCGCTGGCCAGCAGCCACAGCGGATCGCGCGCCGGCCGCACGCGTTCGAGCAGCAGGCCGACGGCCGCCGGCACGCAGGCGATGCCGCCGATCAGCAGCAGCGCGACCGCCGCGTAGGCGGCCAGCGGCAGCCCGCCGACCGGCGGCGCCAGCGCGAG
>DATILD010000047.1:0-35677 GCA_035476815.1 Methylibium sp.
CGCTGCGCCGGCGGCTCGCGGCCAAGGCGCCGCCGCCCTGGGTCGACGCACTGCTGCTGGCCGCGCTGGCGCTGGCCGTCGGCGAGCGGGCGGGCTACGCGCCGCACACCCTGGTCAGCCAGGCGGTCGAGGCCGCGAAGCGCCGCGCCCGGGCCTCGGCCGGCTTCGTCAATGCGGTGCTGCGGCGCTTCCTGCGCGAGCGCGGCGCGCTGCTCGCGGCGGTGGCCGGCGAGCCCGAGGCGGCCTGGAACCACCCGCGCTGGTGGGTCCAGCGGCTCGAGGCCGACTGGCCCGAGCATGCGCAGGCCTTGCTGGCGGCCGCGCACCGCCGCGCCCCGATGACGCTGCGGGTGAATGCCCGCCAGGGCACGGTCGAGGACTACCTCGCCCGGCTGGCCGCGGCCGGCCTCGCGGCGCGCGCGGTGGCACTGCCGGACCAGCCGGCCGTGCATGCGATCGAGCTGGTGCAGCCCTGCCCGGTGGAGCGCCTGCCGGGCTTCGCCGACGGCGCGGTGTCGGTGCAGGATCTGGCGGCCCAGCAGGCGGCGCCGCTGCTGCTCGGGGCCGGCCTGCCGCCGGGCGCGCGCGTGCTCGATGCCTGCGCCGCGCCGGGCGGCAAGACCGCGCACCTGCTCGAGCTGGCCGAACTCGACCTGCTGGCGCTGGACGCCGACCCCGCCCGGCTGGCGCGCGTCGGCGCGACCCTGCAGCGCCTCGGCCTCGCCGCCGGGCTGCGCGCCGCCGACGCCCGCGACACCGCCGCGTGGTGGGACGGCCGGCCCTTCGACGCGATCCTGCTCGACGCCCCCTGCACCGCGTCGGGCATCGTGCGCCGCCACCCCGACGTGCCCTGGCTGCGCCGCGCGGCCGACATCGCCGCGCTGGCCCGCACCCAGGCGGCGCTGCTCGACGCGCTGTGGCCGCTGCTGAAGCCGGGGGGACGGCTGCTCTACGCGACCTGCTCGGTGTTCCGGGCCGAGGGTTCGTCCCAGATCGATGCGTTTTTGCAACGCACGGCCGACGCCCGCCTGCGGCCATCGCCCGGCCACCTGCTGCCACTGGCTGACAATGAAACACAGCCGCAGCCGGCGGCGCGGCCGCTGGCCGACGGGTTCTTCTACGCGCTGCTGCAGCGCGGCGAACCACCGGCCGGCCGGTCCGCCTGAACGCTGCGGCCCGATCCGCGACGGCCCCGGCCGCCGCACCGACCGCCGACCTGCCACCGCCCGAGCCCGACCTTGTTGCCCACCGCCCGCGTCCGAAGCTGGTTGCAGCCCCTCGCGGTGCTCCGCGGGCTGGCGGCCGTGCTGCTGGCGACCCTGCTGGCCGCGGCACCGGTGCGGGCCGAGACGATCGAGCTGACCGGTCTCGACCTGGCGCGTACCGAGGACGGCCTGCTGCTCGACTACGCCGCCCGCTTCGAGCTGCCGCGCGCGGTCGAGGACGCGCTGCAGAAGGGCGTGCCGGTCTACTTCGTCGCGCGCGCCGAGGTGTTCCGCTCGCGCTGGTACTGGCGCGACGCCCGTGTCGGCCGCGCCACGCGCAACTGGCGCCTGACCTGGCAGCCGCTGACGCGGCGCTACCGGCTCAACCTCGGCAGCATCAGCCAGAACCACGACACGCTGGCCGAGGCGCTGGGCGCGATCCAGCGTGCCAGCCGCTGGAAGCTGGCCGACGCGGCCGCGCTCGGCGACGATACCGGGCTGTATGTCGAGCTCAGCCTGCGGCTGGACACCGGCCAGCTGCCGCGGCCGCTGCAGATCGGCTTCGGCGGCCAGGCGGACTGGGACCTCGCGATCGAGCGCACGCTGGCGGTCCCCGACGCGCTCACGGCGCGCTGAGCACACACCGTGACCGCCCGCTTCGATCACTGGCGCCGGCGGCTCGCGCTGCTCGGCTCGCGGCGGCTCGACCGGCGCGGCTCGCGCTGGCTGTGGGTGGTCGCGCTGGCGGCGACGCTCGGCGCCGGCCTGGTGCTGACCTTCCTGCTCGCGATCGCCACCAACAACCGGCTGTTCTACGAGCGGCACTACGGCTGGCTGCTGGGCGTCAACATCGTGATCGCGAGCCTGCTCGTGCTGGTGATCATCGGCGCCGGGCTGCGGCTGGTGGCGCGCGTGCTGCGCGGGCGCTTCGGCTCGCGGCTGCTGCTGCGGCTGGCGCTGATCTTCGGCCTGGTCGGGCTGCTGCCCGGGGTGCTGGTCTACACGGTCAGCTACCAGTTCGTGTCGCGCAGCATCGAGAGCTGGTTCGACGTGCGCGTCGAGGGCGCGCTGGAGGCCGGCCTGGACCTCGGCCGCGGCACGCTCGACACGCTGGTCAACGACCTGGCCGGCAAGACCCGGCTGGCCGCCGAGCGGCTGGCCGACGCGCCCGACCGCCGCCAGCCGCTGGCGCTGGAGCGGCTGCGCGAGCAGCTGTCGGCGCGCGACGTCGCGCTGCTCGGACCGAACGGGCAGGTGCTCGCCAGCGTCGGCCTCGGCGGGCTGCTGGCGCCGGAGCGGCCGGCCGCCGCGCTGCTGCGCGAGGCGCGCAGCGCGCGCGTCGTCACCCAGCTCGAGGGTCTGGATGACGACAGCGCCGCGCTGCGCGCCCCCGGCGGCACGGCACCCGGGCCGCTGGCCGCGCAACCGCGGGTGCGGGCGCTGGCGTTGATCCCGTCCACCAGCTTCGAGCTCGGCGCCGAGGACCGCTTCCTGATGGTGACCCAGCTGCTGCCCAGCACGCTGGCCGCGAACGCGCTGGCGGTGCAGAGCGCCTACCGCGAGTACCAGCAGCGTTCGCTGGCGCGCGAAGGCCTGCGCAAGATGTACATCGGCACGTTGACGCTCACGCTGGTGCTGGCGGTGTTCGGCGCGGTGCTGCTGGCGGTGACCTTCGGCAACCGGCTGGCGCGGCCGCTGCTGCTGCTGGCCGACGGCGTGCGCGAGGTGGCGCGCGGCGATCTGAGTCCCAAGCCGGTGTTCGCCAGCCGCGACGAGCTCGGCGGGCTGACCCGCTCGTTCGCCGCGATGACCCAGCAGCTCGCCGACGCCCGCGCGCTGGTCGAACATACCGTGGCCGAGCTGGAAGGCGCGCGCACCAAGCTGCAGACCATCCTCGACAACATGAGCGCCGGCGTGATCGTGCTCGACGCCGACGGCCGTATCGACAGCCTGAACCCCGGCGCGACGCGCATCCTGCGGCTGCCGCTGAGCGCCTACGTCGGACGCTCCTTCGGCGAGGTGCCGGGACTCGAGGCCTTCGACGCCGCGCTGCGCCAGCGCTTCGAACAGCTTGCGGTCGGTCCCGAGCCCGGCGAGCGCGACCAGTGGCAGGACTCGTTCGATCTGCGCACCGCGCCCGACAACGAGGGCGTGACGCTGCTGGTGCGCGGCGCGCTGCTGCCCGGCGCGGCGCGACTGGTGCTGTTCGACGACATCACCGAGCTGGTGTCGGCGCAGCGCGCCGAGGCCTGGGCCGAAGTGGCGAGGCGGCTCGCGCACGAGATCAAGAACCCGCTGACGCCGATCCAGCTGTCGGCCGAGCGCATCGAGCACAAGCTCGCGGCGAAGCTCGACACGCCCGACCAGCAGATGCTGACCAAGTCGGTCGCGACCATCGTCGCCCAGGTGCAGGCGATGAAGCAGCTGGTCAACGAGTTCCGCGACTACGCGCGCCTGCCCGCCGCGCAGCTGGTGCCGCTGGACCTGAACGCGCTGGTTGCCGAGGTGCTGCAGCTCTACGCGGCGCAGCAGGAGGGCGGCCGGCTGCGCGCCGAGTTCACCGACGGCCTGCCGCTGATCGACGGCGACCCGACCCAGTTGCGCCAGGTGGTCCACAACCTGGTGCAGAACGCGCTCGACGCCGTCGCCGACCAGCCGGGCGGGCAGGTGCGCGTGAGCGCCGAGGGCGCGCGCAACGAACAGGGGCAGTGGCGCGCGGTGCGGCTGGTGGTCGCCGACAACGGTCCGGGCTTTGCCGAGCGCGTGCTCAAGCGCGCCTTCGAGCCCTATGTGACGACCAAGAGCAAGGGCACCGGACTCGGCCTCGCGGTGGTGAAGAAGATCGCCGACGAGCACGGCGCGCGGGTGCGCCTGACCAACCTCGCGAGGGCCCCCGGCGAGGCCGGCGAGGGTCCGGCGGCGGGGGGGGCGAGAGTTTCGCTATCATTTTCGAAGTGGCACCCCTGCGAGGACACTGCCACCGGCGCCGCCCACCGGGTGGCGGCCCCGCACTGAGACCCCATGGCCACCATCCTTGTTGTTGACGACGAACTGGGCATCCGCGCACTGCTGTCGGACATCCTCAGCGACGAGGGTCATGCGGTCGAGCTGGCCGAGAACGCCGCCCAGGCGCGGGCCTTCCGCGAGCGCGAGCGACCCGACCTGGTGCTGCTCGACATCTGGATGCCCGACGTCGACGGCGTCACGCTGCTCAAGGAGTGGGGTGCCGGCAACCAGCTGACGATGCCGGTGATCATGATGTCGGGCCACGGCACCATCGACACCGCGGTCGAGGCGATCAAGTTCGGCGCGATGGCCTTCCTCGAGAAACCGATCACGCTGCAGAAGCTGCTGCGTGCGGTCGAGCAGGGTCTGGCCAAGCCGACCGCACGACCGTCGGCCACCGTGACGGTGCTTCGGCCGGGCGAGCGCGACATGGTCGAGTCGCCGCACCTGCAGAACTTCGGCAGCGCACCGCTCGCGCTCGGCCCGCAGCCCGAACAGCTGTTCGAGCTCGACCGCCCGCTGCGCGAGGCCCGCGACGCCTTCGAAAAGGCCTACTTCGAGTTCCACCTGGCGCGCGAGAACGGCAGCATGACCCGCGTCGCCGAGAAGACCGGCCTGGAGCGCACCCACCTCTACCGCAAGCTCAAGCAGCTGGGCGTGGACCTGAGCCGGGGCAAGAAGGGCGTCGCCTAGGCCGCTGCTATACTGCGCGGCTCTGGCTCGGTAGCTCAGTTGGTAGAGCAGCGGATTGAAAATCCGCGTGTCGGTGGTTCGATTCCGCCCCGAGCCACCAGACTACACAGTGGTGCGCCCTAAGGCGCAGCCTCTACAAATGCCGCTGGTGTTCTACAAAGCGGCACCCAAATCCCTGAAAGCAACCCAGCTGTGTCGTTTGGCGCAGAGTGAGCGTTGCCATGTCAGGTTCACGCATCAATTCTTGTTGACCTGAGGTCAGCAGTACCCCACACTTCGTCGCAACTGCGACGATACTGTACGTTTGTACAGTTCAGATTGCCAGGCCAGTAGGTTCCACCCCGCGACGAGCCCCATTAGTGTTCAACGAGCAAAAGACAGCCCAGATAGCCGCTTGGTTCATTAGCCAGGACGGCGGCTCGATGCCGCACCTGAAGCTGATGAAGCTGATGTACCTCGCGGAACGCGAATCCATGAAACGACATGGCTTCACGATGACGGGTGATCACTTCGTCTCGATGCCGCATGGCCCGGTCCTGTCGCTAACGCTGGACCATATCAATGACGCCACTGAGTCGGCGCCGGACGGGTGGGACTCGTGGGTTGGGGACAAGGCCAATTTTGCCGTTGGGCTGGTTCGCGAGGTTTCGCGCGACGTGCTTGATGAGTTGAGCAACGCTGATCTGGAGATCCTTCAGTTCACGTGGAAGACGTTCGGCTGGATGACCAAGTACCAGATTCGCGACTACACGCACGACTCGCGGAATTGCCCAGAGTGGAAAGACCCAGACGGGTCTAGCAACTCGATCGCGTACGAAGCAGTCTTCGAAGCGCTGGGGCACAACCATGCCGAAGCAGCTCTACTAGCTGCGGAGCTACGGGCGCAAGGCCAACTAGGCAAAGTCCTTGGCACTTGATGCCCTGGGCTGCGGTTAAGGGGGCGACCCTGCTGATTCCCTCAGGGCCGGTACACGACCCTGACCGCATGCACCTGCACATAGTGCTGACGGACCCGATCGCAGCCACTGGTGACGTACTGATCGTCAGCGTGACTTCAATCCCGCCATCGAACCTCTACGACAGCAGCTGTACGTTTTTCCCCGACGAGCATCCGTTCATCGTCAAACACAGCTACGTGGCGTACCGCTTTTGTAAGGTCGTGTCTGCGGCTGACCTCGAGGCGCGCGTCGTGGCGGGTGAGTTCGTTGCCAAGCAGTCGTTGAGCGGGACTCGGCTGGATGACGCCACCGAGGGGTTGAAGGCGTCGCCGCATGTGACTCCCAAAATCCGCAGGTTCTTCGACGCGGCGCAGTAGTCGAAGGGGCGCTGTCGATGTCAAGGCACCGGCCGTATGGCTGATTGGTTGCTCTAGCGTAGAGGCTTGACCCGTTGGCCGACGCGGTCCCGGACGTAGTGTTCGGTCATGTCGCGATTCTTGTGGCCGAGCAGCTTCTGCGAGTGTCCAAGGTCGCCGGTATCGCTTGCGGTCTTGGCTCTGATGTCCCGAAACTGAAAGCTCACGCCAGCCGCCTTGCGGGCCTTGTCGAAGCGTGAGCGCAGCGCCAACGGTGTCAGCGGTCGACCATCGTCGTCTTGGATCAGTAAGGCGCTGTAGCGCTCGCGCTTGCGAGCGTCGATCCGCTCGACGACCTGGCGCAGCTCGCCGGTCAACTCGATCGCCCGCTTCGCGCCCGTCTTGTTCTGCGTGACCCAGAGCGCCCCGTCGCGGATGTCCTCGCGCTTGATCTTCAGCACGTCGGCGGGCCGCTGGCCGGTCAGCAAGGCAATGTCCATGGCATCGCGCACGGTCGGGTGAGCGTGCTGCCATACGGCCTTGAACTCGGCGTCCGTCACGTAGCGGTCGCGTCCGGCCTCGGTGAAGCCCTTGACCCCTTGGCAGGGGTTCGGTGCGTCCGTGTAGCCCCATTCCCGGGCCTTGTTGAACAGGTGGCTTAGCAGAGCCTTCTCGCGGTTCGCGCGGGCCTTGGCGGCCTGGCCGCGGATGTCGAGGTACTGCCGGACGTGGAAGGGCTTGATCGCGTCGATCAGCACCTTGCCGAACACGGCCTGCAGGCGCTCCAGCTCGAGGATGTTGTCGCGCTGGGTCCGCTGGGCTTTGCCGGGGATGACTTCGCGCAGGTAGCGCGCGGCGATGACCTCGAACGTCCGCGCGTCCGGGTCGGGCTCGGTGCCCTCGATCCGCGCCCAGGCGACCAGCGCCTGCAGGCGGTCCGACCCGAGCGGCGTCCACTTCCGCGGTGCCGTCGTGGTGACGTGGTAGTACCGGCCGCCCTTCATCTGCAGGCCACGGGGCAAGTCCTTGTGGACCGTGCGCTTGCGCCCCATGGTCAACGGCGGCTGATCGCGGCGAAGTTGGGTAGCTCGGCCGCTTGCGCGGCGCCGAGCTGCCCGGCCGACGCGGCCGCAGCGCCGACCCGGCTGCCGAAGTAGTCGCGGGTCACGCGCGGCTTGCCGCTGCCGGTCACGGCGTAACGCCACCGGTTCTTGTCGAGCCACCGAGCCTGGCCGCGGGCCGACCTGAAGCCGGTCAGCTCTGCCAGCTCGTCGGCGGTCAGGAACAGACCGCTCATGCTGCCGCCTGGCGTTGGCGCCGCGCCTTCAGGCGCGCCCGGCGCACGCAAACGTCGCCGCGCACCTGGCGCGCGAGTTGCGCGGCGTAGTGCCGCAGGCGGGCGACGTTGTGTTCGGGGGTGAATGCGCGGATCAGCCGGAAGCGGCTTCCGGGCGTGGTCTGTGGGCGTCGCATAGGGTGGCCTCGTGCGGGGTCAGTTGATCGGTTCAACCACGCTGGAAGCCGCGTGGTTGCTTGGGTGAACCGGGTTTCACCAGGGCGGTTGAACTCGGTTCGTCTGTTCGTATAGACGCGCGGCGCTGGTTGTGCGCCGGCGTCGCCGGCCCGCCGGGCGGCCGGCTGAAGCCTGGCGCCGGGTCGTTGGCCGATCCAAAGTCGCCGATCCGCGCGAGGCGGTCGAGCTGGGCTTGCAGGCGGTTGATCTCGGTCCGCAGCGCGGCGGCCATGCCCGCGTGCAACTGCGCGGCGTTGTGCGCCTCGCAGTGCACCGCGTGCTGACCCCAGCGCGTCAGCCAGAAGATCGACAGCATCGCCGCCCGCGGCGCGTGGCCGTGCTGCAGCCATCGGCGGACGGTCCGTGCCGACACGTCGAGCGCCTTGGCGAGTGCCGTCGCCGAGGGGCTGCCGATGTCGCCGAGCATCACGTCGAGGGGCGGCATGTGGCGAGGGAGTCGATTGAGCATGCGTGTCGTCCGTGTCGAGTTCTTGCGCGGTTTCAGGCGGTCGCTATGCTGGCGGCCGGCCTTCTCTCCAGTCGGCTCGTCTCGCACCGGGTAGCGGTGCCCGGTGCGGGACACTTCTTTTGAATCGGCCAGCACCCCAGCGCTGTCTCGCAAGTGCACCGGCCGTCGCCTGAGCACAGCCGCACATGGCGGCTCTCGACCCACAGGGCGCCCAGGGCGGTCTCCACCTTGAACCACTCGCCGTCGCTGCTGCCCGCGTCGATCTCGACCACGCGAGCGCATAGAACGACGGCCTCACCGCCGAATCGCTTGCGCACTTGAACGCACGGCCGCAGGCATGCGCGCTCGGCGAGCTGGCAAGCCTGCAGGTAGCCGAGGTGCGTCAGGGGCTGGCCGTTCGGCTTGGGGCGGCCGGCGATCAGCATGGGAGCCTCGAATTCGGGTGTTCGGTGGCATGCGGTGGTGGTCGCCAGCCGGGCGCAGGCCAGTCGAGCGGCCTGGGCTCGGCTGTGGCCTGTCGCCGGTCCTGCGGAGGCTGTTTCGCGGTGCCGAAAACCTCAATGAAATCAACGCTGCGCGCAGTTATTGAATCGAGTCCAAGGGGGGAGAAGCCGCCCGCGGTCGCGTCACGCTTCCGGGGTTCGATGCGCCACTCGTCGAAGCGGGTGACGATCGAAAGTGGGGTGTGCAGGTCGCGTGCGGTGGCCGTCAGCCCTTCGATGCGGCGCGTCGTCTCACCGGCGTAGCGGCTGCTGGGGCGCTCGACGTAGGCCACGCGAAAGCGCAGCGCGTGCGTGTCGCACGCGGCTAGCCAATCGGCGTACTTGTTCGCCCGGCTCGCCTGGTGTGCGGCCTGCAGGGCAGGGCTGTCTGCGTCGACGCGCTCAAGCCGATGCAGCTCGCGGGTCGGCGTGATCGGCGGCACCTTGAAGAACTGGAACTGCCGGATGCCCCACTGACGCGCCCACGTCACGGCGCGCACGGCAGAGTCGCGGCCGTCCACTCCGGTTTCGTCGTTCACGTCGACGCCCTGGCCGTCGACGTTCTTTGACACGTACTTGGCGGCGTAGGCGGCACCGCCGCCCTTGGCCGGATCGATGCGGACGACATCGAAGCGATGTTCTGCAGCACCCGGCTCGCCTGGAGAGTCGCGAAGCGCGCAGGCGCGCAGCGTGTCGAGCAGGGTCTGCGCGTGCCCAGGGGCCACGTAGGTGACCACATGCCAATGGGGGCACCCGTCGTGGTGGGGCTCAACCGCGCGGAGCCCGTAGGCGCTGATGCCCCGATGCTCAAGCTTGCGCGTCGCTCGACGCCACACGCTGTTCAGGTAGGCATGCGCGCGGCGTGGGCTCGCGCCATCGTAACGGTCGTTCGGTGAGCCGTTGGCGTGCCGCGCGTGCATCCGACTCGGGCAAGTGATCGTCAGCAGGAAGCCCACGTCGCCGTGCGACATCGCGTGCTGGTCGATTCCCTTGATCCGAACCATCATGGCGCGGCGGCGGTGCGCCGGGTTGGCGAGGCTGTTCGCTGCGAGCTCATCGAGCTGGCGGACCTCGCCGGTGGTCAAGTTCGTTGCTTCGATCGATGCGAGCAGCTCGGCAAGGCGGCGTCGGTCCCGCTCGGCGCGCTTCAGCGCCTTGTCGCTGACGCAGGGCGATGCGTGGCGGTGCACCTTGCCGGCGACGATGGCGGCATGCTCGACCAGGCGAAAGCGCTTCCGCAGCGCGCGGCGCCACCAGATCGGGTCTGTGAACCGGTTCAGGTTCTCTTGCAGCCCCCGCTGCGGCGGTGGCTCGATCCTGTGATGCCGCGCAACCTGCATGAGCCGGCGCAGGATGTCCGGCTCGGCGGTGCACTCGACCTGCCACTGCATCGCCAGTCGCTGTACCGACTTGGCGGCCTTGTGCGCCTGGTCGTTCAGCTCGTGGTCCGACAGGTCGAGCGAGTCGACGCTGAGCGCATGGTGGCTGGGCGGAGGTGTCCGCATGGCTCAGGCCGCATTCGCCACGTAAGGCCGCAACGCGACCCGTAGCCCGGTCATCTCCCGGAACACGAGACCGACGGCCTCGGCCTCTTCGTCGGCGAGCTGCCACGCGTGCTGAGGCGTCGTGACCGTCTCGAACACCGCATGCGTCGGGTCGATGCGGCAGAGGTACGCGCGCCGCTCAGGGAGCCACAGCACGCATTGCTGTGGGGGCAGCTTGTGGGTCTGCTTCGCGTGGTGCGGATCGCGGCGCATGCGGCGGCGCCCGCTGTAGGCGGTGCTCATCGTTCGATCTCCAGTCGGCGGGGCAGGCTTGGCGGTGGGCCTGCGGTGCGGCGATCAGCCGAAGAAGGTCGCGAAGAGCGTGCTCGCCGGCTTCGGTGACTTGCGCCGGGCCCTTGCGTCGGCGTCTCCCGCCGCGGCTAGGTGCGCGTCGCTCAGGAGACGGTGCAGCAGCTCGGCATGCGTGGCCGGCGTCTTGTCGCCCGCCAGCACGTCGGCAGCCGGTGCGCCGCCGATGTCGCGCCCGAAGAGCTTCGCGAAGAGCAGGCCGTTCTCGGCGAGCAGCTTCACGATTTCACCGTGACGCGCCGCGGTCTGCTCGGTCGGCCCGCCGAAGAAGCCGGTTTCGACCGACTGCTGCAGGAGTGCGGCGGTCTTCTCTTCGTTCTCTTCGATCAGGTCGAGCGTGTGGCCCATCGCGGGGTCGGCGAGGGCGATGCGCATGTGATGGAAAGAGGTGCGCGCCGGGCGGCCAGCCGCCGCGTCCTGCGGCTCGGTGCCTGCCACCACGCCTTCCGGGAATACGAGGCCGGACTCCTTCGCCTTCGCGCCGGGCTCCGGCGTGTCATCGAACCGGTAGCCGCGACCTTCATAGAACGAGCGCAGCTCCCCGAGAAAGTCGGCGTCGGGGATGTACACGCCCGACTTGCCGGCGCCCGCCTCGAAGCGCTTCACCTTGTGGAGCGGGAGGCCGGACTCTTCGGCCATCTGGGCCTGACTCCAGGCGAAGTAGGCGCGTGCGGTTCGCGCTTGATCGGCGCTAAGCGCCAGGTGCTGCGTGTCGAGCATTTCTGAGTCCCGGTTGGTTACGAATGGGCGTTTGTGGCCCGTTCAGTAACTCTACCGGTTGGTTACTCAGAAAGTCAAGTGGACTTATTTCTGTACAGACGGTGGATCGTCATCTGCGGAGCCGTGTCCTTCACGTTGCATGCGCTTCGCGGCTCCCTGCACGACGGCTTGGGGGTCGACTGGGGCCCCGGTCCTCTCGGCGACGGCTCCCTGCTCAAGCATGCTGCCGAACATCGCAGCGACGAAGTCGGCACTCGCGATGACGTCCTTGACCCGATCGACGCCATGTCGAGCCACGGCGAGCGAATGCACTAGGTGCAGAACGGAGCGGTACTCGTCACCAGTCAAGAGCGACGAAAGCCCCGCAAGCCGCGCTCGCGCGAGTTGTGCTTCCTCAGGGTCCGATCGCAGAAGTGCTTCGAACTTTGCGGCGTCATCGCTTCCGAACGTCGGTGCCTCGGTACCGAATAGCAGCCGATTCGGCGTGCACTGCAGGGCCACACATAGCGCTCGAAGCTCCCGCGACCCAGGCATGTTGCGGCCGGTCTCGTAGGCCTTGATGGCGGAGCGGGACACGCCACTCAGCTCTGCGAGCTGCGCCTGCGTGAACCCGCGCTCGTTGCGCGCGCTGATCAGCTCGCTCGCAATCGAGAGGCCCTCAGTCGGGTCGGTGGGCGCTGGGTTCTGACGGTCCGGCATTGCTTGCCGATTCTAGGTGGCGACCTCTCCGCTCCCGACGTAGCTCGCGTGCTTCCCTCCTGTCCCACCCGCTGCGCGGGCGGGCCCCTTCGTCGGCGCGGTGTCGCGGCACGCTCGGGCAACAGCGGCGTGTCTTGTTGCGTCTACAAACGCGGTCTTGAGCGAATGTTCATGCGGGCTGGCCGACGGAGCGTCCCCGTACCTTTGTAGAATGCTGGATTCACAGCTTTGTTGTTTGGCTTGGTGTTCTGGGGGGATTGAAAATCCGCGTGTCGGTGGTTCGATTCCGCCCCGAGCCACCAGACCTCACGACAAGCCCCGTTCGCCGGGGCTTTTCTTTTGCGCCGGGGTCGGGCGAACCTTTGCCGGTGGTCGCGGCTCCAAGCCGCTCGCCGAGCGGAGCCCGCCGCGCCGCGGCGCCTTGCAAGATCTGACATCGAGGACGAGAACGTGTTCATTTCCGAAGCCTTCGCCCAGACCGCCCCGGCCGCCGCGTCGGGCGGCGAGTCCAGCCTGCTGACGATGCTGCCGCTGCTGCTGATGTTCGTGGTGCTCTACTTCATCATGATCCGCCCGCAGATGAAGCGCCAGAAGGAACACAAGGCGATGATCGACGCCCTCGCCAAGGGCGACGAGATCGTCACCGCCGGCGGCGTCGTCGGCCGCGTCGCCAAGCTCGGCGAGAGCTATGTCGATGTCGAGGTCGCCAAGGGCATCGAGCTGCAGGTGCAGCGCACGGCGGTGGTCCAGGTGCTGCCCAAGGGCACGATCAACAAGTAAGCGCGCTGCCCGCGCCGAGCCGGGCGCGGGAACCGAAGGCCGCGGCCGCTCCAAAGGCGCCGCGGCCTTTCGCGCAAACAGCGGTGCCGTGGCGCCGCTCCCGGCGAGAGGCGGGGCCTGACCCCGAGGACTGCGATGAACCGCTTCCCCCTGTGGAAATACGCGCTGCTGCTGGTCGCGCTGCTGGTCGGGCTGGTCTACACGCTGCCCAACTTCTTCGGCGAGGCGCCGGCGGTGCAGGTGTCCAGCGGCAAGGCGACGCTGAAGATCGACGCCACGGTGGTCCCGCGCGTCGAGCAGGCGCTGAAGGGCGCCGGCATCGCCGCCGACTTCGTGCAGCTCGACGGCACGTCGGTGCGGGCGCGCTTCGCCGACACCGACACGCAGATCAAGGCCAAGGACGCGATCGGCAAGGCCCTGAACCCGGACCCGGCCGATCCGTCCTACATCGTCGCGCTCAACCTGCTGAGCCGCTCGCCGACCTGGCTGACCTCGCTGCACGCGCTGCCGATGTACCTCGGCCTGGACCTGCGCGGCGGCGTCCATTTCCTGATGCAGGTCGACATGAAGACCGCGCTGACCAAGCGCGCCGACTCGCTGACCGGCGACGTGCGCACGCTGCTGCGCGAGAAGAACATCCGGCACGCCGGCATCGCGCGCAACGGCAATGCGATCGAGATCCTGTTCCGCGAGGCGCCGGTGCTGCAGGCCGCGCGGGCCGCGCTGGCCGAGGCGCAGCCCGACCTGCAGTGGACCGAGTCCGACGCCGGCACCGAGCTGCGCCTGACGGGCCGACTCGGCGAGGCGGCGGCCAAGCGCGTGCAGGACCAGGCCATCAAGCAGAACATCACGACGCTGCACAACCGCATCAACGAGCTCGGCGTCGCCGAGCCGGTGATCCAGCAGCAGGGCGCCGACCGCGTGGTGGTGCAACTGCCGGGCGTGCAGGACACCGCCAAGGCCAAGGACATCATCGGCCGCACCGCGACGCTCGAGCTGCGGCTGGTCGACGACAGCGCCGAGGCCGCAGCCGCGCTGGCCAGCGGCTCGGTGCCGTTCGGCAGCGAGCGCTATGTCGAGCGCGGCGGCGCACCGCTGATCGTCAAGCGCCAGGTCGTGCTGACCGGCGAGAACCTCACCGATGCGCAGGCCGGCTTCAGCGGCGACACCCAGGAGCCGGTGGTCAACCTGACGGTCGACGCCAAGGGCGCGCGCATCATGCGCGACACCTCGCGCGAGAACCTGAAGAAGCGCATGGCGATCCTGCTGTTCGAGAAGGGCAAGGGCGAGGTCATCACCGCGCCGGTGATCCAGAGCGAGCTCGGCGCGCGCTTCCAGATCTCGGGCCGCATGACCACGCAGGAGGCCAACGACACGGCGCTGCTGCTGCGCGCCGGCTCGCTGGCCGCGCCGATGGAGATCATCGAGGAGCGCACCGTCGGCCCGAGCCTGGGCGCCGAGAACATCGCCAAGGGCTTTCACAGCGTGATCTGGGGCTTCTCGGCGATCGCGGTGTTCATGTGCCTGTACTACATGCTGTTCGGACTGTTCTCCACCGCGGCGCTGGCGGTCAACCTGCTGCTGCTGGTGGCGGTGCTGTCGATGCTGCAGGCCACGCTGACGCTGCCGGGCATCGCCGCCATCGCGCTGACGCTGGGCATGGCGATCGACGCCAACGTGCTGATCAACGAGCGGGTGCGCGAGGAGTTGCGGGCCGGCGCCTCGCCGCAGGTGGCGATCCACACCGGCTACGAGCGCGCCTGGGCCACCATCCTCGACTCCAACATAACGACGCTGATCGCCGGCGTCGCGCTGCTGGCCTTCGGCTCGGGCCCGGTGCGCGGCTTCGCGGTGGTGCACTGCCTGGGCATCCTGACCTCGATGTTCTCGGCGGTGCTGTTCTCGCGCGGCCTGGTGAACCTCTGGTACGGGCGGCAGAAGAAGCTGAAGTCGGTGTCGATCGGCACCGTGTGGCGGCCCGGCACCGGCACGGCGCCGGCCGCCGAAGCCTGAGCGACACAGCAGGAGTCGTCGATGGAATTCTTCCGGATCAAGCGGGACATCCCGTTCATGAAGCGCGCGTTGATCTTCAACGCGATCTCCTTCCTGACCTTCGCCGCCGCGGTGTTCTTCCTCGTCACGCGCGGCCTGCACCTGTCGATCGAGTTCACCGGCGGCACCGTGCTCGAGGTCGAGTACGCGCAGGCGGCCGACCTGCCCAAGGTCCGCGAGGCCGTCGAGGCGATGGGCTTCGGCGAGGTCCAGGTGCAGAACTTCGGCACCTCGCGCGACGTGCTGATCCGCCTGCCGCTGCGCGACGACATCCCCAAGGACCAGGTGGTCGGCCGCGTGTTCGGCACGTTGTGCGGCGCCGCGGGCGGCAGCGTGCGCCAGGAGCAGGTCATCAGCGACAAGGGCGAGCAGCTGAGCCGCCAAGTCTGCGACGCGGGCGGCGCCGAGCCGCTGAAGCTGCAGCGCAGCGAGTTCGTCGGCCCGCAGGTCGGCCGCGAGCTGGCCGAGGACGGCGCGATGGCGCTCGGCTTCGTGATCGTCGGCATCATGATCTACCTCGCGATCCGCTTCGAATGGAAGTTCGCGGTCGCGGCGATCGTCGCCAACCTGCACGACGTGATCATCATCCTGGGCTTCTTCGCCTTCTTCCAGTGGGAGTTCTCGCTGTCAGTGCTGGCGGCGGTGCTGGCGGTGCTGGGCTACTCGGTCAACGAGTCGGTCGTCATCTTCGACCGGATCCGCGAGGCCTTCCGGCGCTTCCGCAAGATGGACACCGCGCAGACCATCGACCACGCGATCACCTCGACGATGAGCCGCACCATCATCACCCACGGCTCGACGCAGATGATGGTGCTGTCGATGCTGCTGTTCGGCGGGCCGACGCTGTACTACTTCGCGCTGGCGCTGACGATCGGCATCTGCTTCGGCATCTATTCGTCGGTGTTCGTGGCGGCCGCCATCGCGATGTGGCTGGGCGTCAAGCGCGAGGACCTCGTGAAGGGCGCGCCGACCCAGAAGCCCGGCGATCCGGAGGACCCGAACGCCGGGGCCGTGGTGTAGAGTGAAGCACCCCTTGATCGCCACCCGCTGACCTCCTGCATGGCCTCTGCCGCCAATCCGCTCGCGACCGCCGCCAAGGCGCGCCGGCTGTACGTGGAGACGCTGCTCAAGGGGCTGCCGACGGCGGTGCAGGCGGTCGTCCACGGGGCCCAGCGGCTGGCTGCCGAGAAGGCCGACCCGGCGACCCTGCACAAGCGTCAGAACGTCGCGATGGACCTGGTCAAACCGGCGCCGAAGTGGCTGCGCGGGCTGACGGAGGCACTGTCGGTCGGGCCGAACACGCCGCTCGGCTTGCGCACCTCGGTCAGCGGCGCCAGCAGCGGCCCTGGCACCGGCGCCGGCGGCGGCCTGACGCTGGTGGACGACGACACCATCGAGACCGAGATCCTGAGCTCGCGGCTGGCGCTGTCGATGATGGACAAGTCGTCCTGGGAGTTCACCGACCTGCGCTCGCGCATGTCTTTCCTGGAGCGCCAGGACGAACTCGGCCCGGCCGACATGCTGCGGCCGCATGTCGTCGCCCGCGCCATCATCGACACCTGGAGTGCCGCCGGCCTGCCGCTCGATCACTGGCGGGTGCTGCAGCCGATCGTCCATCTCGCCTTCGGCGAGCTGGTCGAGGAGGCCTACCACGAGACCAACCACTGGCTGCGCGACGAGGGCGTGCGGCCCGAGATCGACCTGCGGCCGCTGATCCGCCGTTCGACCGGCTCGGGCGTGGCGCCGATCACGCCGGTGACCAGCGGCTTTGCCGAGCTCGACGCCGGCGGCGCGCGGCGGTCCGCGTCGTCCGGGGCGGGCGGCGGCGTCGCCGACGAGACGCGTCTGATGACGCGCATGAACGAGCTGTCGCGCACCGCCGGCCAGGCCGAGGCGGTGCTGGCGCGGCTGAACAAGCTGGTCGGCCGCCAGGTGCCGCAGTTCGAGGACACGGCGCGCGCCGCGGACTCCTCGATGGGCCTCAAGCGGGCCATCGCCGATGCCCAGGCCGGCCTGCAGCGCAAGCTCGGTTCGACCGCGCGGGACGGCGGTCCGATCAGCACGCCGGCGCTGGTGCAGGAGCTGCAGCAGCGCAAGCAGGTGCTGAAGGACGCGGCGTCGACACCGGTCGAGCGCGCCACGATCGAGATCGTCGCGCTGCTGTTCCAGAGCATCCTCACCGAGGAGCGCATCCCGGCCGCGGTGCGGGTCTGGTTCGCGCGGCTGCAGATGCCGGTGCTGCGCGTCGCCGTGACCGAGCCGGACTTCTTCGCCACCACCGACCACCCGGCGCGCAAGCTGATCGACCGCATGGGCGCCTGCGTGATGGGCTTCGACATCACGACCCGCGAGATCGGCGACGCGCTCGACAAGGAGATCAAGCGCATCGTGCAGGTGGTCGAGGCCTATCCCGACACCGGCCGGCGCGTGTTCCAGACCGTGCTGACCGAATTCGAGCGCTTCCTCGAGCACTACTTCAAGAACGAGAACGAGGCCACCCGCAAGGGCGTGTCGCTGGCGCAGCAGGTCGAGCAGCGCGAGACCCTGGCGATCCAGTACACGATCGAGCTGCGCAAGATGCTCAACGAGGTGCCGGTGCAGGAGGGTGTGCGGGTCTTCCTGTTCCACACCTGGGCCGACGTGCTGGCCACGGTGGCGCTGAAGTCCGGCGCGGCCAGCGACGCGACCAAGGCGATGAAGCGCGCCGCCACCGATCTGATCTGGTCGGCCGGTGCCAAGGTGTCGCGCGAGGAGCGTGCGGAGGTGATCCGCCGCCTGCCGCCGCTCTTGAAGACGCTGCGCGGCGGCATGGCCGAGGCCGGACTGTCGGCCGAGAAGCAGGACGAGCAGATCAAGGCGCTGAACGACTCGCTGGCGGCGGCCTTCACCGCGAAGGCCGCGGCGATCCCGGCCGAACGGCTCGACGAGCTGATGGGCCGGCTCGAAGACCTCGAGGAGATGCTGCCCGACGCCGAGGACGTGCAGATCGACGAATCGCTCGTGATGGATCTGTCCGGCCACGAGAGCACCGAGCTGCAGATCGTTACCGACGGCGGCTCGATGCCGACGCCGGCGATGCTGGCCTGGGCGCGCGAGCTGCAGGTCGGCGGCTGGTACATGCTCGAGCACCGCGGTCGCATCGAGCCGGTGCAACTGGCCTGGCAGGGCATGCGCAAGCAGCTGAGCCTGTTCGTGTCGCAGGCCGGCGGCGGCACGCTGTTCCAGCAGCAGCGGCTGGCGGCCTTCCTGCAGGCCGGGCTACTGGTGCCGGCGCAGGACGAGGCGCTCACGGTGCGCGCGACCCGCAGCGCACTGGCCAAGCTCGATGCCAACCCGGATCGGCTGCTGAACTGATCCACCCCCGTTGCGGCTACGCCGCTCCCCCTCCAGGGGGCAACGCCATCGGCCCGGCGAAGCCGGAGCCTCGGCGTCTGCGCGGCAGGCCGTGCTCGGCCTCAGCCGCCGTTCAGTGGATCAGCCGATCGCCGTCGTCGACGAACAGCTCGTCGAGGATCAGCGCGTCGGGCTCCTCGCCGACGCTCCAGAACACCATCAGCACGATGATCTTCAGATCCTCGACGGCCAGCGGGCTGGCCGGGATGGCCATCGCGCGGTCGATCACCATCTCGCGCATCGCCGGGCGCAGCACGCCGGCGGACTCGAGGAAGCCGACGAAGCCGATCGCGGCCTCGCCCAGGTGTTCCTGCTCGACGGGCGAATAGACCCTTATCGCGTCGGGGCTCTGGTCGGCGATCGGGGCTTCCGAGGCACTGGCGAGGCCGCCGAGCCAGGTCAGCGCGTCCTCGATTTCCTCGTTCTCGAAGCCCACCGCGGAGAGCTTGCGCGAGAGCTGCCGGCGGTCCGGACAGGCATCGGGCCGCCAGTAGTTTTCGTACAGGTAGACGAGCACGTCGAACATGGTTTCACGATACCACAGGGGCCGGCAGCGGCAGCGGCGGCGGCGGCGGCGGCGGCGGCGGGCGGAGGGCCGGCCGGGCGGCTGCTTATCCGCGTACCACGCGCTGGAACAGCTGACCCGGCAGGCGGGCGACGTCGCCGCTCAGTTCCAGCTCGAGCAGCCGGGCGCTCAGCGCCGCCGGGGACTCGCCCAGCCGAGCACTCAGCGCGTCGAGCGTGACCGGGTCGTGGCCGAGCGCGGCCAACAGCGGGTCGGAGGGTGCAGGCGGCGGTTCGGCGTCAGGCGTCTCGAAGCGCAGTTCTTCGAGCACGTCGGCGGCTGCGTCGACCAGCTTGGCGCCCTGCTTGATGAGCGCATGGCAGCCGCGCGACTGCGGCGCGTGGATCGAGCCGGGGATCGCGAACACGTCGCGGCCCGCTTCGGCGGCCAGGCGAGCGGTGATCAGCGAGCCGGACTGCAACGCCGCCTCGACCACCAGGGTGCCGCGGCCCAGGCCGGCGATCAGCCGGTTGCGGCGCGGGAAGTTGGCGGCCAGGGGCGGGGTGCCGAGTGGGTACTCGCTGACGAGCAGGCCTTCCGCGGCGATCCGCCGGGCCAGCGCCAGGTGCCGCTTGGGGTAGACCCGGTCGAGGCCGGTGCCGACCACGGCGATCGTCGCGCCGGGCCCCGTCAGCCCGCCCTCGTGGGCCGCGCCGTCGATCCCCAGTGCCAGACCCGAGACAACGGTCAGGCCAGCCCGGGTGAAGGCCGCCGCGAAGGCGCGCGCGTTCTCGGCCCCCTGTGGCGTCGGGTTGCGGCTGCCGACCACGGCGATGGCCGGGGCCTGCAGCAGGTCGAGCCGGCCCACGGCATAGAGCAGCAACGGCGGGTCGGCGATCTGCAGCAGGCTGGTCGGATAGGCGGGGTCGCCAAGGGTCAGCACGTGGCGGGATGCGACGGCGTCCTCGCCGAGCCAGCGCCAGGTCGTGTCGACCTGGGCGGCGAGCAGCTCGGGCGGCTGCCGCAGGGCCTGCGCCGCGGTCTCGCCGACCACCTCGGTCCAGGCGGTCGGGCGGGCGTCGAACAGGGCTTGCGGGTCGCCGAAGGCCGCGAGCAGCCGGCGCGCCGCGACGTTGCCGATCTGCGGCGTGCCGAGCAGCCGCAACCAGGCGGCCAGTTCATCGAGCGCCCAGCCGGCGGTGCTCATCGACACGTTCGCCGGCCGACGGGCGCGGCGCGGTTCAAGGTTCGGTGAAGCGGTCGCCGCGTGTCACCGGATCCTTCACGTCGAGGATCAACGCATAGGACATCTTGTCGAAGACGCGGAACACGAACAGGGTGCCGTGCCGCTCGTCCGGCAGGCGCACGTTCTGCGCCGGACCGGCGACCGTGGTGTCGCGTGCCAGCGAGCCGGCGCGCCACAGTGCGAGCACATGGCCGCGCTCGAGGCCTTCGCGCTTGCCGCGGTTCAGGGCCACGATCTGGTTCTGGCCGGCGTTGAGCGCCTCGCCATAGACCGACACGATGCGGCCGGACACGGGCGCCGACGGCGAGCGCGGCACATAGGGGTCGTAGTCGCGCGGCTGGGCCGGCGCCAGCCGGTTGCCGATGTTGGCCTCCAGCTTGGTCGAGGTGATCTGGAAGGTCGCCGGGACGACCTCGCCGCGCTCGTTGGTGCTGCCCTCGCGGACGTACTCGGAGGTGGCGACGTAGGTGCCTTCGTAGCCGAGGATCTGGTTGGTGTCCGGGTCGGTCAGCGGCTTGGGCTGCTGGAACACGCGCCACTCGCGCACCCCGCCGAGCTCGCCGCGCACATAGGCGGTGTCGCCCTTGCCGAGCAGCACGCGGCCCTCCTGGGCGGCGACGATGCGCGGCGCGCGCGCGAGCTGGTCATCGTCGAAGATCACCGCGTCGTTGAGGAAGCCCTCGATGAAGCGGATCGGCACCGCGCCGATCGCGCCGCTCGACGGTCCGACGTCGCGCACCCGCGGCGACAGCCGCCCATCGCCGCTCGTGCCGTCGGCCACGCGCAGCCGCGCGCGGTCGCCGTCGCGTTCGAGCAGCAGCACCTGGCCCGGGTAGATCAGGTGCGGGTTGCGGATCTGCTCGAGGTTCATGCCCCACAGCTCGGGCCAGCGCCAGGGCCGCTTGAGGAACAGGCCGGAGATGTCCCACAGCGTGTCGCCGCGCTTGACGGTGTAGCTGTCGGGCGCGTTGGGCGCCAGCTCGGACAGCGGCACACCGGCCTGGGCGACCTGCTGCGCGGTGCTGCGCTGCTGCGAGGTGATGGGGAAGTTGGGTTCGGCCGCCTGCAAAGCCGTACCGGCCCCGGCGAGCATCACAGCGGCGACAATACGCGCCGCGAAGCGCAGGCGGGCGGGCGGGGCAGTTCGAGTCATGGATGCTCTCTCCGGCAGCACCGGTTCCATCCCACCCCGGCGCTTCATGGTCTTTGTGGAGGTCGGGACCGAGCGCGAACGATCGGCCAAAATCTTCACTTGGTTTCGGAGATTCTGCCCATAAACCCTTGATGCCGCAACGAAACGGACCGATCCGTGGCCGCTGCTGGCGGTAGGTCTTCACGCCCGGTCGTTGCGTGCGATCCACAGGGGCGGCGGCGATCGAGGCCGAAGCCGATTGTCACGAACTGCAACCATCCCACCCATGGCCCTGCTTCCGATCCTCCGCTACCCCGATCCCCGACTGCACAAGGTCGCGCGGCCCGTCGCCGCGGTCGACGAGCGCATCCGCCAGCTGGTCGACGACATGCTCGAGACCATGTACGGTGCGCAGGGCATTGGCCTGGCGGCCACCCAGGTCGACGTGCACGAGCGGGTCATCGTCATCGACATCTCCGACGACCGCGACCAGCCGCTGGTGCTGATCAACCCCGAGCTGGTGGCGCAGAGCGACGAGATGAGGCTCGGCGAGGAAGGCTGCCTGTCCGTGCCGCAGTACTACGACGAGGTGCCGCGCCATGCGCGTGTCACGGTCCGCGCGCTCGACCGCGGCGGACGCTCGCGCGACCTCGAGGCCGACGGCCTGCTGTCGGTGTGCATCCAGCACGAGATGGACCACCTGCTGGGCAAGGTGTTCGTCGAGTACCTGTCGCCGCTGAAGCGCGAGCGCCTGCGCAGCCGCATGCTCAAGCGGGCCCGCGAAGAGGCGCGCGCTTGAGGCTGGCGTTCGCCGGCACGCCGGCGTTCGCGGCCGTCGCGCTCGAGCGGCTGCTCGCCGCCGGCTTCGACGTTCCGCTGGTCTTCACCCAGCCCGACCGGCCGGCCGGTCGCGGCATGAAGCTGCAGCCGTCGGCGGTCAAGGCGGTGGCGCTGGCGCACGGCATTCCGGTGTGCCAACCCCAGGGGCTGCGGCTCGACGGCCGGTTCGCGGCCGAGGCCGCCGCGGCGCGCGCGGCGCTGCAGGCGGCCGACCTCGACGCGATGGTGGTCGCCGCCTACGGCCTGATCCTGCCGGCCTGGGTGCTGGCGCTGCCGCGCCGTGGTTGCCTGAACATCCATGGCTCGCTGCTGCCGCGCTGGCGCGGCGCGGCGCCGATCCAGCGCGCGATCGAGGCCGGCGACGCCGAAAGCGGCATCACCATCATGCAGATGGACGAGGGCCTGGACACCGGCGACATGCTGATGACCGAGCGCGAGACCATCCGCGCCGACGACACCACGGCCACGCTGCACGACCGCCTCGCGCTGCTCGGCGGCCGACTGATCGTCGAGGCGCTCGAGACCGCCGCCGGCGGCGCCCTGGTGGCCCGGCCGCAGCCGGTCGAGGGCGTGAGCTACGCGCACAAGATCGCCAAGTCCGAGGCGGCGATCGACTGGAGCCAGCCGGCGGCCGTGATCGAGCGCCGCGTGCGCGCCTTCGACCCCTTCCCCGGCGCCAGCTTGGAGTGCGCGGGCGAGACGCTGAAGCTCTGGCGTGCCGCTGTCGCACTCGGCGCAGGCCGGCCGGGTACCGTGTTGGCCGCTGGCGAGGGCCAGCTGCGCGTGGCCTGCGGCAGCGGGGCCCTCGACCTGCTGCAGCTGCAGCGCCCCGGTGGGCGGCGTGTCGCGGTGCGCGAGTTCCTGGCCGGTCACGCGGCGTTGCACGAGGGCGCGCGCCTCGGCGGCGCCGCTTGAACTTCACTGCCTGAGCCGCATCTATCGCGGCGTGCCCCAGGGCACGCACCAGGAGACCGCGTCGATGTTCAATCTGTTCAAGACTGCCGTGCTGATGGCCGCCATCACGGCGCTGTTCATGGCCATCGGCTCGGTGCTGGGCGGCCGCCAGGGCATGGCGATCGCGCTGGTCGTCGCGCTCGGCATGAACTTCTTCAGCTACTGGTTCAGCGACAAGCTGGTGCTGCGCATGTACAACGCGCAGGAGGTCGACGCCAGCAGCGCGCCGCAGTTCTACCGCATGGTGGCCGAGCTGGCGCAACGCGCCGAGCTGCCGATGCCCAAGGTCTACCTGATCCAGGAGGACGCGCCGAACGCCTTCGCGACCGGCCGCAACCCGGCCCACGCCGCGGTCGCCGCGACGACCGGCATCCTGCGCGTGCTGTCCGAACGCGAACTGCGCGGCGTGATGGCGCACGAGCTCGCGCATGTGAAGCACCGCGACATTCTGATCTCGACCATCAGCGCGACCATGGCCGGCGCGATTTCGATGCTGGCCAACTTCGCGATGTTCTTCGGCGGCCGCGACAGCGAAGGCCGGCCGGTGAACCCGATCGCCAGCATCGCGGTGATGCTGCTCGCGCCGCTGGCCGCCAGCCTGATCCAGATGGCGATCAGCCGCGCCCGCGAGTTCGAGGCCGACCGCGGCGGCGCCGAGATCTCCGGCGACCCGCAGGCCCTGGCCAGCGCGCTGCAGAAGATCCACCACTACGCCCGCGGCACCCACCTCGAGGCGGCCGAGCGCCACCCCGAGACGGCGCAGATGATGATCATGAACCCGCTGTCGGCCGGCGGGCTGCGCGGGCTGTTCAGCACCCACCCGTCGACCGAGGAGCGGGTCGCGCGCCTGCTGGCGATGGCCGGGCGCTGAGCCCCCCGCGCGCTCAAGTCGCCGCGGCGGCGGCCGATAAGCAGGCGAACCCTTCCGCCTGCCCACCATGCGCCCCGCCTTCGTCCTGCCGCTGATCCTTGCCGCCCTGCTGTCCGGCTGCGAGCTGCTCGGCGACTCGCCCGAGAAGCTGGCCGCCGCGAAGGAGGCCGACGGCAAGGCCATCGGCAGCGGCTGCCGCCATGCCGGCCGCGCCATCGAGGACTGCTACCAGCTCAACCCCAAGGCCCAGCGCGCCGCGGTGTTCGCCGGCTGGCGCGAGATGGACGAGTACATGCGCGAGAACAAGCTCGAGGCGGTGGCGCCGGTGCTCGGCAAGCCGGTCGGCCGGCCCGCCGAGCCGGACGTCGCCGCGGCCGCCGCCGAGACGAGCGCGCCGGCCGCCGAACCCAAGCCCGCCGCCAAGGGCAAGGCCCACGGCGCCTGATCCAGGCCGGCCATCGGCCGGCAGCCGGCCACGGCCGGTGGGACAATCGCGCCATGCCGGCCCGGTTCCTGCGCGCCACCCTCACCCACCCTTCCTGCCGCGCCGGGCTGCGCGACATGGCCGGCGTCTCGCTGGGCATTGCCGCCTGGGGCCTGGTCACCGGCGTCGCGATGGTCAAGGGCGGCTTGCCGGTCTGGATGGCGCTGCTGATGACCTTCACGGTGTTCGCCGGCAGCGCGCAGCTCGCGGTGGTGCCGCTGATGGTGCTCGGCGCGCCGGTGTGGGTGATCTGGGCCACCGCCTTCTGCGTCAACCTGCGCTTCGTGATCTTCAGCGCGCAGTGGCGGCCCTATTTCATGCGCTTCCCGCTGCGCGCACGGCTGGCCTTCGGCTACGTGGCCGGCGACATCAACTATGTGCTGTTCATGAAGCGCTACGCCGAGCCGCCGGCGCCGGGCGAGGCGCCCGAGGGCCAGATCGAGTACTTCTGCGGCTCGGTGACGGCCAACTACCTGGCCTGGCAGCTGCCGTCGGTGCTCGGCATCCTGCTGGCCGACGTGGTGCCGACGGCGTGGGGCCTGGGCTTTGCCGGCACGCTGGCGCTGCTGGGCCTGACCTATGCGCTGGTGTCCGATCGCGCGACGCTGCTGGCCGCCGTGGTGGCCGCGGCGGCGGCGGTGGCGGCGTTCGCGCTGCCCTTCAAGCTCTACATCGTGGTGGCGATCGCCGCGGCGGTCTGCGTCGGCCTGCTGATCGACGGCGGCGGCGATGCCGGCCGGCGGCTGAAGCGCGAATTCGGCCGCCTCGGCCTCGCGAGGGGCGCCGCATGAACCTGGCCACCGGCGAATTCCTGCTGACGATCCTGGGGCTGACCGTGATCACCGTCGTGACGCGCTCGTTCTTCTTCCTGTCCGAGCGCGAGCTGGTGCTGCCCGACTGGGTCAAGCGCGGGCTGCGCTACGCGCCGCTGGCCGCGCTGGCGGCGGTGGTCGCGCCCGAGATCCTGATGAGCCAGGGCCGGCTGGTGGCCGAGCCCTGGTTCGACGCCCGCTTCCATGCCGCCGCCGCGGCGACGGCGTACTACTTCTGGCGCCGCGGCATCCTCGGCACCATCCTGACCGGCATGGCGGTGCTGCTGGTGCTGCGGCTCGGCCTCGGCTGGTAGCGGCCGCGCCGGCGGCACCCCTCGATTCCCATCCTTTCGGAGTCCGTCCTTGAAGGTTCTGCGCTTCACCGATCTCGTTCAACAGGGCCGCGTCGCCGGCCAGCGCGTGTTCATCCGCGCCGACCTCAACGTGCCGCAGGACGACGCCGGCGACATCACCGAGGACACCCGCATCCGCGCCTCGGTGCCCTGCATCCAGATGGCGCTGGACGCCGGCGCCGCGGTGATGGTGACCTCGCACCTCGGCCGCCCGACCGAGGGGGAGTTCAAGGCGGAGGACTCGCTCGCGCCGGTGGCGCGCCGGCTGGCCAAGCTGCTCGACCGCAAGGTGCCGCTGCTGCGCGACTGGGTCGACGGCGTCGAGGTCGCGCCCGGCGAGCTGGTGCTGCTGGAGAACTGCCGCGTCAACAAGGGCGAGAAGAAGAACGACGAGGTGCTGGCGCGCAAGATGGCGGCGCTGTGCGACATCTTCGTGCACGACGCCTTCGGCACCGCGCACCGCGCCGAGGCCTCGACCTACGGCATCGCGCAGTTCGCGCCGATCGCCTGCGCCGGGCCGCTGCTGGCGGCCGAGATCGACGCGATCACCAAGGCGCTGAAGAACCCGAAGCGGCCGCTGGTCGCGATCGTCGCCGGCTCGAAGGTGAGCACCAAGCTCAGCATCCTGAAGTCGCTGGCCGCCAACGTCGACCAGCTGATCGTCGGCGGCGGGATCGCCAACACCTTCATGCTCGCGGTCGGTCTGCCGATCGGCAAGTCGCTGGCCGAGCCCGACCTGATCGGCGAGGCGCGCGCGATCATCGAGATGATGAAGGCCCGCGGCGCCGCGGTGCCGATCCCGGTCGACGTGGTGGTGGCCGACGAGTTCTCGGCCCTGGCGCGCGCCAACAAGGTGGCGGCGGCCGAGGTGCGGCCCGACGACCTGATTCTGGACATCGGTCCGCGCACTGCGGCCGAGCTGGCCGGCATCATCGCCCGCGCCGGCACGGTGGTGTGGAACGGGCCGATGGGCGTGTTCGAGTACGACCAGTTCGCCGGTGGCACGCGCACGCTGGCCGCGGCGATCGCGCATTCGCCGGCCTTCAGCATCGCCGGCGGCGGCGACACCCTGGCCGCGATCGCCAAGTACGGCATCGAGAAGGACATCGGCTACATCTCGACCGGCGGCGGCGCCTTCCTCGAGGTGCTGGAGGGCAAGACGCTGCCGGCCTTCGCGATCCTGCAGGCGCGTGCCGCTGAGTGACATCGCGAGCGCCGATACTCGGCCGACTGCCCGAAAGAACAACACCATGCAACGCGCCACCAAGATCGTCGCCACCCTCGGCCCCGCCTCGTCCACGCCGGAAATCCTCGAGCGCATGATCCGCGCCGGTGTCGACGTCGTGCGGCTCAACTTCTCGCATGGCAAGGCGCAGGACCACATCGATCGTGCGACCCTCGTGCGCGAGGTGGCGCGCAAGGCCGGCAAGGAGGTCGCGATCATGGCCGACCTGCAGGGCCCGAAGATCCGCGTCGGCAAGTTCGCCGACGGCAAGGTGATGCTCGAGCCCGGCGCGCCCTTCGTGCTGGACGCGGCGCGCGCCGAGCCGGGCGACGTGCGCGCGGTCGGCCTGGACTACAAGTCGCTGCCGCGCGACGTGAGGGCCGGCGACACGCTGCTGCTCAACGACGGCCTGATTGTGCTCACGGTCGACAAGGTGCTCGGCGACGCGGTGCACACGACGGTCAAGGTCGGCGGCGAGCTGTCCAACAACAAGGGCATCAACAAGCAGGGCGGCGGCCTCACCGCGCCGGCGCTGACCGCCAAGGACATGGAGGACATCAAGACCGCGATGGCCTTCCAGTGCGAGTACCTCGCGGTCAGCTTCCCGAAGAACGCCACCGACATGGAGCTGGCGCGCCAGCTCGCCAACGTGGCCGGCGAGCCCTACCGCCACAAGCCGGCGCTGATCGCCAAGATCGAGCGCAGCGAGGCCATTCCCGTGCTCGACCAGATCCTGCGTGCCAGCGACGGCATCATGGTGGCGCGCGGCGACCTCGCGGTCGAGGTCGGCAACGCCGCAGTGCCGGCGCTGCAGAAGCGCATGATCAAGATGGCGCGCGAGATGGACAAGGTCGTCATCACCGCGACGCAGATGATGGAGTCGATGATCGTCAACCCGGTGCCCACGCGCGCCGAGGTCAGCGACGTCGCCAACGCGGTGCTCGACGGCACCGATGCGGTGATGCTCAGCGCCGAGACGGCCGCCGGCAAGTACCCGGTCGAGACCATCGAGCAGATGGCCGCGATCGCCCAGGCCGCCGAGGCGGCCGAGGACGTGACGCTCGACGCTGACTTCACCCACCGCGCCTTCACGCGCATCGACCAGAGCATCGCGATGGGCGCGCTGTTCACCGCCCACCACCTGGGCTGCCGGGCGATCGTCGCGCTGACCGAATCGGGTTCGACCGCGCTGTGGATGAGCCGCCACAAGATCCACGTGCCGATCTACGGCCTGACCTCGCAGGTCACCAGCCAGCGCCGCATGGCGCTGTTCCGCAACGTGCGCCCGCTGCTGATGCCGCTGTATGCCGACCGCGACGAGGCGCTCGCCGAGGCGGAGGCGCTGCTGGTCGCCGGCGGCGTGCTCAGGACCGGTGATACCTACGCCATCACCGTCGGCGAACCGATGGGCCACCCGGGCGGCACCAACATGCTCAAGGTCTGCCGGGTCGGGTGAGGCCGCGCGGCGGCGTCAGTCGACGCGGTAGGACACCCCGGTGACGAACAGTGCGTCGCCCCGTTCGAAGCCCGTACCCGGGTCGGCGGTGTAGCGGTAGGACAGCCCGACCGTCAGGCTCAGCGTGCGGTTGATCGCGACCGCGAGGTTGGATTCGAGCACCGCGCGGTAGTCGCCGAGGTCGCGCAGGTTCGCCTGCAGCCCGATCTTCTGCTGCCAGGCCGTGCTGCGGCTCAGCTGGCGGCGCGACTCCTCGGCCAGGACCAGCTCGGCGCGCCCGTAGCGCATGCGCGTCTGTCCGTCGACCTCGGTCGCGACGACGTAGCGGTCGCGCGCGTAGCCGAGGCCCGCGGTCAGGTCCCAGAAGCCGTCGTCGTCGCGCGCGAGGTGGTAGCCGGCGCCGCTCGCCACCGAGGCACGGCTGGACAGGTTCGCGGGCCGGTCGCGCAGCAGCTCGCCGCTGCCGAACGCGAACCAGCGCGCGTTCAGGTCGCGGTTGTACTGGCTCGCGAGCGAGAACCGCTCGCCGGTCGTCATGCCGGCGCTGCGCGCATACAGCGCACGCGCGGCCGCCGTCCACTTGTCGCTCACGGTGGCGCGCGCGCTGTCGATGCTCAGGTTGAGGCTGGCCGTGTCACTGTTGCCCGAAGCCACGCTGGCGCCGGCGCCGAGCAGGTGGCGCCAGCGACCGTCGGGTTCGATCGGCACTTGGGCAGCGGCCACCGCGCAGGCCGAGCCGACCAGCAGACCGCAGGCACGGGGGATCAGTCGCATCTCGCCGGGGGATCGTGCACAGGGGGCAGCGGGGGCGGCAGCGGCCCAGGCCGTCGTCAGCACCCGCCGCCGCGACTCTAGGACGCGGCCGCCGCGTGCCGCGTCGGCGCGGATGAAACCGCAGCGTGCCGCTGCGACATTCCGGCCGGCGCCGCACCGTAAAATCATTCTTCGTCCTTGCGCGAGCGCGCGGTGACCGTCCCGGCTGCCGTCGCGGCGGGCGGCTGCGCCGCGGCTCGTGCCCTCCGTCACTGCCGAGGTCCGCCATGCCCCTTGTTTCCATGCGCCAGCTGCTCGACCACGCCGCCGAGCAGGGTTACGGCATCCCCGCCTTCAACGTCAACAACCTCGAGCAGGTGCAGGCGGTGATGGCTGCCGCCCACGAGGTCGGCGCGCCGGTGATCCTGCAGGCCAGCGCCGGCGCCCGCAAGTACGCCGGCGAGCCCTTCATCAAGCACCTGATCTCGGCCGCCGTCGAGACCTGGCCGCACATCCCGCTGGTGATGCACCAGGACCACGGCCAGAGCCCGGATGTCTGCCAGGGCGCGATCGACCTCGGCTTCAGCTCGGTGATGATGGACGGTTCGCTGCAGGCCGACGGCAAGACCATCGCCAGCTACGACTACAACGTCGATGTCACCCGCAAGGTGGTGGACATGGCGCATGCGCTCGGCGTCACCGTCGAGGGCGAGCTCGGCTGCCTGGGCTCGCTCGAAACGATGAAGGGCGACAAGGAGGACGGCCACGGCACCGAGGCCACGATGACGATGGAGCAGCTCCTCACCGACCCCGAGGAGGCCGCCGACTTCGTCAAGCGCACCCAGCTCGACGCGCTGGCGATCGCGATCGGCACCAGCCACGGCGCCTACAAGTTCACCCGCAAGCCCACCGGCGACATCCTGGCGATCGGCCGCATCAAGGAGATCCACCGCCGCATCCCCAACACCCATCTGGTGATGCACGGCAGCTCCAGCGTGCCGCAGGACCTGCTGGCCGAGATCCGCAAGTACGGCGGCGACATGAAGGAGACCTACGGCGTGCCGGTGGCCGAGATCCAGGAGGCCATCAAGTACGGCGTGCGCAAGATCAACATCGACACCGACATCCGGTTGGCGATGACGGCGGCGATCCGCAGGTTCATGGCCGAGAATCCGAGCAAGTTCGACCCGCGCGAGTATCTGAAGCCCGCCACCGCCGCGGCCAAGGCCATCTGCAAGCAGCGTTACCTCGAGTTCGGCTGCGAGGGCCAGGCCGGCAAGATCAAGGCCGAGACGCTGTCCGTCGTGGCGGCCAAGTACGCGAAGGGCGAGTTGGCGCAACTGGTGCACTGAGCGCGGGCCGGGCCTCGGCCGGGATGCAAACCTTTACAGCGTGACCGTCAGCGCGTCTCTTGATACAAACCGAAGCAATGTCGATCCCGCCCCTGCTCGAAAGCCGCCTGCACTCCCTGCCGCTGATCGCCCGCGGCAAGGTGCGCGACAACTACGCGGTCGGCAGTGACCGGCTGCTGATGGTCGCCAGCGACCGCCTGTCGGCCTTCGACGTGGTGATGGGCGAGCCCATCCCCGGCAAGGGCGAGTTGCTGACGACGATGGCGCTGTTCTGGTTCGAGCGGCTCGGCGCGATCGTGCCGAACCACCTCACCGGCGAGGCGCCCGAGAGCGTGGTCGCCGCCGACGAGCGCGCGCAGGTCGTCGGGCGCTCGATGCTGGTCAAGCGCCTGCAGCCGCTGCCGGTGGAGGCGGTGGTGCGCGGCTATCTGGCGGGGTCGGGCTGGAAGGAGTACCAGGACAGCGGCCGCGTCTGCGGCGTCACGCTGCCGGCCGGGCTCGCCAACGCCAGCCGGCTGCCCGCGCCGATCTTCACGCCCGCGACCAAGGCCGAGGCCGGGTCGCATGACGAGAACATCGCCTTCGAGCGCATGGTGCAGATCGTCGGGGCGCCGCTCGCCGAGCGCGTGCGCACGGTCTCGATCGCGCTGTACGAGGCCGCGGCCGCTTACGCGCTGACGCGCGGCATCATCATCGCCGACACCAAGTTCGAGTTCGGCCTCGATGCCGACGGCACGCTCACGCTGATGGACGAGGTGCTGACCCCCGACTCGTCGCGCTTCTGGCCGGCCGAGGACTATGACGTCGCGCTGCGCGAGGGCCGCAACCCGCCGAGCTACGACAAGCAGTTCGTACGCGACTGGCTGGAACAGGCCCGCGTGGACGGTAGCCCCTGGAACAAGCGCGCGCCGGCGCCGGCCCTGCCGGCCGAAGTGATCGAACGCACGGCCGAGAAGTACCGCGAGGCCTGGCGCCGCTTGGCGGGCTGACGCGCGATGCTGGCCCGCCTGCGCCAACGCCTCGAGGCCGCGATCCCGCGTGCCGGCAACCGCGTGGCGGCGGGGCGGCTGCGTGGCGAGCTGGCCTGCCTGCTGGCCCGCCACGGTGAGTTGGACCGCGCCCGCGACGAGGTCGCCCGGCTGCGCAGCGAGTTCCGTTTCGAGCCCGACGCCGGAGTCAGCGCCTGGCTGGCGCTGGCCGAGGGCCTGCTCGACTACTACGATGACCTCGACACCGGCTGCCGCGACCGACTGCAGCGCGCCTACTCGCTCGCCGCCGCGGCCCAGCTGCGGCCGCTGCAGGCGCTCAGCGCCGCCTGGCTGGCGCTGCTCGACTACGTTCAGCACGACATCGATTCGATGGCACAGCGCCTGCGCCATGCCTTCGACCTGAGCACGCCCGACGACCATGGCGTGCGCGCCCGCGCCGGACTGGTCGCCGCCCAGGGCTACCACTGGGGCGGCCGGATGGATCGCGCCCAGCCCTGGTACGAGAGCGCCCGCCAGCATGCGCTGGCCGACGGCGACGAGGCGATGATGAGCGCGGTGCTCTACAACCGCTACGCGATCACGATGAACCTGCAGCGCGAGGCCGAGGCGCAGCGCGTGGTCGACGTCGGCACGCCGCACGCGCCCGAGACGCTCGCCAAGCTGGCGAGCGACGCGCTGCGCGGCGCCGAGTCCACCGAGCGCTTCGACCAGATGGTCGGCGCGACGTCGCTGGGCGTGCTGCACCCGCTGATGCGCGCCCAGCTGCTGACCATCCAGGGCCAGTTCGGCGAGGCGCGCGCGCTGTTCGCCGAGCACTACGAGGCGGGGTTGCAGCAGGGCATGCAGGCCAAGGCCGCGCTGCTGCTGGCCGACCGGGCCTGGTGCGAGGCCCGCTGCGGCGAGACCGGGCGGGCCTTGGGGCTGGCCCGCGAGGCCGAAGACGGCCTGGCGGCGCTCGGCGATGCCGACGACGATGCCGCGGCGCGCTGTCGGCTGGTGCAGGTCTACGAAGTCTGCGGCGGTGCGGCCGAGCGCGAGCGCGCGGTCGAACTGCGCGAGGTGGCGGCGCGCCATTGGCGCGCCCACATCAGCCAGCAGGGACGCTGGGTCGAACGGCTGGACCTGTCGCTCGGGACCCAGGGGCCGGTGTGATCGCCCGGCCCCGGCCCTAGAACAGCACCATGCTGAGCTTGCGCCGGTAGCCGTCGAGCACCGGATCGCCGGCCACCGCGGCGGCCTTGCCGGCGATCTCGAGCGTGCCCTTGGCCTCGGCCGCGGCGGCCTTGGGCTGCGGCTTGGTCATCAGCTCCAGGATCGCGACGTAGAGCTTGCGCGCGCGCTGGTCGGCCCAGGCCTTGTCGCGCATCAGGATCTCGAGCAGCTCGTCCATCGCCTCGGTCGGTCGCTGGCCGGCCATCAGGACCTGGGCGCGCTCGAAGCGGGCGTCGAAGTCCCGCTTGCTCACGGCGATGGCGGCGTCCAGCACCGCCATCGGGCGCGCCGCCTGGGCCGCCTCGCAGGCCTCCAGCCACAGGCCGAGGGCGCTGGTGCGCGCGTCGGCGATGGCTTTGGGCGCCAGCGGCTCGTAGACGCGCCGCGCATCGGCGCTGCGGCCGGCCTCGAGCAGGCGCTTCACGTAGTCGGCGCGGATCGTTTCGTCGTGCGGCGCGATCGCCAGCGCCTCGGCCAGCTTCGCGAGTGCGGCGTCGCTGTCGCCGTCGGCCGCGAGCTGCTCGGCGGCTTCGGCCTCCTCCTCGGCGGCCAGCTCGTCCGGACTGGGCACATGCTTGTCGAGGAACTCGCGGATCTGCGACTCGGGCAGCGCGCCGACGAAGCCGTCCACCGGCTGGCCGCCGACGAACATCACGCAGAACGGGATCGAGCGCACGCCGAAGGCCTGGCTCAGCTGGCCGGCGATCTCGGGCTGGGCGTCGCTGTCGAGCTTGGCGAGCGTGAAGCGGCCGGCGTAGGCCGTCTCGAGCTTCTCGAGCAGGGGCCCGAGCTGCTTGCACGGGCCGCACCAGGGCGCCCAGATGTCGAGCAGCACCGGGGTGCGCGTCGACGCGTGGATCAGCTCGGCTTCGAAGTTCTGGAGGGTGATGTCGATCATGTCGGCTCAGGTGCGGCCGGCGCTCCGTAAACCAAGCGCCGCCTACAATTCAGGGTTTTCCGACCGGAGCGGCCGTGAGTGCAGCGCAACCCCTGATCGGCGTGGTGATGGGCTCCAAGAGCGACTGGGAGGTCATGCAGCACGCGGCCCAGATTCTCGCCGAGTTCGGCGTGACCTTCGAGGCGCAGGTGGTGTCGGCCCATCGCATGCCCGACGAGATGTTCCGTTACGCCGAGACCGCCCGTGGCCGTGGGCTGCGCGCGATCATCGCCGGCGCCGGCGGTGCGGCCCACCTGCCGGGCATGCTGGCCGCCAAGACCCCGGTACCGGTGCTGGGCGTGCCGGTCCCCGGCAAGCACCTGCAGGGGGTCGATTCGCTGCACAGCATCGTGCAGATGCCCAAGGGCATCCCGGTCGCGACCTTCGCGATCGGCGCGGCCGGCGCGGCCAATGCGGCGCTGTTCGCGGTCGCGCTGCTGGCCCATGACGACACCGCGCTGCGCGACCAGCTCGACGCCTACCGCGCCCGCCAGACCGAGGCGGCGCGTGCGATGACGGCCGAGCTCGGCAAGACCTGATCCCTGCTCCGATGTCCCATTCCAAGACCATCCTGCCGGCCGCGGTGGCCGCCGGCGCACAGGCCACGACCCTCGGCGTGATGGGCGGCGGCCAGCTCGGCCGCATGTTCGTGCACGCGGCCCAGCGGCTCGGCTACTTCACCGCGGTGCTCGACCCCGACGTGGCCAGCCCGGCCGGCCTGGTCTCGCATGTGCATGTGCAGGCCGACTACCTCGACGAGCAGGGCCTGGCGCAGATGCTGCAGCGCTGCGCCGCGATCACCACCGAGTTCGAGAACGTGCCGGCCGGCGCGCTCTACACCCTGGGCGCCCACCTGCCGGCGGCGCCGGGATCCGAGGCGGTGGCGATCTGCCAGGACCGCGCCCGCGAGAAGCAGCACTTCGTGCGCTGCGGCGTGCCCTGCGCGCCGCATGCGCCGATCGAGAGCGCCGAGCAGCTCGCCGCGGTGCCCGACGCGCTGCTGCCCGGCATCCTGAAGACCGCGCGGCTCGGCTACGACGGCAAGGGCCAGGCCCGCGTCGCGACCCGCGAGGAGCTGGCGGCCGCCTGGGCTTCGCTGAAGCAGGCGCCCTGCGTGCTGGAGCGGCGCCTCGCACTCGACTTCGAACTCAGCGTGGTGCTGGCGCGCAGCGCCCAGGGCGAGATCGTCACGCTGCCGATCCAGCGCAACCTGCACCGCGACGGCATCCTCGCCGTCACCGAGGCGCCGGCGCCTGGGGTCAGTGACACGCTGGCCGCGCAGGCGCTCGACGCGGCGCGCCGCATCGCCGACGGCCTGCACTATGTCGGCGTGCTGTGTGTCGAGTTCTTCGTGCTCGCTGACGGGACGCTGGTCGCCAACGAGATGGCGCCGCGGCCGCACAACTCCGGCCACCACAGCATCGACAGCTGCGATGTCTCGCAGTTCGAGCTGCAGGTGCGCTGCATGACCGGCCTGCCGCTGCCGCCGCCGCGCCAGCATTCGCCGGCGGTGATGCTCAACCTGCTCGGCGACCTGTGGTTCGACGCCCAGGGCCGCGAGCGCACGCCCGACTGGGCCGGCGTGCTCGCGATCCCCGGCGCTCACCTGCACCTCTACGGCAAGGCCGGTGCGCGGCCCGGCCGCAAGATGGGCCACCTGACGCTGACCGCGGCCACGCCCGAGGCGGCGCGCGCGGCGGCGGTGCGCGCGGCGGGGCTGCTCGGCCTGCCCGCGCCGTTCTGAGTCCCGCGACGACGATGCCGGTCCTCGATGGCCGCTCGCCCGAGGTCGTCGCCGCCGCCGCGCGCGGGCTCGCGGCGGGGCAGTTGGTGGCCTTCGCCACCGAGACGGTCTACGGCCTCGGGGCCCGTGCCGACGACGATGCCGCGGTGGCGCGGATCTTCGCCGCCAAGGGCCGACCGGCCGACCATCCGCTGATCGTGCACGTGGCCGACGCCGCCGGCGCGCAAGCCTTCGCGGCCGAGCTGTCGCCGCTGGCGCGACGCCTGATCGCGGCGTTCTGGCCGGGCCCGCTGACGCTGATCGTGCCGCGCCGGCCCGGTGCGGCCGAGGCGGCAGCCGGCGGCGAGGCGACGATCGGCCTGCGCTGCCCGGCGCATCCGGTCGCGCAGGCGCTGCTGCGCGCGGCGGCCGCCGAGGGCGTGCCGGGCGTGGCCGCGCCGAGCGCGAACCGCTTCGGCCGCATCAGCCCGACGCGCGCCGCGCATGTGGCGCAGGAGTTCGGCGACGCGCTCCCGGTGCTGGACGGCGGCGACTGCGAGCTCGGCATCGAATCGGCCATCGTCGACGTGTCGCGCGGCCGCGCGGTGCTGCTGCGCCCCGGCGTGCTGGCGCGCGAGCGCCTCGCGGCCGCCGCCGGCGAGCCCTTGCACGAG
>DATILD010000048.1:0-28976 GCA_035476815.1 Methylibium sp.
CGCCTGCGCCGCGCTCGGCCTCGCGCTGCTGGCCTGCGGCCTGGCCGCCGGCAGCGAGGGCTGGTCGTGGAACTGGGCGCAGGACTGGGACCTGATCGCCGCGATCCGCGCGCCGCGCTCGCTCGGCGCCTGGTGCGCCGGTGCGCTGCTGGGCCTGGCCGGCGCGCTGGCCCAGGGGCTGTTTCGCAACCCGCTGGCCGATCCCTACCTGCTCGGCAGCGCCGCCGGCGCCGGCCTGGGCGTGGTGCTGGTGCTGTTCGCCGGCAGCCTGGCCGGCACCAGCGTCGGGCTGGCCCAGGCGCCGGCGCTGCTGCAGCTCGGGCTGGTCGGCGCGGCCTTCGCCGGCGCGCTGGCCGGCGTGTCGCTGACGCTGCTGATCGCCGGCGGCGCGGCGCGGCCGCTGGTGCTGCTGCTCTCGGGCGTGGTGGTCGGCGTGCTGCTCGGCGCGGTGTCGGACCTGCTGATGCTGCTGTCGCCCGAGGCGATGCGCGGCAAGCAGGTGTTCCTGCTCGGCACCACCGGCCTGCTGGGCTGGCCCAGCGTGGCGATGCTGGCCGGCGCGCTCGCCCTCGCGCTGGCGCTGGCGACGCGCTGGGCCGGCGTGCTCGACGCGCTGGTGCTCGGCGACGCCAGCGCCGCCAGCCTGGGACTGGACCTGCCGCGCTGCCGGCTGCTGCTGGTCGGGCTGATGGCGCTGTGCACCGGCACGGCGGTGGCGCAGTCGGGGCTGATCGCCTTCGTCGGCCTGGTCGCGCCGCACCTCGTGCGCCGGCTGGTCACGGTGCGGCATGGGCCGCTGCTGGCGCTGTCCGCGCTGTCCGGCGGCGCGCTGCTGCTCGCGGCCGACGTGGCGGCGCGCAGCGTCATCGCGCCGCAGGAGCTGCCGGTCGGCGTGCTGACGGCCGTGCTCGGCGGCGGCTACCTGCTGGTGCTGCTGCGCCGGCACGCAAGGACGAGCCATGGGTGAGCCGATGCTGCTGCAGGCCGAGGCGGTGAGCCTGTCGCGCGGCGGCCGCCGCGTGGTCGACGGCGTCAGCGTCGCGCTGCGGCCGGCCGAATGGGTGGCGGTCGTCGGCCCCAACGGCGCCGGCAAGAGCAGCCTGCTGTCGCTGCTGGCCGGCCTGCGCGCCGCCGACGCCGGCCAGGTGCGGCTGCACGGCCGGCCGATCGCGGCCTGGCGGCCCGCCGAACGCGCGCGCCAGATCGCCTGGCTCGCGCAGCAGGGCGAGGCCGAGGGCGCGATCGCCGCGCGCGACGTCGTGCGGCTGGGCCGGCTGCCGCACCACGGCGTGCTGGGGGCCTGCGGCGCGGCCGACGAGGCCGCGGTCGACGCCGCGATGGCCGAGACCGCCTGCGCCGCCTTCGCGTCGCGGCGCCTCAGCGAGCTGTCCGGCGGCGAACGCCAGCGCGTGCTGCTGGCGCGGGCGCTGGCGGTGCAGGCACCGGTGCTGCTGCTCGACGAGCCGACCACCCACCTCGATGCGCCGCACCAGCGCGACCTGCTGCGCAGCGTCGCGCGCGGCGCCCGCGCCGGCGCGGCCGCGGCGGTGGTGCTGCACGACCTGACGCTGGCGCTGGCCGCCGACCGCGTCTGGCTGATGGACCAGGGCCGGCTGGTGGCCGACGCGCCGCCCGACGACCCGTCGCTGCACGCCGCGCTGGCGCGCGTGTTCGGCGACGCGGTCGCGATCGAGCGGCTGGAGCGCGAGGGCCGCGTGCACCACCTCGTGCGGCCGCGCCTGTGACGAAGGAGACCCCGATGGACATCGAATCCCCGCCGCTCGACCGCGACGCGCCCAAACCGACCGGCGAGCGCCGCGGCCTGGTGCTGGTGCACACCGGCGACGGCAAGGGCAAGAGCACCGCGGCCTTCGGGCTGGCGATCCGCGCGCAGGGCCGCGGCAAGGCGGTGAAGGTCTACCAGTTCATGAAGGTGCCGTCGGCGCGCTTCGGCGAGCACCGCCTGTTCGAGCAGATCGGCGTGCCGATCGAGGGCCTGGGCGACGGCTTCAGCTGGAAGAGCCGCGACCTCGAGCATTCGGCCCGGCTGGCGCGCGACGGCTGGGCGCGCGCCGCGGCGACGATCCGCGCCGGCGCGCATTTCCTCGTCGTGCTCGACGAGATCATGTACCCGCTGCGCTACGGCTGGCTGCCGCTCGCGCCGGTGCTCGCGGCGCTGGCCGAGCGCCCGCCGCAGGTGCATGTGGTGCTGACCGGCCGGCGCGCGCCGCAGGAGCTGATCGACCTCGCCGACACGGTGACCGAGATGACGCTCGTGAAGCACCACCACCAGGCCGGCGTGCCGGCGCAGCGCGGCATCGAGGACTGAGAGTGTGAGCACGACAGCGACCCCCGCGCCGCGCGCCGCCCTCAGCTGGAGCGGCGGCAAGGACGGCTGCCTGGCCGGGCTGCGCGCCCGCGCCCAGGGCCTGCCGATCGCGACCTTCGTGACGATGTGCGAGGCCGGCGGCGCGAGCCTGTCGCATGCGCTGCCGCGCGACTGGCTGGCGCGGCAGGTCGCGGCCTGGGGCGTGGACTGGCGCGCGGTCGATGTCGTGCGCGGCCCCGGTACCTATGCCGCGGCCTTCGATGCCACGCTGCGCGAACTGGCCGCCAGCGGCCACACGCACATGGTGTTCGGCGACATCGACCTGGCCGCGCACCGCGACTGGATCGCCCCGCGCTGCCGCGCCGCCGGGCTGGAGCCGATGTTCCCGCTGTGGGGCGAGCCGCGCGCCAGCCTGGCCCGCGAGGTGATCGCCGCCGGCATCCGGGCGCGGCTGGTGGCCGTCGACCTGGCGCGGCTCGATGCCTCGTTCTGCGGCGCCGCCTACGACGACGGGCTGCTGGCCCGGCTGCCGGCCGGCGTCTGCCCCTGCGGCGAGGACGGCGAGTTCCACACCGCGGTGACCGACGCGCCGGGCATGGCGCGGTCGGTGCCGCTGCCCGACCACGGCGTGCGCATCGTCGAGGCGCGGCCGCCGCTGTCGCCGGGCCGGCTGGCCTGGCTGCGGCTGGACCCACCGGGCTGAGCCATGTCGGCCGACGCGCTGATGGCCTTCGCGGTGCCGTGGCTGGCGCTGCTCATCGACCGCCGGTTCGGCGAGCCGCGGCCGCGCTGGCACCCGGTGGTCGGCATGGGCCGGCTGCTCGCGGCGCTCGCGCCGCACGTGCCGGCACGACCCGCCCGCGCGGCCTTCGTGCGGGGCGCACTGGCCTGGCTGCTGGGGGCGCTGGGGGTGGTGGCCGTCGCGCTCGCGTTGCAGCAGGTGCCGCGGTGGCTGGCGGATGCGGCCGCGCCCTGGGGTGCGCTGGCGGCCGCCGGGCTGGCCGCCTGGCTGCTCAAGCCGCTGCTGGCGCTGCGGCTGCTGGTCGACGAGGTGCGCGCCGTCGAGGCCGCGCTCGGCGAGTCGCTGGCGGCCGGCCGGACGCAGGTCGCGCGCCTGTGCAGCCGCGACACCGCGGCGCTCGACGCCACCGCGGTGCGCGAGACCGCGATCGAATCGCTGGCCGAGAACCTGAACGACTCGCTGATCGCGCCGCTGTTCTGGTTCGCGCTGGCCGGCCTGCCGGGCGCGGCGCTGTACCGCTGGGCCAACACCGCCGACGCCTGCTGGGGCTACCGCGACGCGCGCTGGGAATGGGCCGGCAAGTTCGCCGCGCGCGCCGACGATGTGCTGTCGTGGCTGCCGGCGCGGTTGACCGCGCTGCTGCTGTGGCCGCGCGGACAGGGCGCCGCGCTGCGGCGCGAGGCGCGGCGCACGCCGTCGCCGAACGGCGGCTGGCCGATGGCGGCGATGGCGCTGCGGCTCGGCATCCGTCTCGGCAAGCCCGGCGTCTACCGGCTGAACGCGCCGGGGCGCGCGCCGGTTGCCGGCGACATCGAGCGGGCGCTGCGGCACGCGCGCCGCGCCGCCTGGCTCGGCGCCGGCGCGCTGGGCCTGCTGGCGGCGCTGGCGGTCCTCGCGCTGCAGCGGGGCGGCGCATGAGGGGGCTGCGCGTGCACGGCGGTCCGGGCGCCGACGGCCCGGCGCGCTTCGACTTCTCGACCACGGCCAATGCCTGCGGTCCGCAGCCGGCCGCGTGGCAGGCGGTGCGGCGGGCCGACCGCCGCCATTACCCCGACCCCGAAGGCCGGGCGCTGCGCGAACGGCTGGCGGCGCTGCACGGCGTCGGTGCCGAGCGCGTGCTGCTCGCGGCCAGTGCCAGCGAGTTCATCTTCCGCTGTACGGCCGTGGCCGACCCGGGCGCAGTGCGCGTGCCGCGCTTCGGCTTCGGCGACTACGCGGCGGCGGCCCATGCCTTCGACAAGGCGGTCGTGCACGACGTCGACCCGCGGCGCGAACGGCGCGTCGCGCTCGCCTGGTTCGCCGACCCCGGCAGCCCGCTCGGCCAGCCCGAGGCCGCACCGCCGACGCTGCCGGACGACCAGGTGCTGCAGGTGCTCGACCGCGCCTGCGCCCCGCTGCGGCTGCAGGGCCGCAGCGCCTGGCCGGCGGCGGCCGCGCGCGCGGTGTTCCAGCTCTGGTCGCCGAACAAGGCGCTGGGCCTGACGGGGGTGCGCGGCGCCTATGCGATCGCGCCGGCCCGCTCGCGCTGGACCGGGCGGCTGCAGGCGGCCTGCCCGTCGTGGCCGCTCGGCGCCGACGGCGCGGCGATGCTCGCGGCCTGGACCGAGCCGGCCGTGCAGCGCTGGGTCGCCGCGAGCCGCCTGCGGCTGCGCGGCTGGCAGCGCTCGCAGCAGGCCCTGCTCGCGGCGCTGGGTTTCGAGCCGCTGCCCAGCGTCGCCAATTTCTTCGTCGTGCGGCCGCCCGCCCGTGTCGGCATGCGCCGCGTCGAGCAGGCGCTCGCGGCCGAGGGCCTGCGCTGGCGCGATACCCTGTCCTTCGGCCTGCCCGGCGCCTGGCGCGTGTCGGTGCAGCCGCCGCGCGCGCAGCAGGCGCTGCGCGCCTGCCTGTCGCGCGCCCTGGAGCCATGCCCCCGATGACCCGCACACTGATCGTCTGGGGCTGCACCAGCGGCGCCGGCAAGAGCTGGCTGACGAGCGCGCTGTGCCGCGCGGCCCGGCGGCGCGGCATCGACGTCGTGCCGTTCAAGGCCCAGAACATGAGCAACAACGCGCGCGTCGTGCCGGGCCCCGACGGCGGGCTCGGCGAGATCGGCAGCGCGCAGTACCTGCAGGCGCTGGCCGCCGGCGTGCCGCCCGAGGTCGACATGAACCCGGTGCTGCTGAAGCCCGAACGCGACACCGCGAGCCAGGTCGTGCTGCACGGCCGCGCCGACGCCGCGCTGTCGCGCCTGCCCTGGCGCGAACGCAGCGAGCACCTGGCGCAGGCCGCGCGTGCGAGCTTCGAGCGGCTGGCAGCCCGCCACGAGCTGGTGATCGTCGAGGGCGCCGGCTCGCCGGCCGAGATCAACCTCGCGCCGCACGACTACGTCAACCTCGGCGTCGCGCGCTGGGCGATGGCGCGCGGGCCGACGCGGGCGCTGCTGGTCGCCGACATCGACCGCGGCGGCGCCTTCGCGCACCTGCATGGCACGACGCAGCTGCTGCCGGCCGACCTGCGGCCGCTGCTGGCCGGCCATGTGCTGAACCTGTTCCGCGGCGACCCGGCGCTGCTGCAGCCCGGCCCGGCGCAGCTCGATGCGCTGACCGGCGTGCCGCTGCTGGCGGTGATCCCGCGCGTCGCCGACCACGGCCTGCCCGAGGAGGACGGCTGGTTCGGCACGCCGGCCGATCCGCGCGCGGACGACGCCGCGGCGGCGACGCACACCGTCGCGGTGCTTGCGCCGCCGCGCATCAGCAACCTCGACGAGTTCGCGCCGCTGGCGCGGCTGCGCGGCGTGCGGCTGGTGTGGGCGCGCAGGCCCGCGCAACTCGCGGGCGCCACGCTGGTCGTGCTGCCGGGTTCCAAGCAGGTCAGCGGCGACCTCGCCTGGCTGCGCGCGCAGGGGCTGGACGCCGCGATCCAGGCCCATGCGGCCGCCGGCGGCGCCGTGCTCGGCATCTGCGGCGGGCTGCAGATGCTGGGCACGCGGCTGCACGACCCCGCCGGCGTCGACGGCCAGGCCGGCAGCGCCGACGGCCTCGGTCTGCTGCCGCTGGCGACGCGGTACGGTGCGGTCAAGCGCCTGCGCGCCGCCCGCTTCGACTTCGCCGCCACCACGGGCCCGTGGTGCGCGCTGGCCGGCCTGCGCTGGGCCGGCTACGAGATCCACCATGGCATCACGCAGGCCGATGCCGGCACGGCCGCGATCGCGCTGCGCGACGACACCGGCGCCGCCGTCGGCTGGCAGCGCGGCGCGGTGCTGGGCCTCTATGCCCATGGCCTGTTCGAGAACCCCGGCGTGCTGCGCGCGCTGTTCGGCGCCGAGGTGCCGGCGCTCGACGCGAGCTTCGAGCGGCTGGCCGACCAGATCGAGACCTCCTTCGGCACGCCGACGCTCGACCGCCTGCTGCACGGCAGCACCTGACCCCACTGTTCGCAACCTCGCATCGACACGCCATGACGGCAGCCGCCCTCGCCTCGCCCCCCTCGCCCGCCGACGCCGACGCGGCCCTGCGCCACCGCGTGCAGCACGCGCTCGACCGCAAGACCAAGCCGCTCGGCTCGCTCGGCCGCGTCGAGGCGCTGGCGCTGCAGCTCGCGCTGATCCTCGGCGAGGAGCGGCCGCGGCTGCGCCAGCCGCAGCTGGTGGTGTTCGCCGCCGACCATGGCATCGCCGCCCGCGGCGTGTCGGCCTTCCCGAGCGACGTGACCTGGCAGATGGTCGAGAACTTCCTCGCCGGCGGCGCCGCCGTGTCGGTGCTGGCGCGCCAGTTCGGCCTGGCGCTGACGGTGGTCGACTGCGGCGTCGCGCACGACTTCGCGCCGCGCCCCGGGCTGGTCGTCGCCAAGACGGCGCGCGGCAGCGCCGACAGCAGCGCCGGCCCGGCGATGACGCCGCCGCAGCGCGATGCCGCCCTCGCCCACGGCGCCGCGCTGGTCCGCGCGCTGCCGGGCAATGCCCTGCTGCTGGGCGAGATGGGCATTGCCAACACCTCGGCGGCCAGCCTGCTGATGTGCCGGCTGACGGGCGAGCCGCTCGCGGCCTGCATCGGCCGCGGCACCGGGCTCGACGACGCCGGCCTCGGCCGCAAGCAGGCCGTGCTGCAGCAGGCGCTCGCCGCCAACGCCGGCGCCAGCGGGCCGCTGGAAACCCTGGCGGCGCTCGGCGGGCTGGAGATCGCGACGATGGCCGGCGCCGTGCTCGAGGCCGCCCGCCAGCGCCGCGTGGTCGTCGTCGACGGCTTCATCACCACCGCCGCGGTGGCGGTGGCGGCGGCGCTCGATGCCGGCGTGCTGCCGCGCTGCGTGTTCGCGCACTGCTCCGCCGAGAGCGGCCATGCGCGCTGGCTGGCCCGGCTGGGCGTGCGGCCGCTGCTCGACCTGGGCCTGCGGCTCGGCGAAGGCTCGGGCGCCGCGCTGGCCTGGCCGCTGCTGGAGTCGGCCTGCCGCCTGCTCGCCGAGATGGCCAGCTTCGAGTCGGCCGGCGTCAGCGACAAGGCGTCATGAGCGCCCCGCGGCAGCAGGCGCGGCTGTTCTTCGTCGCGCTGCAGTTCCTGACGCGCGTGCCGGTGCCGGCCTGGGCCGGCGCCGGCTTCCAGGCGCATTGGCTGAACGGCTGCGTGGCCTGGTTCCCGCTCGTCGGCGCGCTGGTGGGCGTCTGGGGCGCCGCGGTGCTGCTGCTTGCCGGGCTGTGGTGGCCGCCGCTGGTGGCCGCGCTGCTCGCCGTCGCAGCGACGCTGTGGCTGACCGGCGCCTTCCACGAGGACGGCCTGGCCGACACCTTCGACGCGCTGGGCGGCGCGGTGCCGCGCGAGCGGGCGCTCGAGATCATGAAGGACTCGCGCATCGGCACCTACGGCGCCGCGGCGCTCGGGCTCGCGCTGGCGCTGCGCGTGGCGCTGCTGGCCGCGATCGCGGCGTCGGCGCCCGGGTTCGCGGCACTGGCGCTGGTCGCCGCGCACCTGCTGGGGCGCACCGCCGCGGTGGCCGTGATGGGCGCGCTGCCCTATGCCGGCGACGCGGACCATGCCAAAGCCAAGCCGCTGGCGACGGCGCCGCACCGGTCCACGGTGCGGCGGGCCGCGGTCGGCGCGCTGGCGATGGTCGGCGTGATCGCGGCGGTCGCGGTCGGCGGGTCGCTCCAGGCCGACGCGGCGCGGGCGCCGTGGGTTTGGGTCGGCGCGGTCGCGGCGACCGGCGCCGTGGTGCTGGCGATGCGGCGCTGGCTGGCGCGGCGCCTGGGCGGCTACACCGGCGACGCCCTGGGCGCCACCGAGCAGCTCACCGAGATCGCCGTGCTGATGGTGTGCGCCGGTGGCCTCTGAGCCCGGCGGCTGCACGGTCTGGGCCTGGCGGCATCCGCGCCCGCGCGGTGCCGAGGGCCGCTGCATCGGCCGCACCGACCTGCCGGTCGACCGGCGCCGGGCCAAACGGCTGGCGCGGCGCATCCAGCGGGTGGCGCGCCGGCACGGCCTGGGCCGCGTCGTCCACACCTCGCCGCTGCGGCGCTGCCGCGACGTCGGGCGATGGTTGCGGGCCTGGGGCTGGACGCACCACATCGACGACCGCCTGCTCGAGGCGAGCTTCGGCCGCTGGGAGGGTCGGCCTTGGTCGGACATCCCGCGCGCCGAGATCGATGCGTGGTGCGGCGCCTTCGTCGATCGTGCACCGAGTGACGGCGAACCCTTGTCGGCGCTGCTGCAACGGGCCCGCACATGGGCACCGCGGGAGATCACCGGACCGCACTGCGTGGTCGTTGCCCACGCGGGTTGGATGAGCGCACGCCACTGGCTGCGAACCCGCGGTGAAACCCCGCCCCGTGCCGAGGACTGGCCGGCCCCGCCCGGATACCGGGAACTCCGGCAGCTATGAATCCGCGCGCGCCGCGAACCGCCGCAGCGGCGGTCCCCCGCAGGGGATGCAATAGCGCTTGGGGGGTGGCGCGCCCGGCTGGGATCGAACCAGCGGCCCCTGGCTTCGGAGGCCAGTACTCTATCCACTGAGCTACGGGCGCAGCGTCGCCATTCTAGCCGGCGCCCTGCTCGGGGCCGGTCGCCACCGAAGGGACTTCTATAATCCCGCGGTTTTGCGCGCCTGCTCCAGGCTGGACGCAGATCCCGCACCCCACCCGACGGCCCCGAGGAGACCATGAGCGCAGCGCCCCAACACGACGATCAAGAGCCCCACCACGAGGGCCCGATCCGCACGCCCAAGCAGCTGGTGGTGGCGGTGCTGCTGGCCTTCATCGTGCCGATCGCGATCATCGCGCTGCTGGCCCAGTACGTCGCCAGCAGCGTCAAGCCCGCGGCCGGCAGCGACGGACTGGCCGCCAAGGCCGTCGAGCAGCGCATCGCGCCGGTCGCGAACGTCCAGGTGAAGGACAGCGCCGATGCCGCCGCGCTCAAGAGCGGCGCGGATGCCTTCAAGGGCCAGTGCGCGGTCTGTCACGAGGCCGGTGTCGCCGGGGCGCCGAAATTCGGCGACGCCGCCGCCTGGGGGCCGCGCATCAAGACCGGCTACGAGGCGCTGCTGACCTCGGCGCTGAAGGGCAAGGGCAACATGGCCGCCCAGGGCGGCGGCGACCTGAGCGAGCTGGAGATCGGCCGCGCGGTCGTGCACCTGGCCAACGCCGGCGGCGCCACGTTCGAAGAGCCGAAGGCGCCGGCGCCCGCGGCGAGCGCGGCGTCGAACTGAGCGGCGCCCGTCGGCGGCGCCGTCAGCGCGCCGCCGGAGCGTCCGCCGGCTCCCGCTGCGGGCTGAGCCGGTAGCCGAAGCGCGCCGGCATCTCGGCGAAGGCCAGTTCCTGCAGCGGCCACAGGCCGGCGCTCAGCGCGTCGGCCGCGGCGTCCATGTCGAGCGAGCGCACGAGCCCGAAACCGCGTTCGGTGTCGAGAAAGAGGCGCCCGCCTTCGTCGAGCCAGGCGCCGCGCACCACGAGGGCCGCCGCGTCGGCGAGCTGCTCGGTCTGCACCGTCCAGCCCTCGGCGAGACGCTGCACGCCCAGCACCAGCGGCGCGGCCTCGAGCTCGACGTAGACGCGCTGCGGGCCGTTCTGGAAGTACCAGCGGCCCTGCGCATCCGCCTCGTAGTTGCGGGCGATGAAGGCGCACAGCCCGGCATGGCGCAGCACGCTGCCCTTGGCCTGCGGGAAGGGGCCGGCCGCCTGCGTGCGGTCGTCGCGCAGATACCAGTCGCCGCGCGCATCGAGCGCCAGCCAGCCGTGGCAGGCCGGCACGGCGGGCCACTTCTTCAGCGCGGCGACGACGATCGGGTCCATGGCTCAGGCCGAACGCAGCCAGCGGCCCACCGCGTCGGGCAGCGCCGCCAGCCGGCCCGGAAAGGGGCCGGTCGCGAAGCCCACATGGCCGCCGCCGGCCGGCTGCCACAAGGTGACATGGCGGCCGACGTCCGCCGGCCGCGGCAGGCTGGGGGCCGGCACGAAGGGGTCGTTGCGCGCATTCAGCACCAGCGCCGGGATGCGGATGCGCGCCAGATGCGGTTTCGCGGAGGCACGGTCCCAGTAGTCGTCGGTGTCGCGAAAGCCGTGCAGCGGCGCGGTGAAGACGTTATCGAACTCGTACAGGTCGCGCGCCGCGAGCAGCCGCCGGCGGTCGAACAGGCCCGGGTGCTGGGCCAGCTTCGCGAGCGCCTTCGGCACCATGCTGCGCAGGAACATGCGGGTATAGACCTGCCGGTTGAAGCCGCGCGACAGCGCGGCGCCGCCGGCAGCGAGGTCGAGCGGCGAGGAGATCGCCGCGACCGCCCGCGCCACGCTGGCGGCACTGTCACCGGCCTCCTCGGCCCAGCGCAGCAGCGCGTTGCCGCCGAGCGAAACGCCGGCCGCGACCAGCGGCTCGCCCTGCCGGGCGCGCAGGCGCGCGAGGATCCAGCCGACCTCCTCGAAGTCCCCCGAGTGGTAGGCCCGCGGCGCAAGATTGAGCTCGCCCGAGCAGCCGCGGAAATGCGGCACCGCGCAGCCCCAGCCGGTCTCGGCGGCCCAGCGCGCGAAGGCCTGCACGTAGTGGCTCGCGGACGAGCCTTCGAGGCCGTGGAACAGCACCAGCAGCGGCGCGCCGTCGGCCGCTCCCTCGAGGAAGTCGATGTCGATGAAGTCGCCGTCCGGCGTGCTCCAGCGCTCGCGCCGCCAGCGCGGCGCCGGGCCGGCGCCGGGGTGGGCGACGAGCGCCGGCCAGATCGTCTGCGCGTGGCCGCCGGGCAGCCACCAGGGCGACCCGGGGCCGAGCGCGACGGTGGGCGCCAGCGTCACGGCGGCCATCGTTGCGCCTCAGTGCAGCGTGGAGGGCGCTTCGGCGATCTCCTGCAGCTCGCGCGCCATGCCCGGGCTCGCGTGATGCAGCACCATGCGCCAGCCCTGGGCCGTCTTGATATAGGCGTTGGTGACGATCGCGAACGCCGTCTGCGGCCCTTCCTCGCCCATCACCTGCACGCGTTCGAGCACATGGTGGATCGCGCTCGAGTGGGTGTGCAGTCGGCGCACCTTGTCGGGACGCACGTCGATCGCGCCGCTGGCGAAGATCGCGTCGAAGGAGGCACGGATCGCGCCGGCGCCCACCATGCGCGGTCCGCCAGGGTGGACGCAGGCGATCTCCTCGTCGTCGGACCAGACGGCCATCAGCTTCTCGATATCGGCCTGCTGCAGCGCCTCGTAGAACTGCTGCTCGATGTCGTCGGGCGACGAGGGCGGGGCTTTCGGCGTCGGGGGCATGCGGCGGGCTGTCAGGGCACCTCGGCATTGTACGGAGCCGCCCCTGGAATGCGCCGCCCCCGTCGACCCATGCCGAGCTCGACGATCGCCGCCGCGCGCATCGGCCCCAAGGCCTTCGCGCTGCCGGGCATCGGCCGCCGCGATGCGCGCGTCAGTGCGCGTGCAGCGTCTCGCCGGCCGCGAGGCGGTAGACCGTGCCGCAGTAGGCGCAGCGGCCCTCGCCGTGCGCCACGTCGATGAAAACGCGCGGGTGGGCGCTCCACAGCGGCATCTTCGGGTTCGGGCAGAACACCACGCCGGAGCCCTGCACGTCCTTCGCGGTGACCTCGACCACCGCCTTCGCCTCGTTCGTTTGCATCGCGCTCACACCGGGGTCAGCCACTCGGCGTACTTCGGGTTGCGGCCGTTGACGATGTCGAAGAAGGCCGACTGGATCTTCTCCGTGATCGGGCCGCGGCTGCCCTGGCCGATCTCGACGCGGTCGAGCTCGCGGATCGGCGTCACCTCGGCCGCGGTGCCGGTGAAGAAGGCCTCGTCGGCGATGTAGACCTCGTCGCGGGTGATGCGCTTCTCGACCAGCTTCAGGCCGAGGTCCTGGCAGATCGCGAACACGGTGTTGCGCGTGATGCCGTTGAGCGCGCCGGCCGACAGGTCGGGCGTGTAGACCACGCCGCTCTTGATCACGAACAGGTTCTCGCCGGCGCCCTCGGACACGAAGCCCGAGGCGTCGAGCAGCAGCGCCTCGTCGTAGCCGTCGTCGGTGGCCTCCATGTTGGCGAGGATGGAATTGGTGTAGTTGCTCACCGCCTTGGCCTGCGTCATCGTGATGTTGACGTGGTGGCGGGTGTAGCTCGACGTCTTGACGCGGATGCCGCGCTTCAGGCCCTCTTCGCCCAGGTAGGCGCCCCAGGACCAGGCGGCGATCATCAGGTGGACCTGGTTGCCCTTGGGGCTGACGCCGAGCTTCTGCGAGCCCAGCCAGGTCAGCGGACGCAGGTAGCAGCTCTGCAGGCCGTTCTCGCGCACGACGGCGCGCTGGGCTTCCATCACCTCGGCCGGCGTGAACGGGATCTTCATGCGCAGGATCTTGGCGCTATTGAAGAGGCGCTCGGTGTGTTCCTGCAGGCGGAAGATGGCGGTGCCGCGCTCCGTCAAGTAAGCACGCACTCCCTCGAAGGCGCCGCAGCCATAGTGGAGGGTGTGGGTCAGGACATGGATCTTGGCGTCGCGCCAATCGACCATCTGTCCGTCCATCCAGATCTTGCCGTCACGGTCGGACATCGACATCAATACACCCCATCGCGCTGATCACAAGCGGGAAATTCTAGCCGTCGATCCACGGCCGGCCGATCGATCCGGGACGGCGAAAACACAGCGGCCCCGCCGGGGCGGGGCCGCTGAAGCCCTGAGGGCTGCCCGCTTCAGCGCTCGCTGCGGCGGCGACGCACGATCATGCCCACGGCTCCCAGCCCGGCGAGCATCAGTGCGTAGGTGCCGGGCTCGGGTATGGCGGGGAGCTGCTGCGCGACCCAGTTCGACGGCGTCGTGTGGAAGTCGTTCGGCAGGCTGTAGGCCGTCACCGAGATCACGCCGAAGATGTTGTTCGGCATGTTGCTGTTGGTAATGCCCTCGGCCGGCGCCAGGAAGTCGGCGACGTCGAGCCCGGTGCCGAACAGGTCGAAGGTGCTCGACTCCGCCGCACTCAGCGTGCAGACCTTGTTGTTGCCGTTGCCGCTGCACCAGTCGAATGCCAGCACGCCGTAAGGCGCCGCGAAGTAGGAGCTGTCGAGCGCGCTCGGGCCGGCCGGCGGTGGCACGTACTCCAGATCCTGCAGCGGCGCCGTGCTGCCCGCCGCATTGCTGAAGGTGATCGGCACCGGGTCGGTCGCTCCGGGGTTGTAGATGATCGTCAGGCGCTCGATGAAGGACTGCAGCAGGTCGTCCGGGTAGCCGGGCGATGCCTCGTTCGGGTCGAGCGTGACGCGCACGCCGCCGGCGATGTCGGTCATCGTCAGCGACGCGACACTCGGGTAGGGCGGGTCGAACGCCGAATCGGCGGGCAGATTGAACTCCCAGGTGGCCGTCGCCGCGATCGCGGCGACCGGAACCAGGGCGCTCAGGCCCAGGAAGGCCAGTGGACCGACGATCTGCCGGGCGGCCAGTCTTGCAAGGCGTTCCATATGCACCTCCTCGTGGTCGGTGGTGGCGATTCAGCGTCCGGCGGCTCGCGACTCCCCGGGATCACTGCGCATGGTGAAGCCACGGCCGGCGCAGCGAGACAGTACGCCCGGTTTCATTTGGATACATCCCCCTAGGAGTCGCTTGAAATCTCCCAATCAGGCCGCTTCTGGCAATCGCCGATTCAGGGGGTCGTCCGGACCGCCGGGGCGTCCCGCGCCGCCGCACGGCAGCGGCCCTTGCAAGTCCTCCCTCATCCCCCGATTCGGGGGGGCGCGAAAAACCAGTTAGGGATGCCGTGAAGTTTGTATCAGGTTGTACATTGCGACCCATGCGCTGGCGCCGAAGGGTGTTTGGACGCTGCCAAGTCGACTGAGGCAGGGGGGGGAAGCAAACCCAGTCCGTCGATGGCCCTCACAGCAAGGAGCGCAGAAATGCAATTTCGCCTGAAAGCAATCGTCGCCGCTGGTTTGGTAGCCACTGCCGGGGCCGCAAACGCCCTGGTCGTCGACTTCTACAACGGCACGGATCTCATCGCAACGATGACGACGAGCGACTCGACCACGTTCGTTTTGGACTTCACCTACGCTCCGGGCGGTGGTGCATCGTTCATCGACTACATCAACCTCGCAGGCCCTGGCGGGACGTTCACCGCCCTGGGCTCACAGACGGTTTCCGCGAGCTACAGCGCCAGCGGTTTCACCGATCAAGGCAGCAGCTTCAACTGGCGGGTCGATTTCCCGAACGCCAACAACCCGGGTTCCGATCGCTTCCTGGTCGGCGACACCGCGTCCTGGAGCATCACGACCACGGATCCGGAAGCCTGGGACTTCAACCTGCTGCACGTCAACGCCTTCCTCGCAGGCGAGTCGATCAAGCTCGAGGGCTGCGTGCGTGGAGACGGCTGCGCGCCGACCCCCCCGGTCCCCGAGCCGAGCACCTACGCTCTGATGCTCGCCGGGCTGGGTGTCGTCGGCTTCATGGCACGCCGGCGTCAGCGTCAGGCCTGAGACGGACCCACAGTCTGTCGAACAGGCGCCTGCGGGCGCCTGTTTCGCTTTCAGGCACCGCCCTCGCTGCCGGCTTCGGGGTCGAGCAGCCAGCGCAGCAGACGTCCTCCGCGGAACTCCAGGACCACGCTGCGCCCGCCGCCATCGGTCCACCGGTAGGTCTCGTGCTCCGCCGGTCCGACGACGACACCCAGGCTGCGCGTCAGGGGCAGCACGTCGATCATCGCCATGCCCGGCTTCAGCTTGGTGTGCAGCATCACCGCGCTCGCCACGCTGCCCACCGGCGCCCGGCCGGCCACGCGCATCGTGCGCAGCGCGCGGCCGAATTGCAGCAGCATCCAGAACGCGGTCACGGTGAGCGCCAGCACGACGCCCGGCCAGCCGTAGCCGACCCAGCCCGCGATCAGGGCCGCCACCACCAGGGCCCAGGCGCCTGGACCGCTCATGCCGGTCGTCCCAGCACGTCGCCTTCCGTGCGGCCAACCCGGCCGGTCCGCAAGGCGTCGGCCCAGTCGCCACGGCCGTTCGCCTCGGCTCGGGCTGCCGCGGCGCCGTGGTCATAGGCCGTGGCATGCAGGGCGGCGGTCCAGCGGCCGTCGCGCGCACGCTCCAGCAGCGCCCAGCGTGCCGCCGGTCCGCCGGTCTCGACCCAGTGCGGCAGCGGGTGGTCGTCGTCATAGGCCTGGAGCCCGACGCTGCCCGGGTTCACGACCAGCAGCCCCTGTGGCAAGTCGACCACGCGCGGCACATGGCTGTGACCGCACAGCAGCGCGCCACGGCCGAGCGTGGCGCCGATGCGCGCCGTCACCTCGTCGGTCGTCGCGGCGCGCACGCCGCGGGTGTCTTCGCGACCGGCACGCGCGGCGTCGGCATCGAAGCCGTCGACCACCGTCTCCAGCAGGTATTGCAGATCGCTCGCCGGCGTGCCATGGCAGGCCTGCAGGTCGTCCGCCAGCCGCAGGGCCGTCGGCAGGCCGGCGAGCCAGGCCCGCTCCGCATCGCCCAGCGCGCGGCTCGCCTGGGCGTCGCTGTCGCACTGGCGTTCGAGCGGGATCGTGAGCAGCTGCCGCTCGTGGTTGCCGCGCATCGTCGGCAGGTCCAGCGCCATCAGCCGGCGCGCCGTTTCCAGCGGCCACAGCGGACCGCTGACGATGTCGCCGAGGTTGACGATCAGGTCCACGCCTGCGCGGGCGATGTCGGCCAGCACCGCGTCGAGCGCCGGCAGGTTGCCGTGGATGTCGGACACGACGGCGACGCGCATCACAGCTCCCGCAGCAGGTCGACCGCCTGCTCGACGCGCTCGACCGCATGGATCGTCAGCCCCTCGATGGGCCTCTTCGGCGCGTTGGCCTTGGGCACCACCGCGACGCTGAAGCCGAGCTTGGCGGCCTCCTTGAGCCGCTCCTGGCCGCGCGGCGCCGGCCGCACCTCGCCGGCCAGCCCGACCTCGCCGAAGGCGACGAAACCGCGCGGCAGCGGCCTTCCGCGCAGGCTGCTCTGGATCGCCAGCATCACCGCCAGGTCCGCGGCCGGCTCGCTGATGCGCACGCCGCCGACCGCGTTGACGAACACGTCCTGGTCCATGCAGGCGATGCCGGCATGGCGGTGCAGCACCGCCAGCAGCATCGCCAGCCGATCGCGCTCGAGCCCCACGGACAGCCGCCGCGGGCTCGGTCCGCCGCCGTCGACCAGCGCCTGGATCTCGACCAGCAGCGGCCGCGTGCCTTCCAGCGTGACCATCACGCAGGAGCCCGGCACCGGCTGCGCGTGCGTCGACAGGAAGATCGCGCTCGGGTTGCCGACCCCCTTCAGGCCGCGCTCGGTCATCGCAAACACGCCGATCTCGTTGACCGCGCCGAAGCGGTTCTTGATCGCGCGCACCAGCCGGAAGCTCGAATGGGTGTCACCTTCGAAATACAGCACCGTGTCGACGATGTGCTCCAGCACCCGCGGCCCGGCGATCGTGCCTTCCTTGGTCACGTGGCCGACCAGCACGATCGTCGTGCCGGTGGCCTTGGCGGTGCGCGTCAGCTGCGCGGCACACTCGCGCACCTGCGCCACCGAGCCGGGTGCCGAGGTGAGCTGGTCCGAGTAGAGCGTCTGGATCGAGTCGATCACGCAGAACGCCGGTGCCTCGGCGTCGATCGCGGCCTGGATGCGCTCGAGCTGGATCTCGGCCAGCACCCGCACCTGCTCGCCGGCCAGCCCGAGGCGGCGCGAGCGCAGCGCGACCTGCGCGCCGCTTTCCTCGCCGGTCACGTAGAGCACCTTCATGCGGGCCGACAACGCATCGACCGCCTGCAGCAGCAGCGTGCTCTTGCCGATGCCCGGGTCGCCGCCGATCAGCACCACGCCGCCGGCGACGATGCCGCCGCCGAGCACCCGGTCGAGCTCTTCGATGCCGGTCGGCACCCGTGCCACGTCGGTCGCGTCGATCTCGGCGAGTGTCGCCACCGGCTGGGTCTTGGCCAGCGACTGGAAGCGATGCTTCGTCGCCGACACCGGCTCGGCCACGCCCTCCTCGAGCGTGTTCCAGGCCCCGCAGGCCGGGCAACGCCCGAGCCACTTGGGGTTCGTGCCGCCGCACTCGCTGCAGGTGTAGACGCTGCGTTCCTTCGCCATGCGGCGATTGTGGCGCGCTAGTCGGTGGACACCTTCGAGCGGGCGCGCTTGACGTCGCTGCGCACGCTCTTGCCCTCGAGCCGCCGGCGCTTCGAGGCCAGCGTCGGCCGGGTCGCGACGCGCGCCCGCGGCGGCTGGGCCACGCTGGTCACCAGCTCGCACAGTCGGTCCAGCGCGTCCTCGAGGTTGCGCGCCTGGGTGCGCTGCTCCTGCGCCTTGATGACGATCACCCCCTCGCCGCTGAGCCGCTGGTCGCGCACGGCCAGCAGCCGCGCCTTGTGGGCCGCCGGCAGCGACGACGCGTGGACGTCGAAGCGCAGGTGCACCGCGCTCGACACCTTGTTGACGTTCTGCCCGCCGGCGCCCTGGGCGCGCACCGCGCTCCACTCGGCCTCGCGGGCCAGCAGTGCGCGCAGCCGTTCGAGCGCCGCCGGCGACAGGCTCACGCCTCGGCCTCGATGACCTCGGCGAGCGGCGGCGCCGGCAGCTCGGGCAGCGCGGCGCGGACCGCGCGGCACTGCGCGATGTGGCGGTCGCACAGCCGCTTGAACATCCACCCCGACAGCGCGGCCGACGCGGCCTGCCCGACCAGCGGGGCGAACTTCGCCGCCTGCTGGGCACCCAGCCGCACGCCCAGATGGCGCAGCGCGGCGATGATCAGGCCCTGCGTCAGCGCGCGTCCGATCAGGTAGCTGCCGACTTCGACCGCGAGATCGTCGACCCGCGTGCGCATCGGCTTCGGCAGCCGCGCCAGCTGCTCGGGCGCCAGCCCGTGGGCGAGGCTGATCTCGCCGATCGTGCGGGCCAGCAGCCGGCCGTTGACGAACAGATCGACCCCGGCCACCGGGATCGCCGACACGCCGGCGGCCTTCAGCGCCTGCCGCCGCACCAGCCGCCGGCAGTGCCGGGCGATGGCGTCGTCGGCCGTGGTCATCGCGTCAGCTGGAGCTGCCGCTGCGCAGCTTGCTGTAGGCGAACAGCAGCACCACCGCCCCGACGACGGAGCCGATGAAGCCGGCGCCCTGGCCGGCCTGGTAGAGCCCGAGCGCCTGTCCGACATAACCTGCCGCGAGCGAGCCGCCGATGCCGAGCAGGCAGGTCATGATCCAGCCCATCTTCTGTTCGCCCGGCAGCACGAAGCGCGCGAGGGCGCCGACGATCAGGCCGACGACGATGGTGGCGAGGATGCCCATGTGCTCACTCCCGGGTGGTTGAACGAGCGCCGATCATAGGCACAGCCGGAGGACATCGCTCAGTCCGCGGCGACGCTCACCGGCACCCGCGGCGCCAGCGCGCACATCAGCTCGTAGCCGATGGTGCCGGCCGCCTGCGCCACCGCGTCGATCGGCAGCACCGCGCCGCGCGGCCCCTGGCCCCACAGCGTGACCTCGCTGCCCGGCCCGGCCTGCGGCAGCGGCGTCAGGTCCACCGCCACCATGTCCATCGACACCCGGCCGACCAGCCGCGTGAGCACGCCGTCCACCAGCACCGGCGTGCCGGTCGGCGCGTGGCGCGGGTAGCCGTCGGCATAGCCGCAGGCGACCACGCCGACGCGCATCGGCTCGCGCGCGGTGAACGTGCTGCCGTAGCCGACGCTGTCGCCCGCCCGCAGCGACTGCACGCCGATCAGCCCGGCGCGCAGCGTCATCGTCGGCCGCAGGTCCCAGTGCGCGAGGTCGTGCGCCGGGTAGTCCGGCGACGAGCCGTAGACCATGATGCCGGCGCGCACCCAGTCGGCCGCGACGCGCGCATCGCCCGGCGCCACCGCCAGCGTGGCCGCGCTGTTGGCGAGCGAGCGCTCGCCCGGCAGGTCGTGGGTGGCGGCGACGAAGCGCTCGACCGCGGCCGCGACGCCCGCCTGTGCACGGTCGGCGTCGGCGAAGTGGGTCATCAGCGTGATCTCGTCGACCTGCGGCAGCGCGTTCAGCCGCGCCCAGGCGCTGCGGAACGCCGCGGGTGCGAAGCCGAGCCGGTTCATGCCGCTGTTCATCTTCAGGAACACGCGGTGCGGCTGGTGGGTCTTGTGCATCGCCAGCCAGTCGATCTGGGCCTCGCGGTGCACCGCGTGCCACAGGTTCAGCCGCGAGCACAGCTCCAGGTCGCGCGGCTCGAAGCAGCCCTCCAGCAGCAGGATCGGGCCGCGCCAGCCGAGCGCGCGCAGCCGCTCGGCCTCGGCCAGGTCGAGCAGCGCGAAACCGTCGGCGCCGCGCAGCGCCTCGTAGACCCGCTCGATGCCGTGGCCGTAGGCATCGGCCTTGACCACCGCCAGCACCCGCGCATCCGGCGCGGCGCGGCGGGCGCGCTCGAGGTTGTGGCGCAGGGCCTCGGGATGGATCAGCGCTTGGATCGGACGGGGCATGAGCGGAACGGGGCGGCGCGGACGGTCCGCGCAGTGTGCCCGCGGCGGCGCGCCGGCGGGCGGCGGTGGCGCTGATTTCATCGCGATGAAGCGGCGCTGATGGCGGCCCGGTCTGCCATGACCCCCGTGCTATAACCCGCGCCGCAGGGGAGACAGCACGGCGCCGCGACCGCAGTACGGCGCCCCAGCCGACAGTCGATGAAAAAAGGTTTCTACACCATCATGTCGGCGCAGTCCTTCAGCTCGCTGGCTGACAACGCGCTTTTCGTCGCCGCCGTCGAACTCCTCCGCACCTCCGGTCAGGCCGAATGGCAGCGCGCCGCGCTGGTGCCGATGTTCGCGCTGTTCTACGTGCTGCTGGCGCCCTTCGTCGGCGCCTTCGCCGACGCGGTGCCCAAGGGCAAGGTGATGTTCGTCTCGAACCTCATCAAGATCGTCGGCTGCCTGATGATGCTGTTCGGCGCCCATCCGCTGCTGGCCTACGCGATCGTCGGCCTCGGCGCCGCGGCCTATTCGCCGGCCAAGTACGGCATCCTGACCGAGCTGCTGCCGCCCTCGCAGCTGGTCAAGGCCAACGGCTGGATCGAGGGGCTGACGATCGCCTCGATCATCCTCGGCGTGCTGCTCGGCGGCCAGCTCGTGGGCAAGACGGTCGCACCGCTGCTGCTCGGCTTCGACCTGCCGCTGCTGAGCACCGGCATCGACACCGCCCCCGAGGCGGCGATCGCGTCGCTGATCTCGCTGTACGTGGTCGCGGCGCTGTTCAACCTCTACATCCCGCGCACCAGCGCGCCGCTGCAGCCGTTCGCGCACAGCCTGGTCGGCCTGGTGCGCGACTTCTCGGCCTGCAATGCGCGGCTGTGGGGCGACAAGCTGGGCCAGATCTCGCTGTCCACCACCACGCTGTTCTGGGGCGTCAGCGGCAACCTGCGCTACATCGTGCTGGCCTGGGCCGCGACGGCGCTGGGTTACAGCACCACCCAGGCCTCGTCGCTGGTCGGCGTGGTCGCGGTCGGCACCGCGGTCGGCGCGGTGCTGGCGGTGCGCATGCGGCTCGACCAGGCCACCGCGGTGATCCCGCTCGGCGTCGCGATGGGCGTGCTGGTGATCGCGATGAACTTCATCGACAGCGTCTGGATCGCGGCGCCCTTCCTGATCGTGCTCGGCGGCCTGGGCGGCTTCCTGGTGGTGCCGATGAACGCGCTGCTGCAGCACCGCGGTCACAACCTGATGGGCGCCGGCCGCTCGATCGCGGTGCAGAACTTCAACGAGCAGGCCTGCATCCTCGGCCTCGGCGCCTTCTACACCGGCATGACGCGTTTCGGCCTGTCGGCCTTCGGCGCGATCACGATCTTCGGCCTGGTGGTCGCCGGCGTGATGTGGGCGATCCGCGGCTGGCACCGCCACAACCTGGTGGAACACAAGGCCGAGGTCGACCACCTGCTCGCGCTGGCGCGCCGCGACCCGCATTGATGACGTCCACCCCCGTTGCGGCGGTGCTGGCGCTGACGCTCAACGCCTTTGTCTGGGGCGTGTCGTGGTGGCCGCTGCGCCGGCTGCACGAGGCCGGCCTGCACCCGCTGTGGGCGACCGCGCTGGTCTATGTCGTGGTGGTGGCGGTGATCGCGGTGGTCTGGCGGCGCGCGCTCGGCCAGCTCGCCCGGACGCCGGTGCTGTGGGTGCTGGCGGCGGCCGCCGGCTGCACCAACGCGACCTTCAACTGGGGCGTGAGCATCGGCGACGTGGTGCGCGTGGTGCTGCTGTTCTACCTGATGCCGCTGTGGTCGGTGCTGCTCGCGCGGCTGCTGCTGCACGAGCGCCTCACCGCCTGGGCGGCGCTGCGCATCGCGCTCGCGCTGGCCGGCGCGGCGATCGTGCTCAAGCCGGCCGGCGCGGGCTGGCCGCTGCCGGCCAGCCTGCCCGACTGGCTGGGCATCGCCGGCGGCTTCAGCTTCGCGCTGAACAACGTGATGCTGCGGCGCGAGGCGCGCCAGCCGCCGGAGGCGCGCGCGCTGGCGATGTTCGTCGGCGGGGCCGCGGTGTCGGGGCTGCTGGCGCTGGTGCTGGGCGCGCTCGATGCCGCCGGCGGCGTGCCGCTGCCGCCGGCACCGACGGCCGACTGGCTGCTCGTCGCCGCGCTGCTGACCGTCGCGATGATGGCGGCCAATCTGTCGCTGCAGTACGGCGCCGCGCGGCTGCCGGCCCACACCACGGCGGTGGTGATGCTGACGGAGATCGTCTTCGCCACCGTCTCGGCGGTCTGGCTGGGCGATCAGGTGCTGACGGGGCAGGTGTGGCTGGGCGGGGCGTTGATCCTCGCCGCCGCGGCGCTGTCGGCCGCCGAGCCCGAGCCCGAGCCCGCTACAGCCTGACCGTGCGGTCATCGCTTGCAGCAGGACGCAACGCGCCGGGGTGGCGAGTCTAGGCGGCCGTTCGGTGGTCACGCACCGGCACGACGCGGGCGGTCGGCCCGGGCAGATGCAGCCCGGCGCTCAGCCCGCGCCATCGATCACGCCGCCACCGAGACAGACCTCGCCGTCGTACAGCACCGCCGACTGGCCCGGCGTGACCGCCCACTGCGGCTCGGCGAAAGCGAGCGCGAAGCGTGCGCCGTCGTGGCTCAGCGTGCAGGCAGCATCGGCCTGGCGGTAGCGGGTCTTGGCGGCGTGACGGCCGCCGGCGGGTGGCACGCCGGCAATCCAGCTGACATCGTCCGCCTCGAGCCGCGGCGACTGCAGCCAGGGATGGTCGTGCCCCTGCACCGCCACCAGCACGTTGCGCGCGAGGTCCTTGCGGGCCACGAACCAGGGCGCGTGATAGCCCTCCGGTGCCGGCGCGGCCCGTCCGCCGCCGGGCCGCCCCAAGGCGGACGCGCCCCCTCGGGGGGCCGACCTCGTACCCGAGGTCTTGGGGGCCAGGTTCACGCCGCCGATGCCCAGGCCCTGGCGCTGGCCCAGCGTGTAGAAGCTCAGGCCGACATGCTCGCCGACGACGCGACCGCGCTCGTCCTCGATCGCCCCCGGCTGGCTGGCGAGGTAGCGGTTCAGGAACTCGCGGAACGGCCGCTCGCCGATGAAGCAGATGCCGGTCGAGTCCTTCTTGGCCGCCACCGGCAGCCGGATCTCGGCGGCGATGCGCCGCACCTCGGTCTTTGGCAGCTCGCCGACCGGGAACAGCGTGCGCGACAACTGCGCCTGGTTCAGGCGGTGCAGGAAGTAGCTCTGGTCCTTGGCCGGATCGAGCCCCTTGAGCAGCTCATACCTGACAGCCCCCACGTCGCTTCGGTCCTGCCCCCCGAGGGGGCGCCGGCCGCCTTGGGGCGGCCCGGCGGCGACCGGGTCCGCCACCTCGCGCACCCGCGCGTAGTGGCCGGTCGCGATCTTCTCGGCGCCGAGCCGCATTGCATGGTCTAGGAAGGCCTTGAACTTGATCTCGGCATTGCACAGCACGTCGGGGTTGGGCGTGCGGCCGGCCTGGTACTCGCGCAGGAACTCGGCGAACACGCGGTCCTTGTACTCGGCGGCAAAGTTGACATGCTCGACCTCGATGCCGATCACGTCGGCGACGCTGGCCGCGTCGAGGAAGTCCTGGCGCGAGCTGCAGTGCTCGTCGTCGTCATCGTCCTCCCAGTTCTTCATGAACAGGCCGACGACCTCGTGGCCCTGCTGCTTGAGCAGCCAGGCGCTGACGGCGGAGTCCACCCCTCCGCTCAGGCCAACGACGACGCGTGACGACTTCATGACGCGGATTGTCGCCGTCGCCTCGCGGCGGTGCTTCACGGTGCCGTCATGCACCCACGGCCCAATGCGCCGGTCCCAGCCGACACCCCCTTCCACCCAGCCAGAGGACCCGCCCATGACCGAGAAGAACTTCGAAACCAGCCGCCGCAGCCTGCTGCTCGGCGGCGGTGCCGCCGTTGCCGCCGCCTTCGGCGGCCCGATCACCGCGATGGCCCAGCGCGTCGAGTACCGCGAGGGCTGCGCCGCGGCCGACGCCTCGGCGCTGATCGACAGCCCCTACGGCGCCACCGCGCCGGTGGCCGACCAGACCACCGGCCTGCCGCTGATCGAGCTGCCCGAGGGCTTCCGCTACAGCAGCTACGGCTGGACCGGCGACCTGATGGCCGACGGCCTGGCCACGCCGGGCAACCACGACGGCATGGGCGTCGTGCTGCAGCGCCGCATCGGCGCCGGCAACGAGATGGTGCTGGTGCGCAACCACGAGCGTTCGACCAGCGGCAACGCCGCCAACATCATCGGTGCGGGCGTCGACCGCGTCGCCAAGTACGACACCGGCACCACCGGCCCGAACTACCAGATCGGCGGCAACACCAACCTGGTGTGGCGCAACGGCGAATGGGTGACGAGCTATGCCAGCTTCGGCGGCATCTACCGCCCCTGCGCCGGCGGCGCGACGACCTGGGGATCGTGGCTCAGCAACGAGGAGCTGCGCAGCAACAGCGTCAGCAGCACCGGCAAGAAGCATGGCTACATCTTCGAGATCCCGGCCGACACCAGCCTCAGCGCGGCCAACGTGAACCCGATCGTCGCGATGGGCCGCTTCGCCCATGAAGCCAGCGCGATCGACCCGGCCACCGGCTACTGGTACCTGACCGAGGACCAGGGCAGCGCCAACACGCTCTACCGCTTCCGGCCGGCCAACGTCGCCGGCGGCCTGAACTCGCTGCATGCCGGCGGCACGCTGCAGGGCCTGGCGGTCGTGGGCGCGCCCAACGCCGACCTGCGCCTGCCGCTGCTGTGCCAGGAGTACCAGTGCGCCTGGGTCGACATCGCCGACCCCGACCTCGACGGCGCGACGCTGTCCTCGGTGGTGGGCAGCGTGTCGGCCAGCGGCCCCTACCGCCAGGCCTATGCCAACGGCGCGGCGATCTTCGGCGCCAACGAGGGCTGCTGGGTCGCGCACGGCGTGGTGTTCTTCACCGACAAGCAGGTCACGACCAGCCCGGCGCGCGCCGGCCGCATCTGGGCGCTGGACCTGTCGACGATGACCCTGAAGGCAATCTTCGTCAGCAACGACATCCAGGTCGGCAACTCGCCCGACAACGTCTGCATCAGCCCGCGCGGCGGCGTGCTGTTCTGCGAGGACGGCGGCAACTCCGGCCCCAACAGCGGCGGCCCGGTGACGGTGCAGCGGCTGATGGCGGTGGCGCCGAGCGGCGCGAGCTACGTGTTCGCGAAGCACGCCTTCAACTTCACCGCGGCCGAACTGGAGGCCGTGGGCAAGTCGGGCACGCTCGCCGGCGACCACCGCAACAGCGAATGGGCCGGCTCGGTCTTCAGCCCCGACGGCCAGACGCTGTTCGTCAACCTCTACACGCCCGGCATCACGCTCGCGATCACCGGGCCGTGGGCGCGCGGCACGCTCTGAGTCAGGACCGCTCGACCGGGTCGTAGAGCCCCGGGTCCACGTACACCGCGTCCAGCGGGTGGCGCACGCCGGCGAGGAAATCGTCGACGTTGCGCTGCAGCGCCGGGCTGCGGTGGCGGTGGGCGTGGGCGCGGATCTCCTCCGGCGTCATCCACACCGCGCGCAGGATGCCGTGGTCCAGCCGGCGGCCCGGTTCCGGATCGCCGACCGTCCCGCAGTAGGCGAAGCGCAGGTAGGTCACGTCCTCGTTGCGCGCGCTGCGGATGAAGCGCGACATGTAGACGCCCAGCAGCGCCGTCGGCGTGAAGGCGCAGGCGGTCTCCTCCAGCACCTCGCGCACGACGGCCTGCTGCAGCGACTCGCCCGGGTCCAGGTGGCCGGCCGGCTGGTTGAGCACGATGCCCTCGGGCGTGCGCTCCTCGACCAGCAGGAAGCGGCCGTCGCGTTCGATCACCGCGGCCACGGTGACGCTGGGTTTCCATCGGGTCTTGCTCATGGGCCGGATGCTATCGGCTCGCAGGCCGTCAGCCAGCCGGGTTAAGCTTCGGCCCCGTTCGGGTGGCCACAAGCCCGGCAGCCATGGCTCGAGCCGCACCCCGCGGCGAGGACGCGGCTGCACCCGCCAGACCCACTGGAGGAGATCCCATGCTGATTGGCGTGCCCGCGGAAACGTCCGCAGGCGAAACCCGGGTGGCCGTCACCCCCGAGACGGCGAAGAAGCTCTTGGCCCAGGGCCATACCGTGCGCGTGCAGTCCGGCGCCGGCGTGTCCGCCAGCGTGCCCGACGCGGCCTACGAGGCGGCAGGTGCCGAGATCACCGACCTGGCCGGCGCCTACGGGGCCGACCTGGTGCTCAAGGTGCGCGCGCCCTCGGCCGTCGAGCTGCCGCTGATGAAGGCCGGCGCCGCGCTGGTCGGCATGCTCAACCCCTTCGACCGGGACGGCCTGCAGCGACTCACCGACGCGAAGCTCAGCGCCTTCGCGCTCGAGGCCGCGCCGCGCACCACCCGCGCGCAGAGCATGGACGTGCTGTCCAGCCAGGCCAACCTGGCCGGCTACAAGGCCGTGATGATCGGCGCCGACAAGTACCAGCGCATCTTCCCGATGCTGATGACCGCCGCCGGCACCGTGAAGGCCGCGCGCGTCGTGATCCTGGGCGTCGGCGTGGCCGGCCTGCAGGCGATCGCGACCGCCAAGCGCCTGGGCGCGGTGATCGAGGCCTCCGACGTGCGGCCCTCGGTGAAGGAGCAGGTCGAGTCGCTGGGCGCCAAGTTCATCGAGGTGCCCTACGAGACGGCCGAGGAGAAGGAGGCCGCCGAGGGCGTGGGCGGCTACGCCAAGCCGATGCCGCCGAGCTGGCTGGAGCGCCAGAAGGTCGAGGTCGCCAAGCGCGTGGCCCAGGCCGACATCGTGATCACCACCGCGCTGATCCCGGGCCGCCCGGCGCCGGTGCTGGTGACCGAGGACATGGTCAAGGCCATGAAGCCCGGCTCGGTGATCGTCGACATGGCCGCGCCGCAAGGCGGCAACTGCCCGCTGACGGTGGCCGGCGAGACGGTGGTCAAGCATGGCGTGACGCTGGTCGGCGAGACCAACCTCGCGGCGCTGGTCGCCGCCGACGCCTCGGCGCTCTATGCGCGCAACGTGCTCGACTTCTTGAAGCTCGTGCTCGAGAAGGACGCCGCGGCGCTGAAGATCGACCTCGAGGACGACATCGTCAAGGCCTGCCTGATGTGCCGCGACGGGCAATTGCTCCGCACCTGATTCCGACGCCATGAACCGCACGATGCTGCGCGCGAAGCTCCACCGCGCGACCGTCACCGAGGCCGACCTGCACTACGAGGGCAGCTGCGGCATCGACGAGGACCTGCTCGACGCCGCCGACATGCGCGAGTTCGAGCAGATCGACCTGTACAACGTGCAGAACGGCGCGCGCTTCTCCACCTACATCATCAAGGCGCCGCGCGGCTCGGGCACGGTGTCGCTGAACGGCGCCGCGGCACGCAAGGCGCATGTCGGCGACCTGCTGATCATCTGCACCTACGCGCCGATGACCGAGGAGGCGGCCGCGCGCTGGCAGCCCAAGGTGGTGCTGCTCGACGCCGGCAACCGCATCAAGACCGTCAAGACCAACCCCAGCCACGGGACCCCATGACATGGACGCCGTCTCCCCCACCATCCTGAACCTGATCATCTTCGTGCTGGCGATCTACGTCGGCTACCACGTGGTCTGGACCGTCACGCCGGCGCTGCACACGCCGCTGATGGCGGTGACCAACGCGATCTCGGCGATCGTGATCGTCGGCGCGATGCTGGCGGCGGCGCTGACCGAGACCACGCTGGGCAAGACCATGGGCGTGCTGGCGGTGGCGCTGGCGGCGGTGAACATCTTCGGCGGCTTCCTCGTCACGCGACGGATGCTGGAGATGTTCAAGAAGAAGGACAAGAAGGCCCCCGCAGGAGACAAGGCATGAGCCTCAACCTCGTCACGCTGCTGTACCTGATCGCGAGCGTCTGCTTCATCCAGGCGCTCAAGGGCCTGTCGCACCCGACCACCTCGATCCGCGGCAACCTGTTCGGCATGGTCGGCATGGCCATCGCCATGCTCACGACCGCGGCGCTGATCGTCAAGCTCGCCGGCTCGGGCCAGGGCCTGGCCTGGGTGCTGCTGGGCCTGCTCGCCGGCGGCGGCTACGGCGCCTGGCGCGCCAAGACGGTCGAGATGACCAAGATGCCCGAGCTGGTGGCCTTCTTCCACAGCATGATCGGCCTGGCGGCGGTGTTCATCGCCATCGCCGCGGCGGTCGAGCCGCAGGCCTTCGGCATCGCCGCCGGGCCGGGCCAGATCCCGCACGGCAACCGGCTCGAGCTGGCGCTCGGCGCGGCGATCGGCGCGGTCACCTTCAGCGGCTCGGTGATCGCCTTCGGCAAGTTGAGCGGCACCTACAAGTTCCGCCTGTTCCAGGGCGCGCCGGTGGTGTTCAAGGGCCAGCATGCGCTCAATGCGGTGCTGGGGCTGGCGCTGCTGTTCTTCATCGTCGGCTACACGCTCAGCGAGTCGCAGCTGGACTTCGGCCTGCTGCTGGCGCTGGCCTTCGTGATCGGCGTGACCATCATCATCCCGATCGGCGGGGCCGACATGCCGGTGGTGGTGTCGATGCTCAACAGCTACTCGGGCTGGGCGGCGGCCGGCATCGGCTTCTCGCTGAACAACAGCATGCTGATCATCGCCGGCTCGCTGGTGGGCAGCTCGGGCGCGATCCTGAGCTACATCATGTGCAAGGCGATGAACCGCTCGTTCTTCAACGTGATCCTGGGCGGCTTCGGCGGCGAGGCCGGCCAGGTGGTCGCCGGCTCCACCGAGCAGCGGCCGGTCAAGAGCGGCAGCGCCGACGACGCCGCCTACATCCTGGGCAACGCCGAGAGCGTGATCATCGTGCCGGGCTACGGCCTGGCGGTGGCCCGCGCCCAGCACGCGGTCAACGAGCTGGCCGAGAAGCTCACCCACAAGGGCGTGAACGTCAAGTACGCGATCCACCCGGTGGCCGGCCGCATGCCGGGCCACATGAACGTGCTGCTGGCCGAAGCCGAGGTGCCGTACGACCAGGTGTTCGAGATGGAGGACATCAACGGCGAGTTCGGCC
>DATILD010000049.1:0-41873 GCA_035476815.1 Methylibium sp.
CTACCGCTACACGCTGGCCGGCACGGAAGTGTCCGCGCTGCTGGGCCGCATGCCTTCCGCCGTGGGCTACCAGCCGACGCTGGCCGAAGAAATGGGCCGCTTGCAAGAGCGCATCACGTCCACCAAGGTCGGCTCGATCACCTCGATCCAGGCCGTGTACGTGCCGGCGGATGACTTGACCGATCCGTCGCCCGCCACCACGTTCGCTCACTTGGACTCGACCGTCGTGCTGTCGCGCGACATCGCGTCGCTTGGCATCTATCCCGCCGTGGACCCGCTCGACTCCACCAGCCGCCAGCTCGATCCGTTGGTCGTCGGCGAAGACCACTACAACACGGCCCGCGCCGTGCAGAACACGCTGCAGCGCTACAAGGAATTGCGCGACATCATCGCGATCCTGGGCATGGACGAACTGGCCCCGGAAGACAAGCTGGCCGTGTCGCGCGCGCGCAAGATCCAGCGCTTCCTTTCGCAGCCCTTCCACGTCGCCGAGGTCTTCACGGGCTCGCCGGGCAAGTACGTGCCGCTGAAGGAAACCATCCGCGGCTTCAAGATGATCGTGGCCGGCGAGTGCGACGCGCTGCCCGAGCAGGCCTTCTACATGGTCGGCACGATCGACGAGGCCTTCGAGAAGGCCAAGAAGATTCAGTAAGGGGAAGCCTGCATGGCCACCATCCACGTCGACGTCGTCTCCGCCGAAGCCTCGATCTTCTCGGGCGAGGCGAAGTTCGTCGCGCTGCCCGGCGAGATGGGCGAGCTCGGCATCTACCCGCGCCACACGCCGCTGATCACCCGCATCAAGCCGGGCGCGGTGCGCGTCGAGCGGGCCGATAACGGCCAGGAAGAGTTCGTCTTCGTGGCCGGCGGCATCCTCGAGGTGCAGCCGGACCGCGTCACGGTCCTGGCCGACACCGCGATCCGCGGCGCCGACCTCGACGAGGCCAAAGCCGAGGAGGCCAAGAAGGTCGCCGAGGAAGCGATGAAGAACGCCAAGAGCGACATCGACTTCGCCAAGGCGCAGAGCGAATTCGCGACGATGGCGGCGCAGATCGCCGCGCTGCGCAAGTTCCGCAAGAAGTAAGGCGCGCCGAGCGCCCGCGGATCCCGAAGCCCGCCACCGGCGGGCTTCGCCGCTTTCGGGGGCGGCTCAGTGCCGGCTGAAGCGGTCCAGCACGCTGCCCAGGTCGCCGAAGCCGGAGCTGTCGACGTCGGGCAGCCGCCCTTCGGGCGTCAGCCGGTCCACGACGTCGGGCAGCAGCCGCGACAGGCGGCGCACCGCATCGCCGGTCGGCAGCCCGAGCTGCTGCGCGAAGCGGTCGAGCCAATCGTGCCCGAGCACCGTCTGCAACTGCTCCGCCGACACCGGCAGGTTGTTGCCGGTCCCGACCCAGGAGGCCGCGACCTCGCCCAGTCCGCCGACCTGCAGTTGCTGCACCAGCCCGGCCAGGCCGCCGGGGCCTTCGTCGCGACCGTCCTCGGCGAGGGTCGCGATCACCGCGCGCAGACCATCGCCTTGCCCACTGCTGCCGCGGCCGCCGGACAGCGCGCCGAGCACCGAGTTCAACAGCCCCATGGCTGGCCCTCCGTGGATCAAACAGGCGCCGATTGTGCAGGGCTGCGGGCGGCGATCGCGAAAGCCCCGCTGCCGAGTCCTGTTTGCAGTTGTTACCCCGCCCGGCTCAGGCGAACAAGGCGGTCAGCGCACCCAGCACGGCCAGCGGCGCGGTCTCGGCGCGCAGCACGCGCGGCCCGAGCGTGACCGCCTGAAGCCCGGCGGTGCGGGCGGCAGCCTCCTCGGCCGGGCTCAGGCCGCCCTCCGGGCCGCTGAGCAGCAGCAGTTCGCGCGCCGCCGCCTGCAGCGCCGGCCGGAGCGCCTCGCAGACCGGCAGGGCGCCATCCACCAGGCTCAGCACGAGGCGCGCCTCGCCGGCCGCCGGCGGCAGCGCGAGCAGCCAGTCGGCGCAGCGCTGCACCGGCCGGATCAGCGGCAGCCGGCTGCGGCCGCATTGCTCGGCGCTGGCCGCGGCCACCGACTGCCAATGCGCCTGGCGGCGCTCGGCGCGCTCGCCGGCAAGTCGCAGCACCGAACGCTCGCACAGCAGCGGCTGGACCGCCGCCGCGCCGAGCTCGGTGGCCTTCTCGACCAGCCAGTCCATGCGTTCGTTGGCGGGCATGCCGACCGCCAGCGTCACCGCGATCGGCAGCTCGCGGTCGATCGCCACCGCGGCGCCGACCCGCACCTGGACCTCGCTGCGGCCGATCCGCAGCAGCTCGGCCGACCAGTCGCTGCCGCGGCCGTCGAACAGCGTGACGGCATCGCCGGGTTGCAGCCGCAGCACCTGCACATGGCGCGCCGCGGCCGGCGGCAGCACGGCCTCGAGGCCGGCCGCGAGCGCGAGGTCGACGTGGAAGCGCGGCATGGCCTCAGAAGGTGTAGCCGGCGGAACGCTCGGTGCCGGCCAGTCGCTCCAGCAACGCCGCCAGCGGCTTCAGCCCGCTGTAGCGCATCGCGACGCGGTGCGCATAGCGCCACACCAGCGGCAGGTCCTTCAGGTAGCCGTCCTTGCCGTCGCGGTGGTACAGCCGCGCGAAGATGCCCAGCACCTTCAGGTGGCGCTGCAGGCCCATCCACTCGAAGTCACGCCAGAACGTGCCGAAGTCGTCGGGCACCGGCAGCCCGGCCTTGCGCGCACGCTCCCACCAGCGGACCGCCCAGTCGATCTGCACCTCCTCGTCCCACTCGACATAGGCGTCGCGCAGCAGCGAGGCGAGGTCGTAGCTCACCGGGCCCCAGACCGCGTCCTGGAAGTCGAGCACGCCCGGCCCGCCGGTCACGCCGCCGAGCATCAGGTTGCGCGAGTGGTAGTCGCGGTGCACCAGCACCGACGGCTGGGCGGTGCAGGCGTCGAGGATCAGCGCCATGCAGCGCGCCAGCTGCTCGCGCTCGCGGTCCGACAGCGTCGCGCCGCAGTGGCGCGCGATGTACCAGTCGGGGAACAGGTCGAGCTCGCGCTGCAGCGGCGCGCGGTCGTAGGGCGGGACGTCCGTGGCGGCTTCGATGCCCTGCAGCCGCACCAGTGCGTCGATCGCGTCGAGGTAGAGGCCATGGGCCTGGGCCGCGTCGAGCCGCGGCGGGCCCTCGAGCGCGGCCAGGTAGGTGGTCGAGCCCAGGTCGCCGAGCAGCAGGAAGCCCTGCGGCCGGTCCCAGTCCAGCACCTCGGGCACCCGCAGGCCGCCGCGCTGCAGCAAGCCGGCGACCTTGACGAAGGGCGTGCAGTCCTCGTGCTGCGGCGGCGCGTCCATCACGATGCGCGGGCCGTCGCGGCCGTCGATGCGGAAGTAGCGGCGGAAGCTCGCGTCGGCGCTGGCCGGCCGCAGGCTGGCGGCGTCGAGGCCGAGCCCGGCAGGCAGGGCGGCGAGCCAGCGTTCGAAGGCGGCGTGGCGCGCCGGGTCGGTCCAGGCGATGGTCGGGGCAGGGCTCAAGCGGGGGCCTCTCGGGGCAGGGGCGTCGGGTGGGGCGCGCCGCCGGGCCCGGCTCGGGGCCTCGCTGCGGCGAGGGGCGCGTGGAATAATCGATTCTACAAATCGCCTTCGCCGGCCGGCGCTGCGGCGCCGATGTCGGCCCCGCAGCGGCACGCGGCGGACACCTCCGCAGTCGCCCGCTCGCTCCGTCCCTTGCCGCGCTCCCCGTTCCGACTCCCGCGTACCGCCACCATCGACCGCTCGATGCCGCGACGCACGCCCATCGCGCTCGCCGCGTGCTGGGCGCTGGCCGCTGCGGTGGCGCCGCCCGTGGCCGCGCAGAGCACCGGCCCGGCGCTGCCCGCGGTCGGCGGCGACGGCCCGGTGACGATCGAAGCCGACCGCCTCAGCGGCCGGCCCGACCGTGAGACGGTGGCCGAGGGCCAGGTCGAGTTCCGTCGCGGCCCGATCACGATCAAGGCCGAGCGGCTCGAGTACTCGCAGCCGACCGACACCGCGCGCGCCTCCGGCAACGTCGAGGTGCGGCGCGACGGCAACGTGTTCCGCGGCCCCGAGCTGCAGCTCGAGGTGCAGCGCTTCCAGGGCTGGTTCCGCGAGCCCAGCTACTTCTTCGAGCGCACCCAGGCCGGCGGCAGCGCCGAGCGCTTCGACTTCCTCGACGAGCACCGCGGCGTCGCCACCGGCGCCACCTACACCAGCTGCCCCGCGCCCGACCCGGCCTGGGTGCTGAGCACGCGCCGCGTGCGCCTGGACAACGAGGCCGACGAGGGCCAGGCCGAGGGCGCGGTGCTGCGCTTCTACGGCGTGCCCATCCTCGCGCTGCCGACGATGAGCTTCCCGCTGTCGGACGCACGCAAGTCGGGCTGGCTGCCGCCGACCCTCAACTTCGACAACAAGAGCGGCCTCGAGGTCGCGGCGCCCTATTACCTGAACCTCGCGCCGAACCGCGACCTGACGCTGACCCCGGCGGTCTACACGCGGCGCGGCGCCGGCATCGGCGCCGAGTTCCGCTACCTCGAACCCGGCTACCGCGGCACGCTCGAGACCCATGTGCTGCCGAGCGACCGCGTCGCCGACCGCGACCGCTGGTCGTTGCTGGTGGACCACGAGGCGCGCTGGGACGGGCCGGCGGTCGGCGAGGTTGATTACCGCGTCGGCATCCAGCGCGTCTCCGACGACGACCACTGGAAGGACTTCTCGCGCGGCGTGCCCAGCCTGACACCGCGCCTGCTGCCGGCCTACGCCCAGGCGCAGCGGCGCTTCGAGAGCCGCTTCGGCGACACCGTGGCGTATGCGCGCGTGCAGCACTGGCAGGTGCTGCAGGACCTGGATCCGGCCAGCCGCATCGTCGCGCCCTACCGGCGCGAGCCGCAACTCGGCCTGCGCCAGCGCGGCGGCGCGGGAGGCTTCGAGTGGACCTGGGAAACCGAGATCAACCGCTTCGACAACGAGGACCGCACGCTGCAGGCCGGCAACCGGGTGCATGCGCTCGGCTCGCTGACGCGGCCCTGGTGGCCGATGGGAACGCCGGGCTGGACGGTCACGCCGCGGCTGTCGTTCAATGCTGCGGCCTACGACCTCGACCAGCCGCTGGCCAGCGGCGGCCGCAGCGCCTCGCGCTTCATCCCCACGCTGGCGCTCGACAGCGCCTGGGTGTTCGAGCGCGAGAGCCGCTGGTTCGGCCGCACGCTGACGCAGACGCTCGAGCCGCGGCTGCTGTATGTCAACACGCCGTTCCGCGAGCAGGCCGAGCTGCCGCTGTTCGACACCGCGCCGCTGGACTTCAACTTCAGCTCGATCTATGCCGACAGCGCCTTTTCCGGCATCGACCGCGTCTCCGACGCCCACCAGGTCACGCTGGGCGTGACGACCCGTTTCCTCGACCGCGACAGCGGCGCCGAGGCGCTGCGTCTCGGCCTGGCGCAGCGCTTCCTGCTGCGCGACCAGCGCATCACGCCCGACGGCACGCCGGTCACGCGCCGCTGGTCCGACCTGCTGCTGCTCGGCTCGACCACGCTGGTGCCGCACTGGTGGCTCGACGGCACGCTGCAGTTCGACGCCGACCAGAGCCGCATCGCGCGCAGCATCGTCGGGGCGCGCTACTCGCCCGGTCCGCTGCGCACCGTCAACGTCGCCTACCGCTATGCGCGCGACACCGTCGGCCCGTCGCCGGCGGCGCAGCTGACGCGCAGCGCCAGCGACCAGATCGAGCTCGGCTGGCAATGGCCGCTGAACGCCGCGGGGCGCGAGAACGCGCTGGCCCAGCAGGCCCGCGACGCGCTGCTGCGCGACGGCACGACCGCGCCGCCGCGGCCGGCAGCCGGCGCCGGCTGCCCCGGCGCCTGGTACACCGTCGGGCGCATCAACTACAGCCGGCGCGACTCGCGCATCACCGACTCGATCTTCGGCTTCGAATACGACTCGGGCTGCTGGATCGGCCGCATCGTTGCCGAGCGCCTGTCCACCGGCCGCAGCGAGGCCACCACGCGGCTGCTGCTGCAGCTCGAGCTGGTCGGGCTGTCGCGGCTGGGTTCGAACCCGCTGAACACGCTGAAGGACAATATCCCCGGCTACCGGCTGCTGCGCGAGGATGCGCAGACGGTCAGCCCGGCCTTCTCGACCCCCTGAGCGATCTCCCCGCCTGCCTGCGATGCCTCCTGTCCTGCTGCGTTCTCGATTCGACCTGGCCTGCCGGGTGCTGCTGTGCGCGCTCGCGGCCGCCGCCGTGCCGACTGCCGGGGCCCAGGCGCCGGCGGCTGCGGCCGTGGGGCGTTCGGGCGACCACATCGTCGCCGTCGTCAACCAGGAGCTGGTCACCAACGGCGAGGTGCGCCAGCGCCTCGCGCTGGCCAAGCGCGAGGCAGCCCAGAGCGGCCAGCCGCTGCCGCCCGACACCGAGTTGCTGAAGCAGGTGCTCGAGATGCTGATCGACGAGCGTGCCCAGCTCACCCATGCCCGCGAAACCGGGATGCGCATCGATGCACCCGAGCTCGACCGCACGGTGGCCAGCGTGGCGGCGCAGAACCGCTTGACGGTCGACCAGCTGCGCCAGCGCCTGCAGCGCGATGGCATCGACTACGGCCAGTTCCGCCGCAGCCTGCGCGACCAGATGCTGCTCGAGCGCGTGCGCGAGCGCGAGGTGCAGGGCCTGATCAAGATCACCGATGCCGAGCTCGACACGATGCTGTCCTCGCGCAGCAGCGGGGTCGCGCCGCCGCAGTACAACGTGGCGCAGGTGGTGATCGGCGTGGCCGAGGGGGCGCCGGAGGCCGAGGTCGCGCAGCGGCGCGCGGTCGCCGAGCGCGCGTTGGCGCGTGCCGCCGCCGGCGAGGACTTCGCCAAGCTCGTCAACGAGCTGTCCAGCGGCCCGAAGGAGCAGGGCGGCGCGCTCGGCCTGCGTGGGGCCGACCGGCTGCCCGATCTGTTCGTCGAGGCGGTCCGCGATCTGCGCTCGGGGCAGGTCGTGCCGCAGCTGCTGCGCTCCGGGGCTGGCTTCCACGTGCTCAAGCTGGTTGAGAAGCGCGAGGGCGGCCTGCTGATCACGCAGACACGGGCGCGCCACATCCTGCTGCGGCCGTCGGCCCAGCTCAGCCAGCAGGCGGCGATCGAGCGCCTGGCCGAGTTCAAGCGCCAGGTCGAGAGCGGTGCCGCGAACTTCGCCCAGCTCGCCCGCGACAACTCCCAGGACGGCAGCGCAGCCCAGGGCGGCGACCTCGGCTGGGCCTCGCCGGGCCAGTTCGTGCCGGAGTTCGACGATGCGATGAAGCCGCTGGCGCCCAACCAGCTGTCGGCGCCGGTGGTGTCGCGCTTCGGCGTGCACCTGATCCAGGTGCTCGAGCGCCGCGACCAGCCGGTCGACCGCAAGCAGCAGCGCGAGGTCGCGCGCAACGTGCTGCGCGCGCAGAAGTTCGATGCCGCCTACCAGGAATGGTCGCGCGACATCCGCGCGCGCGCCTACGTGGAGATGCGGGAGCCGCCGCAGTGACGGGGCGGGAGCGGGCCGAGCGCCGGGCCGCTCCGAAGCCGGCCCGCCCCCCCGCGGGGGGGCGGCCCCATGTCCCGCGCAAGCGCTTCGGCCAGCATTTCCTGGCCGACGGCGCGGTGATCGAGGCCATCGTCGCCGCGATCGACCCGCGTCCCGGCCAGGCGCTGGTCGAGATCGGCCCGGGCCTCGGCGCGATGACCGACCCGCTGGTGGTGCGCGCCGGCCATCTGACCGTGATCGAGCTGGACCGCGATCTCGCCGCGCGGCTGCGGCGCCGGCCCGAGCTCACGGTGGTCGAGTCCGACGTGCTGAAGGTCGACATTGCCGCGCTGCCGCGGCCGGCGGGCGTGAAGCTGCGGCTGGTCGGCAACCTTCCCTACAACATCTCGACGCCCATCCTCTTTCACCTGCTGCCGGCGGCGGCGCTGGTCGAGGACCAGCACTTCATGCTGCAGCGCGAGGTGGTCGAGCGCATGGTCGCCGCGCCCGGCGGCAAGGACTACGGCCGGCTGTCGGTGATGCTGCAGTGGCGCTACGACCTCGAGTCGGTGCTCGACGTCCCGCCCGAGGCCTTCGAGCCGCCGCCGCGGGTCGAATCGGCGGTGGTGCGGATGCAGCCGCTGCCGGCGCCGCCGGCGCTCGACGCCGCGCTGCTGGAGGAGCTGGTGGCTGTCGCCTTCTCGCAGCGCCGCAAGCTGCTGCGCCACACGCTGGGCCGCTGGCTCGAGGCGCGCGGCGCGGCCGGCAGCTTCGACGTTCAGCGCCGCGCCGAGGAGGTGCCGGTGGCGGAGTACGTGGCGCTCGCGGCGCACCTGTCGCCACCCCCATGAACAACGGGCCCCGCGGGGCCCGTCGTCATGAAGAGGCGGTGGCGCTCACGCGGCGACCAGCCACCCCGCGGTGTCGAACGCGCTGCTCATCGGCGGCAGCGCCACCGTGATCATGCCGGGTGTCGGCTTGACCGGCTTGGTCTCGCGCTTCACCTCGTCCTGGGCTTCCATCGCCCGCTCTCCCTGCCCGAATTCCGGGGAGCGGGCTACTGAAAAGAATAGAAGCACCTGAAGGGTATCTTTCGTTCCCCCCAGAAGTCGGCGGCGTCGCGGAACACGTCGAGCAGCTGCTCGCGGGCCTCCCGGTCGAAGCGCGGGTTGTCGGGCAACTGCTCCAGCACCACCACGAAGCCCGGTTGGTTGCCCGACTTGTGGACCAGGTCGGTCATGCAGTCGAACAGGGCATCGAGGTTCTTGCCGAAATGCGGCGGGAACAGGAAGGCCTCGGCGATCCCTTCCATCACGTCCTGCTTGGTCTGGGCGTTGCCCAGGTTCGCGTACAGGAAGTGCTGGCCGAGATCCTGGGCGGCGAGCTGCAAGTCCTCCACGCGGAATGCGCGGATGGCCTGCACGATGTTCGGACGGACGGTCTGCAACGGCATCATGATCGAGTCCCCCTCGTTTCCTGGTTCGGAGCACTCACTGCGCGATGAGGCGGAAGCTCGCGTAGTGATCGTCGGTGTACCAGCAGGCCTCGGGCAGGGCGGGCTGGGGCCCGCCGCACACGATCCGCCGGGCCCCCCGATCGCGGGACCCTGGCGTGGGCACGGTGTATTCTCGATAGTGGCCCCGGGTCTGGCTCGGGAGCAAGCGCTCCCGGTTGCCGAACACGGTGCCGTCCTTCGAGTAAGGGAAGGGCCCGCCGGACCGGATGGTCCGATGGGTCTGCTGGGCCTCCGCCGGCAAGGCCGACAGTGCGACGACCTGGTCCTGCAATGGCCGCCGGGCCTCGGCCCCCGGTCCCAGCGCAGCCACCGAAACGGCGGCTGCCGACACCAGGGCCACTGCCCACCAACGCCAACCAGACTGCCGCAAAGACGGACCGGTCCAGCGCACGGGTTATCCCTAAATTTCGAAGCCCGAATGGTACCGAAACCCCCCCGAAACCTCAAGGGGCTGCCTCAATTTTCAGCAGCAAACCGAGGGCTATTCGACATAGTTGGCGTGTGCTAACTCTAATAAAAAGCCACGCCGAAGCGTGGCTTTTGCGTGCAACCCAGTGATTGTTCAGCGAATGGCGTTGGCGTCCGCGACGGTCAGGGCGGTCAGGTTGACGATCCGGCGCACGGTCGCCGATGGCGTCAGGATGTGCACCGGCTTGGCCGCCCCCAGCAGCACCGGTCCGATCGCGATGCCGCCGCCCGCGGTGGTTTTCAACAGGTTGTACGCAATGTTGGCGGCGTCGATGTTGGGCAGCACGAGCAGGTTGGCCTCGCCGCTGAGGGTGCCGTCGGTCACCTGAGCGTTGCGCTGGACCGGGTCCAGGGCGGTGTCGCCGTGCATCTCGCCGTCGACCTCCAGCCAGGGCGCCTGCGCCCGCACCAGCGCCAGCGCCTCGCGCATCTTCACCGCCGAGGGCTGGTTGCTGGAGCCGAAGTTGGAGTGGCTCAGCAGCGCCGCCTTCGGCACCAGGCCGAAGCGCTTCATCTCCTCGGCCGCCATCACCGTGATCTCGGCAACCTGCTCGGCCGTCGGGTCGTAGTTGATGTGGGTGTCGACCAGCATCACCTGGCGGCCGGGCAGGATCAGGCCGTTCATGCAGGCGTAGGTGTTCGTACCGGGGCGCCGGCCGATGACCTGGTCGATGAAGGCCAGGTGCATCGCCGTCGTGCCCCAGGTGCCGCACAGCATGCCGTCGACCTCGCCCTTGTGCAGCAGCATGGTGCCGATCAGCGTGAGGCGGCGGCGCATCTCGATCTTGGCGAACTGCTGGGTCACGCCCCGGCGCGCCATCAGGCGGTGGTAGGTCTGCCAGTAGTCGCGGTAGCGGTGGTCGTTCTCGGTGTTGACGACGTCGTAGTCGCGACCGGCCTCCAGCCGCAGGCCGAAGCGCTCGCAGCGCTGCGCGATCACCGCCGGGCGGCCGATCAGCGTCGGCCGCGCCAGGCCTTCGTCAATGACCACCTGCACGGCGCGCAGCACGCGCTCCTCCTCGCCCTCGCAGTAGACGACGCGGTTGTTCTTCGCCCGCTTGGCGACGTTGAAGATCGGCTTCATCGTCGTGCCGGAGGCGTAGACGAAGGTCTGCAGCTTCTCGCGGTAGGCGTCGAGGTCCTTGACCGGCCGCGTCGCCACGCCCGACTCGGCGGCGGCGCGGGCCACCGCGGGCGCGATCTTCATCATCAGCCGCGGGTCGAAGGGCTTGGGGATCAGGTACTCGGAGCCGAAGGACAGGGTGGCGCCGGCGTAGGCGGCGGCCACCACCTCGCTCTGCTCGGCCTGGGCCAGCTCGGCGATCGCGTGCACCGCGGCGATCTCCATCTCCACCGTGATCGTCGTCGCGCCGCTGTCGAGCGCGCCGCGGAAGATGTAGGGGAAGCACAGGACGTTGTTGACCTGGTTCGGGTAGTCGGTGCGGCCGGTGGCCATGATCGCGTCGTCGCGCACCGCCTTCACGTCCTCGGGCAGGATCTCCGGGTTGGGGTTGGCGAGGGCGAAGATCAGCGGGTTCTTCGCCATCTTCGCGACCATCTCCTTCTTCAGCACGCCGCCGGCCGACAGCCCGAGGAAGATGTCGGCCCCGGCGATCGCCTCGGCCAGCGTGCGCTGCGAGGTCGGCTGCGCGAACTCGGCCTTGTCCGGGTCCATCAGCTCGGTGCGGCCCTGGTAGACGACGCCGGCCAGGTCGGTGACCCAGATGTTCTCGCGCGGCAGGCCGAGCTTGACCAGCAGCCCCAGGCAGGCCAGCGCGGCGGCGCCGGCGCCGGAGGTGACCAGCTTGACCTCCTTGATGTCCTTGCCGACCACCTTCAGGCCGTTGAGCGTGGCCGCGCCGACGACGATCGCGGTGCCGTGCTGGTCGTCGTGGAAGACCGGAATCTTCATGCGCGCGCGCAGCGCGCGCTCGACGTAGAAGCAGTCCGGTGCCTTGATGTCCTCGAGGTTGATGCCGCCGAAGGTCGGCTCCAGCGCGGCGATGCAGTCGATCAGCTTGTCGAGGTTGTTCTCGGCCAGCTCGATGTCGAACACGTCGATGCCGGCGAATTTCTTGAACAGGACCGCCTTGCCCTCCATCACCGGCTTGGCCGCCAGCGGGCCGATGTCGCCCAGGCCCAGCACGGCGGTCCCGTTGGTGACCACCGCGACCAGGTTGCCGCGCGAGGTGTAGCGGAAGGCGTTGGCCGGGTCGGCGACGATCTCCTCGCAGGCTGCCGCCACGCCGGGCGAATAGGCCAGCGCCAGATCATGCTGGTTGATCAGTTGCTTGGTCGCGGCGATCGCGACCTTGCCGGGCGTCGGGAACTCGTGGTACTCGAGCGCCGCCTGGCGCAGTTCGGCAGTCTTTTCGGCAGGGGTGGGCATGGTGTGCTTCCGTGGTGGCCGGCGGTCAGCGCCGCTTCGGGGCCCGTCGGGCAGCGCGTTCGCATCGGACGCGCCGCGGGGCATCGCGGCATTGTAGGAAGGCGCCGCTGCGCGGCCCGGTCCGCGCAGCGCGCAGTGTTTCAAGCGCCGGCGCTCGGCGCCATGCGCGAAACTGCGTAGCCCGCTCCCCGGTGCGGCGACCAACACTCGCGTCATGCCCGACCCCGCCGCCCCGCCTGCCGTGTCCGCCGTACGCTGGCGCCGGATACTGCCCTGGGCGCTGCTGGTCGCGCTGCTGGGCGTCGCGCAGACGCTGCTGCTGGCGCTGACCGTGCAGTACGAGCATGACCGCGAGCAGGAGCGCACCGAGATGGCGGCGGCCGCCGCCGCCGGCGACGTGCGCCAGCTGCTGGCGCGCAACCTGCAGAGCCTGCAGGCGCTGCTGTGGAACGATCCGCCGCTGCCGCAATGGCGCGCCGACGCGGCCGATCTGCTGCACGCGCGCCGCGAGCTCGTGAGGCTCGAATGGCGTGGCGCCGGCCAGCGCATCGAGGAGGCGGTCGACTCGCCCTACCGGCCGCCGGTGTTCAGCGTGCTGCCGCGCAGCAGCTTGGCGGTCGACAGCGAGGCCGCCTGCGCCACCGCGATGCGGCTGGAGACGCCGACCTGGTCGCGCAGCTACTTCGTGCCGCAGATCGGCGGGCTGGGGCTGGAGGTCATCGACGTCTGCCTGCCCACCGGCCGCGGGGTCGGCCCGCGCGGCGCGATGGCGGCGACGATCGCGCTCGCCCAGGTGCTCGACGAGGCGGTCACCGCCGAGCTGGCGCGCAGCCACGAGCTCACCTTCGTCGAGGGCGACGGCACCCGCCTCGCGCGCGGCGGCCGCCCGCGCGGCGCCGGCGTGTTCGTCGCCGAGCGGCTGATCGATCTGCCCGGCACGACGCTGGTGCTGCGGCTCGACAGCGCCGGCCGCGCGCCGGGCATCGTTGCCAACCTGCCGGCCTCGCTGGTGCTGGGCCTGTCGCTGGCGCTGGCGGTGGTGGTCGCGCTGCTGGTGCGCGACGTGCGTCGCCGCGCCGCGGCCGAGCAGCGGCTCGCCGAGGAGCTGGCGCTGCGCCAGGCGATGGAGAACTCGCTCGTCACCGGTCTGCGCGCGCGCGACATGGCCGGCCGCATCACCTATGTCAACCCGGCGTTCTGCAGCATGGTCGGCTTCGCGCCCGAGCAGCTGATCGGCCAGACCACGCCACCCTACTGGCCGCCCGAGATGCGCGTGGCCTACGAGGCGCGCCATGCGCAGCGCCTGGAGCGCGGCGTGCCGGCCCACGAGCAGCGCGAGGGCCACGAGACCACCTTCATGCGGGCCAACGGCGAGCGCTTCCCGGTGCTGATCTTCGAGGCGCCGCTGATCGGCACGGGCGGCGTGCAGAGCGGCTGGATGAGCGCGGTGCTCGACCTGACGCCGCAGAAGCGCGTCGAGGAGCTGTCGCGCCAGCAGCAGGAGCAGCTGCAGGCCACCGCGCGGCTGGCCACGGTCGGCGAGATGGCCTCGCTGCTCAGCCACGAGCTGAACCAGCCGCTGGCGGCGATCGCCAGCTACGCGAGCGGTTCGCTGAACCTGATGGCGCCGGCCGCGGCGCCCGACGCGCCGACGCTGGCGATGGTGCGCGAGGCCACCCAGCGCATCGCCGAGCAGGCCGAACGCGCCGGCCGCGTGATCAAGAGCGTGCACGACTTCGTGCGCCGCCGCGAACGCAGCCGCGACGAGATCGCCTGCGAGGAGCTGGTCGAGACCGTGCTGCCGCTGCTGCGGCTGCAGGCGCGCAAGAGCGCGGCGCTCATCGAGCTCGACCTCGGCGGCTCGGCGCTGCGCGTCGCCTGCGACCGCACGATGGTCGAGCAGGTGCTGCTCAACCTGACCCGCAACGCGATCCAGGCGATGGAGTCCATGCCGCCGGAGCGCCGCGTGCTGCAGATCAGTGCGCGCGCCGAGGGCGCCTGGGTGCGCATGAGCGTCACCGACCAGGGCCCGGGCATCGCGCCCGAGGTCGGTGCCAAGCTGTTCACGCCCTTCTTCACCACCAAGGCCGAGGGCATGGGCCTGGGGCTGAGCCTGTGCCGCACGGTGATCGAGCAGCATGGCGGCGCGCTCGGCTACGAGCTGCGGCGCGACGCCCGGGGCGGCGTCACCGGCACGCGCTTCTCGTTCACGCTGCCGGCCGCCGCCGCGCAGCCCGCGACGTCCGAACCGGTCACGGCCGGCGCACGGCCATGAAGCCCGCCGCGCCGCCGCCGCTCGGCCTGCCGGTCGTCTACCTGGTCGACGACGAGTCGGTGGTGCGCGAGGCACTGGCCTGGCTGCTGCGCACGCGGCGGCTGCTGTCCGACGCTTTCGAGTCGGGCGAAGCCTTCGAGGCCATGCTCGAGGCGCGCGCCGACAGCCTGCGCGGCGCGCCGTCCTGCCTGCTGCTGGACATGCGCATGCCCGGCGGGATGAGCGGCCTGCAGCTGTTCGACAAGCTGGTCGGGCGCGGGCTGACGCAGGTGCTGCCGGTGATCTTTCTCAGCGGCCATGGCGACGTGCCGACCGCGGTGTCGGCGATCCAGCGCGGTGCCTTCGACTTCGTCGAGAAGCCCTTCTCCGACAACGCGCTGGTCGACCGCATCGAGCGCGCGCTGGGCGCGAGCCGGGCCGCGCTGGAGCGCTTGCGCGAGCGCGAGCTGGTGCGCCAGCGCGTCGCCGAACTCACCGAGCGCGAGCGCGAGGTGATGCAGCTCGTCATCGACGGCCGGCCCAACAAGCTGATCGCCGACGCGCTGGCGATCAGCGTGCGCACGGTCGAGGTCCACCGCGCGCGCGTGTTCGACAAGATGGGCGTCAAGTCGGCCGTCGAGCTCGCCAACGTGCTGCGCGAGCCGGGCGGCTGAGCCGGCTCAAAAGGTCACGAACAGGCAGCGGTCGTCCATCACCCCCAGCTCGGTGCCGGCGCCGCTGACGAACCAGTAGGGCCGCACGGTGTGGCGGCCCGGCGGCACGGTGACCACCGCCAGCGTGCTGCGCGACTGGTAGTACTGCACGGCGTTCGCCAGGTTCTGCGGCCCGAGATAGATCGGCGCGGCGCCGCCGATCGAGAAACCGAGGCGCACCTCGGCGTCCGGCGGCACGCCGGTGTCGGCCGCGAAGTGGAGATAGGCCTTCTTGTCCACCGTGCCGGTGTTGTTGAGCGTGACGCCGATGCCGGTGATCGGCCGCCAGCCCTGGGCCGGGGTGTTGCTGATGAGGTTGGCGCCGCCGCCACCATCGACCGAACACGAGGCGCGGGTCACCTGGGCCGCGTGGACTCCGCCGGCGCAGGCGAGCGCCAGCAGGAGGATGCACTTGAACTTCGACATGGTTCTGCTCCGTCGGGGACTGTTGAGGTTCGCGGGCCCCGCTCCCCTGCCGTGGGCACCGCAGCGGCACTGAGACCGGGTGACGCCATGCTAGGAAGCGGGCGTTAGGCGGGCGTTAGGGAGCGGTGCGTGCCGCGCCTGTTCGGGGTCGTCTTGCCGCGGCCGCGGCGCGAGGTCCTGACATGGGCCCGACGTAGAATCCGCCGCGCGTTCGGCGAGCCCGTCGAGGCGGCTCGCCGCTGGTGTCAGGCGACCGGAACGCGTCGACAACGATTGCAATCACAGGGAGGAATCATGCGTATTCAACAAGTCTTTTGCGCCGCGGTTGTTGTTGTCGCCGCGCTGGCTGGTGCCGGATGCACGACGGCACCGATCATGAATGTCAGCGATGCGGCGGTCTCGTCGGCCTCCGGCAAGCCCTTGTCGCAAGAGCACGTCCGGTCGGCCATCGTCCGCGCCGGCGCGGCGCTCGGCTGGCAGATGAAGGACGAGCGGCCCAACCTGCTGGTGGGCACGCTGCAGCTGCGTTCGCATACCGCGGTGGTCGAGATCCCGTACTCGCCCTCGGCCTACAGCATCAAGTACCGCTCCAGCGTCGACCTGAACGAGAAGGACGGCCAGATCCACAAGAACTACAACGGTTGGATCCAGAACCTGACGCGTGGCATCACCGCCCAGTTGTCGGCCTCCTGACAGTGAGCCAGCCGTTGATGGACGAGCCGGCGCGTGCGTTGGCCACCCTCGTCGTCGAGGCGTTGAACCTCGAGGGGGTCGACGCGGCGTCGATCGATCTGAACGCGCCGCTCTTCAAGGGCGGGCTCGAGCTCGACTCGCTCGACCTGCTGGAGATCTCGCTGGTCATCCAGCAGCGCTATGGCGTCAAGCTGAAGGCCGACGACCCTGACAACGAGCGCATCTTCGCGTCGCTGCAGAGTCTGGCCGATCACATCGGCGCGACGCAGGCCCTGCGCGGCTGAGCGCGCGTGGGGTCGCTCGACGCCGCGACGCCGTGGCGCCTGCTGCCGGCGCTGGCGCTGGGCTGGCTGGCGTTCTCGTTCGGCCGCACGCTGCGGCGCGGGTGCGTGCCGCTGATCGAGCGCATCGCGCGCGTCGGCGACCCTGCGCTGGAGCCGGCGCTGTGCCTCTACACGCGCCGGCTGACGCAATGCTGGTGCGCCTACCTCGCGGCCGGCGCTCTGCTGTCGCTGGTCATGCCGATGGCCGGGCTCTGGACCGGGGTCGGCAGCGCGCTGCTGTTCGTCGGTGAGCGTGGGCTGCGACCGCGGTTCTTCCCGGGCCGGCGCTTCCCCGGCCTGTCGCAGCAGCTGCGCGACGCCGTGAGCGTCTGGCGTGGCGGCGCCTGAGCACCCCATGGGCATCGACGTCTCGCTGGACACGCCGCTGGTCGCGACGCCGGCTTGGCTGGATCGCCTGGCCGTGGTCGGCGGTCGGCACGACTGGACCTGGCGCCAACTTCACGCAGCGTCGGTCGCGCTCGCCGCTCGCCTGCCGGACGGCGCGACGGTGGTCAACCTGTGCAATTCGCGCGCGGGCTTTCTGGTGGCCTGGCTGGCCGCGCTGCGTCGCGGTTGCCTGCAGCAACTGCCGCCGTCGAGCGGGGCCGCCGAACTGGCAGCGATGCTGGCAGCCGACGGCGAGCCGATCGTCGTGACCGACGATGCCGACGCGCTGCAACTGCCCGGGTCCGATCCAGCACGCTGCCTGGTGTTCGAACCGCGACCCGTGGCGGGCGTACCCGACGCGGCGCTGGCGTGGTCGCCCGACTTCGAGGCGCCGCGGGTCGAGCTCTACACCTCGGGCAGCACCGGTCGGCCCGAGCCGCAGGTGAAGACGCTGGGCCAGCTGGTGCGCGGTGCACAGCGGCTCGGCGAGCGCCTCGCCACCGAGGTCGACGGCGACTGGGCCGCGCTGCGAGCGATCGTGTGCAGCGTGCCGTCGCAGCACATGTTCGGCCTCGAGACCTCGGTCCTGCTGCCGCTGGTGTACGGCGTGGCGCTGCTCGACGGCCGCCCGCTGCTGCCGGCCGACGTGCGCGCCGCGTTCGGGCGCTGCGACGGCGCGGCGTGCTGGGTCGCGACCCCGCTGCATCTGCGCGCGCAGGTGCAGTCCGGCGAGGTGCTGGCGCGCTGCCACTTCGTGATCGCCTCGACGATGCCGTTGGCGCCGGCGCTGGCGGGCGAGGCCGAGCGCCTGTGCGGCGCACCGGTGCTCGAGATCTATGGCTCGACCGAGACCGGCGCGGTCGCGATGCGCCGCACCGCGCGCGACGCGTCCTGGCGCCCGCTGCCGGGGGTCTGCATCGAGCCGAGTGGCGAAGGCGCCATCGTCCGAGGCGCGCATTTCCGGTCGCCGCAAACCTTGGCCGATCAGGTCGAGGACGATGGCCGCGGTGGCTTCCGCCTGCTTGGTCGAAGCGGTGACCTGATCAAGATCGCCGGCCGGCGCGCGTCGCTCGCCGGCTTGAACCTGCTGCTGCAGGATCTCCCGGGGCTGACGGACGGCGTGTTCTACCTGCCGGCGACCGGCGCGCCCGGCGAGCGGCTGATCCTGATCCATGCCGGAGCGCCGCTCGATCGCGCGCAGGCGGAGGCCTGGCTGCGCGCGCGCATCGACCCGGTGTTCCTGCCGCGCGCGATCATCCGCGTCGACGACCTGCCGCGCGCCGCCCACGGCAAGCTGCCGCGGCATGCGCTCGACGCGATCTACGACGCTTGGCGCAGCAGGCGCGCGGCACGGTGATGCCGATCGCGTTCCACTTCAGCGTGCCGGCCGATCATCCGGCGCTGCCGGGCCACTTCCCCGGGCGGCCGATCGTGCCCGGCGTCGTGCTGCTCGACCAGCTGCTGCACGCCGTCGAGCAGGCCACCGGTCGGCGCGTCGCGCGGCTGGAGCAGGTCAAGTTCCTGCGCGCTGTCGGTCCGGACGAGCGCGTCGATGGCTGCTGCACGGTCGACGGCGCTCGCGTCGCCTTCCGGCTGAGCGCGACGGGTGACGGTGCCGCGGTGACGGTCGCCACCGGCACGCTGTCGTTGCAGGCCGGGACGGAGGCGTCGGCATGACGCGCTGGACCGACAAGGCCGAGCGCGGCAGCGCCGCGCTCATCCGGCTGATCGTCTGGCTGGCGCGCCACGCCGGGCGGCCGCTGTGTCGCGCAATGCTCTACCCCATCGTGCTGTACTTCGTGCTCACCGATGGCACGGCGCGCCGCGCGTCGGCCGAGTTCCTCGGCGTGGTGCACGGCCGCGCCGCGACCTGGCGCGAGGTGTTCGCGCACATCCACGGGTTCGCGGCCACGCTGCTCGATCGGGTCTACATGGCAGGCGGCGAGTTCGACCGCTTCGAGGTCGTGATCGAGGGCGGCGGGCTGGTCGACGAAGCCCTTGCCGCCGGCCGGGGTTGCCTGCTGCTCGGCTCGCACCTTGGCAGCTTCGACCTGATGATGCTCGCCCACCGCGCGATGGCCCAGCGGCCGATCAGCGTGATGATGCGCGTCGACCCACGCGCGCGGCTGCGGCGTCTGGCGGGCATCGACGACCGCGCCCTCGACCTGATCGAGTTGGGTCGGCCCGACAGTTTCCTGCGCGCCCACGAGGCGCTGCGGCGCGGGGGCGTCGTGGCGGCGCTCGCCGACCGCGTCGACGGCGCCGCGGCGCGGCTGCCGGCGCGCTTTCTCGGGCGCATGACCACGATGCCGATCGCGCCGCATGTGCTGGCCGCGCGCAGCGGTGCGGCGGTGCTGATGTGCTTCGGCCTGTACGAAGGCGGGCGCCGCTACCGCATCGAGTTCGTCGAGTTCGGCGCGGCGGTCGCGGCCGACAGCCGGGGTGCCGCGCTGCAGCCGGTGGTCGATCGCTACGCGACGCTGCTCGAACGCTACGCGCGGCGCTACCCGCTGAACTGGTTCAACTTCTACCCCTACTGGAGCGTGGCGGAGGTCGCACGATGAGCCGCGCCGCGCGGTTGCGCCGGCTGCTGCTCGGGGTCGGGCTGGGCCTGGCCTGGGCCGTCGCCGCTGCGGCCGAGGCGCTGACGGTGGCCGAGCTCGAGCGCTTGCTGCGCGCGGCCCCGGCCGAGCCGGCCGTGCCCTTCGAGGAGCGGCGCGAGTCGCCCTGGCTCGCCGCGCCGATCGAGTCGCGCGGCACGCTGCATGTCGGCCCCGACCGGCTCGAGAAGCGCGTGACCGCACCGCGCGAAGAGACCTGGCGCCTGCTCGCCGACCGCATGGAATGGGTCGGTGCCGGCGGTGGTGCGCCGAAGCAGATCCTGTTCCGTGACGCACCCGCCGTCGGGCTGCTGGCCGGCGCGTTGCGGCGCGTGCTGGCCGGCGAACTGCTCGCGCTCGAGTCGGCCTTCCGCATCGAACTGCGCGGCGATCCGCAGGACTGGACCGCGATCCTGAAGCCGCGCAGCGTCGACGCGGCCGGCCAGCTCGACCACCTGGAGCTGCGTGGCCGCGGCGCGCGGCTGCAGACCATCGTCGTCGTCGAGCGCCGCGGCGAGCGCACGATCACCCGGCTGGACCCCTGAAACGAGGCGCACCATGTTCGACAAGGATCCGCTCACCGCGCTCGAGGCCGTCAGCGCGGCGCAATGGCTGGCATTCGCGCCGCTCGCCTTCCAGGCGACCGCGGTGATGCGCGACCGCGGCGTGCTCGCGGCGCTGGCCGGCGCTGCCGCGTCGGGTGGCCGCTCGGTCGAGGAGGTGGCGGCGAGCACCGGGCTGTCGCCCTACGCGGCGCGCCTGCTGCTCGAGGCCGGCCTGGGGCTGCGCATCGTGTGGCGGCGCGACGCGCGCTTCCACCTCGGCAAGCTCGGGCGCTTCCTGCTCGACGACGAGATGACGCGCGTCAACTTCGACTTCACGCGTGACGTCTGCTACCAGGCCGCGGCCCACCTCGACGCCTCGCTGTGCGAGGGCCGGCCCGCCGGCCTGCAGGCGATCGGCCCCTGGGCCACGCTGTACGAAGGCCTGTCGGTGATGCCCGAGCCGGCTGGCCGCAGTTGGCACGCGTTCGACCACTACTACTCCGACCTGGCCTTCCCGGCCGCGTGCGAACGGCTCGCCGCGGCACCGCCGGCGAGCCTGCTCGACGTCGGCTGCAACACCGGCAAATGGGCCGAGTGGTGCCTGCGGCGATTGCCGGACCTGGAGCTGGGCCTGGTCGACCTGCCGCCGCAGCTGGCGCGGGCCCACGCGCGGCTGGCCGAGGCCGGCCTCGCTCAGCGGGCACGGTTGCATCCGACCGACATGCTCGCGCCAGCTGCCGCGCTGCCGACCGGCTACGAACTGATCTGGATGAGCCAGTTCCTGGACTGCTTCTCCGAGGCACAGATCGTCGCGATCCTCGGCATGGTTCGCGCCGCGCTGCCGCCCGGCGGCCGGTTGTGGATCCTCGAGCTGTTCTGGGACCGCCAGCGTTTCGAGGCGGCCGCGTTCAGCCTGCAGCAGACCTCGCTGTACTTTGCCTGCGTGGCCAACGGCAACAGCCAGATGTACGACTCGGCGGTGTTCATCGAGCTGATCGAGCGCGCCGGCTTCGAGGTCGCGACGCTGACCGACGGCGTCGGCGGCTACCACACGCTGCTGGAGTGCCGTGTTGCCGCCTGAGCCGTCGGCGGCGCACCGCCGCGCGACCGAGCCGCTCGGCGTTGCGGCCTGGACCGCGGTGCATGCGGCCGGCCATGGCTCCGCGGCGCTGTGGGACGCGATCGCGCAGGGCCGCACCGGGCTGCGGCCCAACGCGTTGTCGTGGTGCGACCGGCCCTGCTGGGTCGGCGAGGTCCCGGGGGTCGACGACGCCGCACTGCCGGCCCCGCTGGCCCGCTGGGACTGCCGCAACCACCGCCTCGCGTGGCTGGCCCTGCAGGCGCCGGCGTTCCGGCAGGCGGTCGATGCCGCGGTCGACCGCCATGGCGCGCACCGCGTGGCGCTGGTGCTGGGGACCAGCACCTCGGGCATCGGCCGCACCGAGCAGGCCTATGCCGAACGGCGTGCCACCGGCAAGTGGCCACCCGGCTTCGATTACCGGATGAGCCACGCGGTCGACGCGCTGTGCCGCTTCAGTGCCGAGCTGCTGGGGCTGCAGGGACCGATGGTCGTGATCTCGACCGCATGCTCGTCGAGCGCCAAGGTGTTCCTGACCGCCCGCCGCTGGATCGACGCCGGTCTGGTCGACGCGGCCGTGGTCGGCGGGGCCGACAGCCTGTGCCTGTCGACCCTGCACGGCTTCGATGCGCTGCAGCTGCTGTCGGAGCGCGTCTGTCGCCCGTTCGATGCGGCGCGCGACGGCATCTCGATCGGCGAGGCGGCCGGTTTCATGCTGATCGACCGCCGGCCCGCCGCGGTGTCCTTCCTCGGTGGTGGTGAATCCAGCGACGCCTGGCATATGTCGACGCCGCACCCGCAGGGGCTGGGCGCGCAGGACGCGATGCGCGCGGCACTCGCCGCCGCGGGGCTGGCGCCGGCCGACATCGGCTATGTCAACGCGCATGGCACCGCGACGCCCGCGAACGACCGCTCCGAAGCGGCCGCGCTGGCCGCGGTGTTCGGCCCCCGCGGCGTGCCGGTGTCGTCGACCAAGGGCATCACCGGCCACACGCTCGGCGCCGCCGGCATCGTCGAGGCGATCGTCACGGTCGAAGCGCTGGCCCGTCAGGCGCTGCCAGCGACCGCCAATCTGGAACAACCCGACCCGGCTCTCGAGGTCGACCTGGTCCTGCAGCCGCGCGGCGCGGCGCTGCGCCGCGCGATGAGCAACAACTTCGGTTTCGGCGGCAGCAACTGTGCACTGGTCTTTGGCCGGACGGACTGAGATGAGCCGCCTGCACTTCGACCTTCATGCGGTGGGCGTCCTCGCGCCCGGCCTGGGCTCGCTGGCCGAGCTGCGCGCCGCGTGCCGCGCCGACCGACCGCCGCCGGCCGCGCCGCTGGTGTTGCCGAGCCCGGCGTCGCTGCCCGCCAACGAGCGCCGGCGGGCGAGCCTGGTCGTGCGGCTGACGCTCGCATGCATCGAGCAGGCACTCGCCAGCAGCCCGTTCCCGCCCGATGCGCTGCGATCGGTGTTTGCGACCGACGAAGGCACCGGTGAGGTTTGCCAGCAGATGATGGAGGCCTTGGCGACGACGAGGCAGGTGTCGCCGCTGCTGTTCCCGAACTCGGTTCACAACGCGCCCTCGGGCTGCTTCTCGATCGCCTGGCGCAACCGGCGGTCGGCGACGGTCGCGAGCCTCGGCCTGGACAGCTTCGCCGCCGGCCTGCTGTGCGCGGTGACCGAGGCCGCGGCCACCGGCGAGCCCGTCATGCTGGTGGCCTACGATCCGGCCATGAGCGCACCGATGGACGAGCTGCTGCGCGTCGCCGAGCCGACGGCGACCGCCTGGGTGCTGAGCGTCGGGGCCTCGCCGCGCGCCGCGGCGCTGGCCTCGTTCGCACTCGACGTCGGCGTCGTGGACGGCGAACCGCCGAGCGCCTTGCCGGCTTGGCTGCCGGCCGCCTGGGGCGCCCACAGCAGCGCCCGCGCGCTGGCGGCGCTCGGCCTGCTCGAGCAGGACGCGACGGCAGTCTGCCGGTTGGCGCTCGGCGCCCAGACCTTGCGGCTGCACCGCGTCGAGGCGGGTGCCGCATGAGGCTCGACCGCGCGGGTATCGAGCGCCGCGTCCCGCATGCCGGGGCGATGTGCCTGCTCGATGCGGTGATCGCCTGGGACGAGGCGCGCATCGAATGTCGCGCCGCGGCCCCCGACGCCGGCCACCCACTGGCGCGCGATGGCATCGTTGCGACCGTCGTCGCGGCCGAGTACGCGGCGCAGGCGAGCGCCGTGCACGGCGCACTCGTCGACGAGGCCAGCGCGCCACGCGGCGGGCTCCTGGTCAAGCTCGGCGAGGTGACGCTGCATGCGGCGGTCCTCGCCACCGACCCTGCCGGCCTGACGGTGCGCGCCGAGCTGCTCGGCCGCAGTGCGGCGGGTTGCCTGTACGCCTTCGACGTCGCGGCCGGCCTGCGGCCGATGGCGAGCGGTCGCCTGATGGTGGCGTTCGCCGCCGCAGCGGGCGTGCCATGACGGGGGCCGGCAAGTCCGCTCCGAGGCGCGCGCTGGTGACCGGCGGCAGCGGTGGCATCGGCGCGGCGATCTGCCGCGCGCTGGCGGCCGACGGCGTCGAGGTGATCGTCCATGCCCACCGCGGTCTCGAGCGCGCGCGTGCGTTGGCGGCCGAGCTGCAGGCGGCCGGCGGTCGCGCGCAGGCCGTGGCCTTCGACCTCGCCGACGATGCGGCGGTCGGCGCCGCCGTCGACGCGCTGCTCGAGGCGGGGCCGATCCAGATCGTCGTGAACAACGCCGGCATGCATCGCGACGCGCTGATGGCCGGCATGGACGCGTCGGCGTGGCACGAGGTGATCGACATCAACCTGCACGGCTTCTTCCGCGTCACCCAGCCGCTGCTGCTGCCGATGGTGCGCACGCGCTGGGGCCGCGTGATCAGCATCACCTCGGTCGCCGCCCAGCGCGGCAACCGCGGCCAGGCCAATTACGCGGCGGCCAAGGCCGGACTGCATGGTGCCACCCTGTCGCTGGCATTGGAGCTCGCCGGTCGGGGCATCACGGTCAACGCGGTGGCGCCGGGCGTGATCGACACCGGCATGGCCGAGGCGGCGGCCTTTCCGCCCGAACGGATCAAGGCGCTGGTGCCGGCGGGTCGCGCCGGGCGACCCGAGGAGGTGGCGGCGCTGGTGGCCTTTCTCGCCTCGGACGCCGCGGCCTACATCACGGGCCAGGTGATCGGCGTCAATGGAGGAATGGCGTGAACAAAGCGCCGACCGCCGCTGCGCCTGCCGGCGAGCCATGCTGGGACCGCGTGTGGCTGGTGATTCCGGCCTACAACGAGGCGCGCACGATCCGCGCGCTGGCCCAGAGGGCGCTGTCGCTGTGCCCGCGCGTGATCGTCGTCGACGACGGCTCGACCGACGCGACGGTGTCCGCGCTGGACGGCCTGCCGGTCGTGCTGCTGCGTCATGCGGCGAATGTCGGCAAGGCCGCGAGCCTGCGCACGGCGTTCGCCCACGCGGTGGCGCAGGATGCCCGCTGCGTCATCGCGTTCGACGGCGATGGCCAGCATGACCCGGTCGACGCGCCGGCGCTGCTCGCCGCGTGGGGGTTCAACGCCGCGCGCATCGTCGTCGGCTCGCGGCTGCACGACCGCGCGAACTTCCCGGTCGCGCGCTACCGCGCCAATCGCTTCGCCTGCTTCTGGATCTCCTGGGCGGCCGGCCACCCGGTGGCCGATTCGCAGTCGGGCTATCGCGTCTATCCGCGCGAGGTGATGCAGATCGCGCTCGGCCCGCGCGTGCGCAGCCGCCGCTTCACCTTCGAGAGCGAGCTGCTGATCGAGTCGGCGTGGCAAGGCCACGAGACGCTGGCGGTGGCGATCCCCGGGCACTACCCGACGCATGCCCGCCCCAGCCACTTCCGACCGGTGGTCGACATCGCCAAGATCGTCGTGATGGTCGCGGGGCGGCTGCTGCGCCGCGGCATGGCGCCGCGCGGCCTGTGGCGCAGCCTGAGACCGGCGGTCGTGCTGCCCGGTCGCGGCGGCACGGCGGCGGCCACGCCGCCGCGACCGGGCGGCGCGCCAGAAGCCTCGTGGCCATGAGCCGCGACGACGGCGTCGTGCTTGCCGCCGAGCAGCTCGTCGACCGCTATCGCGCGCAGGCCGAGCCTGCGCTGCGCGGCGTCGACCTGCGGCTCATGCGAGGCCAGGCGGTCGGCCTGCTCGGACCGAACGGGTCCGGCAAGTCGACGCTGATCAAGCTCTTGACCGGGTTGCGCACGCCCAAGGCGGGGCGCGTGACCCGCGTCGGCGCGCCGGCGCCGGTCGTCGCGTGGGTACCGCAGGATTGCGCCTTCTACCCCGAGCTGAGCTGTCGTGAGAACCTGGCCTTCTTCGCCGGCCTGCTGGACCTGCCGGCCGCCGAGCGCCGCCGCCGCGTCGAGGCCGCGCTCGACGCCTGCCTGCTGCACGAGTTCGCGGACCAGCGGGCGCGCCGGGGCTCGGGCGGCGTGCGCCGGCGGCTCAACCTGGGCATCGCGCTGGTCCAGCAACCCGATGTGCTGCTGCTCGACGAACCGACGGTCGGTGTCGATCCGCAGTCGCGGGCCTTCCTGCTCGACCGCGTGCGCGACCTGGTGCGTGCCGGCACGGCCGTGCTGTACGCGACGCACTACATGGAGGAGGTCAGCGCCGTGTGCTCGCGCATCCTGCTGCTCGACCATGGTCGTGTGCTGGCCGCCGGCGACCTGGCCTCGCTGCTGCGCGGCCCCGAGGGCGGCGCGCCATTCGACTCGCTCGAGGCGCTGTTCATGCACCACACGCGGCGATCGTTGCGCGACTGAGGCCCGATCGATGCGCTGGCCGAGCACCGTGATCCGTCTGGCCGCCAAGGAATGGCGGCTGCTGCTGCGCAACCCGCACGGGCTGGCGGCCGTGTTCCTGATGCCGGCGGTGTTCGTGCTGGTGATGTCGTTCACGCTCAAGAACACGCTGGTCGCGCGCATCGACATGCCGGTCACCGGGTGGGTGGTCGAGGACGCCGGCCCGGCGGCGGCGCAGTGGACGCGCGAATGGCTCGAGCGTCAGCGCGGCGAGCGGTTCGCGTCGCGCACGGCGCTGCAGGCGGCGCTGCGGGCGCGGCAGGTCGAGGCCGGCATCGTCGTGCGCGAGGGCTGGCTGGGCAGCGACGGGCGCCCGCGCGGCGACCGGGTCGAAATGTGGTTGGGCCACCGCGTGCCGCCCGCCGCCGCCGCGCGGCTGCGCGCCGAACTCGCGTTCTCGATGCTTCAGGTGCCGATGAAGACGGCCGCGGCCGAGGCCGGACCGTTTGCCAGTGTCCTGCTCGGCGGCGCGTCGGCCAGCGAACTGCTGTCGGCCCAGGCCACGCCGGCCGTGCGCTACCTCTACGAGATCGAATCGGGCCGTCCGATGACGGCCGTCCAGCAGAGTGTCCCGGCCTGGCTGGTGTTCGGCATGTTCTTCGTCGTGATCCCGGCGGCCGGCGTGCTGATCCAGGAGCGCAACGACGGCACGCTGGCGCGGCTCGCATCCTTCGGACTCGCGCCCGGCGCGGTGCTGGGCGGCAAGCTGCTCGCGTTCATGCTGCTCAACTGGGTCCAGCTCGGCTTCATGCTGCTGGTCGGTCGCTGGCTGGTGCCATGGCTGGGCGGCGACGCCCTGCACCTGGACGTCGCCATCGGCTGGTTCCTGCTGATCGTCGCGGCGACCAGCGTGGCCGCCGTGGGGCTGGCGTTGCTGATCGCGGCCTGGTCGCGCGGCTTCGACCAGGCCGCGGCGCTGGGTGGCGGCCTGAACGTGGTGCTGGCGGCGATCGCCGGTGTCATGGTGCCGCGTGTTCTGATGCCGCCGGCGCTGCAGGCGGTGTCGGAGTGGTCACCGATGGGATGGGCTCTCGACGGCATGCAGGCGGTGTTCCTCGGCGAGCCGACGGCGGCGCAGATCGTGCCGCGCGCCACCTTGCTGCTGACCGCCGGTGCGGTGTGCGTGGCACTGAGCTGGTGGCCACTGCGGCATGCCGGCCGCGAGGAATGAGCCGCGCGGGCTAGGGCGAGCCGGTCGCTGCCGAGCTCCACAGCGAGCGCGTCAGGCCGATACCGATCGAAGCGTGGCTGGTGCGGCGAACCAGCGGGCTGGCCTCGAAGACGGCGCCACGCAGGTGGTCTGCGCGCACGAACCCGAACAGCCCCCATCGGCCGACCTCGCGCGACGCCGACAGCATGCCCTGCAGTCCCGCGTAGCCGCCCGGGGCCGCGTAGGCCGGGCGGTCCGCCCGGGCGTCCTGCGGCGGGACATCGTAGAAGTAGGCGTGCCAGCGGCGCGAACCCCACATCGGCCCACCCGACAGGTCCACCCGCCAGCCTTCGAGCCCCGGCACATCGTGGCCGCGCCAGTGCAACCGGGGTGCGAACTGCCAGCCGTGCATGTGGGGCCCACTGCCATCGACCGACAGCGTCGCGCGCAGCGGCATGAGCAGCGCGAATTCGCTGCGGCGCGCCGGGTCACGCCACAGCCAGGCCCGCAGCGACGGGCCGACCTCGACGGTCGGATCGAGGTCATCCATGCCCTCGCGTGCGCGGTTGCCCGCACTGCGGACCGGCAGGCTGCCGTTCAGGCTCACGTCGAGTTCGAAACGGCTGCCCTCGAGCAGCCCGGCCCGCACGCCTTCCCGGCCGACCTGCAGCCGCGGCCCTTCGTAGGTCACGGCGGGGAATGGCAGCACCCGGTTGCTCGACTCGTCCGAGCCGCGGTAGTCCGGCAGCCGCATCGCCACGACCCCGAGGCCGACCGACCAGGAGCGAGCGCCGTCGGTGGACTGGCCGACCGCCGGTGCCGCCGGCAGCGCCGCGGCAAGGACCGGAACCAAGGCGCGCACCACGTGGCCAGCGGTTCGGAAGAGGGAGGGCATGAGTCGGGTGCTGCCAAGGCTTGCGGGGTGAATCGGCGGCCGATGGTAGCCGTGATCGCAGCGAGAATCGCGTCATGAGCCTCGGCGAGTTCGACCTGATCGCGCGCTACTTCACCCGCGCCACGCCGCGTGCGGTGGTCGGACCGGGCGACGACTGCGCGGTGATCGCGCCGCGCGCCGGCATGCAGCTGGCGGTGTCGTCGGACATGCTGGTCGAGGGCCGGCATTTCCTCTCGACCGTCGAGCCGCGGCGGCTCGGCCACAAGGCGCTGGCGGTCAACCTGTCGGACCTGGCGGCCTGCGGCGCGCAGCCGCTGGCCTGCACTTTGGCGCTGGCGCTGCCGCGCGCCGACGCGGCCTGGCTGGAGGGCTTCGCGGCCGGCTTCCATGCGCTGGCCGAGGCGCATGGCTGCGAACTGATCGGCGGCGACACCACCGCCGGGCCGCTGAACCTGTGCGTCACCGTGTTCGGCGAGGTCCCGGCCGGCGCCGCGCTGCTGCGCAGCGGCGCGCGTGCCGGCGACGAGCTCTGGGTCAGCCACGCGATCGGCGGTGGCCTCGGCGATGCGCGGCTGGCGCTGGAGGTCTTCCGCGGCGCGGTCGTGCTGCCGGGCGAGGCCTTCGAGCGCGTGCGCCGCGCGATGGAGGAGCCGCAGCCGCGCGTCGCGCTGGGTCTCGCGCTGCGCGCCGTGGCGACGGCGGCGATCGACGTCTCCGACGGCCTGCTCGGCGACCTCGGCCATGTGCTGCGGCGCTCGGGCGTCGGCGCGACCGTCGACGCCGACGCGCTGCCGCGCAGCGCCGAGCTCGCGACCCAGCCGCTCGCGCTGCAGCGCCTGTGCACGCTGTCGGGCGGCGATGACTACGAGCTCGTCTTCACCGCGCCGCCCGCGGCCCGCTCGCGCGTCGAGGCCGCGGCCCGCGAGGCCGGTGTCGGCGTGGCGTGCATCGGCCGCATCGAGGCCGCGCACGGCCTGCGCGTCGTCGACGCGGCCGGCCGCACGCTCGACGGCGCATGGGCCTCGTTCGACCACTTCAAGTCATGAGCGCGACGCCGGCTCCGCTCAACCCGCCGCTGGCCGTCGCGCCGCGCCGGCCGGGCTGGCGCTTCCTGCTGGCCCACCCGGCGCACGCGATCGCGCTCGGCTTCGGCGCCGGCCTCAGCCCCAAGGCGCCGGGCACCGTCGGCACGCTGTGGGCCTGGGCCGCCTTCGTCGTGATCGACCCGTGGCTGAGCGACGCGCAATGGGCGCTGCTGCTCGCCGCCGGCACGGCGGTCGGCTGGTGGGCCTGCACCGTCACCGCGCGCCACCTGCACACCGCCGACCCGGGCGCGATCGTCTGGGACGAGGTGCTGGCCTTCTGGGCCGTGCTGTGGCTGCTGATGCCGGCCGGCTTCGGCGCCCAGCTCGTGGCCTTCGCGCTGTTCCGCTTCTTCGACGCCGCCAAGCCCGGCCCGGTGGCCTGGGCCGATGCGCTGTTCAAGCGCCGCCGTTTCGGCACCGGCATCGGCTGGCCGCAGGGCTTCGGCGTGCTGTTCGACGACTTCGTCGCGGCGCTGTGCACGCTGCTGGTGATCGCGCTGTGGCGCTTCTGAGCCGATGAACGAGCACCTGGTCGCCGCCCTCGCCGAGCGGCTGCGCGCGCGCGGCTGGCGCCTCGCCACCGCCGAGAGTTGCACCGGCGGGCTGCTGGCCGCCGCGTGCACCAGCGTGGCCGGCTCCAGCGACTGGTTCGAGCGCGGCGTCGTCACCTACAGCAACGAGGCCAAGGTCGAGCTGCTGGGGGTCGATGCGGCGCTGATCGCGCGCCATGGCGCCGTCAGCGAGGAGGTGGCTCGTGCGATGGCAACCGGTCTGCTGCAGCGCGCGCCGGTGCAGCTCGTCGCGGCCGTGACCGGCATCGCCGGCCCGGGGGGGGCGGTGCCGGGCAAGCCGGTCGGGACGGTCTGGCTCGCGCTGGCGACGCCGCAGGCGGTGCACGCCGAACGCCTGCAACTCGACGGCGGCCGCGCCGCGGTGCGCGGGCAGACCGTGAGCCTGACGCTGCAGCGGCTGGTCGACGAGGCGGGCTAGCGTGTCGGGCAGGGGCCGCCGGTCTCGATCGCTGCGTCGAGGCCGAACGCGGTGCCGAGGTCGGCCGGTTCGGTGACGGCGACGATCGAACGACGCCGCCGCGGCGACAGCGCCAGCCCGACGGCACGGATCCAACGCAACAGCGTGTGAAGGTGACGCACCGGGGCTTCCATGCGGACCAGTGTGGGCGCGCGTACCCCGCGCCATCGCGCGATAACCGTGGCGGCGCCGGGCCAGTTCGGCGCTTCGCGACCGGGGCCGGGCGCGGCTCAGCCCTCGTGCTGCGGCCCCGCGACACCGCTCTCGACCACCCAGGACGACTGGGTGGCGATCGTCGCGTCGGCGCGCACCGGAAAGCGCGTCGCGCGGAATTCGCAGCGCAGCCGCTCGGGCGTCAGCTCGAGCAGCGCGTAGCCGCGCTCGTCGCCGCGGGCGTGCAGCAGGTCGGGGTTGCTCGACAGCATCAGCGAAGTCGTGGTCTGCGGCAGGCCGCGCGAGGTCAGCGAGCTGGTGACGAACTCGCTCGCGACCACCGCCGAGCGCGGGTCGGTCGGGTCGGCGCGCAGCCGCGCGGCGACATGGCGGTGCACGTCGCCGCCGAGGCAGGCCACGTTGCCCAGTGGTTGCGCCGCGATCGCGTTCAGCAGCCGCGCGCGCGCCTGCGGGTAGCCGTCCCAGCCGTCGCTGTAGAGCGCGGGGCCGAGCGGCGTGTCGACGAAGGCCGGCGCGATCTGCGTCGCCTGCGCGAGCAGCCGCCAGCCGCAGGGGCTCGCGGCCAGCTGTTCGGCGAGCCAGCGCTCCTGCGTGGGGCCGAACATCGAGCGCGCCGGGTCGTCGAGCTCGTCGCAGTCGCGCAGGATGCGGCCGCCGGCGCGCCCCGGCTCGCTGCAGGGCGGGCGCGAGCGGTACTGGCGGTTGTCGAGCGTCCACAGGTCGGCCAGCCGACCCCAGCGGTGGTGGGCGTGGATCGCCATCGACGGCCCCATCGGCGCCATGCTCGGCGCCACCGGCATGTGCTCGAAATAGGCCTTGTAGGCGGCGGCGCGCAGCGCCAGCAGATCCGCGGGGCTGCGCTCCTCGTAGCGCGACGCGGTGTCGGCGTAGTCGTTCTCGACCTCGTGGTCGTCCCAGGTCATCAGCCAGGGGTGGGCGGCATGCGCGGCGCGCAGCGCCGGGTCGAGCTTGTAGGTGGCGTGGCGGCGGCGGTAGTCGGCCAGCGTGACCGGGCGCGGGCCCTCGTGGGCACGGATGCGGTAGCGCGGCGCGCTCGACTCGTAGATGTAGTCGCCGACGAACAGCACCAGGTCGAGGTCGCGCTCGGCGATCTCGCGCTGCAACGTGAACGCGCCCTGCTCGTAGTGCTGGCAGGACGCGAGCGCGATGCGCAGGCGTGCGACGGCAGCGTCGGCGGCCGGCGCGGTGCGGGTGCGACCGACCGGGCTGGTCGCGTCGCCGGCATGGAAGCGGTAGAAGAAGCGCCGATCGGCGGGCAGGTCCTCGACCTGCACATGCACGCTGTGGGCGTGCTGGGGGCGGGCCAGCAGCTCGCCGCGGCGCAGTCCGGTCGTGAAGCGCTCGTCCTCGGCCAGTTCCCAGCGCACGGCCAGCGGAGCGCGCGGCAGGCCGCCGAGAGGCTCCATCGGCCGCGGGGCGAGGCGCGTCCAGATCACCACGCTCGACGGGCCCGGCATGCCGCTGGCGACGCCGAGCGTGAAGGGGTCGTCGGCCCCCGTCAGCGGCTCGACGCGGTCGCGGCCCAGCGACGGTGCGAACAGGCTCCCGAGCGCCAGCGCCGCGGCGCTGCGCCCGAGGCCGGCGAGAAGATCACGGCGGTGCATCGGGCGTCGATTGTCGCCGCCGGCGCCGCGTTCACCGGCCGGCGGCATGGCGCTTGCTGCACATCTGGACACGATCTCCCCTAACAGACGGATGGTCGGGCGGGCGCGGCTGACCTAGGCTAGTCGTTCGCCGCCGCTGGGCCGGGAGAGGGAAGGAGTCCGCCATGAACCGTGCATCACTGCAGGCCCTGACCTGGGGGACGATCTCCGCGGCCGTGGCCAGTGCGATGCTGCTGGCCGCCCATGGCGACGACACCGACGCCTGGGGTCCGGAACGCGATGCCGCGACCTCGACCAACCGCCCTGCCGCGGTGCCGGCGATGACCCCCGTCGGTGCGGCCGCACCCCGGCGCGAGGGTCCGTCGGGCGCCGGGCGTCCTTAGCCGCCCAGCGCCGCCCGGGCGCCGGCGATCAGCGCCGCGCCGACCTCGTCGAGCCGCGCGGCGCGCTGCGCCGGGCCGCTGTCGTCGCCCAGCTTCCACTGGTGCCAGTGCAGCGTGACGGGGATGCTGACCTCGGCATGCAGCGGCAGCAGTTCGCCGCGTGCCAGCCGCTCGCGCACCTGCAGCTCGGGCAGCACGCCGACGCCCCAACCGAGCGTCGCCGCGCGCGCATAGGCCTCGGACGAGGGCACGAAGCGCTCCTCCAGCCGCGGTCCCTTGACGCCGAAGGCGCGTGACACCCATTGCGCCTGCATGTCGTCCTTGCGGTTGAAGACCAGGAAGGGCACGGTCGCGAAGTTGCCACGGTGCAGGCCGGCCGCGGCATCGCCGCCGAGCACCCGCTCGACGAAGCCGGGGCTCGCCACCGCGACATAGCGCATCACGCCCAGCACCGTGACCCGGCAGCCGCGCAGCGCCTGCGGCACGGTCGACACGCAGCCCAGCACCTGGCCCTGGCGCAGCCACTCATGGGTGAAGTCCTGGTCGTCGACGATCAGCTCGAGGCCGAAGCCGTCCGACAGCCCCTGCTGCACCAGCGGGTCCAGCGCCGGCAACACCCAGGTCGCCAGGCTGTCGGCGTTGACCGCGATCGGCAGCCGCGCCTGGGTGTGGACATGCGCGCCGAGCTCGCGCGCCACGTCGGCGCGCATCGCCTGCAGCTGGCGGGCGAAGCGCAGCAGCACCTTGCCCGGCTCGGTGAGCCGCAGCGGCCGCGAGCGCACCACCAGCAGCTGGCCGACCTGCGATTCGAGCGCGCGCAGGCGCTGCGACACCGCCGACTGCGTGATCGACAGCCGCTGCGCGGCGCGCTCGAAGCTGCCGGCGTCCGACAGCGCGGCCAGGCAGTCGAGCGCGGCGGGGTCGAGGTCCTGCATCGCGGGCTCCGAAGCATCAACCGCGCTAATGTAAGGCGACGAAATTGAATCCGGCTTCACTGCCGCGGGGTCGCTGCCGACAATCCGATGCATCACCCCAGGCCGTCACGAGCGGCCGCAGGAGCCTGTCATGAAGGTCATCGTCCTCGGCGCCGGCATCATCGGCATCAGTACCGCCTGGTACCTGCTCGACGAGGGCCACGAGGTCACCGTGGTCGACCGCCAGAGCGACGCCGCGCTCGAGACCAGCTTCGCCAACGGCGCGCAGATCTCGGTCAGCTTCTGCGAGCCCTGGGCCAACGCCGGCGCGCCGCTGAAGGTGCTGAAGTGGCTCGCGCGCGACGACTCGCCGCTGCTGTTCCGCCCCAGGCTCGACGTCCATCAATGGCGCTGGGGCCTCGCCTTCCTCGGCCAGTGCAGCGACGCGGCCTTCGAGCGCAATGTCGCCCAGCTCGTCGCGCTCGGCCGCTACAGCCATGAGTCGCTGAAGGCGCTGGTGGCGGCCACCGGCATCGAGTACCAGCGGCTCGAGCGCGGCATCCTGCATTTCTTCAGCAGCCAGGCCGAGCTGGACGCCGGCGCCGCCGGCGCCGAGCTGATGCGACGCCACGGCGTCGACCGCCGCGTGCTGGGCCGCGACGAGGTGCTGAAGGTCGAACCCGCGCTCGCGGCCTACGGCGACAAGCTCTTTGGCGGCACCTACACGCCCAGCGACGAGTCGGGCGACGCGCGCGTCTTCACCCAGCAGCTCGCGCAGCGCTGCGCCGCGCGGGGCGCGACCTTCCTCTATGGCCACGCGATCGACGCGCTCGAAGCGGTGGATGGCCGCATCGCCACCGTGCGCGTGCGCGAGCTCGCCACCGGCGAGCGCAAGGCGCTGCGCGCCGACGCCTATGTGGCGGCGATGGGTTCGTTCACCGCGCCGCTGCTGCGTCCGCTCGGCGTCGCGCTGAACATCTATCCTGCCAAGGGCTACTCGGCGACGTTGAAGCTGAAGGCCCCGGAGCGTGCCAGCGTCGTCAGCATGATCGACGACGCGCGCAAGATCGCGATCTCGCGCCTCGGCGACGCGGTGCGCATCGCCGGCACGGCCGAGCTGGCCGGCTACGACATGCGGCTCGACAGTGCGACCGCCCAGGTCCGCTGCGCGGCGCTGGTGCGGCGCTACGAGGAGCTGTTCCCCGGCGTCGCCGACCCCCGCGAACCCCACTTCTGGACCGGGCTGCGCCCCAGCACGCCGACCAACATCCCCTACATCGGCCGCAGCCCGCTGCGCAACCTGTGGGTCAATGCCGGCCATGGCACGCTGGGCTGGACGCATGGCGCCGGCTCGGGCCGCGCGCTGGCCGAGCTGCTGAGCGGCCAGCGGCCGGCGCTGTCCGGTTTCGGCTTTTACGGTCGGGTACCGGCTGCGCCGCGGAGTGCCACCCGCCGACCCGCCGTCGCTTGACCGGACACCCCGCCGCCGCACAATGAGGCGGCCGTGGTCACCGTCACCTTCACCTCGCACCTGCAGCGGCATGTGAGCATCCCGCGCCACGAGCTGGCGCAGGCGGCGACCCTGGGCGAGGCGCTGGCGCAGGTGTTCGCCGCCAACCCGCAGGCGCGCGGCTACATCCTCGACGACCAGGGCGGGCTGCGCGCCCATGTGGCGGTGTTCATCGACGGCCAGCGGGCGAGCGACCCGAAGCGACTCGGCGACCCGCTGCGACCCGACTCCGAAGTCCATGTGCTGCAGGCCCTGACCGGCGGCTGAGCAGGAAGGAGACCCCCATGTCCGACCGACTCTGGGTAGGCACCCGCAAGGGCCTGATCGAGTTCCACCGCGGCGCCGGCGGCTGGCGGCACGCGGCGGCGCATTTCCGTGGCGATCCGGTCAGCCAGGTGCTGGTCGACCCACGCGATGGCGGCCTGTATGCGGCCCTCAACCTCGGTCACTTCGGCTGCAAGCTGCACCGCAGCGACGACGGCGGCGCGCAGTGGCAGGAGGTCGCGGCCCCGGCCTACCCGGCCAAGCCCGAGGGCAGCGACGACACCGTGCCCTGGGACCTGAAGCTGCTCTGGAGCCTCGCGCCCGGCGGCACCGACCAGCCCGGCGTGCTGTGGGCCGGCACCATCCCCGGCGGCCTGTTCCGCTCGGCCGATCGCGGCGCCAGCTGGCAACTCGTCGAATCGCTGTGGAACCGCGCCGAGCGCCGCGGCTGGTTCGGCGGCGGCTACGACTTCCCCGGCATCCACAGCATCCTGGTCGATCCGCGCGACAGCCGCCGGCTCTTGCTCGGCATCTCCTGTGGCGGATGCTGGCGCAGCGAGGACGGCGGCGAGACCTGGGGACTGTCGGCCAAGGGCATGCGTGCGGCCTTCATGCCGCCCGAGCAGGCCTTCGAGGAGAACATCCAGGACCCGCACCGTGTCGTGCACTGCGCCGCCGCGCCCGACACGCTGTGGGCGCAGCACCACAACGGCATCTTCCTGAGCCGCGACGGCGGCCGCCAGTGGCAGGAGATCGAGCGCGCCGGGCCCTCGGTGTTCGGCTTCGCCGTCGCGGCGCATCCGCGCGAGCCGGGCACCGCGTGGTTCGCGCCCGCGGTCAAGGACGAGTGCCGCGTGCCGGTGGACGGACAACTGGTCGTGACGCGCACGCGCGACGGCGGCGCCAGCTTCGAGAGCTTCTCCGAGGGCCTGCCGGCCGCGCCCGGCTACGACTTGGTGTACCGCCACGCTCTCGTCGTCGACGGCAGCGGCCAGCGACTCGCGATGGCCTCGACCAGCGGCAACCTCTGGCTCAGCGAGGATGGCGGCGAACGTTGGCAAGGTCTTTCATACCATTTGCCGCCGGTCAGCGCGTTGGCGTTCGGATGAGCGCAGCAGACCCCTAGCTTGCATCCTCCCGATGGGGGATGCGTGTGGGAGCGTTCGCCGGAACCATGCGGAGCAGCGCTGTCACACGCTGCACACACACACAGTCGGCGCGCGCTGGTCGCAGGCGGTTACCCCGTCTCTCTGCGCGACGCGTTCGATCCCAACGACGTCCTCCTATCCGGAGGGCTTCATCCGGCCCGTCTCCCTTTTGGAGGCGGGCTTTTTTTTGATCAGAAGCCGTCGGCCAGCGCCCCGCGCAGGTGATCGACCAGCGCCCGCACCGCGCGCGGCACCTGCGGGCTCCAGGGACGCAGCGCCCAGACCGCATCGCCGAAAAAGCCCACCGGCCGCCAGTCGGGCAGCAGCTCGCGCAGCCGTCCCGCCCGCAGCGCCGCGGCCGCGCTGAAGTCGGGCAGCAGCGCGATGCCCAGGCCGCTGAGCACCGCGTCGCGCAACACCTCGGAGTTGTTGGCGCGCAGCGGGCCGGCGACGGTGACGCGCCGGCGCTCCGGCTCGCCGCCTCGGCCGCGGGTTCGCTCGAAGGGCCAGACCGCCGGGCCGGGGCGCAGGTAGGGCAGGCAGTCGTGGGCGCCGAGGTCGGCCGGCTCGGCCGGTTCGCCGCGGCGCTTCAGATAGGCCGGCGCCGCCACCAGCAGCGTGCGCGAGGCGCACAGCTTCACCGCCACATGGCTGTCCGGCGGCGTGCCGGTGTGGCGCACCGCGAGGTCGTAGCCCTCGTGGGCGAGGTTGGCGAGGCGGTCCGACAGGTCGAGCTCGACGCGGATGCCCGGCCAGGCGCGCAGGAAGCCCTCGAGCTGCGGCGCGACCTGCTGGCGGCCGAGCGCGACCGGCGCGGTGACGCGCAGCAGCCCCTGCGGCCGCGCCGCCAGGTCGCGCACCGCCGCGAGGCTGTGCTCGATCTGCGCATACGAGGACGCGGTCTCCTCGACGAGTTGGCGGCCCGCCTCGGTCAGCCGCACGCTGCGCGTGGTGCGCGCCAGCAGCGGCACGCCGACGGCGCGCTCGAGCTCGGCGATGCGCTGGCTCACTGCCGCCTTCGACAGCCCGAGCCGCTGCGCCGCCTGGGTGTAGCTGCCGCACTGCGCGATCACGCCGAGCGCATGCACATGGGGCCAGAGCGGGGCGGAAGTGACGGAAGTCATGGGGCTGATTGTTTATCCAAACGAACAATCAAGTCAGCCGGCATGGCTGGTCAGCGCGCGGCGGCGCGCCTACGCTTCGGGGATCGACCGTCAGGAGACACGCATGGGCGCCCCCGAAGCTTTCACCGCCACCGCCGAGATCGGCCACTTCATCGCCGGCCGCCCCGTGGCCGCCACCGGCGGTCGCCGCCAGCCGGTCTGGAACCCCGCCACCGGTGCGGTCGCGCGCCAGGTCGCACTGGCCTCGGCCGAGGACGTGAACGCGGCGGTCGCCGCGGCGCAGGCGGCCTTCCCGGCCTGGGCCGACGCGCCGCCGCTCAAGCGCGCGCGCATCCTGAACAAGTTCCTGCAGCTCCTCAACGAGGAGCGCGACACGCTGGCCGCGATGATCACCGCCGAGCATGGCAAGGTGTTCACCGACGCGCAGGGCGAGGTCACGCGCGGCATCGAGATCGTCGAGTTCGCCTGCGGCGCGCCGCAGCTGCTCAAGACAGCCTTCACCGACCAGGTCGGCACCGGCATCGACAACTGGGTGCTGCGCCAGCCGCTCGGCGTGGTGGCCGGCATCACGCCCTTCAACTTCCCGGTGATGGTGCCGATGTGGATGTTCCCGGTGGCGCTGGCCTGCGGCAACAGCTTCGTGCTCAAGCCCAGCGAGCGCGATCCGTCGCCGTCGCTGTTCATCGCCGAGCTGCTGAAGCGCGCCGGCCTGCCCGATGGCGTGTTCAATGTCGTGCAGGGCGACAAGGTGGCGGTCGATGCGCTGCTGACGCACCCGGACGTCAAGGCCGTCAGCTTCGTCGGCTCGACGCCGATCGCGCAAACCATCTACGAGACCGGTGCGCGCCACGGCAAGCGGGTGCAGGCGCTGGGCGGCGCGAAGAACCACATGGTCGTGATGCCCGACGCCGACCTCGAGCAGAGCGTCGACGCGCTGATCGGCGCGGCCTACGGCTCGGCCGGCGAGCGCTGCATGGCGATCAGCGTCGCGGTGCTGGTCGGCGACGTGGCCGACCGGATCGTGCCGAAGCTCGCCGAGCGCGCGAAGGCGCTGAAGGTCGGGAACGGCATGGCGCTCGACGCCGAGATGGGCCCGATCGTGACGGCCGAGGCCAAGGCGCGCATCGAGGGTTATGTCGACATCGGTCGCAAGGAAGGGGCGACGCTGGTGGTCGACGGCCGCGGCCTGACGGTGCCCGGCCATGAGAACGGCTTCTTCACCGGCGGCACGCTGTTCGACCACGTGACGCCTTCGATGCGCATCTACAAGGAAGAGATCTTCGGCCCGGTGCTCGCCTGCGTGCGCGTGAAGGACTTCGCCGAGGCGGTGGCGCTGGTCAACGCCAACGAGTTCGCCAACGGCGTGGCCTGCTTCACTCGTGACGGCCACGTGGCGCGCGAGTTCTCGCGCCGCATCCAGGTCGGCATGGTTGGCATCAACGTGCCGATTCCGGTGCCGATGGCCTGGCATGGCTTCGGCGGCTGGAAAAGGAGCCTGTTTGGCGACCTGCACGCCTACGGCGAGGAGGGCGTGCGCTTCTATACGAAGCAGAAATCCATCATGCAGCGCTGGCCCGAGAGCATCTCCAAGGGTGCTGAGTTCGCGATGCCGACGTCGAAGTAGAGGCGTTCAGGACCCGACCGGCCCGCCGTCCCTTCGGCGGATCGCCACGGTGGCCGAGCGCGGCCGCGTGCCCGGCTCGCCGGGCCAGGTCGACGGCGTTGCTTCCCCCGGGTGCTGCACGTTGACGAACAGCGTGCGCGCGTCGGGCGCCATCACCGCGCCGGTGATCTCGCAGCCGGCCGGACCGGTGAGGAAGCGCCGCACCTCGCCGCTGGCCGGGTCGGCGCACAGCATCTGGTTGTGGCCGAGGCGGGCGTAGTCGCCCTGGCCGATCTTCGAGCCCGACACGTCGGTCTGGATCCACAGCAGGCCGCGCGCATCGACCATCAGGCCGTCGGGGCTGCCGAAGGCGTCGCCCCTGACGTTGCCGCGCGACTCGGCGCGTTCGTTGGCCGGGTCGCCGGCCAGCACGAAGTGCTCCCACGCGAAGCGCGTGCCGGCGAAGCCGCCGTCCTCGCGCCAGCGCAGGATATGGCCCATGGCGTTGGGGGCGCGCGGGTTGGCGGCGTCGGCGCCGGGGGCACCGGGCCGGCCGCGGGCGGCGTTGTTGGTGAGCGCGCAATAGACGTGGCCGGTGGAAGGATCGCCGGCGACCCATTCGGGCCGGTCCATCGGCGTGCCGCCGGCGGCGTCGGCGGCCTGGCGGGTCTTCACGAGCAGCTCGCCCTGGTTCGCGAACGCCTCGAGGCCCGGTCGGCCGGCGGCGAGTTCGACCCATTCGCCGCGGCCCTCGGCGCCGAAGCGCGCGACATGGAGCGTGCCATGGTCGAGCAGTTCGCGGTTGGCCGCCGCGCCGCCGCGCTTGATGGCGTCGCGCGTGACGAACTTGTAGAGGTGCTCGAAGGCGCCATCCTCGCCCATGTAGACCACCGCGCGGCCGTCGGCCGCCTGCACCGTCCACGCGCCCTCGTGCGCGGCGCGGCCAAGGGCGGTGCGCTTGACCGGCGTGCTGGTCGCATCGAAGGGGTCGATCTCGACCACCCAGCCGAAGCGGTTGAACTCGTTCGGGTGCCTGCCGGCATCGAAGCGCTCGTCGTGCAGCGCCCAGCCGGCGCCCTGGCCGCCGCCGTCCAGGCCCCAGCGGCGCTGGTGCGCGTCGGGACGCTCGGGGCCACGGAAGTACTGCGCGAAGTTCTCCTCGCAGGTCAGATAGGTGCCCCAGGGCGTGCGGCCGCTCGCGCAGTTGTTGAAGCTGCCGAGCACCTGGGTACCGGTCGGGTCGAGCGCGGTGCGCATGAGCGGGTGGCCGGCGGCCGGGCCGGCCAGGCGCATCGGCGTCGAGGCGGTGATGCGCCGTGCGTGGCGCGAGGGCCGCACGACACGCCAGCCGCCGTCGCGGCCGCGCGCCAGCTCGACGATCGACACGCCATGCGCCGCCTGCGACTTGCGCACCTTCTCGGCGCTCCAGTCCGCCGTGCCGTCGGCATGCAGCAGGCGTTCGTCGGTGTATTCGTGGTTCACCGCGAGCAGCCCGCGCTGGGCGTCGAGCGGGAAGTAGGCCATGCCGTCGTGGTGCATGCCGGCCTGCAGCGCCTGCTCGGCGGCGCTGTGGCTGGCGTCGGGCTGCCACGCCGGCATCGCGCCGGGCACGCCGACCGGGTCGCCCCAGGCGTAGATCACCTCGGCGACATAGCCCTCGGGTACCAGCACGCGGTCGGCGGTCGACGGCGGCACGGCCTTGAAGCCGATGCGCGAGGCGGCCGGCGCGGCCACCGCGCCGAGCGGCGCCAGCAGCGACGCGACGGCGCCGCCCAGGCCGCCCTGCACCCAGCGGCGCCGGGCCGGGTCGGACAGCGCGTGCAGGTCGGGCGGCGCGGGTCGGCGGCGGCTCATCGTGGCGCGATTCTGGCGTGCCGCCGCGTTACCCTAGGGCCTGTTAACGCTATCGGAGGGCTCGCGTGACCCAGGAAACGGCGGCCATCAAGGCGCAAAGCACAGCCGTAGCACGGCTACGGCGAGCATTTGCAACGCCGAGGGCCGCCGTTTCCTGGGATCACCCTAGGCCCGGAACGGGCCCCTTCGTGGCCCATGGCCCGGGCCGCGCAGGCCGCAGGGCGGCGTTGCTCGCTCGTTGCGTGCAGCAGCACGCGGCCTCGCTCGCGCCTTGCCTTGCAGCCTGCGCGACCCGGGCGCGAGCCCTCCGATAGCGTTAACAGGCCCTAGCCCATGCGACCGCTCGTGCTGATCACCTGCGCCGGCCGCGGCATCGGTGCCGCCGCGGCGCAGCGCTGCGCCGCGGCCGGCTGGGCGGTGGCGGTCAACTACGCGCGCGACGGCGCCGCGGCGCAGGCCGTCGTGGACGCGATCGTCGCCGGCGGCGGCGAGGCCCGGGCCTTCGCGGCCGACGTGGCCGACGACGCGCAGGTCGTGGCGCTGTTCGCCGCCGTCGACGCCGCCTTCGGCCCCGGCCGGCTGCGCGGACTGGTCAACAACGCCGGCATCGTCGCGCCGGCCGCGCGCGTCGACGCCTACGACCCGGCGCGCGTGCGCCGGCTGTTCGAGGTCAATGTGTTCGGCAGCCTCGCCTGCGCCCGCGAGGCGTTGCGACGGCTGAGCACCGCACACGGCGGCGCCGGCGGCGCGATCGTCAACCTGTCGTCGGTGGCGGCGCGGCTCGGCGGCCCGGGCGAGTATGTCGACTACGCGGCGAGCAAGGGTGCGATCGAGAGCTTCACGATCGGGCTGGCGAAGGAGGTCGCCGCCGAGGGTGTGCGCGTCAACGCGGTGCGGCCCGGCATCATCGCCACCGAGATCCATGCCTCCGGCGGTCGTCCCGAACGTGCGAGTCAGATGGCCGGGCTGATCCCGATGCAGCGCCCGGGCACGGCCGACGAGGTGGCGCGCAGCATCGTCTGGCTGCTGTCGGACGAGGCGAGCTATGTCACCGGCGCGATCGTCGACGTCGGCGGCGGGCGCTGAGCCGGCTCACTTGCGCTCGACGATCACCGGCACCAGCTGCAGCGCCTCGCGCACCCGCTCGGCCGCGCCCTGGGCCTCGTCGCGCGAGGCATAGGGCCCCGCCTGCAGCCGATAGAGCGGCGCCTCGCTGAACACCGCGAGCAGCGGCGCCAGCCAGTCGAGTTCGGCGGCGATGCGCTGCTGGAAATCGGCCACGCCCTGGCGCTCGCGGAAGGCGCCGAGCTGCACCCACCAGCCGCGCGCCGCCGGCGTCAGCGCGCGAGCCGGGCTGCCGTCGGCGATCGGCGGCGGCTCGGCCGCGGGGCCGGCAGCCGGCAGTGCCGCCATCAGGCCGACACCGGCCGCCGCGGCCGGCTCGGGCGGCGCCT
>DATILD010000050.1:0-9346 GCA_035476815.1 Methylibium sp.
GCTGGGCCTGATCGGCTCGGGCGTGATCGGCCTGGAGATGGGCTCGGTGTGGCGCCGCCTCGGCGCCCAGGTCACGGTGCTGGAGGCGCTGCCAACCTTCCTCGGCGCGGTCGACGAGCAGATCGCCAAGGAGGCGCAGAAGGCCTTCATGAAGCAGAAGCTCAAGATCGAGCTCGGCGTGAAGGTCGGCGAGATCAAGACCTCGGCCGAGGGCGTGAGCATCGCCTACACCGATGCCAAGGGGGGCGCGAAGTCGCTGGAGGTCGAGCGCCTGATCGTCTCGATCGGCCGCGTGCCGAACACGATCGGCCTGAACCCCGAGGCGGTCGGCCTGAAGCTCGACGAGCGCGGCGCGATCGTCGTCGACGACGAGTGCAAGACCAACCTGCCCAATGTGTGGGCGGTCGGCGACGTGGTGCGCGGGCCGATGCTCGCGCACAAGGCGGAAGAGGAGGGCGTCGCGGTGGCCGAGCGCATCGCCGGCCAGCATGGCCACGTCAACTTCAACACCATCCCCTGGGTGATCTACACCTCGCCGGAGATCGCCTGGGTCGGCCAGACCGAGCAGCAGCTCAAGGCCAGCGGCCGCGCCTACAAGGCCGGCAGCTTCCCCTTCATGGCCAACGGCCGCGCGCGCGCGCTCGGCGACACCACCGGCATGGTCAAGATGCTGGCCGATGAGAAGACCGACGAGATCCTCGGCGTGCATATCGTCGGACCGTATGCCAGCGAGCTGATCGCCGAGGCGGTGGTGGCGATGGAGTTCAAGGCCAGCGCCGAGGACATCGCACGCATCTGCCATGCGCATCCGTCGCTGTCGGAATCGACCAAGGAAGCCGCGCTCGCGGTGGACAAGCGCACGCTGAACTTCTGACGCGGCGGTTCCGGTGTCCGTTCGCGAGCTGTACCTGCGGACCCTGGCCGAGCGCGGCTACGTCGCCGACGCGGCGCAACTGGCCGCGCTCGATGCGCTGGGGCGCTGCGAGACCGAATGGGCCGACTACAAGGGCCGGCGCAGCAACGCGGTGACCAAGCTGCTGCGCCACCCGCCGATCCCGCGCGGCGTCTACATGTACGGCGGGGTGGGGCGCGGCAAGAGCTTCCTGATGGACTGCTTCTTCCAGTCCGTCCCGCTGGTGCGCAAGACGCGGCTGCACTTCCACGAGTTCATGCGCGAGGTGCACCGCGAGCTGCAGGAACTCAAGGGCACGGTCAACCCGCTCGACGAGCTGGGCCGGCGCATGGCGCGGCGCTTCCGGCTGATCTGCTTCGACGAGTTCCACGTCGCCGACGTGACCGACGCGATGATCCTGCACCGCCTGCTCGAGGCGCTGTTCGCCAACCGCGTGAGCATCGTCACGACCTCGAACTTCCACCCCGACGGGCTCTACCCGAACGGGCTGCACCGCGACCGCATCCTGCCGGCGATCGCGCTGCTGAAGGAGAAGATGCAGATCGTCAACGTCGACGCCGGCATCGACTACCGCCAGCGCGCGATGGAGCAGGTCGAGTTCTACCTGACCCCGCTGTCCGACGACAACGAGCGTGCGATGGCGGCCGCGTTCGAGCGCCTCGCCGAGGCGCGTGACGAGAGCCCGCTGCTGCACATCGAGCAGCGCGAGATCCGCGCGCGGCGCCGCGCCGGCGGCGTGGTGTGGTTCGACTTCAAGACCCTGTGCGGTGGGCCGCGCTCGCAGAACGACTACCTCGAGCTCGCGACCCAATTCCATACCGTGCTGCTGTCGGGCGTGCCCGAGATGCCGCCGCGGCTGGCCTCGGAGGCACGGCGCTTCACCTGGCTGGTGGACGTGCTCTACGACCGCCGGGTCAAGCTGCTGATCTCGGCGGCGGCGCCCGCCGAGCGGCTCTACACCGAAGGGCCGCTGGCCCACGAGTTCCCGCGCACCGTGTCGCGGCTCGGCGAGATGCGGACCGCCGACTACCTGGCGCTGGCGCGCCGCGAGGTCGACACCGCGCTGACCTGACTCAGCCCAGCGCTTCGACCCGCATCAGCGCGAGCGACAGGTTGTGGCTTCAGCCGGGCCCGCGGCCCTTGACTTCGCTGACGCGAAGTCAGCCTGCGCCGCAACCCGTCGCCGGGTTCAACCCAGGGCTTCGACCCGTATCAGTGCGAGCGACAGGTTGTCGCCGCCGCCGCGGGCGCGGTTGCGGGCCTTGCCGATCAGCATTTCGCTGGCCTCGCGTGCCGGCAGCGTGTGCACGATGGCGCCCAGCTCGCGCGGCGTGAAGTAGTGCCACAGGCCGTCGCTGCAGGCGAGCAGCGTATCGCCATGCTGCAGCTGGCCGATGTGGTGCAGCGTCAGCGGCGGATCCTGATGGGTGCCGAGACAACCGGTCAGCAGGTTGGACTGCGGATGGGTGTTGGCATCCTCCTCGCTGATCTGGCCCTCGTCGACCAGGCGCTGCACGAAGGAATGGTCCTTGGTGCAACTGATCAGCTCGGAGCCGCGGAAGTGGTAGATGCGCGAGTCGCCGGCATGGATCAGGTCGCAGCGCAGGCCCGGCGTGATCAGCAGCGCCGCGAGGGTGCTGTGCGGCTCCTCTTCCGCGGTGATCGCGGTCAGCTTGATCATCAGGTGCGACTCGAGCACCAGCTGCTTGAGGGCCTCGCCGGGGTCGTCGCGGTTCGGCGTGTAGCGCTCGAACAGTTGCTGGGCGGTGAGCAGGACCTGGTCGGCCGCCTTGCGTCCGCCGCTCTTGCCGCCCATGCCGTCGGCCACCACCGCCAGCAGGCAGCCGGGCACGCGCGGGTGGGTGAGGACGCCGACCTGATCCTGCTGATAGGCGCGGTCTCCGCGGTGCAGGCCGGTCGCGGCGGTGAGTCGATGGCCTGGAGGCGCGCTGCTCATACTCACAAAACTATAATCGGTTTGCACTGCGGCACGGCGAAGGCGTGAGCGCGCAACAACGCCCCCACCGTGCGGGGTGCCCGCCGAACCGGTCTCGATGGACGACAACCTCCACTCTCCGCAGCGCCGCCTGATCGAACTGCGCATCGAGCACAGCGACCTCGACAGCGTGATCGATCGCACGTCGCTCGACAACCCGCTCGACGAACTCGCGCTGCGGCGGCTGAAGAAGCGACGGCTGGCGCTGCGCGACCAGATCGCCGTGCTCGAGGCGCGCCTCGAACCGCCCGAGCCCGCATGACGCGCCGTCGCGGCGGTAGCGCATGAGCGGTCTCGACGCGGCCGTGGCCGAGGCCTTCGGCCCCGACGGCCCGCTGGCCCGCGCCGAGCCGCAGTACCGCGAACGCGCCGCCCAGCGCGACATGGCGCTGGCGGTCGCGCAGGCGATCGAGGAGCGCGCGGTGCTCGTCGCCGAGGCCGGCACCGGCGTCGGCAAGACCTTCGCCTACCTGGTGCCGGCGCTGCTGTCGGGCCTGCGGGTGCTGGTCAGCACCGCGACCAAGAACCTGCAGGACCAGTTGTTCCTGCGCGACCTGCCGCGCTTGCGCGAGGCCTTGCAACTGCCCGTCACGCTCGCGCTGCTGAAGGGCCGCGGCAGCTACCTCTGTCTGCAGCGGCTGCAGCAGGCGCGGACGGCCGAGACCCTGCCCGACCGCTTCGCCGCACGCACGCTGGCGCGCATCGAGCAATGGGCTCAGCACACCACGAGCGGCGACCTGTCGGAGCTGGAGGGCCTGGACGAGCGCTCGGCGATGATCCCGCTCGTCACCTCGACGCGCGACAACTGCCTCGGCAGCGAATGCCCGCAGTTCCGCAGCTGCCATGTGATGAAGGCGCGGCGCGAGGCGATGGCGGCCGACCTGGTGGTCGTCAACCACCACCTGTTCTTCGCCGACCTCGCGCTGCGCGACACCGGCATGGCCGAACTGCTGCCCTCGGTCGACGTGGCGGTGTTCGACGAGGCCCACCAGCTCGGCGAGGCCGGCGTGGCCTTCCTCGGCGAGACGCTGGGGTCCGCGCAGCTGATCGACTTCGCGCGCGACCTGCTGGCCGTCGGGCTGGCGCAGGCGCGCGGGCTGCAGCCCTGGGCCGAGCTGGCCGGCGGCTGCGACCGCGCGGCGCGCGAGCTGCGGCTGGCCGCGGCCGGGCCGCTGCGCGAGGTGCGCGGCGCGCTCAAGCTGCGTTGGGACGACCGCGCCGGGCAGGCGAGCTTCGACGCGGCGGTGGCCGCCGTCGCGACGGCGGCCGAGCGCTGCGTGGCGGCGCTGCAGGCCGTGAACGAGCTCGGCCCCGACTTCATCAAGCTCGGCGAGCGCGCCGCCGCGCTGGCCGCGCGCGCCGCGGCCTTTGCCGGGCCGGCCGACGACGGCCGCGTGCGCTGGATCGACCTCGGCCCCGGCGGCGTGCGGCTGGTCGAGTCGCCGCTGGATGTCAGCGAGGCCCTGCGTGCGCAGGTCGCGGCCGCGCCCAAGGCCTGGGTGTTCACCTCGGCGACGCTCGGCGCCGACGCGCGGCTGCGCTGGTTCACCGAGCAGGCCGGGCTCGATGCGGCGCGCACGCTGCGCGTCGACAGCCCGTTCGACTACCCGCAGCAGTCGCGCCTGTACGTGCCGCGGCGCTTCCCACGGCCCAACGAGCCGGCGCACGGCGGGGCCGTGGCCGAGTTGGCCGCCGCCTGCGCCCGCGCGGCCGGCGGTCGCAGCTTCGTGCTGACGACGACGCTGCGCGCGCTCGGCACGGTGTCCGAGGCGCTGCGCGAGTCGCTGGAGAGCGGGCCCGATCCGATCACGGTGCTGGTGCAGGGCAGCGCGCCGAAGCGGCTGCTGCTGCAGCGCTTTCTCGACACGCCGCGCGCGGTGCTGGTCGGCTCGCAGAGCTTCTGGGAGGGCATCGACGTGCCCGGCGACGCGCTGCAGTGCGTCGTGATCGACAAGCTGCCGTTCCCGCCGCCGACCGATCCGCTGGTCGAGGCGCGGGTGCGCCGGCTCGAGGCGCAGGGCCGCAGCGCCTTCGGCGACTACTTCGTGGCGGAGACCGCGGTGTCGTTGAAGCAGGGCGCCGGCCGGCTGATCCGCAGCGAGACCGACCGTGGCCTGCTGGTGGTCTGCGACCCGCGGCTGGTGACGATGGGCTATGGCCGCGCGCTGCGCGCCGCGCTGCCGCCGATGCCGCTGCTCGACAGCGAGGACGAGGCGCTGCAGTGGCTCGCCGGCATCGCCGGGACGGCGGCGGCGTGAGCGTCTACCAGAGCTGCCACCAGGGCTTCTCGGGGCCGACGAAGCCGTCCTTCACGTAGCGGGACTCGGGGAAGTTCTTCGCCAGCACGCGCTGCGCGTCGTCGCGCAGTTCGTTCATGCCCAGGCGGTCGTAGCTCAGCGTGAGGATGTAGAGCGCCTCCTCGATCGCCGGGGCGGTCTGGAACTCCTGCACCGCCTGCTGCGCGCGGTTGGCAGCGGCGACGTAGGCGGCGCGCCGGTAGTAGTAGCGCGCGACGTGCACCTCGTACTGCGCCAGCGAGTTGACGATGTGGTTCATGCGCAGCTGCGCGTCGGGCGCGTATTTCGACGCCGGGAACTGCGTGACGACCTGCCGGAAGCTCTGGTAGGCGTCGCGCGAGGCCTGCTGGTCGCGCTCGGACAGGTCCTGCCGCGTGAAGCTGCCGAGCAGCCCGAGGTTGTCGTTGAAGTTGACCAGGCCTTGCAGGTAGTAGGCGTAGTCGATCGCCGGGCTGCTGGGATGCAGCTTGATGAAGCGCGCCAGCGTCGCGAGCGCCGGTTCCTTCTGGCCGCCCTTGTACTGTGCGTAGGCCAGGTCGAGCTGGGCCTGCTGCGCCAGCGGCGTGCCGGCGGCGCGGGCCTCGAGCTTCTCGTACAGCTGCGTCGCGCGCTCCCAGTTGCCGTTGGCGGCCTCGTCGCGGGCGTCTTCGTACAATTTCTCGATCGCCTGGCCCTCGGTCGGATCCTTGGGCATGCCGCTGCAGGCCGCCAGCGCCAGGGCCAGCGCACCGATGCACAGGCGCCAGGCGGCGCGGCCCGGACGGGCAGGGAGGGTGAGCATCGGGGACATCGCCGGCGTGCGGCCCCGTGGGAGCCGCATCGAAAGTAGGAACTCGAAAATTATATGGGTCGCCCCCTGCAGCCGGAGACCGGCCCCGAAGACAGCGACGAGGCGGCGGAGGCCCTGACCGACGAGGCGGAGCGCCGCGCGTCGCGCGTCGATGCCGAGGGGCATGGGCAGCGGCTCGACCGCTGGCTGGTCGGGCTGGCGGGCGAGTTCTCGCGCAGTCACCTGCAGACCCTGATCGCCGCGGGCCTGGTGCAGGTGGACGGGCAGACGGTCACCACCGCCGCGCGGCGCGTCACGGCCGGGCAGCGGGTGGACGTGGTGCTGCGGCCCACGGCCGAGAGCCGCGCCTTCCGTGCCGAGCCCGAGGTCGCCAGCCGATGGCGCACGGTGTTCGAGGACGAGCACCTGCTGGTGATCGACAAGCCGGCCGGCCTGGTCGTGCACCCGGCGCCGGGCAACTGGTCGGGCACGCTGCTCAATGGCGTGCTGGCGCATCACGCGGCGGCCGCGACGCTGCCGCGCGGCGGCATCGTGCACCGGCTCGACAAGGACACCAGCGGGCTGATGGTGGTCGCCAAGACGCTGCCGGCGATGACCGCGCTGACGCGGGCGATCGCCGCGCGCGAGGTGCGGCGCGAATACCTCGCGTTGGTGCACGGCGTCGTGCGCCAGGCCGAGTGGACCATCGATGCGCCGGTCGGCCGCGACCCGGTGTCGCGGGTGAAGATGGCGGTCCACCCCGGCGGCAAGCCGGCCCGCACCGACGTCACGCGGCTGGCCACCGGCCCGGCGGTCAGCGGCCTGCGCTGCCGGCTGCACACCGGGCGCACGCACCAGATCCGCGTGCACCTGGCCTCGCAGGGCCATCCGCTGCTGGCCGACGCGCTCTACGGCGGCAAGCCGGCGCTCGGCCTCGAGCGCCAGGCGCTGCATGCCGCGCGGCTGGCCTTCGCGCACCCGCACGACGGCCGGTCCTGCGACTTCACGGCCGCGCTGCCGGCCGATCTCGACGCGGCCTGGCAACAGCTGCTGCCCGCCGGCCCGGCCACCGCTACAATCGGGGCATCCGGCTGAAACAGCCCGGCCGAGCGGCACCCCTGGTGCGCCGGCACCGACCCGCAGGCGGGTCCCCCGATCACCCACCGTTCCCGGAACGAGCCCGGCCCACCGGCCGCCGAACCGAACGCCGCATCCGCCCCGGGCGGGTGCACCGCAGCCCTTGCAAGCCGACCTCGCTGGACGGCAACGACGACGCGAAACGATGAACACACAGGATGCGAAGCGCGTCCTCGAGACGGCGCTCATCTGCGCCCAGCAGCCGCTGCCCTTGCGCGACATGCGGTTGCTGTTCGATGACCAGCTCGGCCCCGACACCCTGCGCACGCTGCTCGACGAGCTGGTGCGCGAATGGGAGGGCCGCGGCGTCGAGCTGGTGCCGGTGGCCAGCGGCTGGCGCTTCCAGAGCCGCCCCGAGATGCGCGAGTTTCTCGACCGCCTGCACCCCGAGAAGCCGCCGCGCTACACCCGCGCGACGCTCGAGACGCTGGCCATCATCGCCTACCGCCAGCCGGTGACGCGCGGCGACATCGAGGACATCCGCGGCGTCACCGTCAACAGCCAGCTGCTCAAGCAGCTCGAGGACCGCGGCTGGGTCGAGACCATCGGCCACCGCGAGACGCCGGGCCGCCCGGCCCTGTTGGCGACCACGCGGCAGTTTCTCGACGACCTGGGCCTGGCCTCGCTCGAGCAACTGCCGGCGCTCGACGGCGCGGCCGGCATCGCCGCGGTCGAGTCGCTGCTGCCGCAGCAGCCCTCGCTGCTCGAGGCCGGCGACGCTGCAGACCCTGTTGTTCCCCCCGAATCCGCCGCCGACGCGGCCCCCGACCTGACCCCGGCGGACGCCGGCACGGAACCGACCGCATGAGCCAGAACGACACCCCGCCGAGCGACCTGCCCGTGCCGACTTCGACCGACGCACCCGAGGCGCCCAAGCCGAAGCGACGCAGCCGCAAGGCCGAGACCGTGGCAGTGGCTGACGCCGCGCCTGAACCGGTCGCGTCAGCCGAGGCGACGGCGCCCGTCGCCGATGCGCCCCCGCGACCGCGGCGTCGGCGCACGCCCGTGGCCGAGATCGCCGCCACCGAGCCGGTGGCGACCGAGTCGGTCGCGGCCGAGCCGCCGAGTGCGCCGCCGGTGGTCGACAGCGCGTCGATCGTCGCGGACCCCGGCGACACGGCGTCGGCAGCACCGACTGCGGGCGAGGCCGCTGACACCGGCGAGCCTGGCCGCCGCAGCCGCAACCGACGGCGCGGCCGCGGCAAGGACCGCGGCGATCGCCCGGCCGGCGAGGACGGCCCGCAGGCCGCCGCGCCGCGCGCGCCGGTCGAGCCGCCCGTGGTCGATGCGGCCGAATCCGCCGCCCGCTTCACCGAGGTGCTGACCGGCGCCTACGACGCCGAGGCGCCCGAGCCCGACGATCCGGCCACGCTCGAGGCCCTGACCAAGCGCGTGCTGCGCCCCGACCCGGAGGCGCCGAAGCTGCACAAGGTGCTGGCGCAGTCGGGCATCGGCTCGCGGCGCGACATGGAGCAGCTCATTGCCGACGGCGCCGTGACCGTCAACGACGAGGTGGCCCACATCGGCATGCGCGTGGCGCTGGGGGACCGCATCGCCATCAACGGCAAACCGGTGCGGGTGCGCATCCACGGCGGCCCGGCACGGCTGCTCGCGTATCACAAGCCGGCCGGCGAGGTCGTGACCTTCAATGACCCGGAGGGGCGCCCGACGGTGTTCCGCCGCCTGCCGCGGCTGCAGCAGGGCAAGTGGCAGTCGGTGGGCCGGCTCGACATCAACACCGAGGGCCTGCTGCTGTTCACCACCTCGGGCGAGCTGGCCAACCAGCTGATGCACCCGCGCTTCGGCGTCGAGCGCGAGTACGCGGTGCGCGTGCTCGGCAGCCTCGACGACGAGCAGCGCGCACGGCTGCTCGAGGGCGTCGAGATCGACGGCCAGAGCGCCAACTTCAAGAGCATCGAGGACGGCGGCGGCGACGGCGCGAACCGCTGGTACCGCGTCGTTATCACCGAGGGCCGCAACCGCGAGGTGCGCAAGCTGTTCGACAAGGTCGGCCTGGCGGTCAGCCGCCTGATCCGGATCCGCTACGGCACCGTGGTGCTGCCGCGCGGCCTGCGGCGCGGCGTGTGGGTCGAGCTGGGCGACCAGGACCTGCGCACGATCCGCCAGCTCGCCGCCGGCGGGCGCGGCCAGGGCGAGGGCGCCCAGGCCGAACCGCGGCCCGCCCGCGAGGAGCGTCGTCCGCCGCCCAAGGGGCCGCGGCCGCCGCAGGGCGG
>DATILD010000051.1:0-27699 GCA_035476815.1 Methylibium sp.
GGCGCCAGCAGGCGGCTCAATCGCTGGACGTCGGCGCCGCGCCGTGCCGCCTGATCCTGCAGCTGGTCCTTGCCGATCTTGCCGACGTTGAAGTAGGTGCAGTCGGGATGGGCCAGGTAGAAGCCGCTGACGCTGGCCGCCGGCATCATGGCCAGGCTCTCGGTCAGTTCCATGCCGATTTCCTGCGCTTGCAAAAGCTCGAACATCTCGCGCTTGACGCTGTGATCCGGGCACGCCGGGTAGCCCGGCGCGGGGCGGATGCCGCGGTACTTCTCGGCGATCAGGCTCTCGGCAGAAAGCGACTCCTGCGGCGCGTAGCCCCACAGGTCTTTGCGCACACGCTCATGCAGCGCTTCGGCAAAGGCCTCGGCCAGGCGGTCGGCCAGGGCCTTGAGCATGATCGCGGAGTAATCGTCCAGGTCATCCAGGAAGTACTTTTCCTTCTTCTCGACGCCGAGGCCGGCCGTGACCGCGAACACGCCCACGTAATCCTTGGCCACTCCCTTGGGCGCGACGAAATCGGCGAGTGCGCGGCTGGGGCGCATCTTGCCGTCGATCTCCTGCTTCTCGGCCTGCTGGCGCAGGCCCCACCAGGTCATGGCCACCTGCTGGCGCGACTCGTCGGTATAGAGCTGGATGTCGTCGTCGTTGACGCTGTTGGCGGGCCAGAAGCCCATCACGCCACTGGCGGTGAGCCAGCGGCCCTCGATCAGGCGCTTGAGCATGCGCTGGCCGTCGGCATAGACACGTACCGCTTCGGTGCCCACCACTTCGTCCTTGAGGATGGCGGGAAACGGCCCGGCCAGGTCCCAGGTCTGGAAGAAAGGACCCCAGTCGATGTACTTGGCCAGCTCGGTCAGGTCGAAATTCCTGAACACCCGGCGGCCCACGAACTTGGGCACAGGCGGCTGATAGCCAGTCCAGTCAATCGGCGTCTTGTTGGCGCGCGCCTTGGCCAGGGGCCACATCGGCACCTGTTTCTTGTTGGCATGCTGGAAGCGCACCTTGTCGTAGTCGGCGTTGACCTCGGCGATGTACTTCGCAGCCTGATCGGACAAGAGCCCCTGCGCCACGCTGACGCTGCGCGAGGCATCGGGCACATAGACGACCGGTCCCTCGTAGTGGGGCGCGATCTTGACGGCTGTGTGGACGCGGCTGGTAGTCGCTCCGCCGATCAGCAGCGGAATCTTCTTGACGCGGAAGTGATCGTCCTTCTGCATCTCGCTGGCGACGTACTGCATCTCCTCGAGTGAAGGCGTGATCAGCCCAGACAGCCCGACGATGTCCGCACCTTCGACTTTGGCGCGCGCCAGGATCTCGTGGCAGGGCACCATCACGCCCATGTTGACCACTTCGAAGTTGTTGCACTGGAGCACGACGGTGACGATGTTCTTGCCGATGTCGTGCACGTCGCCCTTCACCGTGGCGATGATGATCTTGCCCTTGGCCTTGACGTCCTCGCCGGCCGCTGCCTGCAGCTTCTTTTCTTCCTCGATGTAGGGGATGAGGTGCGCCACTGCATGCTTCATCACGCGCGCCGACTTCACAACCTGGGGCAGGAACATCTTGCCCTGGCCAAACAGGTCGCCCACGATGTTCATTCCATCCATCAGCGGGCCTTCGATCACGTGCAGCGGCCGGCCGCCCTTGGCCAGGATGGCGCGATAGGCTTCTTCCGTGTCCTCGGTGATGAAGTCGGTGATGCCGGCGACCAGCGCGTGCGACAGGCGCTGCTCCACTGTGCCCGCGCGCCATTCGTTCTTCTTGCTGTCGTCCTTGGCGGCGCCCTTGGCCGACTCGGCGATCTCTACCAGCCGCTCGCCCGCGTCCGGGCGGCGGTTGAGCACCACGTCTTCCACGCGCTCGCGCAGTTCCGCATCGAGCTCGTCGTACACGCCGACCATGCCGGCGTTGACGATGCCCATGTCCAGGCCGGCCTGGATCGCGTGGTACAGGAACACGGTGTGGATGGCCTCGCGCACCGGGTCGTTGCCGCGAAATGAAAAGCTGACGTTGGACACGCCGCCCGACACCTTGGCGCCGGGCAGGTTCTGCTTGATCCAGCGCGTGGCGTTGATGAAATCGACGGCGTAATTGTTGTGCTCCTCGATACCGGTCGCGATGGCGAAGATGTTCGGGTCGAAGATGATGTCCTCGGGCGGGAAATCGATCTCGTCGACCAGCACGCGGTAGGCGCGCTCGCAGATCTCGATCTTGCGCTCGTAGGTGTCGGCCTGGCCCTTCTCGTCGAACGCCATCACCACGGCGGCCGCGCCGTAGCGCTTGACCAGCTTGGCCTGATGCTTGAAGGCGTCCACGCCCTCCTTCATGGAGATCGAGTTGACGATACCCTTGCCCTGGATGCAGCGCAGGCCGGCCTCGATCACTTCCCATTTGGACGAATCCACCATGATCGGCACGCGGGCGATGTCGGGCTCGCTGGCGATGAGATGCAGGAAGCGCACCATCGCTGCCTTGCTGTCCAGCATGGCCTCGTCCATGTTGATGTCGATCACCTGCGCGCCGTTCTCGACCTGCTGGCGCGCGACCGCGAGCGCTTCCTCGAACTGCCCGTTGAGGATCATCCGCGCGAAGGCCTTGGAGCCGGTGACGTTGGTGCGCTCGCCGATGTTGACGAACAGCGAGCCCTCGCCGATCGCAACGGGCTCGAGGCCCGACAGCCGCATCGGCGGCAACACAGGGGGAGCGGGAACGTCGGTGCTGAGGGTCATGGCAGGCTCGCGGACACGGCCATCCCGGCTGCTGCGGCCCACCCGCAGTCCGCCGAGCGGCGACAGGGGTGAGCGCGGTTGTCGAGCGACGGGCCGTGCCGTCGCGACCCGAGCCTGGCGGTCACCGGCCATCGCTCGTCGACGGCAGGCACCCTCGCAGCGCTCCTCGGGTGGCCGGATTGTAGGCGGCACTTACAAAGCTTCACCCCTCGATGGCCTTGAAGCGGGCTCGCCCGCTTGTGCGGCGGGCGCCGGCCGGTTGCAATGCGCGCCCATGTCTCGAATTGCCTCCCTCCTCATCGCCGTCGCCGCCGTCGCCGGCTGCAGCACGCCGCCCGCCGGCGCGCCAGCCTCGCGCGCCCCGGCCGGCGGCCTGTTCGGCAACCTGTTCGGCAGCGGCCTGTCGCCGGCGCTCGAAGCCCAGCGCGCACGGCTCAAGCAGGCGCTCGAGGGCACGCCGGTCGTCGTCGAGGCCACCGGCGACCGCCGGTTGCGCGTCTCGGTGCCGGCCCGCCATGCCTTCGAACCCGGTCGCACCGTGGTCAAGCCGGCGCTGGCCGCGGTGCTGGACCAGTTCGCGATCGGCTTCAAGCCCTACGCGGCGACGACCGAGCTGCGCGTCGGCGCGCCCGACGATCCCACGCCCTCGTCCCGCCTGGTGCGCGACCGCGCCGCCAGCGCGCGCGACTATCTGGTGACGCGCGGCGTACCGCTGTCACGCATCGTCGACGCGGGCGGCAGCGGCACCGCCGGGCTGGAACTGCTGGTCAGCGACCGGCCGCCGAGCAAGTAGCTCAGGCCGCCTCGGCGGCGAGCCAGCGCTCGCCGCGCGTCCGCGGCCGGTAGGCGCTGACGCGCCTGGCGATCTCGGCGATGTGCTCGGGCGTGGTGCCGCAGCAGCCGCCGGCGATGTTGAGGAAGCCTTCCTTTGCGAAGCCCTCGACCAGGCCGCCGGTGATGTCGGGCGTCTCGTCGAAGCCGGTGTCGCTCATCGGGTTGGGCAGGCCGGCGTTCGGGTAGCAGGAGATGAAGGTGTCGCCGGCGACCTTGGCCAGCTCCTCGATGTAGGGCCGCATCAGCGCGGCGCCGAGCGCGCAGTTCAGGCCCACCGCGATCGGCTTCGCGTGGCGCACCGAATGCCAGAACGCGCTGACGGTCTGGCCGCTGAGGATGCGGCCCGAGGCGTCGGTCACGGTGCCGGAGATGATCACCGGCAGGCGCTCGCCGGTGGCCTCGAACAGCTCGTCGATCGCGAAGATCGCCGCCTTGGCATTGAGGGTGTCGAAAATGGTCTCGACCAGGAACAGGTCGGCGCCGCCCTCGAGCAGGCCCTCGCCCTGCTCGTAGTAGGCCGCGCGCAGCTCGTCGAAGCTGACGTTGCGCGCCGCCGGGTCGTTGACGTCGGGGCTGATGCTGGCGGTGCGCGGCGTCGGGCCGAAGGCGCCGGCGACGAAGCGCGGCTTGTCCGGGGTGCTGAACTTGTCGCAGGCGGCGCGCGCGAGCCTCGCCGCGGCGACGTTCATCTCGCGCGCCACGGCGCCCAGGCCGTAGTCGTCCTGGGCGATCGTCGTCGCGCCGAAGGTGTTGGTCTCGATCAGGTCGGCGCCGGCCGCGAGATAGCCCTCGTGGATCTCGGTGATCACGTCGGGCCGCGTGAACTGCAGCAGCTCGTTGTTGCCCTTCAGGTCCTTCGGGTGGTCCTGGAAGCGCTGGCCGCGGTAGTCGGCCTCGCCGAGCTTGTAGCGCTGGATCATCGTGCCCATCGCGCCGTCGAGCACCAGGATGCGTTGCTTGAGCAGCTCGGGGAGCTGCGCGGCGCGGGTGTAGGGCAGCGTGGGCATGCGGCGATTGTAGGAAGCCGGGCGCGACCCGGTCCGCGCCGGGGTCGCTAGTCGAGCTCGGCCGGCAGCGTCGCCTGGAACAGCGAGGCGCTGAACTCGGGCGCCGGCGTGTCGCCGTCGTCCATCGCCCACAGCGCCAGCGCCGCCGCGGTCATCGGCCGCGCGAACAGGAAGCCCTGCAGCTCGTCGCAGCCCATCGCGATCAGCAGGTCACGCTGTTCGGGCGTCTCCACGCCCTCGGCGACCACGTGCCGCTCGAGCGCGTGCGCGAGCCGCACCACCGCCTCGGCGATGGCACGCGCATCGGCGCTGGTCGCGAGATCCTGGACCAGCGACATGTCCATCTTCAGCTCGGCCGCCGGCAGGCGGCGCAGGTAGGCCAGGCTGGTCTGGCCGGCACCGAAGTCGTCGATCGCGACGTGAAGGCCGGCGCGCCGCAGGCCCTCGAACGTGGCCTGGGTCGCGGCGGTGTTCTCCAGCGCCAGCGACTCGGTGATCTCGACCGTGAAGCGTCCCGGCTGCAGCCGGTGGCGCCGCAGCGCCGACTCGATGCGCTCGACGACGTCGCAGTGGCGCATCTGGTGGGCCGAGAGGTTGATCGCGACGCGCATGCGCAGCCCGGCGTCGCGCCACACGCCGGCCTGGCGGCAGGCCTCCTCGATCACCCAATCGCCGATCTCGCCGATCAGCCCGTGGCGTTCGGCCAGGGGGATGAAGACCGTCGGGCTGACGACGCCGCGGCTCGGGTGCTGCCAGCGCAACAGGGCCTCGGCCGCGGTGATCTGCAGGCTGCGGGCCGCCACCTTGGGCTGGTAATGGAGCGCGAACTGGCGACGGGCGATCGCCTCGCGCAGGTCGGCCAGCAACGCCGCCTCCGCCTGCTGGTCGATCGCCATCTGCGGGTCGTAGACCGCGAAGCCGTTGCCGCCGGACTGCTTGACCTCGCGCATCGCGGTCAGCGCGTGGCTGCGCAGCCGCGGCCGCGCGCCATGGTCCGGGTAGGCGGCGATGCCGATCGAGGCCGTCAGCAGCTCGGTGCGTCCGGCCGCGGCCTCGAAGGGCAGGCCGAGCGCGTGAAGCAGTGCGCGCGCCTGCCGCTGCGCGACCTCGAGGTCGCCTCGCACCAGCAGCAGCGTTTCGTCGCCGCCGAAGCGCATCGCGGCGCGCTTGGCCGGCGAGGCCTTGTGCAGGCGCTCGGCCACCTCGCGCAGCACGGCATCACCGGCGCCATGGCCATACGCATCGTTGACGCGGGCGAAGCCGTCGATGTCGACGAACAGCAGCGCCAGCCCGCCCTCGCCGCGGTCGCAGCGCACGGCCTCCTCGTCCAGCAGGGCCTCGAAGTCGTCGGCGGCGATCAGCCCCGTGCGGGGGTCGACCGCCGCCGCGCCGATCTGCGTGCTCACCTCCACCAGGGCGCGTTCGAGCGCGGCCAGCTGTCGGCGGATCCGCCACCACAGCGCCAGTCCGACGGCCGCGGCGCCGAGCGACAGCGCGACCACCCCCCGGGCGAGGCTCGGCCAGGCCGGATCGGCGGCGGCAACAGAAACGAGATCCATGCGGGCATATCGGCACGGGCTGGTCCCGGCTTGAATGCCCCGCGCCGACGGCCGGACGGCCGCCGCGCGAACCGTCAATGCAGCACGACCGGCTGCTGCGCCAGGCTGCTGTAACCGTCGATGAAGGCGTCGAACTCCTCGACGCCCGGCTCGGGCGAGCGATCGATCAGCGCCTGCACGCCCTGCTTGAACTGCTCGGCCAGCAGGCCCTCGAGGAACAGCTCCTTGCGTGCGAACTTGTCGACGATCTCGTAGCCGCCGCGCGTCAACACGGCGCCGTCCTCGGCCGCCAGGTCGAACTGCAGCACCGCGAAACTGTCCGAGTTGTAGAGCATCTGCATGAGGGCCCTCCTGTCGCTTGGAGTTGAGGACCCTCTCGCAAGTTTCAAGCCCGGCGCCGGCGGCTCATCGTGACTGGCGCAGCAACTCCAGCGGCTCGCTGCTGCCGTCGGTCAGGCGCACGCGCACCGGCAGGTGGCCGCGCACCGGGTCCAGCCAGTATTCGGCACGGGTGTCGTGCGGCGAGTCGGGTTCGCGGCGGTAGTGCCAGGCGCTGACCGGGCCCTCGGGCGTCGCGACCGTCTGCACGCCCTCGAACTTCAGCACCCAGACCGCGACGTCGCCACGCGCGCCGACCACGGCGATACGGACCGTCTGCCCGCTCGGCGGCGGCTGCGGGGCGGCCGCGGCGATGGCGGCGAGCTGCACCATCACGCTCAGGCGGTCCTGCAGGCCCGGCAGCAGCGGCTGCTCCGGCGCGCCACCGGAGAAGCTCACGCGCCCGGCGCCGCGCTGGAAACTCACGGCCTGCTCGCTGCGCCGGATGCGCCGGTCGGTGTGGCGCTCGGGGGCCAGGCCGGCGGCGTCGAAGCGGCCGCGGCTGGTCTGCGTGATCAGCGTGCCGATCAGCGGCAGCTTGCCCTCCAGCCGGAGCTGATAGGTCACGCCGTCCTGGCGCCAGTCGAGCTCGCCGGCGCCGACGATCAGGCCGCGGCTGAGCCGGTAGACGAGCCGGGTCGACGGCGGCGGCCGGGTGCGGTAGAGCGGCGCCGGCGCGACCGCTGCGGCGGTGGGCGACGCGGCCGCGGCGAGTTGCAGCGGTGCGGAGGCGGTCTCCGCGTCATCCGGCTCGTGCTCGCGGGCACCCGCATCGGGCGCGGCGTCCGGGTGCGGCTCGGCCGACGCTTCGGTGGTCGACGCGGCCGCGGCCCGGGTGGCCGCGACCGGACGCGCGGGCTGCGGGGGCGCGGCGGCCCGCGGCGGTTCGGGTCGCACGGCCGGTTCGACGGCGGCCGCCGGCGGTTGCGGCACCGGCGGGGGCGCGGCTGCCGCGATCGCCGTCGACGCCGCGGCGTCGACCGACACGACCGCCACCGATGCGAGGGCCGGCAGCGCGGCGGGTGCCTCGGCCGACGCCGGTGCGAAGCGCCCGATCAGCCAGCCATGCACACCGGCGACGAGCACCGCGAGCAGCGCCAGCACCAGCAGCCCACGGCGCGTCAGCATGCGGCGCGCGGCCGACCGCGACGGCCGGCGGGAAGGAAGCGGGGACCCATGAGGCCGAATTTACAATGCGCCCCCCGCGCGACCCGCGCCCCGAAAGCCCGCCGCATGAAACTCGCCACCTACCGCGACGGCTCGCGCGACGGCCAGCTCGTCGTCGTCTCGCGCGACCTCGCCAGCGCCCATTACGCCACCGGCACGGCGACGCGGCTGCAGCAGCTGCTGGACGACTGGAACTTCCTCGCGCCGCAGCTGCAGGACCTGTCCGAGACGCTCAACGGCGGCAAGGCGCGCCACGCCTTCCCCTTCGACCCGGCGATGTGCCTGGCGCCGCTGCCGCGCGCCTGCCAGTGGGCCGACGGCTCGGCCTATCTGAACCATGTCGAACTGGTCCGCAAGGCGCGCGGCGCCGACATGCTCCAGAGCTTCTACACCGACCCGCTGATGTACCAGGGCGGCAGCGACGACCTGCTCGGCGCGCAGGAGCCGGCACGCTTCGCGAGCGAGGACTGGGGCATCGACTTCGAGGCCGAGCTGGCGGTGATCACCGGCGACGTGCCGATGGGCGCGACGCCCGACGCGGCGCTCGAAGGCGTGCGGCTGCTGGCGCTGGTCAACGACTGGAGCCTGCGGCACCTGATCCCGCCCGAGCTGGCCAAGGGCTTCGGCTTCCTGCAGAGCAAGCCGGCCACCGCCTTCGGTCCGGTCGCGGTGACGCCCGACGAGCTGGGGCCCGCCTGGCAGGGCGGACGGGCGCACCTGACGGTCGCCTCGGTCTGGAACGGCCGCACCGTCGGCCGCTGCGAGGCCGGCCCGGAGATGCAGTTCCACTTCGGCCAGCTGGTCGCCCACCTGGCGAAGACACGCAACGTGCGCGCCGGCAGCATCGTCGGCAGCGGCACCGTGAGCAACAAGGACTGGTCGCGCGGCTACTCCTGCATCGCCGAGAAGCGCGCCATCGAGACCATCGAATCGGGCGCACCGGCCACCGATTTCATGAAGTTCGGCGACACCATCCGCATCGAAGTGCTGGGCGCCGACGGGCAGGGCGTGTTCGGGGCGATCGAGCAGCGGGTCGTCGGTCCGGCCTGAACCGAGCGGTCCGCTTTGAGTTGTCTATGTCGTGATTAGTTTGTTTATTGAAAAACAATAAACTTAGATAAATCACACATAGAATGCGGTGATGGACGCCGTCGCCAACCCCTACGCACCGGGCGCCGGCACGCCGCCGCCCGAGCTGGCGGGCCGCGACGATCTGCTGGAATCGGCCCGCGTGTCGCTGGAGCGCGTCAAGCGCGGCCTGCCGGCGCGCAGCCTGCTGATGGTGGGGCTGCGCGGGGTCGGCAAGACGGTGCTGCTCGACGCGCTGATGAGCACCGCCGAGGGCCTGGCGATCGACACCGTGCGCATCGAGGCGCCCGAGGGCCGCTCGCTGCCGGCGATGCTGGCGCCGCAGCTGCGCCAGGCGCTGCTGCGGCTGAGCCGCCATGACCGCGCCCGCGACCTGGCGCGCCGCGGCCTGCGCGCGCTGGCTGGCTTCGCGAAGGCGCTGAAGCTGAAGTACGCCGACCTCGAGGTCGGCATCGACCTCGACCCCGAGGCCGGCCTGGCCGACAACGGCGACCTGGAGCAGGACCTGACCGCGCTGCTCGAGGTCGTCGGCGCCGCGGCGCGCGAGGCCGGCACCGCGCTGGCGCTGTTCATCGACGAGCTGCAGTACGTGCCCGAGGAACAGCTCGCCGCGCTGATCACCGCGCTGCACCGCTGCGCCCAGCGCAAGCTGCCGGTGGTGCTGTTCGGCGCCGGACTGCCGCAGCTGCGCGGCCGCATGGGGCGCGCCAAGTCCTATGCCGAGCGGCTGTTCGAGTTCCCGGAGATCGGCCCGCTGCCGCCGGCCGCCGCCGCCCAGGCCATCACCAAGCCGGCGCTGGCCCAGCGCGTGAGGTACGAGGCCGCGGCGATCGTGCACATCGTCAAGGAGACCCAGGGCTACCCCTATTTCCTGCAGGAATGGGGCAAGCATGCCTGGGACACCGCGGCCGGCTCGCCGATCCGCCTGGACGACGTGCGCGCCGCCTCGGCCTCCGCGGTCGCGGCGCTGGACGAGAACTTCTTCCGCGTGCGCTTCGACCGCCTGACACCGAGCGAGAAGCGCTACCTGCGCGCGATGGCCGAGCTCGGCCCCGGGCCGCACCGCTCGGGCGACATCGCCGACCAGCTCGACCGCAAGGTCACCGCGCTCGGCCCGACGCGCAACCAGCTCATCTCCAAGGGCATGGTCTGGAGCCCGAACCACGGCGACACCGCGTTCACCGTGCCGCTGTTCGACGGCTTCATGCGCCGCATCATGCCGGGCGAGGACTGGCGCCAGCCCGCATGAGACACCCTATGCCGCGGGCCGAGCGCCGGGCCGCTCCCAAGCCGGCCCCACGCAGCCGCGAGACGCGGCTGCCGTTCGTGCCGTCCATGCCCGCGCAGGCGGGCATGGAGCCGCGGCACTCACTCCCCTCGGGGGATCGGCGGACGTACTCGTCCGACGAGGGGCTGCCATGAATGAGTTCCCGCGCACGCTGAAGATCGCCACCGTCTGGCTGCTGATCGGTCTGGTGGTCTTCCTCGGCTTTCGCGCGCTCGAGACCCAGCAGCAGCGCAGCCGCTTCGCCTTCGAGGGCGGCGCGATCGAGATTCGGCGTGGCCCCGACGGCCATTACCACTGGCCGGGCCGGCTGAGCGGACCGGCCGGCTCGCGCGAGGTCGAATTCCTGGTCGACACCGGCGCGACGCGCAGCGCGATCTCGACCGAGCTGGCGCGCGAGCTCGGGCTGGACGCGATCGGTCGCGTGCAATCCGGCACGGCCGGCGGCACGGTGAACGGCGAGGTGGCGCGCGCCGACTTGGCGCTCGAAGGCGGCGTGCGCGCCGACCGCCTGCCGCTGATCGTGCTGCCTGCCCTCGGCGAGCAGCCGCTGCTCGGCATGGACGTGCTCGGCCGGCTGCGCTGGCAGCAGCAGGGCGGCGTGCTGCGCGTCGAACCTCACGCCCCACGCTGAGTCCACCCGGCACGGTCGCGCCGCGGCCGCTAAGCTGCGGGCTTCGTTTCCGCGCACCACCGACGATGTTCTCGACCGCCCTGCGGGGCCTCGCCGCCGCCCTCGGACTCGCCGCCGCGGCCTGCTTCGCCGGGCAGGCCGCCGCCCAGGACGCCGCGGCCTGCCCGCCCACCGCCCAGCGGCCCAGCACCGCGCAGCAGCAGGCGGCCGAGCGTCAGGCGCGCGACCGCGGCTTCCTGTGGCGCATCGAGCAGGGCGGCCGGACCTCCTGGCTCTACGGCACGATCCACGTCGCCCGCTACGAGTGGACGGTGCCGGGTCCGCAGCTCGCCGCCGCGCTGCGGCAGGCGCGCGTGCTGGCGCTCGAGATCGACCTCGGCGACCCGCAGGCGCTGGCCGACGCGCTGCTGGCCTCGCCGGCGCTGACCGGCGGCGGCGCGCTCCCGCCGGCCGTGCGCGAGCGGCTGGCACGGCGCCTCGCGGCCGAATGCCTGCCGACCGCATTGGCCGACCTGCTGCCGCCGACGCTGCAGGCCGCGACGCTGGGCGCGCTGGCCGGCCGCCGCGAGGGCCTCGACCCGGCTTGGGCGATCGACATGGCGCTGTCGACCCGCGCCCACGCGGCCAAGAAGCGGGTGATCGCGCTCGAGTCGCTGGCCGACCAGCTCGCGGCGCTGCAGGGTCGCGACAGCGCCGACTCGCTGCGCTTCGTCGAGCGCACGCTCGACGACCTCGACAGCGGTCGCGCGCTGCCGCAGGTGCGCCGCATCGCCGAGGTCTGGGCGCGCGCCGACCACGGCGAACTCGAACGCTGGCCGGCCTGGTGCGACTGTCTCGACAGCCCCGCCGACCGCGCGCTGATGCACCGCCTGCTCGACGCCCGCAACGGCGCGATGGCCGAACGCATCGACGCACTGCACCGCGAGGGCGGCGCGGTGCTGGCCGCCGTCGGCGCGCTGCACATGACCGGGCCGCAGGGCCTGCCGGCGCTGCTGGCGGCGCGCGGTTACCGCGTCGAGCGCGTGCCCTTTGCACGCTGAGCGCACCGCGCCCAGAATGGCCCCACAACAACCTCGAGGAGACGCAACGATGACCGCCACGCCCGAGTTCGCAAAGATGGTCCCCGGCTTCGACTTCCTGCAGGGCCTGGTGAAGAACGCCGGCTCGGTGCTGCCCAACATCGGCCAATGGGTCGCGCCGACGCTCGACCCGGCCGAGCTGGAGAAGCGCATCGAGGAGCTGCGCACCGTGCAGTTCTGGCTGGAACAGAACGCGCGCATGCTGGCCGCGACGATCCAGGCGCTGGAGGTGCAGCGCATGACGCTTTCGACGCTCAAGACCATGAACGTGCAGGTGGCGGACCTGCGCGAATCGCTGCGCATCAAACTGCCGGAGGGGAGCGCCGCCGCCCCGGTCGCCCCTGAACCCGAACCCGAACCCGAGGACGAGGCCGAGCCGACGCCGCCCCCGCGCAAGCGGCCGGCTGCACGCAAGGCCCAGGCCGACGCCGACGCAGCGGCGCCGGTCGCCGGCGTGGTCGACCCGACGCAGTGGTGGGGCGCGCTGACCAAGCAGTTCACCCAGCTCGCCGCCAGCGCGATGAAGGACGCCGCGTCCGACTCGGCCAAGCAGCTTGCCGGCAACCTGGTCAAGCAGAGCTTCAGTGCCGCCGAGCACACCATCAAGGCCGGCATGGCACCGGCGCAGAAGGCCGCCAAGGTGGCCGGCGCGGTGGCCAACAAGGTCGCGCACTCGGCGGCCGGGACCCAGGCCGCTCGCAAGCGCGCCAAAGCCGCGCCCGCCAAGCGCCCCCCCGCGCGGCGACCCTGACCCCACCCCAGCGATCGACGATGAACCCGCCTCCCTTCGCCCACGCCCACGCCAGCCATCCGGACTGGCGGATGGCCTTCGGCCTGGTGGCGGCGCAGCTCGAGGCCCAGCTCGCCGGCGCACCGGCGCCGACGCTGGGCTGGTGCTACCTGACCGACCACCACGCCGTGCATGCCGAGCCGCTGCTGGCCGCGCTGCGCGAACGCTGGCCGGCGACGGCCTGGGTCGGCACGGTCGGCGTGGGCGTGTGCGCGAGCGGCGTCGAATACTTCGACGAGCCGGCCCTGGCCGTGATGCTGGGCCACCTGCCGCGCGAGCAGTTCCGCGTGTACTCGGGCCGCCGGCCGCTGCCGGCCCACGACGGCTTCGCGGCACACACGGCGCTGGTGCATGCCGACCCGGCCACGCCCGAGCTCGGTGCGCTGATCGGCGAGCTGGCCGACCGCACCGGCGGCCACTACCTGTTCGGCGGCCTGGCCTCGTCGCGCGGCCGCTGCGTGATGCTGGCCGATGCGGTCTACGAGGGCGGGCTGTCGGGCGTGGCCTTCACGGCCGAGGCGGCGCTGGTGTCGCGCGTCACCCAGGGCTGCCAGCCGCTCGGGCCGCTGCGGCACATCGGCGAGGTCGAGCGCAACGTGGTCTACACGCTCGACGGCCGGCCGGCGCTCGACGTGCTGCTGGCCGACCTCGGCGTCAGCGAGCAGGAGCCGCGCGAGGCGATGGCGCGGCTGCGCGGCACGCTGGTCGGCCTGAGCGACGCCGAGGAGGCCGCCCCCTTCGGCCTGCCGGCGCAGAACCCCGAGTTCGCGACGCCGGCGCGGCGCGGCAGCTTCGGCACCGAGACCCGCGTGCGCCACCTGATCGGCATCGATCCGCAGCGCCGCGGCCTGGCGATCGCCGACACCCCCGAGCCGGGCCAGCTGCTGGCCTTCTGCCGCCGCGACACCGACGCCGCGCGCCGCGACCTGGTGCGCATCGCCACCGAGGTGCGCGGCGCGCTCGAACCCGAGGACCTGCCGCTCGTGACGCCCTCGCCGGCCTATGCGGCGCTGGCGATGCAGGCGCGCGCCGCCGCGGCCGCGGCCACGACCCAGGGCCGGCGCATGCTGGGCGCGCTCTACTTCAGCTGCACCGGCCGCGGCGGGCCGCATTTCGGTGCGCCGTCGGCCGAGCTGCAGCTGCTGCGGCATGCGCTCGGCGAGGTGCCGCTGGTCGGCTTCTTCGCGGCCGGCGAGATCGGGCACCGGCACCTGTACGGCTACACCGGGGTGCTGACCGTCTTTACCGCCCCGGCTTGAGCTCGCGGCCCGGCGAACAGCTCTCGAAACCGTAGCGCTCGCAGAACGGGCTGCCGAGGATCGGCAGCCAGGCCGGCACCTGGTGGTAGCGGTCCACCACCTGCTGCAGCACGGTGTCGCGGTAGGGCTGGAAACGAAAACCGCTGCCGTCGAGGTAATGCAGCGTCAGGCCCGCGACCGTGAAGCTCCCCGGCCGCAGCTGCTCGAACCAGGGCGCGAACTCGGCCGGGTCCAGCGGCTTGCGGTCGTAGATGCGGATCGCCTGGCCGTCGAAGGCGCGGAAGTCGACCAGCAGGTCGTCCTGCCGCGCATGGAAGCGGCCCGGCCCGAACACCGGCACGTAGCGGCCGGCGTGGTAGGCCAGCACCGCGGCCGGGCTGTAGGCACGCGCCATCAGCGTGGCGCCCTCGGGCAGGTCGCGCGTCAGCGCCGCGGTGATCGCCGGCGCCTCGCGCAGGAACACCAGCGAGGCGTAGGACTTCGACGACTGCCACCAGGCCAGTGGCGTCGCCAGCAGCGCGGCGAGCAGCAGCGCATGCGGCACGGCGAGCCAGCCGGTCCACCGCAGGCTGCGCGCCAGCGCCTCGGGCGCCAGCCGCAGCCCGGCCCACAGCACGAACATCGGCACGAAACCCAGCACCCAGTGCAGGCCGACGCTGCGCCGCATCGCCACCAGCGCGAACAGCGCGAACGGCGCGATCCAGAGCAGCGCGAGCAGCCGCGACACCGCCGGGCGCTCGCCCTGCGCACGCCAGCCCTGCCACAGCAGCCAGGGCGTCAGCAGGTAGACCATCATCGCCACGTAGACCGTGAAGTCGGCCAGCGACCAGGCCGCGTCCTCGTTGCGGTTGTAGACGTTGAACATCACGTTGGTCCAGCCGTGGTGGGCGTTGAACCCCAGGTGCAGCGCGACGGCGGGCAGCGCGCAGACCAGGCCGAGCAGCAGCGCCCACCAGCGCTCGCGCCGCCAGCCGAGGATCCACAGCGCATAGCCGAGGCCGAGCAGCACCGCGAAGTACTTCGACAGGAAGGCCAGGCCGAGCAGCGCGCCGGCGGCGGCGTACCAGCCGGCCGGGCGCTCGGCCAGGTCGGCGCGCACGAAGCACCACGCCGAGGCGCCCATGAACAGGATCAGCGGCGTGTCGGTCGTCACCAGCACGAACAGCCACGAGAACGGCAGCGCGAGATACACCGCGCCGGCCAGCCAGGCCGCGGCCTCGCGCCCGGGCGGCAGCACGCGCCGCGCCAGGTCGACCAGGCCGAGCCCGATCAGGCTGGTCAGCAGCAGCGTGAAGCTGCGTAGCGCGAACGGCGCGTCGCCGAACGCGGACCGCAGGCCCCACAGCAGCCAGCCGACCATCGGCGGGTGGTCCGAATAGCCCCAGGCCGGGTGCACGCCCCATTGGTAGAAGAAGGCCTCGTCGCCGCTCATCGGCAGCCACCACGCCAGGCCGAGCTTGACGGCCAGCGTGAGCCAGAACACCCTGAAGAAGGTCGCGCGGGCGCTCGAGTGGTCCATCGGTTCAGGCATCGGCCGCCAGCAGGACGACGCCGACGACGATCAGCGCGCAGCCACCGAGCCGCTGCCACGAGAACGGCTCGCCGAGCCACTGCACGCCGAACAGCATCGTCAGCACGAAGCCCAGGCTGACCAACGGGTAGGCCAGGCTGACGTCGAGCCGCGACAGCACCCAGATCCACAGCGCCGCGCTCAGGCCGTAGAGCGCCAGGCCGGCCCAGACCAGCGGGCTGGCGAGCGCATGGGCATAGGTGCTGCCGACCGAGCCGGCCGCGTCGCCGCCGCGCAGGCCGAGCTTCATCGCGAGCTGCGCGGCGCTGGACATCACGACGCACAGCAGCGCCAACGCGAGCGCGGCGGCCTTCACGCGAGCCCTCGCGCGGCCAGCAGCGCGAAGCCGCCCATCGCCAGCAGCGTGATCCAGCTGTAGCGGTCCTTCAGCGCGAAGGCCACCGGGTCCTCGCCGTGCAGCTCGCGCCGCGCCACCTTGAGCCAGATGCGCATCACCCAGGCCAGCAGCAGCGGCGCCAGGCCCCACAGCCAGCCGGCCTGCGGGTAGAGCGCCTTGCCGTTCTGGCTGTCGATGTAGAGCGCCAGCACCATCACCGCGAGGAAGCCGCTGGCCATGCCCATGCCGCGCAGCGTGGCCAGGTCCACCAGCAGGTAGCCGCGGCCGGGCGCGTGGGTGCGTTCGCTGTCGCTCATCTCCTCCAGCTCGGCGCAGCGCTTCACGAGCGCCAGGCTCAGGAACAGGAACATCGAGAACGCCAGCAGCCAGTTCGACAACGCCACCTCGGCCACCACCGCCCCGGCCATGATGCGCCAGGTGTAGAGGCTGGCAAGCACCAGCACGTCGAGCAGCGCCAGGCTCTTGAGCCGCAGCGAATAGGCCAGCGTGATGACGGCGTAGCCGAACAGCATCAGCGCGAACGGCGGCGACACCGCGACCGCCAGCGCGAAGCCGGCCGCCGCGAGGGCGAGCGCGATCGCCACCGCAGCGGCGATGCTCAGCCGTCCCGAGGCCAGCGGCCGCGCGCGCTTGGTGGCGTGACGGCGGTCGTTGGGCAGGTCGAGCAGGTCGTTGACCAGGTAGGTCGCCGACGCGCACAGCCCGAAGGCGACGAAGGCGAGCAGCGCGCCGCCCCAGGCCGACGGGTCGCTCACATGCCCGGCCAGCAGCGGCACGAACATCAGCACGTTCTTGCTCCACTGCTGCAGCCGGATCGCCTTCAGGAAGGTCTTCAGGCCCAGCGGTTCGCGCCCGAACACCTGGGCCGAGGGGTGCAGCGCCTGCAGCCGCCGCGTCACGTCGGCCGGCGCGTTGACGGCCACCGCCTCGGCGGCGCCCTGCCACACCGCCAGGTCGACCGCGTCGTTGCCGGCATAGGCGTACGGCCCGCCGCTGTGGCGCTCGATCGCCTCGCGCTTGCGCGCACCCTTGAGGTTGACCGTCTCGCTGCCCAGGTGGCCGCTGAACAGGCCCAGGTGCTCGGCCACCGCGGCGGCGATGCGCGCGTCGGCCGCGGTCGCCAGCACCAGCGGCCGGCCGCGCGCCCACTCGGCGCGCAGGAAGGCCAGGAAGTCGGCGCGGTAGGGCAGCGTGGCGGCATCGAAGGCCACCGCATCGGCCAGCCGGCGCTTGAAGGCCAGCCGGCCCTGCAGCAGCCAACCGAGCATGCGCAGCAGGTTCAGCGGGTTGCGCCGCAGCAGCAGCAGCATCGACTCGTGCAGCGTGTCGCCCGGGAACAGCGTGCCGTCGAGGTCCACGTACAGCGGCAGCGCGGACGGGGGCGGAGGGGTCGAGGTCAAGGTCGGTCGGGGTCGAGGCGGACGGGGCGCGGCGCGCCGGACGCACTATGCCATCGCCCCCCGGCACGCAGAATCCGGGAACCGCGGCGCGCGCCGCCGGTCCGAAGCTCCATGCGCCCGCCGTCCATCGTCGTTGCCGTCGCGCTCGCCGCCGGCCTGCCGGCGCACGCGGCCCAGCAGATCGTGCGCCAGCGCCTGCCCGACGGCAGCATCGTGTTCACCGACCGGCCCCAGCCCGGCGGCACCATCGAGCAGCGCTGGCAGTTCGAGCCCGAGGACCCGGTGGCCGCGCAGGCGCGGCGCGACGCGCTGCAGCGCGAGTCGGACGCCGTCAGCGAACGCCTGAACCGCCGCGAGGCCGATGCCCGCGAACGCGCGCTGCAGGCCGAGCTGGCCCGGGCCCGCGCCGACCAGGCCGCCGCCGAGAGCGAGGCCGCCCGTGCGCGCGCCGAGGAGCCGCGCCACATCGCCTGGCCGATCCTGCGCGCGCCGCTGCCGAAACCGCCGGCGTCGATGGGCGTGACGCCCCCGCCGCCGCGCGAGCGCGCGATCGACCGGCTGATCCCGCCGCGGCGGCCGGCGACGGCGGACGAGCAGGGTCGCTGACGCGCCGGTCAAAACCGTCGTGCCGGCTTACTACGCCGCCGGCAACGCGTAAGCTCGCGGCTGCGCCCGGCGAACCCGGCCCCGGCGCATGGAGACAAGACCATGAACGCCCCCGCCGCGGCCGACACCCTGAGCGCCGCCGCCCCGACCCGTGCCGAGCGCGCCCGCCGCCAGGCCGAGGTGGTCGCCGCGCTGTCGCCGCTGCTGCCGGCCCACGCGCTGCTGTGGCACGGCGAGGACACGATCCCCTACGAGTGCGATGGCCTGACCGCCTACCGCGAGCAGCCGCTGGTCGTCGCGCTGCCCGAGACGGAAGGCCAGGTCGCCGCGGTGCTGAAGGCCTGCCACGCGCTCGGCGTGCCGGTGGTCGCGCGCGGCGCCGGCACCGGCCTGTCGGGCGGCGCGATGCCGCATGCGCTGGGCGTGACGCTGTCGCTCGCCAAGTTCAACCGCATCCTGAGGGTCGACCCGGTCAGCCGCACCGCGACCGTCCAGGCCGGCGTGCGCAACCTCGCGATCAGCGAGGCGGCGGCGCCGCACGGCCTGTACTACGCGCCCGACCCGTCGAGCCAGATCGCCTGCACGATCGGCGGCAACGTGGCCGAGAACTCCGGCGGCGTGCACTGCCTGAAGTACGGCCTGACGGTGCACAACGTGCTGCGGGTGCGCGGCTACACCATCGAAGGCGACGAAGTGACCTTCGGCTCGACCGCGCTCGACGCGCCGGGCCTGGACCTGCTGGCGGTGCTGGTCGGCAGCGAGGGCATGCTCGCGGTGACGATCGAGGTGACGGTGAAACTGGTGCCCAGGCCGCAACTGGCGCGCTGCATCATGGCCAGCTTCGACGACATCCGCAAGGCCGGCGACGCGGTGGCCGCGATCATCGGCGCCGGCATCATCCCGGCCGGGCTGGAAATGATGGACAAGCCGATGACGGCCGCGGTCGAGGACTACGTGCACGCCGGCTACGACCTCGACGCCGCCGCCATCCTGCTGTGCGAGAGCGACGGCACGCCCGAGGAGGTCGAGGAGGAGATCGGCCGCATGGTCGAGGTGCTGCGCGGCAGCGGCGCGACCGCGATCGCGGTCAGCGCGGACGAGCAGCAGCGCCTGACCTTCTGGTCCGGCCGCAAGAACGCCTTCCCGGCCAGCGGCCGCATCAGCCCCGACTACATGTGCATGGACTCGACCATCCCGCGCAAGCGCCTGGCCGACATCCTGATCGCGATCCAGCAGATGGAGACCAAGTACGGCCTGCGCTGCTGCAACGTCTTCCATGCCGGCGACGGCAACCTGCACCCGCTGATCCTGTTCGACGCCAACGACCCCGACCAGCTGCATCGCGCCGAGCTGTTCGGCGCCGACATCCTCGAGACCAGCGTCGAGATGGGCGGCACGGTGACCGGCGAGCATGGTGTCGGCGTCGAGAAGCTGAGCTCGATGTGCGTGCAGTTCGCGCCCGCCGAGCGCGAGCAGATGCTGGGCCTGAAGCGCGCCTTCGACCGCCAGGGCCTGCTCAACCCCGGCAAGGTGATCCCGACGCTGCAGCGCTGCGCCGAGTACGGAAAGATGCACGTGAAGAAGGGCCTGCTGCCCTTCCCCGAACTGCCGCGGTTCTGACCCCCAAGCGATGACGACGAACGACGACCCCGCGCTCGCGCGCCTCGCCGACCGCGTGCGCGCCGCGCAGGCGGCGGGCACGGCACTGCAACTGATCGGCCATGGCTCGAAGGCCTTCTACGGCGGCGCGCCGCAGGGCGAGCCGCTCGAGCTGACCGGACTCGCCGGTCTCTCCAGCTACGAGCCGACCGAGCTGGTCGTCACCGCGCGCGCCGGCACGCCGGTCGTCGAGCTGGAGGCGGCGCTCGCCGAGCGCGGCCAGTGCCTGGCCTTCGAGCCGCCGCGCTTCGGCGGCCGCGGCACGGTCGGCGGCATGGTCGCCTCGGGCCTGAGCGGGCCGAGCCGCGCGGCCGTCGGCGCGCTGCGCGACTACGTGCTCGGCGCGACGATGATGAACGGCCGCGGCGAGGTCCTGAGCTTCGGCGGCCAGGTGATGAAGAACGTCGCCGGCTACGACGTGGCGCGGCTGCTGGCCGGCTCGATGGGCGTGCTGGGCGTGATCCTCGAGGTCTCGCTGAAGGTGCTGCCGAAGCCGCCCGCGGTCGCGACCCTCCGCTTCGAGCTCGGCGAGGCCACCGCGCTCGCCAGGCTCAACGGCTGGGGCGGCCAGCCGCTGCCGATCCACGCCAGCGCCTGGTGGGCCGGCATGCTGGTCGTGCGGCTGGCCGGCGCTCGCGCGGCGGTCGACGCGGCGCTCGCGAAGCTCGGCGGCGAGCGCGTCGACGACGCGATGTCCACGCCCTTCTGGACCGGCCTGCGCGACCACCGCGACGAGTTCTTCACCAAGGCGCGCGCCGCGGTCGAGGCGGGCTCGGGGGTGTCGTTGTGGCGGCTGTCGCTGCCGCAGACCGCCAAGCCGGTGACGCTGCCCGGCGAGCAGATGGTCGAATGGGGCGGCGGCCAGCGCTGGTGGTGCACGCCGGCGCCGGCCGCGACGGTGCGCGAACTGGCGACCAAGGCCGGCGGCCACGCGACGCTGTTCTACGGCGGCGCTGCCCACAAGGCCGCGGTCGGCGCCTTCGCGCCGCTCGATGCGCCGCTGGCGCGCATCCACCGCGAACTCAAGCGCGAGTTCGACCCGCACAGCCTCTTCAACCGCGGCCGGCTCTATAGCGATCTCTGATGCAAACCAAGCTCTCCGCCGAGTACCGCGGCAGCCCCGACGGCGAGGCCGCCGAAGCGATCCTGCGCAAGTGCGTGCACTGCGGCTTCTGCACCGCCACCTGCCCGACCTACCAGCTGCTCGGCGACGAGCTCGACGGTCCGCGCGGGCGCATCTACCTGATCAAGCAGGTGCTCGAAGGCGCGACGCCGACGCGCAAGACCCAGGCCCACCTGGACCGCTGCCTGACCTGCCGCAACTGCGAAACGACCTGCCCGTCGGGCGTGCAGTACGGCGCGCTGGTCGAGATCGGCCGGCGCGCCGTCGACGCCAAGGTCGAGCGCCCCGGCACCGAGCGCGCGATGCGCGGCGCGCTGAAGGAGGGCCTGACCTCGCCGCTGTTCGGCCCGGCGCTGAAGCTCGGGCAGTGGTTCCGACCCTTCGTGCCGGCGGCGCTGAAGGCCAAGGTGCCGCCGAAGGCCGGCCCGCGCGCCCACCAGTGGCCGACGCGCAGCCACCCGCGCAAGGTGCTGATGCTGCTCGGCTGCGTGCAGCCGGCGCTGGCACCGAACATCAACAGCGCGACCGCGCGCGTGCTCGACGCCGCCGGCCTCCAGACCCTGGTGGCCGACGGCGCCGGCTGCTGCGGTGCGATCCGCGACCACCTGAACGACCACGAGGGCGGGCTCAAAGACATGCGCCGCAACATCGACGCCTGGTGGCCGCTGGTCGAGGGGCTGACGGCCCAGGGCAAGGTCGAAGCGATCGTGATGAACGCGTCGGGCTGCGGCGTCACCGTCAAGGAGTACGCGCGCCACCTGCAGCACGACCCGGCCTATGCCGAGCGCGCCGCGAGGATCAGCGCGTTGACGAAGGACCTGTCCGAACTGCTGCCCGACCTCGTGCCGAAGCTGAAGCCGCGGCTGCACGGCCGCCGGCCGAGGCTCGCGTATCACCCGCCCTGTACCTTGCAGCACGGGCAGCAGCTGCGCGGCGGCGTCGAGGCGGGGTTGCGCGAACTCGGCTTCGACCTGCAGCTCGCCGCCAGCGAAAGCCACCTGTGCTGCGGCTCGGCCGGCACCTACTCGGTGCTGCAGCCCGCGCTCAGCCAGCAGCTGCGCGAGCGCAAGCTCGGCCAGCTGCTGCCGCTGGCGCCGGAGGCCATCGTCTCGGCCAACGTCGGCTGCATCCAGCATCTGCAGGGCGGCACCGGGATCCCGGTGCGGCATTGGATCGAGGTGCTGGACGAGGCGCTGAACGCCTGATACGCGGTTGCTTTCAAACGTACAAGACCGGCCCGGCCGGCGGTCGCGGCGCCTCTCGGACCGTCGGTGGAACGGGGGCCACACGCAGGGCCGCTTGGTGGCGAGATCAGGTCGTGGGTATTCGACCGTCGCAAGCCCACCCTCGTGCTTGCCAAGGACGTCGGGTGGCCGACGGAGCGAAGTAAAGGAGGAGGTCAGGCGCAGCCTGACCGGGGGACATGAGCGCAGTCGGCCACCCGATGGCCTTGGCGCGCCGCGCCTACGACCAAGGAGTGATTTCGACGGGGTCTTATCGAACAGCCACTCCCATTCAATCGAACGCAAATCCGCATGAGGGCCCGCGGCGCCTTCTTCAGCCGGCGGACTCGACCGGCGGCAGCGCCGCCGCCTCCTCGTCGCTGAACAGGCGCGAGCGCGTCAGGAAGCGCAGGCCGGTCGGCCGCTCCAGCGAGAACATGCCGCCGTTGCCGCGGATCGCGTCGATGATCAGGTGCGTGTGTTCCCAGTACGCGAACTGCGAGCGGCTCATGTAGAAGGGCACGCCGCCGATCTCGCCGAGCTTCACGTCGGACCCGCCGACCATGAACTCGGTACGCCCAAAGCACATCGGCGCGCTGCCGTCGCAACAGCCTCCCGACTGGTGGAACAGCAGCTCGCCATGCTGGGCCTTGAGGCGCTCGATCAGCTCGAGCGCCTCGGGCGTGGCGGAGACCCGCAGGGGCGTCTCCATCGCCGGCTCAGAAGAAGCCCAAGGCGTTCGGGCTGTACGAGACCAGCAGGTTCTTGGTCTGCTGGTAGTGGTCCAGCATCATCTTGTGGTTCTCGCGGCCGATGCCCGACTGCTTGTAGCCGCCGAACGCCGCATGCGCCGGGTAGTGGTGGTAGCAGTTGGTCCACACGCGGCCGGCCTGGATGCCGCGGCCCATGCGGAAGGCGCGCGCGCCGTCGCGCGACCACACGCCGGCGCCGAGACCGTAGAGCGTGTCGTTGGCGATCGCCAGCGCCTCGGCCTCGTCCTTGAAGGTCGTGACCGACAGCACCGGGCCGAAGATCTCTTCCTGGAAGATGCGCATCTTGTTGTGGCCCTGGAACACGGTCGGCTGGATGTAGTAGCCGCCGGCCAGGTCGCCGTCCATCATCGCTTCCTCGCCGCCGGTCAGCAGCTTGGCGCCTTCGTCGCGGCCGAGCTTCAGGTAGGACAGGATCTTCTGCTTCTGCTCGTCGGAGGCCTGTGCGCCGATCATCGTGCTGGCGGCCAGCGGGTTGCCCTGCTTGATCGCGCGCACGCGCTTGATCGCGCGCTCGATGAACTTGTCGTAGATCGATTCCTGCACCAGCGCGCGGCTCGGGCAGGTGCAGACCTCGCCCTGGTTCAGGCCGAACATCGCGAAGCCCTCGAGCACCTTGTCGAAGAAGGCGTCGTCGGCGTCCATCACGTCTTCGAAGAAGATGTTCGGGCTCTTGCCGCCGAGCTCCAGCGTCACCGGGATCAGGTTCTGGCTGGCGTACTGCATGATCAGCCGGCCGGTGGTGGTCTCGCCGGTGAAGGCGATCTTGGCGATGCGCGGGCTCGAGGCCAGCGGCTTGCCGCACTCCAGGCCGAAGCCGTTGACGACGTTGAGCACGCCCTTGGGCAGCAGGTCGGCGATCAGCTCGAGCATCACGAGGATCGACGCCGGGGTCTGCTCGGCGGGCTTGAGCACCACGCAGTTGCCGGCGGCCAGCGCGGGCGCGAGCTTCCACACCGCCATCAGGATCGGGAAGTTCCAGGGAATGATCTGGCCGACCACGCCCAGCGGCTCCTTGAAGTGGTAGGCGTAGGTCTCGTGGTCGATCTCGGCGATCGATCCTTCCTCGGCGCGGATGCAGCCGGCGAAGTAGCGGAAGTGGTCGATCGCCAGCGGGATGTCGGCGTGGGTCGTCTCGCGGATCGGCTTGCCGTTGTCCAGCGTCTCGGCCAGCGCGATGGTGCCGAGGTTGGCCTCCATGCGGTCGGCGATCTTGTTGAGGATGTTGGCGCGCTGCGTCGGCGAGGTCTTGCCCCAGGCGGTCTTGGCGGCGTGAGCGGCGTCGAGCGCGGCGTTGACGTCCTTGTCGTTCGAGCGCGGGATCTCGCAGATCGGCTTGCCGGTCACCGGCGTGCTGTTGACGAAGTACTGGCCGTCGATCGGCGGCACCCACTCGCCGCCGATGAAGTTGGCGTAGCGGGCCTTGAAGGGGTTGTCGACCTCGATGTCGTTGATGCGCAGCTTGTTGCTCATGGCAGATCCTTCCAGCAGACGGGGCGGTGACGAGCGCACGCCGACGGCGTGTCGTGCCGCCCAGTGTCGGCATCGCAGCCCGCGCTGGCACGAGCGAACAAGCCCCTATGAACGCGCTTGCGCGGTCACAGCCCGGGAGCAGTCCGGGAGCAGTCCGGGCGTTGCTCCATGCGGGAGCGCCGGACCTCGGTCGCGCAGGATGCGCACCTCGATGCGGACCAGGTTGCTCACATGCCGCGGCCAGCGCCAGCCCCAGGCAGAGCGCGCGTCGCCGCACCGCGCCTCAGCGCGGCGCGACCGCGCGCCGCCGCGGCGAACCGACGATCTCGTCCCACCAGGGCAGTGCCTCGGTCAGACGCAGCACCTCGCCGGCCTGGTCGGCCGCGTAGCCCGGCGTCGCGGCCAGCTGCGTCGCCCAGGCCGGACCGGCCAGCAGCTGCTGCAGCGCCTGCACCGCGGGGTGCTCGAGCGAGGGCTTGAGGCAGACGAAGGCGTAGCGCTCCTGCACCAGCGGCACGAAGCCGAGGCCGAACTCCGCGGCGGCCGCTTCGATGCCGATGCCGGCGTCGCCGATGCCGCAGGCCACCGCGGCGGCGACCGCGAGGTGCGAGTCCTCCATCGCGGCACCCGCGTCGACGCGCGCCGGGTCGATGCCGGCGCCGCGCAGCAGCGCGTCGGTCAGCAGCCAGGTACCGGAGCCGGGCTGGCGCCCGACGAAGCGCAGGCCGGGCCGCAGCAGGTCGGCCACGCCCGCCAGGCCCAGCGGGTTGCCGGCCCGCACGATCAGCCCCTGCGAGCGCCGCGCGAAGCCGATCAGCTTGTGCACGCCCGGCTGCAGCAACGGCTTGAGCTGCTGCGCATAGTCCGAACCGGCCGGCGCCGCCAGCGGCGCGTGAAAGCCCGCCACCAGGCAGCGCCCCGCGGCCAGCGCGCGCAGGCTGTCGACGCTGCCGAGGAAGCGCAGGTCCAGGTGCAGGCGCTGCTGGCGGGCCACCTCGCGCAGGCCGGTGAGCGCGAGGTCGTGGCTGGCGAACATCGTCAGCGTCAGGGCGTCGGGCCCGAGCGCGGCGTCGAAGGCGCGCGCCAGCTCGGCGCGCAGCGACTCGATCTGCGGCGCCAGCCGCGACAGCGCCAGGTCCTCGGCATCGACCAGCGCCAGCCCGCGCGGCGTCAGCACCGACCCCTCGCCCTGCACCCAGCGCAGCAGGCCGCAGCCGAGCTCGGCCTCGGCCGCGCGCAGCGAGCCCCAGGCATGGCGGTAGGACACGCCCTGCAGCTGGGCCGCCGCCTTGATCGAGCCGCCGTCGCGCACCGCGCGCAGCAGCGCCACCAGCGGGTGCGACAGCGCACGCCGCGGCCCGCCGTCGCGTGCGAAGCGGTAGCTCAGCTCGATCTCGAAGCCGTTGCCGAAATGCGCCATGAGGGCTCCGTCGGGAAGGAGTTCGATCGTCCCATCGCGTCGGGACCGGCGCGATATGTTCTGCGATTCATAGGGCCGCGGGCTTATCGTCGGCGCTGTCGCGACCTGCTCCCTCGTCCGCCTTCATGAAGATCCGCTTCCTCGGCGCGGCCGACACCGTCACCGGCTCCCGGCACCTCGTCGAGGCCGGCGGCGCCCGGGTGCTGCTCGATTGCGGGCTGTTCCAGGGCTACAAGACGCTGCGCGAGCGCAACTGGGCGCCGTTCGCGGTGCCGCCGGCGTCGATCGACGCGGTGGTGCTGAGCCATGCCCACCTCGACCACGCCGGCTGGCTGCCGGCGCTGGTGAAGCAGGGCTTCAAGGGCCCCGTCCACGCCGCGCCGGCGACACGCGACCTCGCCGAGGTGCTGCTGCTCGACAGCGCCCACCTGCAGGAGGAGGACGCGCGGCGCGCCAACCGCGGCGGCTGGACGCGCCACGCGCCGGCGCTGCCGCTGTACGGCGTGGCCGACGCCAAACGGGCGATCGCGCGCATCACGCCGCTGCCGGCCGGGCGCAGCGTGCGGATCGGCGACCTGGTCGTCGAGCTCGCGCCGGCCGGGCATCTGCTCGGGGCGATGTCGGTCGGGCTCCACCACCAGGGCCGGGCGCTGGTCTTCTCCGGCGACCTCGGCCGCAAGGACGACCTGCTGATGCCGCCGCCCGCACCGCGCCCGCGGGCCGACGTGCTGCTGGTCGAGTCGACCTACGGCAACCGCCTGCACCCCAGGGAGGACGTGCAGGCCCGACTCGGCGCGATCATCCGCGCCACCGTGAAGCGCGGCGGCACGGTGCTGCTGCCCTCGTTCGCGGTCGGCCGCGCGCAGGCGCTGCTGCTGGTGCTGCAGCGGCTGAAGGCGGCCGGCGAGATGCCGGCCGACCTGCCGCTCTTCCTCGACAGCCCGATGGCGACCACCGCCACCGCGCTCTACCAACGCCACCGCAAGCTGCTGCGCATCCCGGCGCGCGAGGCCGGGGCGCTGACCGACGGGGTGACGCTGGTCGAGGGTCCGAAGGAATCGGAGCGGCTGACGCGGCTGCGCTGGCCCAAGGTCATCATCTCGGCCAGCGGCATGGCCACCGGCGGGCGCGTGCTGCACCATCTGAAGTCGCTCGCGCCGAACCCGCGCAACCACGTCGTGTTCCCCGGCTTCCAGGTCGGTGGCACGCGCGGCGCGGCGCTGGTGGGCGGCGCGCGCGAGGTCAAGATCCACGGCGGGTACGTCGCGGTCAAGGCCGAGGTCAGCCACCTGGAGGGCTTCTCCGGCCATGCCGACGCCGACGGGCTGATGGACTGGCTGCGCGGCTTCGAGCGGCCGCCCGAGCACTGCTTCGTGGTCCACGGCGAGCCGGCCGCGGCCGACACGCTGCGCCTGCGCATCCAGGACGAACTGGGCTGGCGCGTCGCGGTGCCGGAGCACGGCGCCGAGCTCGACCTCCGAGCATGACGCTGCCCGAGGGTGCCGCGGTCGGCCTGGCGGTCGCGCTCGGCGCCGGGCTGCTGATCGGGATCGAGCGCGAGCGCCGCAAGGGCCGCGGCGACGACCGCGAGGCCGCCGGCCTGCGCAGCTTCGCCGTCGCGGCGCTGGCCGGCGCGCTGGCGCAGTTGCTGCCGGTGCCCGGCCTGGTCGTCGCGGGCGCGGTCCTGGTGGCGGCGCTGGCGGCGATCGCCTACTGGAAGAGCCGCTCGCGCGACCCGGGCCTGACGACCGAGCTGGCGCTGTTCGCGACCTACCTGATCGGCGTGCAGGCGATGCTGTGGCCGACGCTGGCCGCGGCCTGCGGCGCCGGCCTGGCCGCGCTGCTGGCGCTGCGCGAGCGGCTGCACCGCTTCGCGACCCAGCTGCTCAGCGAGCAGGAACTGCACGACGGGCTGCTGCTCGCGGCGTTCGCATTGATCGTGCTGCCGCTGCTGCCGGCCGAGCCGATCGGCGCGCTCGGCGGCATCACGCTGCGACCGCTGGGCGCGCTGGTGCTGCTGATCATGGCGCTGCAGGCGGCCGGCCAGGTGGCGCTGCGCTGGCTCGGGCCGCGCGCCGGCGTGCTGGCGGGCGGCTTCGTGTCGGGCTTCGTGTCGAGCACGGCGACGATCGCCTCGCTGGGCAGCCGCGCGCGCGCCCAGCCGGCGCAGGCCGCGCTGCTGGCCGGCGGCGCCAGCGCCTCGGGTGCCGCGACCTGGGTGCAGGCGCTGCTGGTCGCCACCGTGCTGTCGCCCGCGGCCGTGGCGACGCTGTGGCCGCTGGCG
>DATILD010000052.1:0-72051 GCA_035476815.1 Methylibium sp.
TCGTTCTTGACGACACACGCCGTCCAGCCGTTGTCCCGCCACAGGCGGGCTTCCTGGATTTTTTCTCCGGTGTCTTCGGCCTCGGTCATTTGCATGGTGCGCGTCTCAAGTAAGGGTCAGGATTGTAGGTGCCTGCAAAGCACTGCCGGGCTTGCAACGGCTATCGTTCTGGCGCGATGGCCTCGGCGTAGTCGTAGAGTGCGCCCAGGATCTCTTCGCCACGCTCGTCCGCGGATTCCGACAATTGGTCGATCTCGGTAAACAGCTGCTCCACGGTGCGTACGCCGCCTTCGCCGTCAAACAGGCGCGCGGCCCGGTGCTCTTCCCAGCGTTGCGCTTCTTCCTGCGTCAGCGTCTGGGCGAAGTTGCGCGCGCGGTAGCGAAACAGCAGCTCGCCCAGGCGCGCGTCCTCGAAGCTGGCGCGCGCTGTAGTCAACCCCTCTGGCGTCAAGCCGCGCAGCTGAGTCAAGCGGCGGCGGTCGTTATGGCCAACGAAGCCGCCATAGAGGTCTTCATCGACATCTTGCGCAGCCGCCGCGGGCCGCTGAAATACCTCGGGCCAGATTGCGCTCATGTCCGGCAGCGCCCGCGCCGCCTGGGCGTTCAGCAGCGCGGCATCCACGTCCAGGCCCCAGCGCTGGGCCATGGCAGCGGACAAGGTCTTCAGATTGCCCATGACCATCGGCGACTTGTTCAGGTGCACGGTTTTCACCGGCAGCCGCGTCATGCCCTCGGGCAGTTCGTCTTTCTTGCTGAACAGGCGGGTGCGGATGGTGGCGGAGTCCAGCAGGCCCAGTTCACGCGGATCGTGCGCGAGGTCCCAGGCAATCAATTCGTTCTTGTTGGTCGGATGCGTGGCCAGCGGCCACATCACTCCCAGACAGCCACGCTCGGCCGGGAACATGCCCGAAACATGAAGAAACGGGCGTGCCGCCTGCGGGCTGGTTGGAAGTCCCAACTCGGCGGCCACGCGTTCCTTCTTGTGCAGTCCGAGGCAGAACTCGAACAGCCGCGGCTGCTTGTCCCGGATCAGCCTGGCCAGCGCGATCGTCGCGCGCACGTCGGAAAGCGCATCGTGCGCGGCCTCATGCACCAATCCGTTGGCAGCCGTCAAATCGGTGAGCTTGAAGCTTGCGCCACCTTCTGGTTTCTGCGGCCAGACGATGCCTTCGGGCCGCAGCGCGTAGGCCGTGCGCACCACATCCAGGATGTCCCAACGCCCGCAGTTGTTCTGCCACTCGCGCGCATACGGATCGATCAGGTTGCGCCAGAACATGAAGCGCGTGATCTCATCGTCGAAGCGGATGGTGTTGTAGCCCACGCCGATGGTGCCGGGCTGTGCCAGGGCCTGCTCGATCTGCGCGGCAAACGCATGCTCGGGAATGCCGCGCTCCAGGCAGACCTGGGGCGTGATGCCGGTGATCAAGCAGGATTGCGGGTCGGGCAGAAAGTCATTGGCCGGCCGGCAATAAATCATCAGCGGTTCGCCGATTTCGTTGAGCGCGGCATCGGTGCGGATGGCGGCAAACTGCGCGGGCCGGTCGCGGCGCACATTCGCGCCGAAGGTTTCGTAGTCGTGCCAGAGAAAAGTGTGCGTGGACATGTTCCGGATCAAAGAAAAAGGCCGGCGGTCAAATGACCACCGGCCTGCTATTTTGCCGCCACGGCGTATGGCGGCGATGGAGCCCGCTTTTTTATCCTGCGGTTGCCTCTTCCGCCTCCGGCTTGGCCCCCCGGCCTTCCTTCTTCGGCAGCGGCTGGATGTCCAGCAACACTTCCGAGGTTTCCACGCCCTTTTCGTCGGTCTTGACCGCGATGTCCACCGTCAGGCGGCCACCTTCTGTCAAGCGGCCGAACAGCAGTTCGTCGGCCAGCGCGCGGCGGATCGTGTCCTGGATCAGGCGCTGCATCGGGCGCGCACCCATCAGCGGATCAAAGCCCTTCTTCGCCAGGTGCTTGCGCAGCGTGTCGGTGAAGGTGACGTCGACCTTCTTCTCGGCCAGCTGCGTTTCAAGCACCAGCAGGAACTTGTCAACCACACGCAGGATGACGGTTTCATCCAGCGCCTTGAAGCTCACCGTCGCATCCAGGCGGTTGCGGAACTCGGGCGTGAACAGGCGCTTGATATCGGCCATTTCATCGCCGGATTCACGCACCGTGGTGAAGCCGATGGTCGCCTTGTTCATCGTCTCGGCGCCCGCATTGGTCGTCATGACAATGATGATGTTGCGGAAATCAGCCTTGCGCCCGTTGTTGTCCGTCAAGGTGCCGTGGTCCATGACCTGCAGCAGCACGTTGAAGATGTCCGGGTGCGCCTTTTCGACTTCGTCCAGCAGCAGCACGGCGTGCGGCTTCTTGGTGATCGCCTCGGTCAAGAGGCCGCCCTGGTCAAAGCCGACGTAGCCCGGAGGCGCGCCGATCAGGCGGCTCACCGCGTGGCGCTCCATGTACTCGGACATGTCGAAGCGGATCAGCTCGATGCCCATGATGTAGGCAAGCTGCTTGGCCGCTTCGGTCTTGCCAACGCCGGTGGGGCCGCTGAACAGGAACGAACCGATCGGCTTGTCGCCCTTGCCCAGGCCCGAGCGCGCCATCTTCACCGCGCCGGCGAGCACTTCAAGCGCCTTGTCCTGGCCGAACACCACGCTCTTCAGGTCACGCTCCAGTGTCTGCAGCTTGCCGCGGTCGTCGTTGGAGACATTGGCCGGCGGAATACGCGCGATCTTCGCCACGATTTCCTCGACCTCGGTCTTGCCGATGGTCTTCTTGCGCTTGGACGGCGGCAGGATGCGCTGGGCTGCCCCGGCCTCGTCGATGACGTCAATGGCCTTGTCCGGCAGATGCCGGTCGTTGATGTACTTGGCGCTGAGCTCAGCCGCTGCCTGCAGGGCATTGGCCGCGTACTTCACGCTGTGGTGCTCTTCGAAGCGCGACTTCAGGCCCTTCAGGATCTCGATGGTTTCCTGCACGCTGGGCTCGACCACGTCGACCTTCTGGAAGCGGCGCGACAGGGCCGCATCCTTTTCGAAGATGCCGCGGTACTCGGTAAACGTCGTTGCGCCAATGCATTTGAGCGCGCCGCTGGAAAGCGCCGGCTTCAGCAGGTTGGAGGCATCCAGCGTGCCGCCCGAAGCAGCGCCCGCGCCGATCAGCGTGTGGATCTCGTCGATGAACAGGATCGCATTCGGCCTGTCTTTCAGCGATTTGAGCACGCCCTTCAGGCGCTGCTCGAAGTCGCCGCGGTACTTGGTGCCGGCCAGCAGCGCGCCCATGTCCAGCGAGTAGACGGTGGCGTCGGCCAGGATCTCCGGCACGTCGTTCTGGGTGATGCGCCAGGCCAGGCCCTCGGCGATCGCGGTCTTGCCGACACCGGCCTCGCCGACCAGCAGCGGGTTGTTCTTGCGCCGGCGGCACAGCACCTGGATCACGCGCTCGACCTCGTGCTCGCGGCCGATCAACGGATCGATCTTGCCGTCGCGCGCCATCTGGTTGAGGTTCTGCGTGAACTGGTCGAGCGGCGTGCCCTTGCCCTCGCCGGCCTCTTCCTTCTCGGCGTCGCCGCCGCCGCCCTCGTTGCCCTTGGCGGGCTCGGGGGGCTCGGACTTCTTGATGCCGTGGGCGATGAAGTTGACGACGTCCAGGCGCGTCACGCCCTGCTGGTGCAGGTAGTAGACGGCGTGCGAGTCCTTCTCGCCGAAGATCGCCACCAGCACGTTGGCGCCGGTCACTTCCTTCTTGCCCGAGCCGGTCGACTGCACGTGCATGATCGCGCGCTGGATCACGCGCTGGAAGCCGAGCGTCGGCTGGGTGTCGACCTCGTCGGTGCCGCCGACGGTGGGGGTGTTCTCCTTGATGAACTGCGTCAGGCTCTTGCGCAGGTCATCGCCGTTGGCCGAACAGGCCTTCAGCACCTCGGCGGCGGAGGGGTTGTCCAGCAGCGCGAGCAGCAGGTGCTCGACGGTGATGAACTCGTGGCGCTGCTGGCGCGCTTCGACGAACGCCATGTGCAGGCTGACTTCAAGTTCTTGGGCAATCATGCGGCCTCCATGGTGCATTGCAGAGGGTGCCCGGATCGCTTCGCGGCGGCAAGCACCAATTCGACTTTCGTGGCGGCGACGTCCTTCGAGTAGACGCCGCACACGCCCCGTCCCTCATGATGGATCTTCAGCATGATCTGGGTGGCCGTCTCGAGATCACGCTGGAAGAACTCCTGCAACACCATCACGACGAACTCCATCGGCGTGTAGTCGTCGTTGTGCATGACCACCTGGTACATGCGCGGCGGCTCGACCTTCGCGGCCTGGCGCTCGGCCACAACGGCGCCCTGCCCGTCGTCCGGCCGGGTGGCGGGACGCTGCGGGGGGGCGGCCGGTGGTTGGTCGTCAGGCATGCTTTTGATTCTATAGAGTGGCAGGTAGCAGGCTCCATGCCCGTGGATATGGCGACGATCAAAGCGCTTGCAAGCCGCCGCCGACCGTGCAGACTGTCGCGTTCGAGGGCCGCTGCGGCCGACCGGATCGTCCAGGTTCCGCTGCACCGACCCCTGGACGACAGCTTGACACCTTCTGGGGGGCTGCCGAGAATTCCGCCGATCACGGGCTTGGAGACGGGCAATGGCCGAGGGAACGGTGAAGTGGTTCAACGACGCCAAGGGCTTCGGCTTCATCGAGCCGGAGGGCGGCGGCGAGGACGTGTTCGCACATTTCTCGGCCATCCGGATGGAAGGCTTCCGCACCCTGAAGCAGGGCTCGCGCGTCAGCTATGACCTGGTCGAGGGCCCGAAGGGCAAGCTGGCGCACAACATTGCCGCCCTGACGCGCGGGGAGTCGGTGGCGGCCGAGCTGCCGGCGGCCGAGACGGAACGCTCCTGAGCGCTCGTCGCCCCATGAAAAAACCCGCCGGTCGGCGGGTTTTTCGTTGGTGCGGAGCGGCGGCTCACATGTGGTCGATCATCACCTGCCCGAAGCCCGAGCAGCTGACCTGCGTGGCACCGTCCAACAGCCGCGCGAAGTCATAGGTGACCTTCTTCGACAGGATGGACTTCTCCATCGACGAGATGATCAGGTCGGCCGCCTCGGTCCAGCCCATGTGGCGCAGCATCATCTCGGCCGACAGGATCTCGGAGCCGGGGTTGACATAGTCCTTGCCGGCGTACTTGGGCGCGGTGCCGTGGGTGGCCTCGAACATCGCCACCGAGTCGCTCAGGTTGGCCCCCGGCGCGATGCCGATACCGCCGACCTGGGCCGCCAGCGCGTCGGAGACGTAGTCGCCGTTGAGGTTGAGCGTGGCGATCACCGAGTACTCGGCCGGGCGCAGCAGGATCTGCTGCAGGAAGGCGTCGGCGATCGAGTCCTTGACGGTGATCTCCTTGCCCGTCTTCGGATTCTTGAACTTGCACCACGGACCCCCGTCGATCAGCTGGGCGCCGAACTCCTTCTGCGCCAGCGCGTAGGCCCAGTCGCGAAAGCCGCCTTCCGTGTACTTCATGATGTTGCCCTTGTGCACGATGGTCACGCTGGGCTTGTCGTTGTCGATCGCGTACTGGATCGCCTTGCGCACCAGGCGCTCGGTGCCCTCGCGCGACACCGGCTTGATGCCGATGCCCGAGGTGTCGGGGAAACGGATCTTCTTGACGCCGAATTCGTCCTGCAGGATCTTGATGAGCTTCTTGGCCTTCTCGCTCTGGGCCTCGAACTCGATGCCGGCGTAGATGTCCTCCGAGTTCTCGCGGAAGATCACCATGTTGGTCTTGTGCGGCTCCTTGACCGGGCTCGGCACGCCCTCGAAGTACTGGATCGGGCGCAGGCAGACGTAGAGATCGAGCTCCTGGCGCAGCGCCACGTTGAGGCTGCGGATGCCGCCGCCGACCGGCGTGGTGAGCGGGCCCTTGATCGAGACCACGTAGTCCCTGAGGACTTCCAGCGTCTCCTCGGGCAGCCAGACATCGGGGCCGTAGACCTGGGTCGACTTCTCGCCGGCGTAGATCTCCATCCAGTGGATCTGCTTCTTGCCGCCGTAGGCCTTGGCGACCGCCGCGTCGACCACCTTGATCATCACCGGGGTGATGTCGAAGCCGGTACCGTCACCCTCGATGTAGGGAATGATCGGCTGATCGGGGACGTTGAGCGAGTAGTCGGCGTTGACGGTGATCTTCTGGCCACCGGTGGGCACCTTGATGTGCTGGTACATGGAGTGGTTTCTCCGCAGGAAGGGGTCTGCTTGGCAAGGGTCGGATCGACGCCCGGATTCTAGGCGGGCGCGCACCACAGGCCACCGGGCACCGTGAACTGCAGCCACAGTCCCCAGCCGCTCGCGGCCACCAGCAGCGCGCCGGCGCCCCTCAGGGCGAGCCGGGGCGCGGCCACGCGGCGCGCCAGCGCCTGCCACAGCAGTGGCCCGGCCACGACACCCGGCAGGCTGGCCAGCGCAAACCCGCTCATGACGGCCGCACCACCCCAGGGCGTGTCGGCCAGCGCGGCCACCAGCAAGGCCGAGTACAGCAGCCCGCACGGCCAGGCGGCCCACAGCAGGCCGGCGCCGGCCGCCTGGGCCAGCCCGGCGGCGCGGCCGCCCGGCGTCGGGCCGTGGACCACGGCCAGCCCGGCCGGCGGCAGCTGGTCGGCCCCCATCCACCTGAGCGGCCGCCCGGCGACCAGCAGCCACAGCCCGAGCAACAGCGCCGCCAGCGGCAGCAGCAGCCACACCGGCCGCAGCCACGCGGCGGCGCGCGCCCCGTCGGCCAGCAGCCCGGTGCTGGCGGCCACCAGCGCCCCCGCCACCGCATAGGACAGCAGCCGACCGGCCTGATGGACGGCCAGCGCCTGGCGCGGACGTCCGTTGCCGCAGCGGCGCGCCAGCGCGGCGCAGGGGGCGCCGCACATGGCGGCGCAATGGGGCGTACCCGCCAGGCCCATCAGCGCCGCGGCGGCCACCAGCGCACTGCTCATCGGGCGACGCGGCTCAGATCACGCGCGAGTAGCGTTCGCGGGCGCGGTCCGACTGCAGGTGGCGGTCGAACACCATCGCGACGGCGCGCACGAAGTACCAGCCGAGCGGCGTGAGCTCGATCCCTTCGCCGTCGATCACGACCAGCCCCTGCTCGGCCAGCGGCGCGAGCTGCGTCAGTTCGGCCGCGAAGTGGCTGCGAAAGTCGACCAGGTGGGCGAGCTCGATCGACTCGAACAGCACATGGCCCTGGCACATCAGCGCCATGATCACGGAACGGCGCACCAGGTCGTCGCGGGTCAGCGCGAGGCCGCGCACGACCGCGAAGTCGCCGGCGCGCAGCGCGTCGTAGTACTCGGGCAGGGTCTTGGCGTTCTGGCTGTAGGTAGCGCCGACGCGACCGATCGCCGACACGCCCAGGCCGATCAGGTCGCAGTCGGGCTGGGTGCTGTAGCCCTGGAAGTTGCGGTGCAGCCGGCCCTGGCGCTTGGCCACCGCCAGCGCATCGCCCGGGAGCGCGAAGTGGTCCATGCCGATATGCTCGTAGCCCTGCCCGAGGAAGCCGGCGATCGCGTTCGCCAGCATCGTCACGCGCTCGGCCGCGGCCGGCAGCTCGGCGGCGTGGATGCGCCGCTGCGGCTTGAAGCGCTGCGGCAGGTGGGCATAGGCGTACAGCGCGATGCGGTCGGGCCGCAGCGCGGCGACCTGCTCGACGGTGCGCGCCAGCGAGGCGGGCGTCTGGCGCGGCAGGCCGTGGATCAGGTCGACGTTGATCGAGTCGAAGCGCAGCACCCGCGCCGCCGCCATCAGCGCCGCCACCTGTTCGCGCGGCTGGATGCGGTGCACGGCCTGCTGGACCGCGGGGTCGAAGTCCTGCACGCCGAAGCTGATGCGGTTGAAGCCGAGCGTGCGCAGGCGGCCGAGCCGGGCGGCGTCGACGGTGCGCGGGTCGACCTCGATCGAGCACTCGGCCTGCGGCGCGAGCGTGAAGGCGGACTGCAGCATCGCCATCAGGCGCTCGAGCTCGCCGTCGTCCAGAAAGGTCGGCGTGCCGCCGCCGAGGTGGAGCTGGGCGAGCGGCTGGCCGCGTCCGAGCACCCGGACATGCAGGCCGATCTCGGTGGCAAGCGCGTCCAGGTAGGGGCCGGTGCGAGCATGGTCGCGGGTGATGACCTTGTTGCAGGCGCAGTAGTAGCAGACCGATTCGCAGAACGGCAGGTGCACGTAGACCGACAGCGGTCCGCCGCCGGCCGCGCCGCTGCCGCCCCGCTGACGCAGCGCCAGGGCCCGCCGGTACTGGGCGGCATCGAAGGCGTCGACGAAGCGGTCGGCCGTCGGGTAGGAGGTGTAACGCGGCCCGAGCAGGTCGAAGCGCTGCAACAGTTCCTCGCCCGGCGCGGGGCGCAGGGTCGGGGGCGAGGTGGAGACGGTGGTCATGGCGCCACTGTGCGGCGCCAACCGCAGCCACGGCTTGACCTGTGTCAAGCCGCCCTGCGCCGCCCTTCGGACAATCGCGGCAGGCCTTGAGATCGATCATGCTGCTGAACGACACCCCCCTAGCGCCGTCGCCGCGTGCCAGCGCGTCGATCGCGTCCCTACGGCCCATAATGCGCGTCATGCAACGCGACGCCATCCGCATCGAGGCCGTGAAGGTCGCCTGCTCGAGCTGCAGTCTGCGCGAGCTGTGCCTGCCGGTTGGCCTGTCGGACGCCGACCTCAACCAGCTCGACGCGCTGATCGGCTCGCGCCGCAGCATCAAACGCGGCGACCTGCTGTTCCAGGTCGGCGACCGCTTCGAGTCGCTCTACGCGGTGCGCACCGGCTTCTTCAAGACCCGCGTCTCGTCGGAGGACGGCCGCGACCAGGTCACCGGCTTCCAGATGGCCGGCGAGTTGCTGGGCCTGGACGGCATCAGCTCCGACCGCCATGCCTGCGACGCGGTGGCGCTGGAAGACTCCCAGGTCTGCCAGATCCCCTACGACCAGCTCGAGCGGCTGTCGCAGTCCTCGTCGACGCTGCAGCACCAGTTCCACAAGATCATGAGCCGCGAGATCGTGCGCGACCATGGCGTGATGCTGCTGCTCGGCAGCATGCGCGCCGAGGAGCGGCTGGCCGCCTTCCTGCTGAACCTGACGCAGCGGCTGCACGTGCGCGGCTTCTCGGCGCAGTCGCTGGTGCTGCGCATGACGCGCGAGGAGATCGGCAGCTACCTCGGCCTGAAGCTCGAGACCGTGAGCCGCACCTTCTCGAAGTTCCAGGAGGACGGCCTGCTCGAGGTCAAGCAGCGCGACATCCGCGTGCTCGACGAGGCCGGCCTGCGCCGCCTGGTCAACGCCTCGCCCTGCTGACCAGCCGCAGCGTCAGCGTGCTGCCCAGCGCGCACACCGCCCAGAAGCCGAAGAAGGCGAGCGTGTAGACGCCCGGCGCCGACCAGCCGGCCAGCGCCCGCCCGACCCAGCCGCTCAGGTCGGCCGGGTCCACCGCGCCGAACACCAGCATCTCCAACAGGCCGGCCATCAGGAACGCCGGCCACGCGACGCGCAGCGCGACGCGCTTCACCGGACGGCCCCGTCCGGTGAAGCCGGTGCGGGCGGCGTCGCCGCATGGTTGCGGCCCTGCACCGCCGGTCGGTCGGCTGTCGAGGCCCGGGTGTCCAGCGGCAGGTCGGCGCCGCGCACCGCCAGCACCGCGGTCGCCAGCCCGGCGACGACGACGACCGCCGGCCCGCCGATCACCAGCCAGACCATCGGTTCGCGCCACCAGGGGCGGCTCGGGGGGGCGGTTGCCGTCAATTGGGTCATGGTCTGCCTCGGGAGAGCGTGCCTCAGCGCGGCACGACGAAGGTGGACTTCTCGACCACGCGGACCTCGGGCTGGTCGCCCGCGGCCTCGCGGATCACCTCGAAACGCAAGGGGTGGGCGCCGGCGCCGAGTGCCGCGGCGCTGCCCGGCGGCACCTGCACCGCCACCGGCACCCAGCGCGAGCCGGCCGGCTCGAGCGCGGCCTCGCCGCGCACCTCGACCGTGGCACCGTCGATGCCGGCGACGGCGACGCGGTAGCGCTGCGGCCGCTCGGTCGCGTTCATCAGCTGCAGGCGGTAGACGTTCTCGATCGCGCCCTGCCCGACCAGCCGCGCCAGCGCGCCGCGGTCGCGCACCACGTCGACCCGCAAGGGGCTGCGCAGCACCAGCGCGCCGACGAACGCAGCGCAGATCAGCAGCAGCACGGCGCTGTAGACCAGCACGCGCGGCCGCAGCACGCGTTGCCAGTCGATCCCGCCGTGGCCGGCGTCCAGGCCGTGCTGGGTCGCGTAGCGGATCAGGCCGCGCGGGTAGTCCATCTTGTCCATCACGCCGTTGCACACGTCGATGCAGGCGGCGCAGCCGATGCACTCGTACTGCAGGCCCTTGCGGATGTCGATGCCGGTCGGGCAGACCTGCACGCACAGCGTGCAGTCGATGCAATCGCCCTTGCCTTGATCCTTCAGCGCCGCATGCGGCAGGCTGCGCGGGCGCGAGCCGCGCGGGTCGCCACGGGCGGCGTCGTAGCTGATGATCAGCGTGTCGCGGTCGAACATCGCGCTCTGGAAGCGCGCATAGGGGCACATGTACTTGCAGACCTGCTCGCGCATGAAGCCGGCGTTGCCGTAGGTCGCGAAGCCGTAGAACAGCACCCAGAAGGCCTCCCACGGCCCGAGTCCGGAACCGGCCGCGAGGCCGAGCGCCGCGCCGGCCTCGCTCCACAGCGTGCGGATCGGCGTGAAGTAGCCGACGAAGGTGACGCCGGTCCACAGCCCGATCGCGATCCACACCGCGTGCTTGCTGCCGCGCCGCAGCAGCTTCTCGGCGCCCCAGGGCGCGGCGTCGAGCTTCAGGCGCGCCAGGCGGTCGCCTTCAAGATGGCGCTCGACCCACAGGAAGATCTCGGTGTAGACGGTCTGCGGGCAGGCGTAGCCGCACCACAGCCGCCCCGCCACCGCGGTGAACAGGAACAGCGCGTAGGCGCAGATCACCAGCAGCGCGGTCAGGTAGATGAAGTCCTGCGGGTACAGGACCAGCTCGAACAGGTAGAAGCGCCGCGCCTCGAGGTCGAACAGCACCGCCTGGCGGCCGTTCCACGGCAGCCAGGCCAGGCCGTAGAAGACCAGCTGGGTCGCCCACACCAGCACCCAGCGCCAGGCCGCGAACCAGCCGTGCACCGCGCGCGGGTGGATGGTCGCCTCGCGGGCGAACATCGACACCATCGCGCCGGTGTCGTCCGGCGCGGCGCTGATGGGGATCACCCGGGGGCTGGGAGCGGCCATCGCGTGCGGCGGGCCTCAGGGCGTGGCGGCGGCCGCCACCGACGCGGTCGGCTGCGACAGGCTCCAGACGTAGGCGGCGAGGATGCGCACCTGGGCCGCGCTGAGCCGGTCGCCATGGGCCGGCATCTGGTTGAGCTTGCCCTCGGTGACCATCTTGACGATCGCCTGCTCGCCCCAGCCGTGCAGCCAGACGTCGTCGTTCAGGCGCGGCGCTCCGAGCGCCGGGTTGCCGGCGCCGGTGGCACCGTGGCAGGCGGCACAGGCGCTGAACTTGCTGCGGCCGAGCTGGGCGGCAAGCTTGTCGTGCGGGCTGCCCGACAGGCTGAGCACGTAGTGCGCGACGTTGCGCACGTCCGCCCCGGTGCCGACGGCCGCGGCCATCGGCGGCATCATGCCCTGGCGGCCCGCGGCGATGCTCTGCGCGATCTGCTCCGGCTCGCCGCCGTGCAGCCAGTCGCGGTCGGTCAGGTTCGGGAAGCCCTTGCTGCCGCGCGCGTCCGAGCCGTGGCACTGGGCGCAATAGGTGACGAACAGGCGCTCGCCGAGGCCGCGGGCCAGCGGGTCGCGGGCCAGGTCGCCGGTGGCCATGCCGGCAAAGCGCGCGTACAGCGGCTCCTGCTTCACGCGGGCGCGATCGACCTCGGCCTGGTGCTGTCCCTGCTGCGTCCAGCCCTTCTGGCCGGCGTAGGAGCCGAGGCCGGGGTAGAGCAGCAGGTAGACCGCCGCGAACACGACCGTCAGCACGAACAGCCCCATCCACCAGCGCGGCAGCGGGTTGTTGAGCTCGCGCAGGTCCTCGTCCCAGACATGGCCGGTGGTGTTGTCGGTCGCCATCACCTTGCGGCGCGAGGCGATGATCAGCAGGATCAGGCAGACCGCGAGGCCGGCCACCGTCAGCGCGGCGACGTACAGGCTCCAGCCGCTCGAGAAGAAATCACTCATTGCGTGCCTCCACGGCGTCGTCGAGGAAGGGCAGGCGAGCGGCCGCGTCGAAGGCCGCCTGACGGCGGCGCGACAGCGCCCAGCCGACGATCGCCAGGAAGGCGCCGAACGACAGCAGCGTCACGACGATCCTCAGGGTGTTCACGTCCATCTTGATGTCCTCACTTGCCGGCGGTGCCGAGCACCTGCAGGTAGGCGACCAGCGCGTCGAGCTCGCTCTTGCCCTTCACGGCCTCGGCGGCCTGCGCGATCTCGGCATCGGTGTAGGGCGCGCCGAGCGTGCGCAGCGCGCGCAGCTTGGGCGCCATCGCCGCCGGGTCGACCGTCGCCGCCGCCAGCCACGGGTAGGCGGGCATGTTCGACTCCGGCACCAGGTCGCGCGGGTTGTTCAGGTGCAGGCGGTGCCACTCGTCGGAGTAGCGCCCGCCGACACGGTGCAGGTCCGGGCCGGTGCGCTTGCTGCCCCACTGGAACGGGCGGTCGTAGACGAACTCGCCGGCCTTCGAGTAGGGGCCGTAGCGCAGCGTCTCGGCCAGCAGCGGACGCACCATCTGCGAGTGGCAGTTGTAGCAACCCTCGCGGACGTAGACGTCACGGCCGGCGAGCTGCAGCGCGGTGTAGGGCTTGAGGCCGGCCGCGGCCTCGGTGGTGCTGCGCTGGAAGAACAGCGGCACGATCTCGACCAGGCCGCCGACGGCGACGACCAGCAGGATCAGCACGATCATCAGCCAGTTGGAAGTCTCGATGCGTTCGTGGCTGAACGCGTCGATCGGGGTGTCCTTGCTCATGGTTCGATGTCCTCGGATCGGGTCTCAGGCATGGGCCAGCACACGCGGCACCGGGGCCGCGGCGCGCTGCCCGACGCGCACCGTCATCACCACGTTCCAGGCCATCAGCAGCATGCCGGCGAGGTAGAGCAGGCCGCCGAGCAGGCGCACGACGTAGAACGGGAAGGTCGCCTTGACGCTCTCGACGAAGCTGTAGACCAGCGTGCCGTCGGGGTTCACGTCGCGCCACATCAGGCCCTGCATCACGCCGGCGATCCACATCGCGGCGATGTAGAGCACGATGCCGATCGTGGCGATCCAGAAGTGCAGGTCGATCGCGCGCACGCTGTACATCTCCTTGCGGCCGAACATGCGCGGAATCAGGTAGTAGAGGCTGCCCATCGTCATCAGCCCGACCCAGCCGAGCGCCCCGCTGTGCACGTGGCCGACGGTCCAGTCGGTGTAGTGCGACAGCGCGTTGACGGTCTTGATCGACATCATCGGCCCCTCGAAGGTCGACATGCCGTAGAACGACAGCGAGACGATCAGGAACTTCAGGATCGGGTCGTCGCGCAGCTTGTGCCAGGCGCCGCTGAGCGTCATCACGCCGTTGATCATCCCGCCCCAGCTCGGCGCCAGCAGCACCAGCGAGAACACCATGCCGATGCTCTGCGCCCAGTCGGGCAGCGCGGTGTAGTGCAGGTGGTGCGGACCCGCCCACATGTAGGTGAAGATCAGCGCCCAGAAGTGCACGATCGACAGCCGGTAGCTGTAGACCGGGCGCTCGGCCTGCTTGGGGATGTAGTAGTACATCATCCCGAGGAAGCCGGCGGTCAGGAAGAAGCCGACCGCGTTATGGCCGTACCACCACTGCACCATCGCGTCCTGCACGCCGGCGTAGGCCGAGTAGCTCTTGGTCAGGCTGACCGGCAGCGCCGCGCTGTTGACCACGTGCAGCAGCGCCACCGTCAGGATGAAGGCGCCGAAGAACCAGTTGGCGACATAGATGTGGCGCACCTTGCGGATGCCGACGGTGCCGAAGAACACGACCGCGTAGGCCACCCAGACGACGGTGATCAGCAGGTCGATCGGCCACTCGAGTTCGGCGTACTCCTTGCCGCTGGTCATGCCCAGCGGCAGCGACACCGCCGCGAGCACGATCACCGCCTGCCAGCCCCAGAACACGAACTGCGCGAGCGCCGGCGCGAACAGCCTGACCTGGCAGGTGCGCTGCGCGACGTGGAAGGACGTGGCCATCAGCGCGCAACCGCCGAACGCGAAGATCACCGCGTTGGTGTGCAGCGGTCGCAGCCGCCCGTAGCTGAGCCAGGCGATGTCGAAGTTCAGCGCCGGCCAGGCCAGCTGGGCGGCGATGAACACGCCGACCGCCATGCCGACCACGCCCCACAGCACCGCGGCGAGCGCGAACTGCGTGACGACGCGATCCTCGTACACCGCGGGGGCGGTGCTTGCAGCATTCATCCTGTCACTCCTCGGGATTCCATCATGGGAAGGAGTGTCGCGAGGGCGGGATCGGACGGCCTTGATGCCGGTCAAGGAAGCGGCGGACGGGCCTCGCGGTTTGGAACCGAATCGGCCGGATCCGGCTCGTCGAGCACGCGCAGGCCCTCGCGCTCGAGGTCCTCGAACTGCCCGCCGTGCAGCGCCCACGCGAACAGCGCCAGCACGCCGAGCGCGAGCAGCACCGACATCGGCAGCAGCAGGTAGAGGATGTCCATGCGCGTCCCGTGTCAGCGCGCCAGCCGCAGCGCGTTGCCGATCACGACCAGCGAGCTGGCCGCCATGCCCAGCCCGGCCGCCCACGGCGGCAGCCAGCCGGCCAGCGCCAGCGGCACCGCGAGCGCGTTGTAGGCCAGCGCCCAGGCAAGGTTCTGGCGCACGATGCGCCGGCAGCGCAGCGCCAGCGTGCGCGCCGCGGCGATCTCGCCGAGCCGGCTGCCGAGGACGACCACGTCGGCGCGCTGCTGCGCCAGTGCCGCACCATGGCCGAGCGCGACCGACACGTCGGCCTGGGCCAGCACCGGGCCGTCGTTGAGTCCGTCGCCGACCATCAGGACCCGGTGGCCGGCCTGCTGCAGCCGGCGCAGCGCGTCGAGCTTGGCCTCGGGCGCGGCCTCGTGCAGCACCGTGTCGAGGCCGAGCCGCTCGGCGACCGCGCGCACCGGCGCCGCGCGGTCGCCCGACAGCAGGCGCAGCGTGATGCCCTGCGCGCGCAGGCCGTCGAGCAGCGCGGCGGCATCGGGGCGCAGCGTCTCGTCGAACTCGAAGCGCGCGGCCTCGCCGGCGCCGCCGTCGAGGCAGGCCAGCCAGACGGCCGGACGCACCGGCGTCGTGGCGGGTTCGACGCCGACCCAGGCCGCCGCGCCGAGACGCCAGCGGCGGCCGGCCGCATCGCGCGCCTCGAGTCCGAGGCCGGGCTGCTCGCGCAGCGCCTGCCAGGGCTCGTCGTCGGGCGGGATGGCCTGCGCCAGCGCGACCGACAGCGGGTGGCGCGAGCGCGCCGCGAGCGAGGCGGCGCGGCGCGCCAGCGCCTCGCGGTCCGCCCCGGCCGCCGTCTCGACATGGGCGAGCGTCAAGCGGTCCTCGGTCAGCGTGCCGGTCTTGTCGAAGCAGGCGACATCGACCGCGGCGAGCGCCTCCAGCGCGTCGAGCCGCTGCAGCAGCACCCCGCGTCTGGCGAGCGCGCCGGCCGCGGCGATCAGCGCCGACGGCGCCGCCAGCGACAGCGCGCAGGGGCAGGTGACGATCAGCACCGCCACCGCGACCCACACCGCCCGCGCCGGATCGACCAGCCACCAATACGCGAACGCGGCCGCCGCGAGCAGCAGCACCGCCGCCAGGAAGGGCCCGGCGACGCGGTCGGCCGCCCGCAGCGCCGGCGGGCGCTCGGCCAGCGCGCGCTGCACCAGGTCGACGATCTCGCGGTGGCGCGTCCCGGCACCGACCTGCGTCAGCCGCATCACCACCGGCGCACCGAGGTTCAGGCTGCCGGCGACCAGTTCATCGCCCACGGTGCGCGGCCGCGGCAGCGACTCGCCGGTCAGCAGCGCCTCGTCGACCGCGGTGCTGCCCTCGATCAGCACGCCGTCGCCCGGCAGCGCCTGGCCGGCGGCGACGCGCACGCGGTCGCCGACGGCCAGGCGCGCCAGGGCCACGGTCTCCACACCGCCGTCGTCGCGCAGCCGCTCGACGCTGTCGGGCAGCCGCCGCAGCAGCGCGTCGAGCGCGCGGGTGCTGCGCTCGCGTCCCCGCGCCTCCAGCCAGCGCCCGGCCAGCAGGAAGCTCACGAACATCGTCAGCGAGTCGAAATAGAGCTCGGGGCCGAACGGGCCCGCCGGGTCGAAGGCCGCGCCGCTGCTGGCGACGAAGGTGATCGCGATGCCGAGCGCGACCGGCACGTCCATGCCCAGCCGCCGGCGCCGCAACGCCTGCCAGGCGCCGGCGAAGAAGGGCTTCGAGGAGAACAGCAGCACCGGCAGGCTCAGCACCCATTGGGTCCAGCCGAGCAGACGCTGCAGGTCGGGCGCGATCTCGCCGGGCGCGGCGAAGTAGCTCGGCGCCGCCGCCATCATCACCTGCATCATGCAGAAGGCGGCGACGAACAGGCGCCACAGCAGCGCCCGCGCGGCACCGCGGCGCAGCAGCAAGGCGTCGTCGGACCCGGCCGGGTAGGCGCGGTAGCCGGCGCGCTGGACCGCCGCGATCAGGATCGAGGCGCGCGTGCGCGCCGGATCCCAGCGCACCAGGGCGCGTTCGGTCGCGGCGTTGACTTCGGCGCCGAGCACGCCGTCGACGCCGTGCAGCGCGGACTCGATGATCCCGGCGCAGGCCGCACAGTGCAGCCCGTCGAGCAGCAGCCGCGTCTCGGCCTCGCGGCCCCCGTCGGCGCGGCGGATCCAGCGCGTCGAGACGCCGAGGGCTTGCTCGTCGTCCAGAGCGGCCGCCTGGCGCGCCGTCAGGGCGGTGGCACTCGGGAGGGCGGGCAGGACGGCGGACATCGGGTGCGACAAGGTCAGCGGTCGAAAAAGCCGCTGCGTTACTCTAGGGCCCCAGCCTCCCCAGCGACCTGATGCAGATCAAGCTCCGCCGACGCCTGGCCGCCCTGGCCGCCCTGCTCGCGCTGTCGCCGCTCCTCCAGGCCCAGGACGCGCCGCAGAAGTTGCCGACGCTGCGGCTCCAGTCCGGCATGCACCTGATCAGCGCCGAGGTCGCCCGCACGCCGTCCCAACGCGCGATCGGCCTGATGCACCGCACGACGATGGGCGCCAACGAGGGCATGCTGTTCGTGTTCGAGCAGCCCGGCGTGCAGTGCTTCTGGATGAAGAACACGCTGCTGCCGCTGTCGATCGCCTTCCTGAGGGACGACGGCGAGGTCGTCAACGTCGCCGACATGCAGCCGGGCTCGCTGCAATCGACCTGTTCCGCGGCGCCGGTGCGGCTGGCGCTGGAGATGCACCGGGGCTGGTTTGTCAAGCGCGCCATCAAGACCGGCAGCCGCCTTGATGGCCTGGCGTCGGGACGCTGAGCCGCGAACCCCTGGCCGCGGTGGGGCCCGAGGAAGTTCGCTATAGTTTTGTGCGGTTTATGTCTTCGACAACTTTCCAAAACGTTCGTGAGGAGTGAGAGATGGCTGCGATCCTTCAATCGTTGGGACGCACGGTAGCCGCCAGCCTGGTGCTGGTCGTGCTGCTGGTGCTGCTGGTCGGCAACGTCCAGTTCGGGGCGGCATGGGGCACCTTCCTGATGCGCTGGCTGCACGTCGTGGCCGGCGTGATGTGGATCGGCCTGCTGTGGTACTTCAACTTCGTGCAGATCCCGTCGATGCCGAAGATCCCCGACGAGCAGAAGCCGGCGATCGGCAAGGTGATCGCCCCCGAGGCGCTGTTCTGGTTCCGCTGGGGCGCGCTCGCGACCGTGGTCACCGGCCTGCTGCTGGCCGGCCTGAACGGCTACCTGGCCGGCGCGCTGAGCCTGCAGGCGCCGTTCCGCGCCATCGGCATCGGCATGTGGCTGGCGCTGGTGATGGCCTTCAACGTCTGGTTCATCATCTGGCCGAACCAGAAGAAGGCGCTGGGCATGGTCACCGTCACGCCCGAGGAGAAGGCCAAGGCCGGCCGCCTCGCGATGCTGACCTCGCGCACCAACACGCTGCTGTCGCTGCCGATGCTGTACTGCATGGTCGCGCAGCAGAACGCCGGTCTCTGAGACCGCCGCGGCGCTGACCAAGCCGGGCCCGCGGGCCCGGCCTTTTCATTTCCGGCGCACGTCTTCGACGCGCAGACCGGCCTCGCCGTCGGCCAACCGGGCCGTCAGCGACTGGCCGGGACGCAGCTGCGCCGCCGACACCAGCGCGCGGCCACTGTCGTCGCTGAGCCAGGCGTAGCCGCGCGCCAGCACCTGGCTCGGGTCGAGCGCCTGCAGCCGGGCGGCCAGCAGTTCGAGCCGCTGGCGGGCGCGGCCCTGCGACTGTCGCAGCGCCTGCGCGAGCCGCGGCGCCAGCAGCGCCTGACGCTGCCGCAGGCGGTCGAGCTGGCGCACCAGCGCGGCGCGGCGGCGCTCGGCCAGCGTCGCCAGGCGTTCGCGGTGCGCCGCCAGCGCCTGCGCCGGACGGGCCAGCCGCAGCGCGGCGCGATCGAGCCGCTGCGCCTCGCCGTCCAGCCGGCGCGCGACCGCACGGCCGGCGCGCTCGGCCAGCCCGCGCAGGCCGTCGAGCAGCTCGTCGCGCGGCGGCGCGCACAGCTCGGCGGCCGCGGTCGGGGTCGGCGCGCGCAGGTCGGCCACCAAGTCGGCCAGCGTCACGTCGGTCTCGTGGCCGACGCCGACCACCACCGGCAGCGGACAGGCGGCGATCGCGCGCACCACCACGGCCTCGTTGTAGGCCCACAGGTCCTCGAGCGAGCCCCCGCCGCGGCACACCAGCAGCGTGTCGACCTCGGCGCGGCGGCCGGCCGCCTCGATCGCCGCGGCCAGCGCCGCCGGCGCCTCGGCGCCCTGCACCGGGCTCGGGTAGACGATGACCTGCACCTGCGGCGCGCGGCGCTTCAGCGCGGTCAGCACGTCGTGCAGCGCGGCGGCCGCCAGCGAGGTGACGATGCCGACGCGGCGCGGGAAGGCCGGCAGCGGCCGCTTGCGCGCCGCGTCGAACAGGCCTTCGGCCTCGAGCTGGGCCTTCAGGCGCAGGAAGCGCTCGTAGAGCGCGCCGGCGCCGGCACGGCGCATCGACTCGACGACGAACTGCAATTCGCCGCGCGGCTCGTAGACGGCCAGCCGGCCGCGCAGTTCGACCAGGGCCCCGTCGGCCGGCGCGAAGTCCAGCAGCGCGGCGGCGCGCCGGAACATCGCGCAGCGCAGCGCGGCGCTGCCGTCGGCATCCTTGAGCGTGAAGTAGCAATGGCCGCTGGCGGCACGCTGGAAGCCGCTCAGCTCGCCGCGCACGGCCACCGCGCCGAAGCGCGCGGCCAGCGCGTCGGCGACCGCGTGGACCAGCGCCGCGACCTCCCAGACCTGCACGCCGCCAGCGCGTGCGTCGCCGCGCTCAAGCCCGGCCATCGCCCGCCAGCCCGCATGGTTGCGCGCTTCGGAACTCCACAACCGCGCCACGCAAGGCCCCACGGGCCATCGGGGCTGTCATCGCACCGCCATATTCGCTCAAGCGATTGATTTCAAAAGACTTTTCCATGCTCATTGTTTGAGCAATCTGTTGCAAGCCTTGACTGGCGGGCGTTCGGGGGCCCGCGCCAGGCGGTTGCCCACAAAGTTATCCACACGAACGGTGGACGCTTGACGCGTGGAGGCGACGCTCGCGCTCACCGGGCGGTGGCTGCGGCCCCTCGGGCCATAATCCGCGCGACCCGCAAGCGCCCACGAGGAGATCGCTGTTGCTTTCGATCATACAAGCCGCCGGTTGGCCGATCTGGCCCTTGCTGATGTGTTCCGTGGTGGCCCTGGCCCTGGTGATCGAGCGCTTCAGCAGCCTTCGAACCGTGCGCGTCACGCCGCCGCGGCTGCTCGACGAGGTGCTGGCGGTCAGCAGCAAGAACCTGCCCTCGCCCGAAGTGGTGAGCAAGCTGGCCACCAACTCGGTGCTCGGCACGGTGCTGGCCGGCGGCCTGCGGGCGGTGATCTCCGAGCCGCGCATCACCGAGGAGGGCCTGCGCATCGCCTTCGAGACCGCCGGCCGCGCCGCGGTGCACCGGCTCGAGCGCTACCTGAACACGCTGGGCACGATCGCCGCGGCCGCGCCGCTGCTGGGCCTGCTGGGCACGGTGATCGGGATGATCGAGATCTTCGGCTCGCAGTCGCCGACCAGCGGCGTCGGCGGCAACCCGGAGCAGCTCGCGCATGGCATCTCGGTCGCGCTCTACAACACCGCCTTCGGGCTGATCATCGCGATCCCGGCGCTGATGTTCTACCGCTACTTCCGCGGCCGGGTCGACGAGTACGCGATCGAGCTGGAGCAGTCCGCCGAGCGCATGGTGCCGCACCTGCTGCGCTACGCGTCGCGCGGCTGAGCCGGCGGGCCCCACGATGGCGATGAACTTCCGCCACCGGCGCAGCGAGGAGCCGGAGATCAACCTGATCCCCTTCATCGACGTGCTGCTGGTGATCCTGATCTTCCTGATGCTCTCGACGACGTACTCGAAGTTCACCGAGCTGAAGATCAACCTGCCGGTGGCCGACACCGACCGCGCGCGCGACTACCCGAAGGAAATCATCGTCGGCGTCTCGGCCGACGGGCGCTACACCGTCAACGGCGGCGCCGTCGCCGGCCGCGACCTGCCGACGCTGACGGCGGCGCTGGCCCAGGCCGCCGGTGGCCAGAGCGAGCGGGTGGTGATCGTCTCGGCCGACGCCACCGCGACGCACCAGAGCGTGATCCAGGTGCTCGACGCGGCCCGCCGGGCCCATCTGCCGCAGCTCACCTTCGCGACCCAGGCGAGCCGCGACGGCGCGAGCGCCGACGCGCGTTGAGCGCCACGCGGCCGCGACAGCCGGCGGCCGGCGGCGGGCGCGCCCGCCTCGAAGCGCGCCTCACCGAGGCCTGGCTGACACGCGGCCCCCTGGCCTGCGCGCTGTGGCCGTTGTCCTGGCTGTACCGGCTGCTGGTCGGCGCGCGCCGCGCCGCCTACCGCGCCGGGCTGCTGCGCGGCGAACGGCTGCCGCGGCCCGTGCTGGTGGTCGGTAACCGCATCGCCGGTGGCGCCGGCAAGACGCCGACGGTGCTGGCGCTGCTCGCCCATCTGCGCGCCGCGGGCTGGCGCCCGGGCGTGGTCTCGCGCGGCCACGGCGGCCGGGCGGGCGGCGGCGTGCGGGAAGTCAGGACCGACACGCCGGCCGCCGAGGCCGGCGACGAGCCGCTGCTGCTGCGGCTGCGCGGCGGCGTGCCGGTGGTGGTCGGCGCCGACCGGGTGGCGGCGGGCTGGGCGCTGCTGGCCGCCCATCCCGAGGTCGACCTGCTCGTGGCCGACGACGGCCTGCAGCACCTGCGGCTGGCGCGCGACGTCGAGGTGGTGGTGTTCGACGCCCGAGGCGCGGGCAACGGCTGGCTGCTGCCGGCCGGGCCGCTGCGCGAGCCGGCCGAGGTCGCATCCACCGCCGCGGCGACGCTGTTGCTCTACAACGCGCCGGCGCCGAGCACGCCGCTGCCCGGGCCGTGCGCGCGCGCGGCGCTGGCGGGTGCCGTCGAGTTGGGCGCCTGGTGGCGCGGCGCGGCGGCTACGCCGGCGGCGCTCGACGCGCTGCGTGGTCGTCCCGTCGTGGCCTGCGCCGGCGTGGCCCAGCCGCAGCGCTTCTTCGACCAGCTCGTCGCGGCCGGCCTGACGATCGACCGGCTCGCGCTGGCCGATCACGCTCGTTACGACGCGCTGCCCTGGCCGTCGGGCGCGGCGGACGTGATCGTGACCGAGAAGGATGCCGTCAAGCTCGACCCGGCCCGCGTCGCGCACGAACGGCCCGGCAGTCGGGTGTGGGTCGCGCCGCTAGACTTCTCGCCCGGGCCGGCCTTCCTGGCCGCGCTCGATGCCGCGCTGGCGCCCTACGCCCGGCGCCTCGAAGGATGAGCATGGACACGCGATTGATGGAGCTGCTGGTCTGCCCGATCTGCAAGGGCCCGCTGACGCACGAGCGTGCCGACCGGCAGACGTTCGAGCTGCACTGCGCGGCCGACCGGCTGGCCTTTCCGGTGCGCGACGGGATCCCGGTGATGCTGGAGGCCGAGGCGCGGGCCCTGGAGGAACCGGGCTCGCAGCCCTCGCCGCTCGATCCCGACGCGGCATCGTGAGCTTCACGGTCCTGATCCCGGCCCGGCTGGCGTCGAGCCGGCTGCCCGACAAGCCGCTGGCCGACATCGCCGGCAGGCCGATGGTGGTGCATGTGGCCGAACGCGCCGCGCGCAGCGGCGCTATTGCGGTGGTGGTCGCGGCCGACGATCCGCGCACCGTCGCGGCCTGCGCCGCCCACGGGGTGCGTGCGATCCTGACCCGCACCGACCACGCCACCGGCAGCGACCGCCTCGCCGAGGCCTGCGAGCAGCTGGGGCTCGACGGCGACGACCTCGTGGTCAACGTGCAGGGCGACGAGCCGCTGATCGAGCCGACGCTGATCGACGCCTGCGCGGCCCTGCTGGCCGAGCGACCGGAATGCGTGATGGCCACCGCCGCCCATGCGATCGACGCCGCCGCCGAGTTCGCCAACCCGAACGTGGTGAAGGTGGTCTGCGACGCGCGCGGGCGGGCGCTGACCTTCTCGCGCGCGCCGCTGCCCTGGTGGCGCGACGGCTATGCGGGCGGCCTCGGCCCGGCCACGCCGCTCAGCGACCCGCCACCGCTGCGCCACATCGGGCTGTACGCCTACCGCGCCGGCTTCCTGCGGCGCTTCCCCGGCTTGCCGGCCAGCCCGATCGAGCAGATCGAGTCGCTCGAGCAGCTGCGCGTGCTGTGGCATGGCGAGCGCATCGCGGTGCACGTGAGCGCGCTGCGGCCCGGACCGGGGGTGGACACGCCCGAGGACCTGGCGCGCGTGCGCGCGCTGCTGGCCGGGGCTTGAGGCCAGCCGCGGGCGTAAGGCTCGCGAATGTGTGCGTGTTACCCTTCCCACGAAGGCCCAGGTCCGCCGCGGCGCTTCATCCTTTCAGAGACAAGCGGAGCGCTCGCGCGAGCGCTCCAGAGAACGACGAGGACCCGCGATGAGATTGATCCTGTTGGGCGCCCCCGGCGCCGGCAAGGGCACCCAGGCCGCCTTCATCTGCCAGAAGTACGGCATCCCGCAGATCTCGACCGGCGACATGCTGCGCGCCGCCGTCAAGGCCGGAACCAAGCTGGGCATCGAGGCCAAGAAGGTGATGGACTCGGGCGGGCTCGTCGGCGACGAGATCATCATCGGCCTGGTCAGGGAACGCATCGCGCAGCCGGACTGCGCGAACGGCTTCCTGTTCGACGGCTTCCCGCGCACCATCCCGCAGGCCGACGCGATGAAGGCCGCCGGCGTCAAGCTCGACGTGGTGCTCGAGATCGACGTGCCCGACGCCGCGATCATCGAGCGCATGAGCGGCCGCCGCGTGCACGTGGCCTCGGGCCGCACCTACCATGTCAAGTACAACCCGCCCAAGGTCGACGGCCAGGACGACGCGACCGGCGAGCCGCTGATCCAGCGCGACGACGACAAGGAAGAGACCGTGCTGAAGCGCCTGCAGGTCTACCAGGCGCAGACGCGCCCGCTGGTCGACTACTACGCCGCCTGGGCCGCCACCGGCGACGCGCAGGCGCCGCGCTACGCCAAGATCTCGGGCACCGGCACGGTCGACGAGATCACCGCGCGGGCGATGGCCGCGCTGGCCTGACCGATTCGAAGCTCGCGCGGCACGCCGCTTGCACGAAGGCCGCCCGAGAGCGGCCTTCTTCTCCTTTTATGATTGACGTTTACGTCAACGTCAACTTTTCCAGGAACTGAACATGGACATCGCAGGCAAGGTCTTCATCGTCACCGGCGGGGCCTCGGGCCTGGGCGAGGGCACGGCGCGCATGCTGGCCGCGGCCGGCGCCACCGTCGTCGTCGCCGACCTGCAGGCCGAGCGCGGCGAGACGGTCGCGAAGGAGATCGGCGGCGCCTTCGTCAAGTGCGACGTCGCCAGCGAGGCCGATGGTCAGGCCGTCGTCGCGAAGGCGGTGTCGCTCGGCAAGCTGATGGGCCTGGTCAATTGCGCCGGCATCGCGCCCGCGGTCAAGACCGTCGGCAAGGACGGCGCCCACCCGCTGGCGACCTTCGCGAAGACGATCACGGTGAACCTGATCGGCACGTTCAACATGATCCGCCTCGCCGCCGAGGCGATGGCGAAGAACGATCCCGAGCCGACCGGCGAGCGCGGCGTGCTGATCTCGACCGCCAGCGTCGCCGCCTACGACGGCCAGATCGGCCAGGCCGCCTATTCCGCCAGCAAGGGCGGCGTCGTCGGCATGACGCTGCCGATCGCGCGCGACCTGGCGCGCAACGGCATCCGCAACATGACGATCGCACCGGGCATCTTCGGCACCCCGATGCTGTTCGGCATGCCCAAGGAGGTGCAGGACGCGCTGGCCGCGGGCGTGCCCTTCCCCAGCCGCCTCGGCACGCCCGAGGACTACGCGAAGCTGGCCAGGCACATCATCGAGAACGAGATGCTCAATGGCGAGGTGATCCGGCTCGACGGCGCGATCCGGCTGGCGCCCAAGTGATACCGGCGGGGCTGGCTAGACTCGGCCCGTGATCCCCCAGCCCTTCATCCAGGACCTGCTCGCGCGCGCCGACATCGCCGACATCGTCGGCCGCTACGTGCAGCTGAAGAAGGCCGGGATCAACCTGAAGGGGCTGTGCCCCTTCCACGGCGAGAAATCGCCCAGCTTCATCGTCAGCCCGACGCGGCAGACCTACCACTGCTTCGGCTGCGGCGCCCATGGCAACGCGATCGGCTTCCTGATGGAGCATGCCGGCATGGGCTTCACCGACGCGGTGCGCGACCTCGCCCAGCAGCTCGGCATGGCCGTACCCGAGGACGACCGCACGCCCGAGGAGCGCGAGCGCGAGCGCGCCACCAAGGAGCGCCAGGCCACCCTCACCGAGGTGCTGGCCAAGGCCGGCGAGCACTGGCGCAAGCAGTTGAAGGCCAGCGAGCGCGCGATCGCCTACCTCAAGAAGCGTGGCCTGACCGGCGAGATCGCCGCGCGTTTCGGCCTCGGCTACGCGCCCGAGGGCTGGCGCGGCCTCGCCAGCGCCTTCCCGCGCTACGACGACCCGCTGCTGGCCGAGGCCGGCCTGGTGATCGTCCAGGGCGAGGAGGGCGAGGAGCAGAAGCGCTACGACCGCTTCCGCGACCGCGTGATGTTCCCGATCCGCTCGGTGCAGGGCGAGGTGATCGGCTTCGGCGGCCGCGTGCTCGACCAGGGCGAGCCCAAGTACCTGAATTCGCCGGAGACGCCGGTGTTCGTCAAGGGCCGCGAGCTCTACGGCCTGCACGAGGCCCGCGCCGCGCTGCGCGAGCGCGGCTACGCGCTGGTGGTCGAGGGCTACATGGACGTGGTGGCGCTGGCCCAGCTCGGCTTCCCGAACGCGGTCGCGACGCTCGGCACCGCCTGCACCGAGGAGCATGTGAGGAAGCTGCTGCGCTTCACCGACCGCATCGTGTTCAGCTTCGACGGCGACGCCGCCGGCCGGCGCGCCGCCGGCCGCGCGCTCGAGGCCGCGCTGCCGCACGCGAGCGACACGCGCAGCATCGCCTTCCTGTTCCTGCCCGCCGAGCATGACCCGGACTCCTATGTCCGCGAGCATGGCGCCGAGGCCTTCGAGGCCTGCGTGCAGCAGGCCGTGCCGCTGTCGCGCCAGCTGCTCGAGGCCGCCCGCGACGGCGGCGAGGTCGACACCGCCGAGGGCCGCGCCCAGATGCTGGCCCGCGCCAAGCCGCTGTGGTCGGCGCTGCCGGACGGGGCGCTGCGGCGCCAGCTGTTCGGCGACCTGGCCCGCGCCGGCGGGCTCGAGCCGGCCGAACTGGAGTCGCTGTGGGGCGGCGGTGCGGTGCCGCGCCGCGCCGCGCCGGCCCCGTCGCGGCAGCGCCCGGCCCGGCGCGCGCTGCGCACCACGACCAGCTCGCTCGACCGCGGCGCCTGGCTGCTGGTGCAGCGCTGCGACCTTTGGGACCGGCTCGATGCGGCCGCCCACGAACTGCTGTGCGAGGTGCTCGACCCGCATGGCGCCTTCTTCCGCTGGCTGGACCGCCGCTTCCACGACGAAGGCCCGCTGTCGCCGCAGACCCTGCTCGACGAGATGCGCGCCGGCGGCGCGGCGCTCGGCCTCGCGGCGCTGGCCGAACGGCTCGGCGCGCTGCATGACGTCTCGACGGGCGAGCATGCAGAGGTGGAGCTGCGCGTCATCGCTGACCGGGTGCGCCTCGACGCACTGGACCGGGACCTCGAGTCGCTCAGTGCGGCCGCCTCGATGACGCCCGAGGCCGTCGAGGCCTACCGCCGCATCCAGGCTGAAGCAACGGCCATTCGAGCCGAGCTGCGGCGGGCGACGACAGGCCTCGGCGGCGGGTGACAGCCCTACTTTGACGCATCGCTGACCTTCGCCGATAATGCAGGGTTTGTCAGATGCGGCAAGAGTGAGCGCAGCACCTCCGGGCCCCGGCCACCCGCGACACGGGTCACCTTCAGGCCAATCCCACCCGCCAGGGCTGCACCTTATGGATCCTCACGCGAGCTTGCCCGCCGACGCCGCCGTTGCAGGCCCACACCCCGGCCCTGCACCCGCCCGAACCGCCGCTGCGCGCCACTGGATGGCGCGCGGGTTGCGGCACGCGCACGGCGTCCGGCCTTCGGACTCCCCAGAAACCGCCGTCCAAGGAATCGCATGACCGCGAAGAAGCCCGCCCCCGCCGCCAAGACCAGCAAGACCGCCCCGCCCGCCGCGACCAAGGCCGCGAAGCCGGCCGCCAAGGCCGCGCCGGCCAAGCCGGTGGACAAGGCCGCGGCCAAGCCGGCCAAGGCCCCCGCCAAGGCAACGCCGGAGCCCAAGGGCAAGGGCGGTCGCGCCGCGGCCAAGGGCCCGGCCAAGCCGGAAGCGCCGATGCTCGACGAGGACCTCGTCGACGTCGAGGCCGAGATCGAGGGCGAGGTCGAGGCCGACGAGGGGGTCGAGGACAAGGCCAAGGCCAAGCCGCTGCGCATGAAGGTCAGCCGCGCCAAGGAGCGCGCGCTGATGCGCGAGTTCGGGCTCGACGAGACCCAGCTCACCGAGGACGAGGTCGCCAAGCGCCGCCAGGAGCTCAAGACGCTCATCAAGATGGGCAAGACGCGGGGTTTCCTGACGCACCAGGAGATCAACGACCACCTGCCCGAGAAGCTGATCGAGGCCGAGATCCTCGAGGCCATCGTCTCGATGCTCAACGACATGGGCATCGCGGTCTACGAGCAGGCGCCCGACGCCGCCACGCTGCTGATCGCCGGCGCCTCCACCGGCACCTCGACCGACGAGGAGGCCGAGGAAGAGGCCGAGGCGGCGCTGTCCACCGTCGACTCCGAGTTCGGCCGCACCACCGACCCGGTGCGCATGTACATGCGCGAGATGGGCACGGTCGAGCTGCTGACCCGTGAAGGCGAGATCGAGATCGCCAAGCGCATCGAAGGCGGCCTGCAGGCCATGATGCTGGCGATCAGCGAGAGCCCGACCACGATCGCCGAGATCCTGGTGCTGGCCGACAAGATCCGCGCCGGCGAGATGCAGATCTCCGACGCGGTCGACGGCTTCGTCTCCAACGAGGAGGCCGACGACTATGTCGCCGAGGAGGACTTCGACGAGTTCGACGAGGACGACGACGACGACGGCAACGGCGGCTCGAAGGCGCTGACCAAGAAGCTCGAGGAGCTCAAGGCCCAGGCGCTGGAGCGCTTCAGCGAGCTCGGCTCGCACTTCGACCGCATGCGCAAGGCCTACGAGCGCGACGGCTACAAGTCGCCGGCCTACAACCGCGCGCAGATGGGCGTCAGCTCCGAGATCATGAGCATCCGCTTCACGGTCAAGACGATCGAGCGGCTGTGCCAGATCCTGCGCTCGCAGGTCGACGACGTGCGCCGCTACGAGCGCGAGCTGCGCAAGATCGTGGTCGACAAGTGCGGCATGCCGCAGGACCACTTCATCAAGACCTTCCCGCCCAACGCGCTGAACCTGAAGTGGGCCGAGAAGGAGATCGCCGCCGGCAAGTCCTACAGCGCGGTGCTGTCGCGCCACCTGCCGCCGGTGCAGGACCTGCAGCAGAAGCTGATCGACATCCAGTCCAAGGCGGTGGTGCCGATCGACGACCTGAAGCTCATCAACAAGAAGATGAACCAGGGCGAGAAGGCCTCGCGTGATGCCAAGAAGGAGATGATCGAGGCCAACCTGCGCCTGGTGATCTCGATCGCGAAGAAGTACACCAACCGCGGCCTGCAGTTCCTCGACCTGATCCAGGAAGGCAACATCGGCCTGATGAAGGCGGTCGACAAGTTCGAATACCGCCGCGGCTACAAGTTCTCGACCTACGCCACGTGGTGGATCCGCCAGGCCATCACCCGCTCGATCGCCGACCAGGCGCGCACCATCCGCATCCCGGTGCACATGATCGAGACGATCAACAAGATGAACCGGCTGTCGCGCCAGCACTTGCAGGAGTTCGGCTTCGAGCCGGACGCGCCGACGCTGGCCGAGAAGATGGAGATGCCCGAGGACAAGATCCGCAAGATCATGAAGATCGCCAAGGAGCCGATCTCCATGGAGACGCCGATCGGCGACGACGACGACTCGCACCTGGGCGACTTCATCGAGGACACCAACAACACCGCGCCGATCGAGGCCGCGATGCAGGCCGGCCTGCGCGACGTGGTCAAGGACATCCTCGACAGCCTGACGCCGCGCGAGGCCAAGGTGCTGCGCATGCGCTTCGGCATCGAGATGTCGACCGACCACACGCTGGAAGAGGTCGGCAAGCAGTTCGACGTCACGCGCGAGCGCATCCGCCAGATCGAGGCCAAGGCGATCCGCAAGCTCAAGCACCCGAGCCGTTCGGACAAGCTGAGGACGTACCTGGACAATCTCTGAAGGAGATGCGCCAGGGACGGGCCGCCGAAGGCCGCGCGGTCGCGCAGCGAGCGCTCCTCGGCTTGCGCCGAAGGCACAAGCTGAGGACCTACCTGGACAATCTGTAAGCAGCGGTTCGCCGCCTGCTACTCGAAACCCGGCCGAGCGCCGGGTTTTTTCTGCCCGCCGGCTGGCATGGGTCGTGCACTTCAGCACACCATACACTTGCGGGTGACCAATTGCGTCAGTCCTTCGCCCCGATGACGACCCTGCTGCAGCGCACCGTCCTGTTCGCCGACCTGCGCGGCAGCACCGGGCTGTTCGAGACGCTTGGCAATGCCGAGGCCGCGGCGGTGGTGACGCAGAGCGTGGGACTGATGGGCCAGATCGTCGTGTCCTGCGGCGGCACGGTGGTCAAGACCCTGGGCGACGGCCTGATGGCGGTGTTCGAGGAGCCGCAGCAGGGCGTCGCCGCCGCCGACGAGATGCACCAGTCGCTCGACCGCATCGTCGCGGCCCGGCGCGGCAGCGCCGGCGCCCGGCGCCCGGCGCTGAAGCTGCAGGTCGCGATGGCGCATGGCGAGGTGGTCGAGGTGGGCGGCGACTGCTTCGGCGACGCCGTCAACGTGGCCGCCCGCCTGCTCGACAGCGCCGGCGACAACGAGACGCTCGCGACCCAGCAGGTGCTCGACGGGCTGGTCGGCGAGGATCGCGGGCGCTTCCGCTCGCTGTCCAAGCTGCAGCTGCGCGGTCGCCAGGAGGCCGTGCAGGTGCACCGGCTGGAGGCGCTGCGCTTCGGCGAGACGGTCGCGACGCTGTTCGAGGGCACCGTCCCCACCATCGCGGCCGACGGCATCCGGCTGCGCTGGCTCGATGTCGACCGCGCGTTCGGCGGCCCCGACCTGCCGATCGTGCTCGGGCGCAGCCCGCAGGCCACGCTGTGCATCGACGACACCCGCGTGTCGCGTTCGCACGCGCGGGTCGAGTGGCATGGCGGCACCTTCCAGATCAGCGACCTCAGCTACAACGGCAGCTTCGTGCGCTTCACCGGCAGCTCGGAGATCGTCGCCCTGCGGCGCGGCAGCTGCACGCTGCACGGCAGCGGCGTGATCTGCCTCGGCGCCTCGCCGACCGACCCGACCGCCCCGTCGGTGCACTTCGAGGTGCTCGGCAACTTCGAGGCCACCGACCCGCGGCCGCGGCGCTGAGGTCAGGCCCCCAGCGCGTCGGCCAGCGCGGCCAGGTCCGGCCCGTGCCAGCACCGCGGCGCCTGCGCCGGCAGCGCGGCGCCAGCGCGGCGGATCCAGGCCGCGTGCAGGCCGGCGCCGAGCGCGCCGTGCACGTCGAGCGCCAGGTCGTCGCCGATGTGCAGCACCTCGTCCGGCGCGCAGCCCAGACGCTCGCAGGCGGCCGCGAAGATGCGCGCATCGGGCTTGCCGACGCCGACCTCGCGCGCCGCCAGGCTGCCGACGAAGCAGTCGGCGATGCCGATGCGCGCGATGTCGGCGTTGCCGTTGGACAGCGCCAGCACCGGCCAGCGCGCCGCCAGCCGCCGCAGCGCCGGCATCGCGTCCGGATAGAACTCCACCCGCTGGCGGGCGGCGAAGAACACCTCGAACGCCGGCACGGCCAACGCCGGATCGTCGCCGCCGGCGGCGAGCATGCGTTCGATCGCCTCCAGACGCTGCGCCGACAGGTCATGCGCCAGCGCGGGCCGCTCGCGCGCGACCGCCTCGCGCAGCGCACGCATCGCGGCCAGGTCGTGGCGCCGGGCGGTGGCCGGCGCGTGGCGCAGCAGCCAGTCGCGCAGCGCGGCCTCGGCCCGCTCGATCGCCGGCCAGACGGGCCAGAGGGTGTCGTCGAGGTCGAGCGTCAGCGCACGCAGACGCGCCGGGTGGGGGGTCGGGGTCGGGGGGGCCATGCCGGGCGACAGTGTGACCGAAGCCCCACGCCCCGGCGCGGGACGCGGCCGGTCACGGATTACAGTCGTTGGGTCATCGATCGCCGGCCGCGAGCCGCATGAAGCCAGCCCCCCTGCCCGACGACGAAGCCCAGCGTCTGCACCTGTTGCACGAGCTGCGCATCCTCGACACCGGCAGCGATCCGGCGCTGGTCGCGCTGGCCCGCCTCGTCTGCAGCTATACCGGCTGGCCGATCGGCGGCATCAGCCTGGTCGACGCCGCGCGACAGTGGTTCCCGGCGATGGAGGGCCTGCCGGGCGTGCACGAGACGCCGCGCGACATCGCCTTCTGCGCGTACACGATCCTGGGCGACGGGCCGCTGGAGGTGCCCGACGCGACCATCGACCGGCGCTTCGCCGACAACCCGCTGGTCACCGGCGCCCCCGGCTTGCGCGCCTACGCCGCGATGCCGGTGGTGGTCGACGGCTTGCGCATCGGCACGGTCTGCGCGATGGATCGCCGCCCGCACCCGCTGAGCGAGGCCGGCCGCGCCGCGCTCGCCGACCTGGCGCTGCTGGCCGGTCACCTGCTCGAGGCTCGACTGCGCGCCGAGCGCAACCGCCTGCAGGAGGCACGGGTGCGCGGCGCCAGCCGCGCCGGCAGCGACTGGCTGTGGGAGAGCGATGCCGAGGGCGTGCTCACGTGGCTGTCCGACAGCGTCGAGGCGCACACCGGGATCCCGGCCAGAGAACAGATCGGTCGCAGCACCGAGGACCTGAACCGGCCGCCTGGCGACGAACACATGGCCAGCCGGGACGCCTACGTCGAGGCGCGCGCCCGGCGCGCCCCCTTCCGCGACCTGATCGCCGAACGCGGCACGACGCGAGGCCCGATCGTCGTCTCGATCAGCGGCGACCCGGTGTTCGACCGCCAGGGCCTTTTCAAGGGCTACCGCGGCGCGGCGCGCAACGTCACCCCCGAGCTGGCCGGGCGCGCCGCCGCGCGCCGCAGCGAGGCGCTGCTGCAGCATGCCATCGAGCACCTGAACGCCGGCGTGATGATCTCCGGGCCGGAGGGCCGCATCCTGCTCAGCAACACGCAGTGGCGGCGCGCGATCGAGCGGGCCCTGCCGGCCGTGCCGACGCACTGGCCCGACCTGGTCGACGCGCTGCTGCGCGCCGGTGCCTACCCGGACGCCGTCGGGCGCGAGCCGGAATTCGCGCGCTGGCGCCTGTCGCTGGCGGGGCCGGACGCCCCGGCGCAGGAGCTGCGCATGGGCCACCAGCATCTGCTGGTCACCGACCAGCCGCTGCCCGACGGCAGCGTGGTGCACCTGTCGATGGACATCACCCAGCGCCGCCGCGCCGAGCAGTCGATCGCGGCGCAGGACGCGCGGCTGCGCGCGGTGCTCGCGGCCCTGCCCGATCTGTGGTTCATCGCCGACCGCGACGGCACCTACCTCGAATGCAGCGACGCGCTGCATCCCTGGCTGGTGCAGTCCTTCGACGAGTTGCGCGGCCGGCGCTTCGTCGAGGTGCTGCCGCCCGACGCGGCGGCGCGCAGTGTGCGCGGCGTGCGTGCGGCGCTCGCCGGCGAGGGCGTGCAACGCACCGAGTACCGGGTGCGTTGCCGCGACGGCATCGAGCGCGACTTCGAGGCCCGCATCGCGCCGATGGCGGCCGACCGCGCGCTGTTCCTGCTGCGCGACCTGACCGAGCTCAAGCGCCTCGAGCGCGACATGCAGCTGCTGCAGCACGTGATCGAGGCCGAGGCCGCGTTGCCGATGGTGGTGGCCGACGCCTCCGAGCCGGACCTGCCGCTGATCTTCGCCAACGCCGCCTTCGAGCGGCTGACCGGCTATTCGCGTGCCGAGGTGCTGGGGCGCAACTGCCGCTTCCTGCAGGGTGACGAGGACAACGCGGCGGCGCGGCGGCAGCTGCGCACGGCGGTCGCCGAAGGCCGCGACTGCACCGTCACGCTGCTGAACCGCCGCCGCGACGGCAGCCGCTTCGTCAACGAGCTGCATGTCGCGCCGGTGCGCGACGAGCTCGGTCGCCTCACCCACTACATCGGCGTGCAGTACGACGTCACCGAGCGCACCCGCGCGGCCCAGCAGCTCGAGCTCAGCGAGGCGCTGTACCGCTCGGTGGCGAGCGCCGTGTCCGACGGCCTGCTGGTGCTCGACACCGATGGCGTGATCGTCGCCGCCAACCCCCCGGCCTGCACGCTGCTGAAGCTGGAGGCGGGCCAGCTGCAGGGGCAGCGCATCACGCGCCTCGGCTTCGCGCTGATGCAGGAGGACGGCGCGCCGCTGCCGAAGGAGGAACACCCGGCCTACGAGACGCTACGCTTCGGCCGCAGCCGCCTCGACCGGCGGGTGCGGCTGCGCCGGTCCGACGGCGTCGAGCTGCTGCTGCGCCTGAGCGCGCAACCGCTGCGGCCGGGCACGGCCGGCGCGCCATCGGCCTGCGTCATCACCTTCCGCGACGTGACGGCCGAGCGCGCCGCCGAGGTGGCGCTGGCCGCCGCCGAGGCGCGCTGGCAGTTCGCCCTCGACGGGGCCGGCGAGGGCGTGTGGGACCTCGACGAGGACCGTGGCCGCGTGTACTACTCGGCGCGCTGGAAGGCCATGCTGGGTCATGTCGACGACGAGGTCGGCGACCGCCTGACCGAGTGGACGCAACGCATCCACCCCGACGACAAGCCGCAGGTGATGGCGGCGGTGGCGCGCTACCGTGCCGGCGAAACACCCGAGTACCGCACCGAACACCGGCTGCGCCACAAGGACGGTCGCTGGATCTGGGTGCTCGATCGCGGCAAGACCGTCGAGCGGCGCGCCGACGGCAGTTCGCGCCGGGTGGTCGGCACGCACACCGACATCACCCACCAGCGCGAGGCCGAGCGCGCGCTGCGCGAGCAGCAGGCGGCCGAGCTGGCCAGCCGCGCCAAGAGCGAGTTCCTGTCGCGCATGAGCCACGAGATGCGCACGCCGCTCAATGCGGTGCTCGGCTTCGGCCAGCTGCTGGCCCAGCGCGGCGCCGACGACCCGCTGCTGCTGCAGCGCTATGCCGGCCACATCCTGCATGCCAGCCGACACCTGCTGGCGCTGGTGGACGACGTGCTCGACCTGCAGCAGGTCGAGGAAGGCCGGCTGCTGCTGACGCCGCAGCCGCTGGCGCTGCACGCGGCCGTCGCCGCGGCGCTGGCGCTGGTCGGCCCGCAGGCGCAGGCGCGCCGGCTGCGCGTCGAGGCCGCGGTGGACCGCGCGGTGCGGGTGCGCGCCGACGCCAAGCGGCTGCACCAGGTGCTGCTCAACATCCTGTCCAACGGCGTCAAGTACAACCGCGAGGGCGGCACGCTGCGCTGCGCGCTGGCCGACGGCGGCGACCCCGGCCGCGTGCGGCTGCTGGTCGAGGACAGTGGCCCGGGGCTGAGCGAGGCCCAGGTGCGGCGGCTGTTCCAACCGTTCGAGCGGCTGGGCTTCGAGACCTCGGCGATCGAGGGCACCGGCCTCGGCCTGATCATCGCCCGCCGGCTGATGCAGGAGATGGGCGGTGGCCTCGAGCTGGTCAGCCAGCCCGGCCGCGGCACCTGCGTGACGCTGCTGCTGCCGCGCGCCGGCGCCGACATGCCGGCCGCGGCGGCCGAGGCCGCGCCGACGGCCGCCGCGGCGCGCGAGCCGGCCGGCGTGCCGATGCGCCTGCTCTACGTCGAGGACAATCCGCTCAACGCGCTGCTGTTCGCCGAGGCGATCGGCAGCCGCCAAGGCGTCGAGCTGCGCCTGGCCGGCGACGGCCACGAGGCGCTCGCGCAGGTCGACGGCTGGCAGCCCGACGTGCTGGTGCTCGACGCCCGGTTGCCCGGCCTGTCCGGCTACGATCTGCTGCTGCGCCTGCGCGAGCGGCCGGAACTCGCCGCGACGCCGGCCTTCATGTGCTCGGCCGACGCGATGCCGGAAGACCTGCAGCGCGCGGCGGCTGCCGGCTTCGTCGGCTACTGGACCAAACCGATCGACATCGAACGCGTGATGCACGACCTCGCCGCCCTGCAAGCCCCCAGCCCCGCATGAAGCACGCCCCCGAACCGGCCCACCGCCACGGTCGGCCCGAGCGCACCGGCGTGCTGCTCGTCAACCTCGGCAGCCCCGACGCCCCCACCGCCCCGGCGCTGCGCCGCTACCTGGCGGAGTTCCTCGGTGACCCGCGGGTGGTCGAGATCCCGCGGCCGCTGTGGCTGCCGATCCTGCACGGCATCATCCTGCGCGTGCGGCCCAAGAAGTCGGCCGCGAAGTACGCGACGATCTGGACCGAGGACGGCTCGCCGCTGAAGGTCTGGACCGCGAAGCAGGCCACGCTGCTGGCCGGCTACCTCGGGCAGCGCGGCCACCCGGTGCTGGTGAAGCCGGCGATGCGCTACGGCTCGCCGTCGGTCGCGGCCCAGCTCGACGCGCTGAAGGCCGAGGGCGCGACGCGCATCCTGGTGCTGCCGCTGTACCCGCAGTACTCGGCCACCACCACCGCCAGCGTGTTCGACGCCGTCTGCGCCTGGGCCGCGCGCGTGCGGCGACTGCCCGAGCTGCGCTTCGTCAACCACTACCACGATGACGCGGGCTACATCGGCGCGCTGGCGCGCCGCATCGAGGCCCATTGGCAGACCCATGGCCGGCCCGACCAGCTGGTGCTCAGCTTCCACGGCGTGCCCGAGCGCACGCTGCAGCTCGGCGACCCCTACCACTGCGAATGCCTGAAGACCGCGCGGCTGTTGGCCGAGCGGCTGAGCCTCGCGCCCGAGCAGGTGCAGACCACGTTCCAGAGCCGCTTCGGCAAGGCCAAGTGGCTGGAGCCCTACACCGAGCCGACGCTGGTCGCGCTGGCCCGGCAGGGCGTGCGGCGGGTCGACGTGGCCTGCCCCGGCTTCACCTCCGACTGCCTCGAGACGCTGGAGGAGATCGCCCAGGAGGCCCGCGCGGCCTTCCTGAACGCCGGCGGCCGCGAGTTCCAGTACATCCCCTGCCTGAACGACCAGCACGAGTGGATCGACGCGCTCGCGGCGATCGCGATCCGCCACCTGCAGGGCTGGCCGACGCAGGCCACGCCGGACGCGGCCGCGCTGCAGCAGCAGGCCGACCGCGCCCGCCGCCTCGGCGCCGCACGCTAGCCGGCCGGTCGGGCGACGCCGCGCTGCGCCGCCAGCCAGCGCCACAGCGGCGGCGCCAGCAGCAGCAGCACGCACAGCGCCAGCACGCCGGCCGAGAGTGGCCGCTCGACCAGCACGCTCCAGCGGCCCTCGCCGATGCTGATGGCGTTGCGCAGCTGGGCCTCGGCCATCGGCCCGAGGATCATGCCGACGATCACCGGCGCGGTCGGGAAGTCGAAACGCCGCATCAGCACGCCGAGCAGGCCGATGCCGTAGAGCAGCAGCAGGTCGAAGGACGACTGGCGCATGCCGTAGACGCCGACCGTCGCGAAGATCAGGATGCCGGCGTAGAGCAGCGGCTTCGGGATCTTCAGCAGCTTCACCCACAGCCCGACCAGCGGCAGGTTCAGCACCAGCAGCATCAGGTTGCCGATGTAGAGCGAGGCGATCAGCGCCCACACCAGCGCCGCTGAGGTCTGGAACAGCGTCGGCCCCGGCTGGATGCCGTAGTTCTGGAACGCCGACAGCAGGATCGCGGTGGTGTTGGAGGTCGGGATGCCGAGCGTCAGCAGCGGCACCATCGCCGCGGTCACGCTGGCGTTGTTGGCCGCCTCGGGCCCGGCCACCCCTTCGATCGCGCCGACACGGCCGAACTCGGCCTGGTCGGGCCCCTTGGCCAGCCGCTTCTCGAGGCTGTAGGACAGGAAGGTCGGGATCTCGGTGCCACCGGCCGGCAGGGTGCCGAAGGGAAAGCCCAGCGCGGTGCCGCGCAGCCAGGCCGGCCAGGAGCGCCGCCAGTCGCGCGGGCTCATGCGCAGGCTCGACATCGCGTTGCGGCTCTCGACCACGCGGCCCTCGTAGAGCGCCAGGAACAGCGCCTCGCCGACCGCGAACAGCCCCACCGCCACCAGCACCACCTCGATGCCGTCGACCAGCTCCGGCACGCCCAGCGTGTAGCGTGCGGTGCCGGAGATCTGGTCGATGCCGATCAGGCCGATCGCCAGCCCGATGAAGAGCGACGTCATGCCGCGCAGCATGCTCGAGCCCAGCACCGCCGACACGGTGGTGAAGGCCAGCAGCATCAGCGCGAAGTACTCGGGCGGACCGAGCCGCAGCGCCCAGTCGGCGATGAAGGGCGAGAACAGCGTCACCAGCACCGTCGCCACCGAGCCGGCGACGAAGGAGCCGATTGCCGCGGTGGCCAGGGCCGCGCCGGCGCGGCCATGCTTGGCCATCAGGTTGCCCTCCATCGCGGTGACCATCGAGCCGGTCTCGCCGGGCGTGTTCAGCAGGATCGAGGTGGTCGAGCCGCCATACATCGCGCCGTAGTAGATGCCGGCGAACATGATCATCGAGGCCGTCACCGGCACGTTGGCGGTGATCGGCAGCAGCATGGCCACCGTCAGCGCCGGGCCGATGCCCGGCAGCACGCCGACCGCGGTGCCGATGAAGCAGCCGACGAAGGCCCACATCAGGTTGATCGGGGTGGCGGCGGTCGCGAAGCCGCTCAGCAGTTGCTGCCAGAGTTCCATGGCGGTGCTTCCTGGCGGCTCAGAGCCAGCCGGTCTTGGTCAGGCCCGGCAGCGTCAGCCCCAGGCCCTTGGTGAACAGCCAGTAGACCGGCGCCGACAGCGCCAGCCCGATCAGCGCGTCGCGGCCCAGCTGGCGCAGCGCGCCGGCCTGGCCCATCGACTGCCGAAAGCCCCGCGCCGCCAGCGCGAACAGCAGCGCGCACGACAGGATGAAGCCGAGCCGGCTGATCAGCGCCGCGTTGAGCAGCAGGCCGGCCGAGACCCAGGCCATCGAGGTCCAGTCGGCCGGCGCGCCGGCCGCCTCCGCGGCCGCCGGCGGCGGTGCGGCTTCGGTGTCGGCGCGCGCCGCGGCGATCATCAGCAGCACGCCGCAGACCGCGAGCGCGGCGCTCACCAGCCAGGGCAGGAAGGCCGGGCCGACCCCGGCATAGCCGGCCTCGCCATGGATCTGGCTGGCGCCGGCGGCCAGCAGCAGCGCCAGCAGCACGCTGCCGCCGCCGATCAGGGTCTGGGCGCGTCGTGGGGACATGCGGCCTCCTCGTTGGGGTCTCGAACGGTGAACGCCCCGCCGCGGGCGGGGCGTCCGGGCGGGTCGGCAGCTCAGAGCATGCCGAGCTTGACCATCAGCGCGCGCAGCCGCGCATGGTCCTCGTCGACGAAGCGGGCGAACTCGTCGCCGCTCAGCAGCGCCGGGGTCCAGTTGTTCTTCTCGAGCGTCTCGGCCCAGGCCTTGGTCTTGGTGGCCTTGCCGACCGCGTCGACCAGCGCCTTGCGCTGCTCGGGCGTGATGCCGGCCGCGGCGTAGACGCCGCGCCAGTTGCCGATCGCGACGTCGATGCCCTGCTCCTTGAGCGTCGGGATGTCGACGCCCTTCAGCCGCGCCGGTGCGGTGATGCCGATCGGGCGCAGCTTGCCGGCCTTGATGAATTCCTCCAGCTCGGCCAGGCCGCTGGTGCCCACGGTCACATGGCCGCCGAGCATCGCGATCACCGCCTCGCCGCCGCCCTTGAAGGGCACGTAGTTCATCTTCGCGACGTCGACGCCGGCGTCGCGCGCGATCATCGCCACGCTGACATGGTCGACCGAGCCCTTGGAGCCGCCGCCCCACTTGACGCTGCCCGGGTCCTTCTTCATCTGCTCGACCACGTCCTTCATGCTCTTGATCGGCGAGGCCGCCGGCACCACGAACACGTTGTACTCGGCCAGCAGGCGCGCGACCGGCGTCACGTTGGCGAGCGAGACCGGCGGCTTGTTCTGCACGATCGCGCCGACCATGATCGCGCCGACCACGAGCATCGAATGGGCCTCGCCCTTGCTCGCGTTGGCGAACTGCGCCAGCGCGATCGTGCCGCCGGCGCCGCCCTTGTTCTCGTAGGTCACCGAGTCGGCGGCGCCCGCCTCCTGCAGCGCCTTGCCGATGCCGCGGCCGGTCTGGTCGTAGCCGCCGCCCGGGTTGGCGCCGATCATGATCTTGAAGTTGTCGCCGGCCTGCGCCGGGCCCGCGGCCAGCAGCGCGAGGGCCAGCACGCTCGTCGCGGCCGGCAGCAGCAGGCGCTGCAGAAGGGAAGGCGTCATCGTCGGTCTCCTGTGAGAGGTGTCGGGCCGCGCGCCGAGGATCGGCGCGGCCGCTTCGTTGCTGTCTTCTCGCCCGACGGCGAGGCGTTGCGATCCGGTTTGATCTTCGCGCCGGTGCCGCCGGGTGTCCACCGCGGGTCAGAAGCGGTGCTGGATGCCGAAGCCGACACCGGTCTGGGTGTCGCCGAAGGCCACGTCGTCGCGCGACACGCCGACCACGCCGTCCTTGGCGTCGGCATGACCCGCCACCGCATACACGTCGGTGCGCTTGGACAGCGCATAGCGCGCGCGCAGCACCAGCAGCGACGGGTCGTCGACGGTTGGCGCGGTGTTGCCGCTGCGGATGTCCTGCCGGTAGTAGGCCGCGGTCAGCGTCAGCGCCGGGACCGGCCGGTAGGTCGCGCCGATCCAAGCGGTGCGGCTCTGGTTGTCGCTGCCGCCGGCGGCGAAGGACTTCTCGTAGTCGCGCAGCACGCCGAACAGCTTGACCGTGCCGAAGTCGTAGCTGGCGCCGACGTGGAAGGTGCGCGTGCGGTCGCGCTCGCTGGCGGTGGTGGTGCCGTTGATCTGCTCCCAGGTGCCGACCAGCGAGAGCGCGCCGAGGCTGTAGCCGAGGCCGAGGTTGTAGGTGGCGGCGTCCGAGGTCTGGCCCGCGACCTCGCCGAAGCCATAGCTGGCACCGACGCGCACGCCGGCGAACTCGCCGCGGTACTTCACCAGGTTGGAGACGCCGGTGACCATGCCGTCCTTGCGCGCACCGGTGGCGCCCGCCGAGGTGGCCCAGGAGTAGGCGGGCGCGTAGCCCATCGGGTCGAAGGCGATGATGAAGTCGTAGCTGGTGCTGTAGGAGCGGCCGACCACCAGCCGGCCGAAGCCACCGTCGAGCCCGACGTTGGCCTGGCGGCCGAACAGCGAGCTGCCGCCGGCGCCGGTGTCGACGGCGAGCTCGCCCTCGAGCTGGAAGATCGCCTTCAGGCCGCCGCCCAGGTCCTCGCTGCCGCGCAGGCCCCAGCGCGAGGTGTTCATGCCGCCCGAGTTCAGCGCCCAGCGCGAGTCGAGCGCGGCGTTGTTGTGGTTGCGGTACTCGAGGTAGCTGTCGAGCAGGCCGTACAGCGTCACGCTGCTCTGCGCGCAGGCGGGCGCGGCGCCGGCGGCCAGCGCGAGGGCCAGGACGGCGCGGGCCGCCGGGCTCGATGCGAGGGGGTTCAGGGGCTTCATGCGGGTCTCCTCTTGGACTGGTGGATGCGACGGCCGTGATGCTGCGGGGCACGGCGCGGTCGGCCTGTGCGCGTGAACCCGAAGGCCGGCGCCGGCGCTGTCAGCCGGCTGTCGAAAGCCGGGGCGGCGGCTGTCAATCGGCTGTCCGGCGGTCGCCGCGGTGCTGCCCTCGGCGCCGATCGGGGCCCGCAGCGGCCCGATCGGCCGCCACTGCGGCGACACTCGCAGCCGATGAAACTGCTGCTGGTCGAAGACGATCTCGCGATGGCCCAGGCGCTCCAGCTCGCGCTCGAGCGGCGCGGCTTCGAGGTCGCGCGCTGCGCCAACGGCAGCGAGGCGCTGCAGCGGCTGCGCCACGACCCGCCGGACCTCGCGCTGCTCGACCTCACCATCCCCGGGCTCGACGGCCTGCAGGTGCTGCACAAGGCGCGCGCCGACGGGCTCAGCGTGCCGATCGTGGTGCTGACGGCGCGCGGCGCGGTCGGCGACCGCGTGCAGGGCCTGAACGCCGGCGCCGACGACTACCTCGCCAAGCCCTTCGACCTCGACGAGCTGGAGGCGCGCATCCGCGCGCTGCTGCGCCGCCACGGTCGCGACCAGGGCACGCCGCAGCGCTGCGGGCGGCTCAGCCTGGAGCGCGAGTCGGGCGCGTTCTACGTCGGCGAGCAGGTGCTCGAGCTCACGCCGCGCGAGCAGGCGCTGCTGAAGGCGCTGATCGCCCAGCCGGGCCATGCGGTCTCGAAGGACAAGCTGTTCCGCGTCGTGTTCCCGATGGAGACCGAGATCCAGTTCGAGGCGATCGAGGTGGTCGCCTACCGGCTGCGCAAGAAGCTGGTCGGCTCGGGCGCGTCGCTGGTGACGCTGCGCGGCCTCGGCTACCTGCTGCGCGAGCAGGCCGCCGGCGGCGCGGCACCGGGCTGAGCGGCCGCCGATGCGCCATTCGCTGCGCCGCTACCTGCTGGCCTGGATCGTCGGGCCGATCGCGCTGTTCGTGCTGTTCGACACCGTGAGCCTGTACCGCAGCGCGCTGGCCTCGATCAACGTGGCCTACGACCGCTCGCTGCTGGCCTCGGCGCGCTCGATCGGCGAGCTGCTGACGCTGAAGGACGGCCAGCTGCAGGTCGACCTGCCCTACACCGCGCTCGAGATCTTCGCGGTCGGCAACTCCGGCCGCATGGTCTACCGCATCGACGGCTTCGACGGCGAGTTCGTCTCGGGCTATGCCGACCTGCCGCGCTACACCGGCACGATCCCGCAGCAGAGCGCCTACCAGGCGCTGGTCGATTTCGTCGATGCCGAGTACCAGGGCGAGCCGGTGCGCATGGCCGCGCTCTACCAGCCGGTGGCCGGCGCCGGCGCGCGCGGCATGGCACGCATCCAGGTCGCCGAGACGCTGGAGGTGCGCGAGGCGCAGGCGCGCCAGATCCTGGTCGACACGCTGTGGCGCCAGGCGCTGCTGATCGCGGTGGTCGGCCTGGTGACCTGGGTCGTGGTGGCGCGCGCGCTGCGCCCGGTCGAGGCGCTGCGGCGCGAACTGCGCGCACGTGACGACCGCGACCTGTCGCCGCTGGCCACGTCGGACCTGCCGAGCGAGCTGCAGCCGGTGGTCGGCGCCGCCAACGAGCTGATGCAGCGCATGGCGCGGCTGGTCGACCTGCAGCGCCGCTTCGTGCGCGATGCCTCGCACCAGCTGCGCACGCCGCTGGCGGTGCTGAAGATCCAGGCCCAGAACGGCCTGGCCGGCCATGCCGACGCGCGCGCCACGCTGGCCGAGATGGAGCTGACGGTCGACCGCGCGACCCGGCTGGCCAACCAGATGCTCGCGCTCGCCAAGGTCGAGCAGGTGCACAACGCCTCGCCGCCCGAGACGGTCGACCTGAACGAGGTGGCGGCCGAGGTCGCGCTCGACCTGGCGCCGCTGATGGCCGACAAGGCGATCGACTTCGAGCTGGTCGCCCCCGACGCCGCGGTGCCGGTGCGCGGCCATGCCTGGATGCTGCGCGAGCTGGTGCGCAACCTGCTGCACAACGCGGTACGCGCCACGCCGCCGGGCGCGGCGCTGGCGCTGCGGATCGAGCGCGACGCGGCCGAGGCGCGGCTGGTGGTGCGCGACAGCGGCCCGGGTATCGGCGCCGAGCAGCGCGAGCACCTGTTCGAGCCCTTCCACACCGGCCACCCGACCAGCGGCAGCGGGCTGGGCCTGACGATCTGCCGCGAGGTCTGCGAGCGCCTCGGCGGCCGCATCGAGCTGCGCAACCGCGGCGGCGACGCCGCGCCGCTGGGGCTGGACGCGGTGGCGGCCTTCCCGCTGGCCGCGCGACAATCGGCGCCGTGACGGCGACTCCTTCCCCCGGCGTGCGGCTCGACAAGTGGCTGTGGGCCGCGCGCTTCTTCAAGACCCGCAGCCTGGCGGCCGACGAGATCGGCAAGCACCGCGTGCAGGTCAACGGCCAGGTCGCCAAGGCCTCGCGCGAGCTCAAGCCCGGCGACGAGGTCGCGCTGCGCCAGGGCGCGGTCGCGCGCACCGTGACCGTGCGCGGACTCAGCCACGTGCGCGGGCCGGCGCCGGTCGCCCAGGCGCTGTACGAGGAGACCGCCGCCAGCCTGGCCGCCCGCGAGGCCCAGGCCAGCCAGCGCCGGCTGGCGCCGGAGCCGGCGCTGGCGATCGAACAGGGCCGCCCGACCAAGCGCGACCGCCGCCAGCTCGCCGACTGGGACCGCTGGAGCGCCACGCTCGATTGACCCGGCGGTTCGTCGCTCGGAAAAACCCTCTTGAAATCGAGGTCGGTGCCCCCAGTTGCCGCCGGTCCCCGCGATTTCGACGCCTTCCCTCCCGACCATGGCCCATCCCGAACCGACCGACGCCTCCGCCGCCGACACCCCGCCCGAGGCGGCCGCCGCCCCGGCCGCCGATGCCCTCCCCACCCCCGAACAACGCATCGCCGAGCTCGAAGCCAAGCAGATCGAACTGGCCGACGCCTACCTGCGCGGCAAGGCCGAGGTCGAGAACATCCGTCGCCGCTCGGACGAGGAGATGAGCAAGGCACGCAAGTTCGCCGTCGAATCCTTCGCCGAGAGCCTGCTGCCGGTCAAGGACAGCCTGGAGGCCGCACTCGCGATCGAGAACGCCTCGGTCGACCAGCTGCGCGAGGGCACCCACGCGACGCTGCGCCAGCTCGGCCAGGCGCTCGAGCGCAACAAGGTGCTCGAGATCGCGCCGCCCGCCGGCACCAAGTTCGACCCCCACCAGCACCAGGCGATCAGCGTGGTGCCGGCCGAGCAGGAGGCCAACACCGTGGTCGCCGTGCTGCAGAAGGGCTATCTGATCGCCGACCGGGTGCTGCGCCCGGCCCTCGTCACCGTCGCGGCGCCGAAATAGGCCGCCCGCCCCGCTTGAACCCGCCGAAGTTATCCACAACTTCCGGACAACCCGACTTTCGTTTCTGAGGAGCACACGACCATGGCCAAGATCATCGGCATCGACCTGGGGACCACCAATTCTTGCGTGGCCATCATGGAGGGCAACAGCACCAAGGTGATCGAGAACAGCGAGGGTGCGCGCACCACGCCGTCGATCATTGCCTACCAGGAGGACGGCGAGGTCCTGGTCGGCGCCTCGGCCAAGCGCCAGGCGGTGACCAACCCGCGCAACACGCTGTACGCGGTGAAGCGCCTGATCGGCCGCAAGTTCACCGAGAAGGAAGTGCAGAAGGACATCGACCTGATGCCCTACAAGATCAGCGCCGCCGACAACGGCGACGCCTGGGTCGAGGTGCGCGGCAACCGGCTCGCGCCGCCGCAGGTCAGCGCCGAGGTGCTGCGCAAGATGAAGAAGACCGCCGAGGACTATCTCGGCGAGGAAGTCACCGAGGCCGTGATCACCGTCCCGGCCTACTTCAACGACGCGCAGCGCCAGGCCACCAAGGACGCCGGCCGCATCGCCGGCCTGGACGTCAAGCGCATCATCAACGAGCCGACCGCCGCCGCGCTGGCCTTCGGCCTGGACAAGCACAACGACGGCAAGGGCGGCGACCGCAAGATCGCCGTCTATGACCTCGGCGGCGGCACCTTCGACATCTCGATCATCGAGATCGCCGATGTCGACGGCGAGATGCAGTTCGAGGTGCTGTCGACCAACGGCGACACCTTCCTCGGCGGCGAGGACTTCGACCAGCGCATCATCGATTTCATCATCGCCGAGTTCAAGAAGGACCAGGGCGTCGACCTGAGCAAGGACGTGCTCGCGCTGCAGCGCCTGAAGGAAGCGGCCGAGAAGGCCAAGATCGAGCTGTCCAACAGCACCCAGACCGACATCAACCTGCCCTACATCACCGCCGATGCCTCGGGTCCGAAGCACCTGAGCATCAAGCTCACGCGCGCCAAGCTCGAGGCCCTGGTCGAGGAGCTGATCGAGCGCACCATCGCGCCCTGCCGCACCGCGATCAAGGATGCCGGCGTCGCGGTCGGCCAGATCAACGACGTGATCCTGGTCGGCGGCATGACGCGCATGCCCAAGGTGCAGGAGAAGGTCAAGGAGTTCTTCGGCCAGGAGCCGCGCAAGGACGTCAACCCGGACGAGGCGGTCGCGGTCGGCGCCGCGATCCAGGGCCAGGTGCTGGCCGGCGACCGCAAGGACGTGCTGCTGCTCGACGTGACCCCGCTGTCGCTGGGCATCGAGACGCTCGGCGGCGTGATGACCAAGATGATCACCAAGAACACCACCATCCCGACCAAGTTCGCGCAGGTGTTCAGCACCGCCGACGACAACCAGCCGGCGGTGACGATCAAGGTGTTTCAGGGCGAACGCGACCTGGCCGCGGGCAACAAGATGCTCGGCGAGTTCAACCTCGAGGGCATCGCGCCGGCGCCGCGCGGCATGCCGCAGATCGAGGTCAGCTTCGACATCGACGCCAACGGCATCCTGCATGTCGGCGCCAAGGACAAGGGCACCGGCAAGGAAAACAAGATCACCATCAAGGCGAACTCGGGCCTCAGCGAGGAAGAGATCCAGCAGATGGTGAAGGACGCCGAGCTCAACGCCGCCGAGGACAAGAAGAAGCTCGAGCTGGTGCAGGCCCGCAACCAGGCCGACGCGATGATCCACTCGGTCAAGAAGAGCCTGGGCGAGCATGGCGACAAGCTCGACGCCGACGAGAAGGAGAAGATCGAGGCCGCGATCAAGGACGCCGAAGTGGCGCTCAAGGGCGACGACAAGGCCGACATCGAGGCCAAGACCGAGGCGCTGATGACCGCCAGCCAGAAGCTCGGCGAGAAGGTCTACGCCGACATGCAGGCGGCCCAGGCCGCGCAGGCGGCGGCGGCCGGCACGGCTTCCGACGTCGAGGACGGCCCCCCGGCGGGCCAGGCCACGGCCGCCGGCGGCGACGACGTGGTGGATGCCGACTTCAAGGAAGTAAAGAAGTGATCCGCGGGACGGCCCCCGCGGCCGCCCCGGCATCGCGCCGCGCCCGAGCCCGACGGCTCCGCGCGGCGGTTTCCTTCCTGCCTGCCTGAGACCTGCCCATGGCCAAGCGCGACTACTACGAGATCCTCGGCGTTCCGAAGAACGCCAGCGAGGACGACATCAAGAAGGCCTACCGCAAGCAGGCCATGAAGCACCACCCCGACCGCAACCAGGGCGACGGGGCGAAGGGCGCCGAGGAGAAGTTCAAGGAGGCCAAGGAGGCCTACGAGATGCTCTCCGACGGCCAGAAGCGCGCCGCCTACGACCAGTACGGCCATGCCGGCGTCGACGCCCAGATGGGCCGCGGCGGTCCCGGCCAGGAGGGTTTCGGCGGCTTCGCCGAGGCCTTCGGCGACATCTTCGGCGACATCTTCGGCCAGCAGGGCGGCGGCGGCCGCCGCGGCGGTGGCCAGCAGGTCTACCGCGGCAGCGACCTCAGCTACGCGATGGAGATCACGCTCGAGGAGGCCGCGCACGGCAAGGACACGCAGATCCGCATCCCGAGCTGGAACGACTGCGACACCTGCCACGGCAGCGGCGCCAAGCCCGGCACCAGCCCCAAGACCTGCAGCACCTGCAACGGCTCGGGCCAGGTGCACCTGCGCCAGGGCTTCTTCAGCATCCAGCAGACCTGCCCGCAGTGCCGCGGCAGCGGCAAGGTGATCCCCGACCCCTGCGTCACCTGCCATGGCGCCGGCCGCATCAAGACCAACAAGACGCTCGAGGTCAAGATCCCGCCCGGCATCAACGAGGGCATGCGCATCCGCTCGAGCGGCAACGGCGAGCCGGGCCACAACGGCGGTCCTCCGGGGGACCTCTACATCGAGATCCGCATCAAGCAGCACGAGATCTTCGAGCGCGACGGCGACGACCTGCACTGCACCGTGCCGGTCGGCATCGCGACCGCGGCGCTCGGCGGCGGCATCGAGGTGCCGACGCTCGGCGGCAAGGCCGAGATCGAGCTGCCCGAGGGCACCCAGCATGGCAAGACCTTCCGGCTGCGCGGCAAGGGCGTGAAGGGGGTGCGCTCCAGCTACCCCGGCGACCTGTACTGCCATGTCTCGGTCGAGACGCCGATCAAGCTGACCGAGCACCAGCGCAAGCTGCTCAAGGAGCTCGACGAGAGCTTCAAGAAGAGCGGCGACCGCCACTCGCCCAACGCGAAGAGCTGGACCGACCGGGTCAAGGACCTGTTCAAGTCGTGAGGCTGAGCCCGGCCGCCGCCGGGCTCAGCCGCCGAGCACCAGCTCGAACAGCGCGCCGCCCTCGGGGCGGTTGACCAGGCCCAGGGAGCCGTCATGGGCCTCGGCCACGGCCCGGCACAGCGTGCTGCCCAGGCCGGTGCGGTGCTCGCTCGCGTCGGCCGCGCCCAGGCCCGGTCCGTCGTCGGCGATCCAGAACACCAGCCGCTCGCCGTCGCGGCGCGCCCCGAGCACGATCTCGCGGCGCGCGAAGCGCCCGGCATTGTGCAGGGCCGCGTCGAGCGCCAGGCCGACGAGGCGCGGGTCGAAGAACCAGAACGCGGGCAGGTCCTGCGGCCACGGCGCGAGCCGCAGCGCGGCGCCACCCGCCGGCGGCGCGTTGCGGGCCCGCAGCGTCTGCAGGAAGTCCTGCGGCGACTCGTCGGTGCGCCACGCGTGCATCGTGCCCTGGTTGCCGTAGAGCATCAGGAACATCACGAAGCGCTGGCGCAGCTCGCGGCAGTGGCGGTGCGCGCGTTGCGCCAGCTCGGGCCGCGGCTCGGCGGCCAGGGTCCCGAGGCTGGCCTCGAGCGAGCCGAGCGCGTTCTTCAGGTCGTGCACGACCAGCGCCACGAGCTCGGGCGCCATCGCGACGTTCATGCCTGCGCCTGCGCCGACAGCGAACCCACCGTCTCGCGGTAGTAGCGCTGCATCTGCGTCATGCGGTCGCTGGCCGGCATCAGCTTCTCGAGCCGCGCGAGGTAGAGCCGCACCTTCTCGACCACCCCGGCGTTGAGCTGCTTCTTCAGCCGCAGCGACAGGCAGTTCATCTGCGCGGCCTGCAGCAGCACGCCGGTGTTCTCCGGGTACTCCCTGACCGCCGACTCGATCAGCGACAGCGCGTCGTCGATGCGGTGGTTGCGGAACATCGCCTTGGCCTCGCTGACGCGCGAGTCCAGCCCGGCCGCGGCGGCGTCGACCACCTGGCCGATCTTGTCGCCATGGCCGGTGTCCTGCAGCGCGTTGGCGATCCACTGCTTGACGCGCGGGTTCTCGTGGTCGGAGGCGACCGCGGTCTGCATCAGCTTCAGCCCGGCCGCCTCGTCGCCCGCCATCAGCTCGGCCTTGGCGAGCGCGACGGTGGCGAAGTCGGCCTTGGCGGTGCGCAGCGTCTCGCGCGCCCGCGCCATCAGCTTCGCGGCGCCGTCGGCGTCGCCGGCCTTGGACAGCCCCTGGGCCTTGATCGCCAGCGCGACTGGCTCGAACTGCGGGTTGCTGCGCTGGCCGTGGGCGGCCTCGTCGAGCAGTGCCGCGGCTTCGCCGCACTGGCCGCGGTCGACCAGCGTCTGGGCCAGCGCCAGCGTGTCCTGCGGCTGCGCGCTCATCGAGCCCCTGGTGGCCTTGGTGACCTTGGCCAGGCACTCGTGCGCGGCCTCCAGGTCGCCGTTGCGGTAGGCGCTCTCGGCCACCAGCCGCAAGCGCCGCGCCGAGGGCACGACCGCCGCGGCGTCGCGCAGCACCCATTGCGCGCCCTTGGCGTCGCCCTGGGCCTCGAGCGCCTCGGCCACCACGTCGTAGGCCGCGAGGTTCTTCTCGCCGTCCTTGGAATTGATGATGTCGTAGGCGACCAGCTTGGCCTCCTCGTAGGCCCCGGTGGCCTTGTGCGCGCGCGCCAGGCCGAGCTGGGCCCAGACCAGCTGCGAGCGCTGCGACAGCGCCGCCAGAAAGACCGTCTTCGCGTCCTCGTGGCGGCCGAGCTGCAGCAGCAGCTGGCCCTTGAGCTGCAGCGCCTGCACGAACCAGCGGTCCTTGCGGGCGAGCAGGGTGTCGCACTCCAGCACCGCGGCCGGCAGGTCGCGCCGCGCCATGCGGGCATGCACCGGCGCGAACACGCGGCGGCGTTCGAGCTGGGCCTTGAGGCGGCCCTCGATGTCGGCGGCGGTGATCGGCTTGAGCAGGTAGGCGTCCGGGCAGTGTTCGGTCGCCGAGGCCACCGACGCGTAGGCGTTCTCGGCGGTGACCATGAAGAACAGGCAGTCGGGTGCGAGCAGGTTGTTCTCGCGCAGGTGCTCGAAGAACTGCTGGCCGTCGGTGCGGTGGTTCAGGTTGTAGTCGCACAGGATCAGGCCATAGGGCTTGCTGCGCACCAGCCGCAGCGCGTCATCGGCGTTGAGCGCGTGGTCGACCTTGCCGATGCCCAGCATCGCGAGCTGACCGCGCAGCGTGGTCTGCTGCACGGCCATGTCGTCGACGATCAGGGCTTGCAGCTTCGAGTACGGTGTTTCGATCGGCATGGCATCGACACGGGTTCACGGGAGGGCCCCGTCAGGGGACGGCATGGAAGGGGTTTCGGCCGCGGCCGGCACAACTTGAGCTAAGGCGCCCTTAAGGCGCGGCCGGCATCGTGGCGGCATGTCCTCGATCACGACCCTGCCGTGGCCGTGGCGTGCACGGCGCGCCGACCGCCCCGCCGCCCGCGCGTGGAACCCGTCCCTGCTGGTCCTGGCGGCATCGGCCTGGCTGGCCGGACCCGCGAACTGGCCGCTGTGGCGCGCCATCGCGACGCTGCCGGACCTTCACGGCCCGCAGGCCCTGGCCTTCGCCGCGACCTTCGGCCTGATGACCTGGGCGCTGCTCGTCGCGCTGCTCGGCCTGCTGGCCTGGCGGGCGACCTTGAAGCCGGCGATCACGCTGCTGCTGCCGCTCGCCGCCGTGGCGGCCCACTTCATGGGCAGTTACGGCGTCGTGATCGACCCCTCCATGGTCGGCAACATCCTCGGCACCGATGCGCGCGAGGTGCGTGACCTGCTCGACGGCCGGCTGCTGCTGCCGCTGACGCTGCTCGCCGGGTTGCCGCTGTGGTGGCTGTGGCGCACCCCGGTCGCGCATCCGGGCTGGCGCGCCGCGGCGCTGCGCAACGCGGTGCTGCTGGTCTTGAGCCTGTGCGGCGCCATGGTGCTGGGCCTGGCCGATTACCAGGACCTCGCCTCCGTCATGCGCACCCACAAGTCGCTGCGCTACCAGGTCAGCCCCTTCAACGCGCTCTACTCGGTCGCACGAGCGGCACGCGCCTCGCCGCGTGCCGCGGCGCCGCTGCCGATCGGGCTCGAAGCCCGGCCGCTGCCACCGCGCGCCGGCCAGCTGCCGCCGCTGCTGCTGCTGGTGATCGGCGAGACGGCGCGTGCCGACCACTTTGCGCTCAACGGCTACGGCCGCGACACCAATGCCGAACTGCGGGGCCTGGACGTGCTGAGCTTCCGTCGCGTCGCGTCCTGCGGGACCAACACCGCCGCCTCCCTCCCCTGCATGCTGTCGGCCGCGGGGCGCGAGCGCCACGAGGCGCGGGCGCAGGACAGCGAGAACCTGCTCGACCTGTTGCAGCGCGCCGGCCTGGCGGTGCTGTGGATCGAGAACCAGGCCGGCTGCAAGGAGGCTTGCAACCGCGTGCCTCGCACGCGACCGGAGCAGCCCGCGCCCGGCGCCACGCCGCCCGACGCATCGCTGTGCCCGGGCGGCGAATGCCTCGACGGTGCGCTGCTGCACGGCCTGGACGAACGCCTCGCCGCGCTGCCCGCCGAACGGCGCGCGCGCGGCGTCGTGCTGGTGCTGCACCAGATGGGCAGCCACGGTCCGGCCTATGCGGCGCGCTCGCCGGCCGGCCGCAAGCCCTTCCAGCCGGAATGCCGCAGCCCGGCGCTGTCGCAATGCGATCGGCAGTCGCTGCTCAATGCCTACGACAACTCGATCGCCTACACCGACCATGTGCTGGCACAGGCGATCGGCTGGCTCGAACGCCAGGACGGCGTCGACCCGGCCCTGCTCTACCTGTCCGACCATGGCGAGTCGCTGGGCGAAAACGGCCTGTACCTGCACGGCATGCCCTACAGGCTGGCGCCGCCCGAGCAGACCCATGTGCCGATGATCGCGTGGCTGCCGCCGCGTCGGCTCGCGGCCGACCGGTTGGACACCGGCTGCCTGCGCGGCCGCCTCGATGCCGAACTGAGCCACGACCACCTGTTCCACACCGTGCTCGGGCTGGCGCGGGTGGGCGCCACGGAGTACCGACCGGCGCTCGACGCGCTGGCGCCCTGCCGGGGCGTCTGAGGGCGTCCGCGGTTCCGCGCGGTTCGGCGCGGTTCAGAACAGCGAGGGCTGGCGCGGGTCGGCCTCGATGAGCGGCGGTCGGAACCGGCTGCCGTCGAGCGCCAGCGTCTTGCGGGCCAGCCCCTGCCGCGCCGCCGCCTTGTCGACGCGCTGGCGGATCAGCTGCGCCCATACCCCGCTGCCGCGCATGCGGGTGGCGAAGTCGGCGTCGTAGTCCTTGCCGCCGCGCATCTCCTGCACGCGCGCCATCACGCGCTCGGCGCGCTCGGGCAGGTGCTGGTCCAGCCACTGGCGGAACAGCGGCGCGACCTCCCAGGGCAGCCGCAGCACCGTGTAGTGGGCCGAGCGTGCGCCGGCCGCGGCGGCGGCCTCGACGATGCGCTCGATCTCGGGCTCGTTGACGAAGGGGATCACCGGCGCGACGTTCACGCCCACCGGCACGCCCGCCTCGGCCAGCCGCCGCACCGCCTGCAGGCGCCGGTGCGGCGCGGCGGCACGCGGCTCGAGCCGGCGCGCCAGCGCCGCATCCAGCGTCGTGATGCTGATGAACACCAGCGCCTGGCCGCGCCGCGCGGCCGGCGCGAGCAGGTCCAGGTCGCGCTCGACCCCGGCCGATTTCGTGACGATGGTGAACGGGTGTTCGCAGGCGGTCAGCACCTGCAGCACGGCGCGGGTCAGTCCGTAGCGCCGCTCGATCGGCTGGTAGGCATCGGTCACGGAGCCGATGTTGATCGGACTCGGCCGATGGCCCGGCCGCGCCAGCTCGCCGCGCAGCACCTCCGCGGCGTTGACCTTGGCGACCAGGCGGGTCTCGAAGTCCAGCCCCGGCGACAGGTTCAGCCAGGCATGGCTGGGTCGCGCGTAGCAGTAGCTGCAGCCATGCTCGCAACCCCGGTAGGGGTTGATGGACCACTCGAAGGGCACGTCGGGCGAGTCGTTGGCGCTGAGGATCGAGCGGACCCGCTCCTCGCTGACCTCGGTGGTCGGCGGGGGGACCTCGCCGTCCTCGACCGGTGCGCCCCAGCCGTCGTCAGTCGCCTCGCGCCGGTCGCGCTCGTAGCGGTGGGCGATGCGGATGGCCGTGCCGCGGCCCTTGATCGGGGTTGCGGACGGACCGGCGGGCGGGCGGGTCACCGCAACAGAATACTGTATTTATATACAGTTTTCCACCCCCGCCCCTTCACACCTTCAGACGTTTCTCGAAGTCGCTGGCGGCCATCGCCGGCGCGTACAGGAAGCCCTGGAACTCGTCGCAGCCGGCCTCGCGCAGGAAGTCGCGCTGGGCCACCGTCTCGACGCCCTCGGCGATCACGCGCAGGCGCAGCGCGCGGGCGAGCTGGATCACCGCGACCGCGATGCCGGCGTCGCTCTCGTCGCCGGGCAGGCCGCGGATGAAGCTGCGGTCGATCTTGAGGCGTCGGATCGGGAAGCGCTTCAGGTAGCCCAGACTGGAGTAGCCGGTGCCGAAGTCGTCGATCGCGAGCTGCACGCCGAGCTGGTCGAGCGCGCGCAGCCGCGCGAGCGCCTCGTCGGCATCCTGGATCAGGATCGATTCGGTGAGCTCGAGCTCCAGCAGCCGCGCCGGCAGGCCATGCTCGGCCAGCACCGCCGCCACCCGGCCGGCGAAACCAGGCTGCTGGAACTGCAGCGCCGACACGTTGATCGACACCAGCAGCTCGCGCCCGTCGGCCTGCCAGGCCGCCGCCTGCCGCACCGCGTCGCGCAGCACCCAGTCGCCGAGCGCGACGATGAAGCCGCTTTCCTCGGCCACCGGGATGAACTCGCCCGGCGAAATGTCGCCGAGGTCGGCGTCGCGCCAGCGCAGCAGGGCCTCGGCGCCGACCACCGCGCCGCTCGCCAGGTCGACCTGGGGCTGGTAGTGCAGCCGGAAGTCGCCGCGTTCGAGCGCGATGCGCATCGCGTGGTCGAGCTTCATGCGCGCCAGCAGGTCGACGTTCATCTGCGGCTGGTAGAAGCGGAAACCCGCGCGGCCGCGTTCCTTGACGCGGTACATCGCGGCGTCGGCGTTCTTGACCAGGTCGTTCATGGTCTCGCCGTCGTTCGGGTACAGCGCGATGCCGATGCTGGCGGTGACGCTGAAATTCATGCCGTCCAGGCCGAAGGGTTCGCCCAGCACCTCGATCACGCGCCGCGCGATGGTCTCGGCGCCGCGCGCGTCGGTCTGGTCGAGCAGCAGCACGAACTCGTCGCCGCCCAGCCGCGCGACGGTGTCGACCTGGCGCACGCAGGTCTGCAGCCGGCGTGCCACCTCGACCAGCACCCGGTCGCCGTAGAGGTGGCCGAGCGAGTCGTTGATCTGCTTGAAGCGGTCGAGGTCGAGGAACAGCAGCGCGAACGCGGTGTGGTGGCGCTGTGCCATCGCCAGCGCGGCGTTCACCTTGTCGGCCAGCGTGCTGCGGTTGGGCAGCCGGGTCAGCGGGTCGTTGCGGGCCAGCTCGCGGATCTGCTCGCGGTCCTTGACCATCTCGGTCAGGTCCTTGAAGAAGCCGACATGCCGCACGCCCGGCCCGAGCGCGCCCGGCGCGACGTCGGCCGGCGGCGCCAGCCGCACCAGCGAGACCTGGCCCGGCAGCGTGCCGCCGTCGGCGCGCCGGTGCCACAGCTCGCCCTCCCACACGCCCCGCTCGGCGAGCCGCGCGCGCACGCGGTCGAACCAGTCGGCCTCGTCGGCGTGGTGCAGCAGCGCGTCGATCGGCCGGCCGATCAGCCGCTCGCGCGGCACGCCGGCGAGCCGCTCGCAGCTCGCGTTGACCGTCACGATGCGGTGCTCGGCGTCGGTGACGAAGATCGCGTCGAGGCTGGACTCGAACACCTGCGCCGCCAGCCGCAGCTGGGCCTCGCCGGCCAGCCGCTCGGTGATGTCGCGGAACGAGCTGACGCGCCCGATCGGCTGGCCGCGCGCGTACTGCGGCAGCGTGCGGCGCTCCAGGATGCGGCCGTCGCGCAGCACCAGCTGGTCGCGGCTGTGCTGCAGCGGCGCGTCGGCGATCGTCGCGAGCTGCGCGTCGTAGCTCGCGGGATCGATCACCTGGCTGCGCAGCCACGCATGGACGGCCGCGTCGTCGCGCTGCGTCAGCAGCTCGTCGGGCAGCGACCACTGCTGCGCGAACAAGCGGTTGCAGCCGCGGATCGCACCCGACAGGTCGGTGACCAGGATGCCGTCGGCGGTCGACTCCAGCGTCGCCTGCAGCTCGGCGACGAGCTTCTCGAGTTCGTGTTCGACGTCGCGCTGGGCGCGCTGGTCGCGCAGGCCGACGACGTAGACCGCCTGGCCGGGCCGCAGCCAGACGCGGCCGACGCGGCGCTCGACCGGCTGCAGCGCACCGTCGCTGTCGCGCACGTAGCTGTCGGAATGGATCCAGGCGCCCGGCGGCACCGTCGCGGCGGCACGGCCCGAGGCGACGTCCTCCCAGAAGAACATGTCCTCCGGCGTCGCCGCCAGCTCGATCACCGGCCGGCCGACCAGCGTGCCCGGCATGGCGCCGAACAGCGCCTCGGCCGCGGCGTTGGCCGCGACCACCCGCAGCGCCATCGGCTCGACCACGCAGACCGCCTCGAGCAGGCTGTCGATCAGCGGCTGCCAGTCGGGCGGCGGCTGCAGCGCCGAGGCGAGATCGTCGCGGGCGCTCACAGCGCGGCCTCCCCGGTGCTCATGAAGGGCTCGCGGGCGCGCTCGAAGAAGTAGCACACGCGCGGCCGCGGCGACAGGAACTCCAGCGTCGCGCGCGGCAGCTGCTGCGGCTTGAGGCTGCGGCGGATGCCCAGCTCGGGGTGGCTCTCCAGGTCCAGCGGCAGCGCGTCCTCGCGCCGGCCGCGGATGTCGTGCACCAGCACGCGCGGCTTCAGCGGCCGGCTGGCGTTGACCGACAGCACGATCGCGTAGCGCTCGTCGGTCAGCTGCACCACCGAGCCCGGCGGGTAGACGCCCATCATGCGCACGAAGGCGCCGAACACGGCGGCGTCGAAGCGGGCCCGCATCTGGCCGTACATCAGCGCCAGCGCCTCGTGCGGCGTCAGCGCGTGCGAGGGCGTGGCCGGATTGCACAGGTTGTCGTAGCGGTTGACCAGCGCCACGATGCGCGCCGGCAGGCTGATGCGCTCGGCCGCCAGGCGCTGCGGGAAGCCGCTGCCGTCGGCCAGCTCGTGGTGCTGACCGACCACCAGCAGCGCACCGCCGGCCAGGCCCATGCGCTGGCCGATCACCACGCCGCGCGCCACATGCTCCTGGTAGAACTGCCGCTCGGGCTGCGACACGCCGACCGCACCGGGGTCGATCCAGCGCACCCGGTCCGGCAGCTCGATCTTGCCGATGTCGTGCAGCATCGACCCGACACCGAGGTCGAACATCGCCGCCTTGTCGAGTCCGAGCTGCTGGGCCAGCAGCAGCGCGATCACGGTCACGTTGACCGCGTGCAGCGAGCCGCGGTCGCCGGCGGTCTCGCTGAGCAGGCGGATCGCCATCTCCTCGGCGCCGAGCACCTTGTCGAGAAAGCCGCGGACCTGGGCCTCGCACTGCTCGCGCGCCGCCTGCGGCTGGCTCGGCGCCAGCTCGAAGCAGCGGCGCAGGCCGCGGCCGGCCTCGGCATAGCTGCGCTCGGCGAGCAGCGCGCAGGCCTTCTCGGCCTCGAGCGCGGCGCGGCGCGCCGCCTGCTCGCGGGCTCGCTGGTCGTCGGCCGGAGCCGGCGCGGCGGCCGGCGGCGGCGCGGCGGGCGGCGGCGGGGCGAGCACGCCCTCCTGCACCAGGGCCTCGACCGCGTCGTCGGCGCTGCGGCCGAGCAGCACCTTCACCCGCTCCAGCCCGAGGCTGCGCAGCGTCTGCAGCTGCTGCTCGGTGGCGATGCGAAAGCTGCCGAGCGGAAACGGGTGCTGCATCCACCCGAGGTCGAGGTGGACATGCAGGCCCAGTCGCAGCTGGCGGACGTCGAGGGTGATGCTGTCGGTCATGGGGGGCTCCCCGGGCACCGGCCCGGGGCTTACGGAAACGTTTTCGGCAGCCATGCGCCAGCCTTGAGGGGGCGACACCGCTTCGCAACCTGTCAGTGTTTACATAGGGGGACTGGCCGGCGATCGCGGCCCTGGGCTCCCTGGGGCGGGCATGATCCATGCCACAGCCCGGCCCGGCCCCCGCCGCCCGATCCTGCATGCCGACGAACGACGCCGATCCACTCCCCCTTGTGCGCCTGCAACGGCGCTTCGCCCTCGGCGCCTTCGGTGCCATCGCCGCGCTGGTGCTGCTGCTTGCCTGGGGCTATCGGGCGGTCGCCGAGCGCGACCTGCTCGACCAGGGCGCCCGCGCCAACGCCACGATGGCCCGCACGGTGGCCAACCTCATGGAGGTGGCGCTTGGCGTCAGCCTGCACGCGAGCGGCTGGTTCGACCTGCCCGACGCCGCGCTGCGCGAAGCGCCCTTCGCCGCCACCGCCGATGCGGCCGTGCTGACGGCGCTGCGCGGCAGCAGCGTGGTCAAGGTCAAGCTGTTCGACCCGCGCGGCCGCACGCTCTACTCGAGCGACCCCAGCCAGATCGGCGAGGACAAGAGCAGCCAGCCGGCGCTGCGCGACGCGCTCGGCGGCGCGACCGTCACCGCGCTGAGCTACCGCAACGTCTTCAATGCCCTCGAGGGTGCGGTGTTCGATCGCAACCTGCTGGCCACCTACGTGCCGTTGACCGACGGCCAAGGCCGCGTCACCGCCGTGGTCGAGGTCTACGACGACCTGACGCCGACCATCGCCGCGCTGCGCCGCCACGAGCGCCAGCTGCTGGTGCTCGTGCTCGGTCTGGCGGCGGCGCTCTATGCGGCGCTGCTGTGGTTGGTGCGGCGCGGCAGCGCGGTGGTCGGGGCGCAGCAGCGGCGCCTCGACACCATCCACGCCGAACTGGGCCGGGCGGTGCAGGCGGCCGAGCAGGCCACCCGCGCCAAGAGCGCCTTCCTCGCCAACATGAGCCACGAGATCCGCACGCCGATGAACGGCGTGCTCGGGATGGCCGAGCTGCTGCAGGACACGCCGCTGGACACCCGGCAGCGCAAGTACGCCTCGACGATCCGCGAGTCGGCACGTTCGCTGATGGGACTGCTCGACGGCATCCTCGACCTGTCGAAGATCGAGGCCGGACGGCTGCAGCTCGAACGCCAGCCCTTCGACCTGCGCGAGGCGCTGCAGGCCTGCATCGACCTGATGGCGCCGCGCGCCTCGCAGAAGGGCGTGCGGCTGCAGACCGAGCTGCCGCCGGCCGGGTCGCCGCCCGCGGTGATCGGCGATCCGATGCGGTTGCAGCAGATCGTCAACAACCTGCTGGGCAACGCCATCAAGTTCACGACCAACGGGCAGGTGACGCTGACCGCGGCGCCGGCGCCCGACGCCGGGCCGCAGCACTGGTGCATCACCGTTGCCGACACCGGTGTCGGCATGGCGCCGCAGGTGCAGGCGCGGCTGTTCGAGCCGTTCGCCCAGGGCGACAGCGGCACCGCACGACGCCATGGCGGCTCGGGGCTGGGGCTGGCGATCTCGCGCGAGCTGGTGCACGCGATGGACGGGCAGTTCTCGGTCGAGAGCACGCCCGGGCAGGGCTCGCGCTTCGGCTTCACCGCGCGGCTGCCCGCGGCTGCGGACCGGCCGGCAGCGCACCGCAGCCCGCCGTCACCGCCGCCGGTCGCGCTGCCGCCGCTCGACGTGCTGGTGGTCGAGGACAACCCGGTGAACCAGCTCTACGTCGAGGCGCAACTGGCCGCCCTCGGTCACCGCTGCCATGCGGCCGGGAACGGCGAGCAGGCGCTCGATCTGCTGCTGCAGTGCCCTGTCGACCTGGTGCTGATGGACTGCCACCTGCCCGGCATGGACGGCTATGCCGCCACCCGCGCGCTGCGCGAGCGCGAGGTCGCCGAGCCGTCGCGCCGCCATACCCCGGTGATCGCGCTGACGGCCAGCGCGATGGCCGAGGACCGCCAGCGCTGCATCGACGCCGGCATGGACGGCTTCCTCTCCAAACCCTTCACGCGCGACGAGCTGGCGCGCGCACTGCACGCCGCGCGCGATTGAGGCGTCGCCGCTCAAGCGGTGGTGTCGACCAGACTGCCGACCGCCGGGGCGGCGGCAGCGCCGAGGCGCTGGGCCAGGGTGTGGAGAAAGCCGATCAGGTCGACGGCGGTTCCGTCGGTGCCCGCGGTGGCGGTCGGCTGGAGGGTCTGCCACAGCGCGGCGAAGCTGGCTTCGAGCGCGGACGGGGCGGTGGGCACCGCCGCGGCGTCCGCGAGCGGGGCCGCGGGCGTGTCGACGGCCGTGTCGGTGACGGGCGGCGCGTCGGTCGGGGCTGCCACCGGCGCGTCGGCCGCGTCCGCGGTCACGGCCTCGCCGGGCGCCGCGGCACCGGCCAGCCGGGTGGCGAGCGCCTCGATGCGCTGCGCCAGATCGCCGCCGCCCTGGCGACCCCAAGCGTAGCCGCGCTGCACATGGCGCCCGGGGCCGTGACCGACCTCGCGACCGCCTTCGGTGCGCAGGGCCTCGGACAGCGCGCCGGTGAAGTCGTGCAGCGCGTTGGCCGAGGCCTCGGAGCGTGCCGCATCGGCGCCGGCGATCTCGCCGACGACGTCCTGCAGCGCGGTGCGCAGGGCCTGCGGGCCGTGGCGCGGGGCCGCGACGGACTCGCGCCGTTCGGCGTGCGGTGCGGCGTGACGGGCCTTGACCGCGCATGACGACAAGGCAGAGGAGGAGGAAGCGGACAGGGCGTGAATCGACATGGCGGACTCCAGGCGGCCGGCGCCGGACCTCGGCGCCACAGGCGATGACCGGATTTCGGCCCCCCGGCGCCCTGCTGGAGCCCGCAGGCGTAACGGCTTGCAGCCGGCCGACGCCCCTAGCTCGGCCGGTGGGCTGGCGGCCGGCCGGCTTCGGGAGTAATGTGGCGCCGCGACACAGCGGTGCCGACACTCAAACCGCCAAGGAGTGCACGATGGACCGAGAAGCAGCCCTATCGACCCGGCGCCTCGTGCCCGGCGTCTCGCTCGCCCAGGCCCGCCCCTGGCAGACCGCCACCGTGACGCTGGCCTCGCCCGCCCTGGAGGTCATGACCGACCTGACGCTCGTCAAGGCGGCCACCGTCCACCCCGCCGAGACGCTGCAGCAGGCCGAACAGCGCATGATCTACCAAGGGGTGCGGATGCTGTTCGTGGTCAGCGACGTCCCGGCCGTCGAGGGCCTGGTCACCACCACCGACCTGCGCGGCGACCGCGCGATGCGCGTGGTGCAGCAGCGTGGCGTCCGCTACGACGAGTTGTGTGTCGCCGACGTGATGACGCCACTGGCAAAGCTCGACGTGATCGCGCACGAGGACATGCGGCGCGCGACCGTGTCGAACGTGATCGCGACGCTGCAGCGCCAGGGCCGCAACCACCTGCTGGTGGTCGAAGGCAGCGCGGCGCACCCGCCGCAGCGGCTGCGCGGCATCATCTCGCGCGCCCAGATCGAGCGGCAGCTCGGCACCGTGATCGACGTGCCGGAGATCGCGCACAGCTTCGCCGAGCTGGGGCAGATGCTGTCGTGAGGCCGCGCGACGGCGCGGCCCGCGCCCGGTAGATCCCGGCGGCGGCGCCCGACGTCCGCGCCGGGGCGGCGGCCTCAGGACTTCAGCGTGTCCCGGATCTGCTGCAGCGCCGCCGGGTCCTCGATCGTCGTCAGGTCGCCCGGATCGCGGCCCTCGGCCACCGCCTGGATCGCGCGGCGCAGCAGCTTGCCCGAGCGCGTCTTCGGCAGCGCGGTCACGAAGTGCACGCGCGAGGGCCGCGCCACCGCGCCGAGTTGGCTGTCTACCACCCTCATCACCTCGCCCTCGAGCTGGCGCCGCGCGGCCGCGTCGCCGAGTGCGGAGGCGTCCTTCGCGATCGCGAAGGCCATCGCGACCTGACCCTTGAGCGGGTCGGCCACGCCCACCACCGCCACCTCGGCGATGTTGGGGTGGCTGGAGATGCTCTCCTCGATCTCGCGGGTGCCCAGGCGGTGGCCGGCGACGTTGATCACGTCGTCGGTGCGGCCGAGGATGAAGTAGTAGCCGTCCGCATCGCGGATGCCCCAGTCGAAGCTGCTGTAGACCAGCTTGCCGGGCACCGTCTGCCAGTAGGTGCTGACGAAGCGCGCGTCGTCGCGCCAGACGGTCTGCATGAAGCCCGGCGGCAGCGGGCCTTCGACCACCAGCACGCCCTTCTGGTCGGGCCCGATCAGTTCCTCGCCGGTGCTGTCGCTGACCAGCTTGACCTTGTAGCCGTAGGTCGGGATGCCGGGGCTGCCAAACTTGCTGGGCTGCTTCTGCACGCCGTTGGCGATGCACAGGATCGGCCAGCCGGACTCGGTCTGCCAGTAGTTGTCGACGATGGGCACGCCCAATGCGCCGGCGATCCATTGCGCGGTCGGCTCGTCGAGCGGCTCGCCGGCCAGGAACAGCGCACGCAGCGAGCTCAGGTCGTGGCGCCGAAGCGCCGCCGGGTCCTGCTTCTTCAGCACCCGCACCGCGGTCGGGGCGCTGAACATCGCGGTGACCTTGTACTTCTCGACCAGGCTCCACCAGATGGCGGCGTCGGGGCGGACCGGCAGGCCCTCGTACAGGATGGTCGCCATGCCGGCGATCAGCGGCCCGTAGACGATGTAGCTGTGGCCGACCACCCAGCCGATGTCGCTGGTGGAGAAGTAGGTCTCGCCCGGGTTGCCGAGGTAGATGTGCTTCATGCTCGCGGCCAGCGCGACCGCATAGCCGCCGGTGTCGCGCTGCACGCCCTTGGGCTTGCCGGTGGTGCCGCTGGTGTAGAGCGTGTAGCTCGGATGGGTCGCATCGACCCAGGTGCAGGGCACGCGGGCGTTCAGATGCTGCTCGCGCAGCGGCGCATAGTCGACGTCGCGGCCGGCGCTGCGCTCCATCGGGCTCAGGCCGCGGTCGACCAGCAGCACCTTGGCGGGCTGGTGCGTCGACAGGCGGATCGCCTCGTCGAGCAGCGGCTTGTAGGCCACCACCTTGCCGGCGCGGCTGCCGGCGTCGGCGCTGACGATCACGGTCGGCTGCGCGTCGTCGATGCGGCTCGCCAGGCTGACGCTCGCGAAGCCGCCGAACACCACCGAGTGGATCGCGCCGATGCGCACCGCGGCCAGCATCGCGAACACCGCCTCGGGGATCATCGGCATGTAGATCAGCACCCGGTCGCCCTGCTTCACGCCGAGCGACAGCAGGATCGCCGCCATGCGCTCGACCTCGGACTGCAGCTCGCCGAAGCTGTAGATCACCTCCTGGTCGACCTCGGTCGAGACCCAGATCAGCGCATTGCGCTCGCCATGCGTGGCGGCGTGGCGGTCGACCGCGTTGTGGCACAGGTTGGTGGTGCCGCCGGCGAACCACTTGGTGAACGGCGGGTTGCTGTTGTCGCAGATCTGGGTGGGTGGCTGCTGCCAGTCGACGAGCTTCGCCTGCTCGGCCCAGAAGGCCTCGGGCTCGTCGACCGAGCGGCGGTAGAAGCTGGCGTAGTCCATCGTTGTCGTCTCCGTGGTCTTGTCGGCCGGATTCTGGGCATTCACCCGATCCGGGTCTTGAACATCTGCAGCACCGGCTTGAACGATCCATGCCGGCAGTCGTGCAGGCATTCGAATGTCACCCTCTCGGGGCTGACGATGGCGGCGCCCGCCTGCCGCAGCCGCTGCATCGCCAGTTGGTGATCGGCCGGCGAGCGCGAACCGCAGGCCGGACCGACCGCCCGGACGCGCCGGCCCGCCCGTGCTCGCAGGCGTCGAAGTGCATTTTCGCGATCGCGCTTTCGCGGCGCTGACGGATCGCATCGACGTTGGGGCCGAGTCCGTGCGGGCGCTGTTCGGTGCCGAGCCCGCGCGGCATCCGCAAGCCTTGTCGCCTCGGCGACGATCTGCGCGCCGCGGTGGATCGCCGGCACCAGGCGCTGCCGGTAGTCGACCAGCACCAGCACGCTGCTCGTCGTTGCGATCGCGGCGTTCGGCATCGGGGAAATGTAGCTTTCGGACGGTCGGTGGAACGGGGGCCACGCGCAGGGCCGCTTGGTGGCGAGATCAGGCCGGCGGGGCGCTCTGCTGCGCTCATGTCCCCCGCCGCCGGCCTGCGGCCGTCGTCTCCTCCTTTACTTCGCTCCGCAGAGCGCCCCACCGACCTGATCGGCTCAGCTCGTGGGCATTCGACCGTCTCAAGCCCACCCTCGTGCTTGCCAAGGACGTCGGGGGGCCGACGGAGCGAAGTCAAGGAGGAGGTCAGGCGCAGCCTGACCGGGGGAGTGAGCCCGGACACAAACAGTCCGGTGGACTGTTTGTGCCTGGCGAACGCCTGGGGCGCGAGCCCCGGGCATGAGCGCAGTCGGCCACCCGATGGCTTTGGCTGCCGCGCCTACGCCCCGGGAATGAGTTCGACGGGGCCTTGTCGAACAGTCACTCCCATTCAATCGAACGCAAATCGGTATCAGTCGAGCTTGAGCTTCTGCTTGTCGACCACCTGCTTGTAGACCGCGTACTCGGCCTCGATCTGCTGGGTGAACTCGGCCGGGGTGTTGAGCACCAGCAGCGAGCCGGTGTCCTCGATGCGCTTCTTCACGTCGGGCAGGTTGACGGTGGTCTTGACGGCGGCGCTGACCTTGTCGACCACCTCCTTCGGCAGGCCCTTCGGGCCGAGGATGCCGTAGTAGGCCATGCGGTTCACCGGCTCCAGGCCCACCTCCTTGAAGGTCGGCACGTTGGGCAGCGCGGCCACGCGGGCCGGCGCGGCGACGACGATCGCGATCAGCCGCCCGTCCTTGATGAAGGGCAGCGCCGAGGGCAGGTTGTCGAAGATGATCGGCACCTGGCCGGCCACCGTGTCGTTGAGCGCCGGGCCGGCGCCGCGGTAGGGGATGTGGGTGACGAAGGTGCCGGTGAGGCTCTTGTAGAGCTCCATCTGCAGGTGGCCGATGCCGCCGGTGCCCGAGCTGGCGAAGCTGAACTTGCCCGGGCTCTTCTTCAGCAGCGCGATGAAGCTCGCGTAGTCCTTGGCCGGGAAGCTCGGGTGCACCGCAATCACGTTGGGCGTGGCGGCGATGTTGATGATGGGCGTGAAGTCCGTCAGCGTGTTGTACGGCATCTTCGGGTTGATCGCCGGGTTGGCCGCGGTGGTGGACACCGTCGCCATGCCGAGCGCGTAGCCGTCGGCCGGCGACTTGGCGATCTGGTCCGCGCCGATCACGCCGCCGCCGCCGCCCTTGTTCTCGACCAGCATGGTCTGGCCCAGCGGGCCGGCGATCTTCTCGGCGACCACGCGGGCGATGATGTCGGTGGTGCCGCCGGGCGCGAAGGGCACGACCAGGCGCACCGGCTTGTTCGGGTAGGCCTGGGCCGAGGCAGCGCCGGCGGCCGCGAGCAGCGCGGCGGCGACGGTGGCGAGGACGAGGCGGCGGGGTTGGCGTTGCATGCGGTCTCCTGGGCAGCGGGACGGGGGCGCAAGCGCCCGATGCCCGGACTGTGCCCCGGATGGCCGGCGAACCCCGACCCGGAAATTACTTAGTCGCGCGTAAGTGAAGCTACGCATGCCGACCGGGCTTACGCTCTTCGCATGCGCGACCTGCTGCTGCTGCTGCCCGATTTCCTGCTGATCGTCGTCGGCTTCTTCGTCTGCCGCCACACGCCGCTGGACCGCACGGTCTGGGCCGCGGCCGAGAAGCTCGTCTACTACCTGCTGTTCCCGGTGCTGCTGTTCACGTCGATCGTGCGCAACCCGCTGAACCCCGGCGACGCGGCGGCGCTGGCCGGCGGCGGGCTGGCTACGGTCGGGCTGGGGATCGCGCTGGCCTACGCGCTGCGGCGCGTGCCGCGGGTCGACGCGCTGCTGCACGCCTCGGGGGCGCAGACGGCCTTCCGCTTCAATTCCTACATCGCGCTGGCGATGGCCGAGCGGCTGGGCGGCGCGGCCGGCGTGGCGGCGATGGCGGTGCTGGTGGCGGTGTGCGTGCCGATCTGCAACATCGGCGCGGTGCTGCCGCTGGCGCGCCAGGGCGGCCACCACTTCGGCCGCGAGCTGGCGCGCAACCCGCTGATCCTCAGCACCGTCGGCGGGCTGCTGGCCAACCTGGCCGGCGTGAGCTTTCCGGACGCGGTGGGCACGGTGCTGCAGCGCATCGGCCAGGCGGCGCTGCCGATCGGCCTGATGGCGGTGGGCGCCGGGCTGCAGCTCGGCGGGCTGACCGCGGCGCCGAAGCTGGCCGCGGCCTTCCTGACCATCCGCCATGCGCTGCTGCCGGCCTTCGCGCTCGGCTTCGGGCTGGTGGTCGCGCTGCCGCCGCTGCAATGGACGGTGCTGGTCGCGTTCGCGGCGATGCCCACCGCGTCGAGCGCCTATGTGCTCGCGACCCGAATGGGCGGCAACGGGCCCTTCGTGGCCGGCATCGTCACGCTGTCGACGCTGCTCGGCATGGTGGCGGTGCCCGGCTGGGTGGCGTTAAGGCTGTCGCTGGGCTAGGGCCCAGGCGATGTGCTCGCGCACCAGCGGCGTCGCGGCCTCGTGCGCGGCCTGCAGCGCCTGGGCATGCGCGGGGTCACCGGCGTCACGCCAGGCGTTGCCGAGCGCCACCGCGAGGTTGCGGCGCCAGCGCGGGTAGCCGATGCGGCGGATCGCGCTGCCCTCGGTGGCGTGCAGGAAAGCCGCCTCGTCCCAGGCCCACAGCGCGAGCAGCGTCGGCGTGTCCAGCGGCGCGCGGGTGTCGAAGTCGGCCAGCGTCGCGCACTGGGCGTACTTGTTCCAGGGGCAGACGAGCTGGCAGTCGTCGCAGCCGTAGATGCGGTTGCCCATCGGCGCGCGCAGCGGCTCGGGGATCGGCCCGTCGTGCTCGATCGTCAGGTAGGAGATGCAGCGCCGTGCGTCGACCAGGCGCTCGGCGACGATGGCCTGGGTCGGGCAGACGTCGAGGCAGGCGCGGCAGGAGCCGCAGTGCTCGGGCACCGGCGGCGTCGCGGGCAGCGCGAGATCGACGTAGATCTCGCCGAGGAAGAACATCGACCCGGCCTCGCGCGACAGCGCCAGCGTGTGCTTGCCGCGCCAGCCCAGGCCGCTGCGCGCGGCGAGCTCGACCTCGAGCACCGGCGCCGAATCGGTGAACACGCGGTGGCCGTAGGGCCCGACCGCCGCCGCGAGCCGCTCGGCCAAGGTCTGCAGCCGCGAACGCAACACCTTGTGATAGTCGCGACCGCGGGCGTAGAGCGACACCGTCGCGTCGGCCGGCCGCGCGAGGCGTTCGAACTCGATGCGTTGCCAGCCCTCGGGCGTGCTGCGCGGCAGGTAGTCCATGCGCGCGGTGATCACGCTCACCGTGCCCGGCACCAGTTCGGCCGGGCGCGCGCGCTTCAGGCCATGGCGGGCCATGTAGCCCATCTCGCCGTGGAAACCGCGCGCCAGCCAGTCGAGCAGGCCGGGTTCGGCGTCGGACAGGTCCACGCCGGCCACACCGATCTGGGAAAATCCCAGTGCACGCGCATCCTCGCGCAGGCGTTCCAGCAGGGACTGGCCCACTTCGTCCTCTCGAGGACCACCCGGCATTCGATGCATCCGCCGATTCTAGAAACGCGCCACGAGCATTGGGCCGACGAGCCGGCCTGCGCCGCCGCCGCCCGGCGGCTGGCCGCACACCCGCCGTTGCGCGATGCCTTCATCGAGTTGCACGGGCCGCTGGGTGCCGGCAAGACCACCTTCACGCGCCACCTGCTGCGCGCGCTCGGCGTCGAGGGCCGCATCAAGAGCCCGAGCTATGCGGTGGTCGAGCCCTACGAGCTGGCCGACGGCGGCGCCTGGCACTTCGATTTCTACCGCTTCGGCGACGACGAGCGCGAATGGGAGGACGCGGGCTTTCGCGACATCTTCGCCGGCCCCGGCCTCAAGCTGGTCGAATGGCCCCAGCGCGCCGGCGAAACCCTGCCCTGCCCCGACCTGCGGCTGGAACTCGATCCCGGCGACGGCGACCAACGCGCCGTGACCTGGAAGGCCTACACCCTTCGCGGACAGGCGCTGTTGCAGCGATGACGACGATGCGCAACCGCCGAGAACTGCTCCGCGACGCCGGCTCGCTCGTACTGCTGCTGGGCGCGCCCGAGCTCGCCTTCGGCGCGACCATCCTCGCGGTGCGCGTCTGGCCGGCGGCCGACTACACCCGCGTGACGATCGAGTCCGACACCGCGCTCGCGGCCAGGCATTTCCTCGCGCAGAACCCGCAGCGCATCGTGATCGATGTCGACGGGCTCGAACTGAGCCCGACGCTGCGCGAGCTGGTCGGCAAGGTGCAAGCCGACGACCCCTACATCGCGGGCGTGCGCGTCGGCCAGAGCCAGCCCCGCGTGGTGCGGCTGGTGCTCGACCTGAAGCAGCCGATCGCGCCGCAGGTCTTCACGCTCGAGCCGGTGGCCGCCTACCGCCACCGCCTGGTGTTCGACCTCTACCCGACCGCCGAGCGCGACCCGCTGCTGGCGCTGATCCAGGAGAAGGTCGCGGCCGACCCGACGGTGCCGGCCGAGCAGGCGGCCTCGGCGGTGGCCGATGCGCTGGGCGAGTTCATTGGTCGGATGGACCGCCCCGCCTCGGCTCCCGGCCCCGCGGAACCGGCCTCCGGACCGATCGCCGCCGCGCCGCCGGCGGCGTCCGGGCCGGCGCGCACCGACCGGCTGATCATCGTCGCGCTCGACCCCGGCCATGGCGGCGAGGACCCGGGGGCCGTCGGCCCCAGCGGCCTGCACGAGAAGGACGTGGTGCTGGCCATCGCGCGCCAGCTGCGCGAGCGCCTGAACCAGCAGCCGAACCTGCGTGCGATGCTGACGCGCGACGGCGACCACTTCGTGCCGCTGCACGAGCGCGTGCGCAAGGCGCGGCGCGTGCAGGCCGACCTGTTCGTGTCGATCCACGCCGACGCCTTCATCCGCCCGCAGGCGCGCGGCGCCTCGGTCTACGTGCTGAGCGAGCGCGGCGCCACCAGCGTCGAGGCGCGCTGGATCGCGCAGAAGGAGAACGCCGCCGACCTGGTGGGCGGCGTCAACATCAAGAGCAAGGACGCGGCGGTGTCGCGCGCGCTGCTCGACATGAGCACCACCGCGCAGATCCGCGACAGCCTCAAGCTCGGCCGCGAGGTGCTGGGCCATATCGGCAAGGTCGGCCGGCTGCACAAGCCACGGGTCGAGCAGGCCGGCTTCGCGGTGCTGAAGGCGCCGGACGTGCCCTCGATCCTGGTCGAGACGGCCTTCATCTCCAACCCCGACGAGGAGCGCCAGCTGCGCGACCCGGCCTACCAGGCGCAACTGGTCGAGGCGCTGGCGCGCGGCATCCGCCGCTACTTCGCCGACCATCCGCCGCTGGCGCGGCAGCGGGCGCTCTAGACGGCCGATCTAGGCGGCCAGCTCGACCCGGTCCCGGCCATGGGCCTTGGCGCGATAGAGCGCGCCGTCGGCCCGCTCCAACAGCAGCGACGACGGTTCGCCCTCGGCACCGCAGCTCACCGCGACGCCGATGCTCGCGGTCACGCGGCCGACCGGCTCGGGCATCAGCAGCCCGATCGCGCCGCGCAGCTTCTCGGCCGCGGCGCGGGCGCCGGCGGGGTCGGTCTCGGGCAGCAGCACGACGAACTCCTCGCCGCCGAAGCGCGCGCAGAAGTCGCTCTCGCGCAGGCCGGCCTGCAGCCGCTCGGCGGCCGCACGCAGCACCATGTCGCCGACGTCATGACCATGGCTGTCGTTGAGGCGCTTGAAGTGGTCGATGTCGACCAGCAGCAGCGCGACGCAGCCGCCATGGCGGCGCTGGCGGGCCAGTTCGGCGTCGATGCGGGCGTCGGCGGCGCGGCGGTTGGGCAGGCCGGTCAGGCCGTCCAGATGGGCCAGGCGGCCCAGGGCGGCGTTCGCCGTCGCCAGCGCGTCGGTGCGTTCGGCGACGCGTGCCTCGAGCCGTTCGTTGGCCTCGGTCAGCGCCCGCTCGCGGCCGACCAGGCGCTCGGTCATGCCGCTGAGCGCGGTGGACAGCTGCTCGAGCTCGCTGCTGCGGCGGCTGACCGGGATCGGCGTGGCCAGGTCGCCGGCCTGGATCCTGCGCGCGGCGCTGGCGATCTGGGCGAGCGGCCGGCCGAAGCGGCCGGCCAGCAGCCACGCCAGCAGCATGCCGACCACGACCGCCGCGCCGCCGGCCAGCCACACCGCGCGCTCGGCTTCGGCCGCCGCGGCCAGCGCCAGCTCGGCCGGCTGTCGGACCAGCACGGTCCAGCCGAGGTCGGTGTGCGGGCCCCGCGCCGGCATGGGCGCCGCGGCGGTGAGATGGAGCGCGCCGTCGGACCAGCGCAGCAGTCGCGGCCGCTCGGGCGTCGGCTCGCCGGGCGCCGGCGCGGCGCCGGCCTCGGGGCCGGCCGGATGGTGGATCACGCGGCCGGCGCGGTCGACGATGAAGACCTGCACGCCGGTGTCACGCTGGCGCTCGCCGCGCAGCGCGCCGATCGCGTCGCGCGCCCAGGCCCAGTCGCCATGCACGCCGAGGGTGCCGATGGTCGTGCCGGACGCGTCGCGCAGCGGCGCGGCGACGTCGATCAGGCGCAGCGGGTCGTCCGCCGGCCGCGGCGGCGGCAGCGCGGCCGGCAGCCTGCCCGGGCGCGGCTCGCCGAGATAGCTGCCCTTGACCGCGCCCCGGAACCACGGGCGCTCGGCCACGCTCTGGCCGACCAGCAGGTTGCCGGTGGCCGCGAGCACGGTGCCGGCGGCGTCGGTCACGCCGATCCACGCGTAATGAGGGCGGCTGCGCTGCAGCCGGGTCAGTTCATCGGCCCAGGCGGCCGGGTCGAGGCCGAGGCGCTGCACCTCGCGCGAGTGCGCCAGCAGTTCGACCTCGCGCAGCCGCTCGTGCAGGCCCTCGGCCAGCAGCGCGCCGATGCTCTGCGCCAGCACCTGCAGCGCCTCGCCCCGATCGCGCTGCAACTGCGCCGACATCATCCGGCCGAGCTGCGCCGCGAGCGCCGCGGTCACGGCAAGCGCGAGCACGCCGAACCACAGCACCGCCCGACTGCGAAAGCTCCTGAACATCCCCGTCGCTCCGCGGGCGCCCAGCCGCCCGGGCTCGAGTGTCCGCCGCGGCGACGACCTGCGAAGAGGCCGTAAACCCGCCTCGTCAGGGCCGGTTCGTACTGCCGGAGAGCGACGCGCCGCGCGCCCGCCAGGCGCCGACGACCGCGACCACGCCCGGAATCAGGATCAGCGACCAGATGATGGCCGACAGGTTCTGCTGCACCCAGGGCAGGTTGCCGAACAGGTAGCCGGCCATCGTCAGGCCGACCACCCACAGCGCCGCGCCGCCGACGTTGAAGGCGGTGAAGCGCGCCCGGTCCATCTCGGCCACGCCGGCCACGAAGGGCACGAAGGTGCGCACGAACGGCATGAAGCGCGCCAGCACCACCGTGATGCCGCCGTAGCGTTCGTAGAAGGCATGCGCCTTCTCGAAGGCGCGGCGGTTGAAGAAGCGCGAGTGCTCCCACTGCCAGACCCTGGGCCCGACGCGCCGGCCGATCAGGTAGTTGGCCTGGTCGCCCAGCACCGCCGCGGCGAGCAGCAGCGCCATCGCCAGCGGCAGGCTCATCAGCCCGGCGCCGCACAGCGTGCCGACCACGAACAGCAGCGAGTCGCCCGGCAGGAAGGGCATCACCACCACGCCGGTCTCGACGAACACGATCGCGAACAGCAGCGCGTAGACCCAGGCGCCATGGTTGGCGACGAAGGCCGCCAGGTGGGCGTCGACGTGGAGGATGAAGTCGATCAACAGCATCGCGTAGTCCATGGCGGGGATTATCCCGGGCGATTCCTACAATGCCGTCGATGAATGCCGTCCTCGATGCCGCGCCGCGCCGGCCGATCCGCGAACTGCCCGACGAGCTGGTGAGCCAGATCGCCGCCGGCGAGGTGGTCGACCGCCCGGCCGGGGTGGTGCGCGAGCTGGTCGACAACGCGTTGGACGCCGGCGCCGGCGAGATCGTCGTGCGGTTGGCCGCCGGCGGGGTGCGCGCGATCAGCGTCGAGGACGACGGCGCCGGCATCCCGGCCGCCGAGCTGCCGCTGGCGCTGAAGCGCCACGCGACCAGCAAGATCGTCTCGCTGGCCGAGCTGGAGCGCGTCGGCACGATGGGCTTTCGCGGCGAGGCGCTGGCCGCGATCGGCTCGGTGGCCGAGCTGTCGATCACCAGCCGCACCGCCGACGCCGCCCATGCGCAGCGCCTCGACGCGCGCAGCGGCGAGCTGCAGCCCGCCGCCCGCGCGGTGGGCACCACCGTCGAGGTGCGCGAGCTGTTCTTCGCGACGCCGGCGCGCCGCAAGTTCCTGAAGACCGACGCCACCGAGCTGGCGCATTGCCTCGAGGCGGTGCGGCGCCACGCGCTGGTGCGCAACGACGTCGGCTTCGCGGTCTGGCACGAGGGCAAGCTGGTCGCGCAGTGGCGCCGCGCCGAGATCGACCAGCGCGTGCGCGACGTGCTGGGGGCCGACTTCGTCGACGCCAGCCGGCCGCTGGCGGTGTTCGGCCCGCTGCGCGTGGCCGGCCGTGTCGGCCTGCCCGATGCGGCGCGCTCGCGCAGCGACCACCAGTACGTCTATGTCAACGGCCGGCCGGTGCGCGACAAGCTGATCGCCCACGCCGCGCGCAGCGCCTACGACGACGTGCTGCACGGCGGCCGCCAGCCGGCCTACCTGCTCTACATCGAGCTGGCGCCCGAGCGCGTCGACGTCAACGTCCACCCGACCAAGACCGAGGTGCGCTTTCGCGACGGCCGCGAGGTCCACCAGGCGGTGCGCCATGCGGTCGAGGACGCGCTGGCGCTGCCGCGCAGCGCGACGCCGACCACCGCCTTCGAACCGACCATGGCGGCGGTGTGGTGCCCGCTGACCGAACAGCCGCCGCTGCGGCTCGGCGAGCCGGCGCCTCTCGAGCGGCGGATCGACCCGCCGCCCGCCTACCCGCCATCGGTGCGCGAGGCATCGCCGGCGTGGCCGACGCTGGCCCCGGCCGCCGTGGCGGCGCCGGCGGCGGCCGAGGCCGTCGAGGATTGGCCGCTCGGCCGCGCGCTCGCCCAGCTCGCCGGCATCTACATCCTGGCCGAGAACCGCCAGGGCCTGGTGATCGTCGACATGCACGCCGCCCACGAGCGCGTGGTCTACGAGCGCCTCAAGGCCGCGCTCGACGGCGGCCCGGCGGCGCGCGTCGACAGCCAGCCGCTGCTGATCCCGGCCACCTTCGCGGCGACGCCGGCCGAGATCGCCACCGCCGACGCGCAGCAGGACGCGCTGGCGCGGCTGGGCCTCGACGTCGGCCCGCTCGCGCCCGGCGTGCTGGCGGTGCGCGCGCAGCCGGCCGCGCTGGCCGGCGCCGACGTGGTGGGCCTGGCGCGCGCGGTGCTGGCCGAGCTGGAGCGCTGGGACGCCAGCCATGCGGTCGAGCGGGCGCGGCACGAGCTGCTGTCGACCATGGCCTGCCACGGCGCGGTGCGCGCCAACCGGCGGCTGACGATCGAGGAGATGAACGCGCTGCTGCGCGACATGGAACGCACCGAGCGATCGGACCAGTGCAACCACGGCCGGCCGACCTGGCGGCAGGTCACGGTCAAGGAACTCGACGCGCTGTTCCTGCGCGGCCGCTGAACGCGATGGCCACCCTGAAGCTCAAGCAGCCCGCGGTCCCGAAGACCGCCGAGACGCGCCGCGCGCCGATCCGCGGCCAAGGCCCGAAGCGGCCCCGCCCGACGCTGGCGCAGGCCGAGGCCGAACGCGCCCAGCGGCATGCCGAGGCCGCAGCGCCGCCGCGAGACCGTGCCGAACCGCCAGCGCGGCGCGCCCGCGACGACGCGCCGACCTCGG
>DATILD010000053.1:0-13086 GCA_035476815.1 Methylibium sp.
CGTGCAGGACTCGGCCGACGCGGCGCGCTCGCAGTGGCGCAGCGTCGCCGATCAGCTTCGAGGCAAGTTCCCCAAGCTCGGCACGCTCATGGACGAGGCCGAGAACGACGTGCTCGCGTTCATGACCTTCCCTCGCGCACATTGGACGCAGATCTACAGCACCAACCCGCTGGAACGGCTGAATGCCGAGATCAAGCGGCGCACCAACGTCGTGGGCATCTTCCCCAATGACGCGTCGATCACGCGGCTCGTGGGCGCCATGATGCTCGAGCAGAACGACGAGTGGAGCCTGAACCGTCGCTACATGCAGCTTGAGGGCCTGCAGACCCTCAGCGATACTGTTCCGACTCGGCTGTCCGCTGTAGCTCGCTGAGTACCGTGCAACTCAGCCTTCTCCGGGCTGTGGACCTACACCACGGGATGGGACACGACCAACCCGTGGGATCTGCCTGGGTGCACCTGGCAGCATGGCTCTCATTCTTGCCGCTTACCTATGTGGCGTTCCTCGCGCTCGCCTTCCTTGCAGCGGGAAAGTATTCTGCATGCGGCCAATGAGCCATAACATGTCAGTCAACCAGACCACCTGCGGCGTCCGATTACCTTCACGTCATGGGGCATGAGCCAAGACACTGATTCGGCACACGGTATCGATCGCAACGCGGAGGCCCGAGGCGAGTCCTTGAACTTCGAGTACGTCACCAGTCCCGTACTTCACGTGCGGCTCTCCTGTCCAGCCTGCGGCGAGCGCGTAAGGCAGATGCACAGCGACTACACGAAGAACGAGACGCTTGCCGTCACGATGCTGGGAGAGCCTCTTGGTTGGCTAGTTGCAGGCTTGGGCTTCCTGGTTGGCTGTCTCGCAGAGTCACTGGTGGCCGTGTGTGCCTTCTGGGTTGTAGGAGCCCTGGTCTGGTACGACAGGCGGCTCAAGCGCGCCACGTTCATTTGCCCAAGCTGCAAGGGCCAGTGCAGCTATGCACAGGGGCGGACGGCCGCAGCACACCGCGCCGTATGAGCTGCGCATGACGCATGCAGCCGCATCGCTTCCCGGCACCACCGGCCTGATGCGATGACCACCCCGCACCGGAACCACTGATGCTCCTGTACGTCCTCGATCTGCTGGGCGTGGCCGTCTTCGCCGTCAGCGGGGCCCTGGCCGGCATGATCGCGCGGCTCGACCTGTTCGGCGTCGTCGTCCTGGCCTCGATCACCGCCGTGGGCGGCGGCACCCTCCGCGACGTCCTCCTCGGCCACTACCCCGTGTTCTGGGTCAAGGACTCCGGCCCCCTGCTCACCATCCTGGCGGCAACGGCGCTCACCATCGTCTGGGTCCAGTACCTGCCGGTCCCCCGCAATGCGCTGGCGGTCGCCGATGCATTCGGCCTGGCCCTGTTCGCGATCTCGGGCGCCCAGGTGGCAGAACGGGCGCGCTGCGGCCCCTTGGTCACGATCCTGATGGGCACCTTGACCGGCGCCGGCGGTGGCGTCGTTCGCGATGTGCTCAGCGCCAAGGTGCCCCTGGTGCTGCGGCAGGACATCTACGCCACGGCGGCGGTCGCGGGCATCGCGCTCTACCTGCTGCTGCGGGCCCTGAAGGTGCCGACGGCAGGCGCGTTCGTCGCTGGCGTCGTGGCCGTCGCCGCGACGCGCCTGGCCGCCATCGCCTACGACCTGCAGCTCCCGGTGGTGGGCGTCAGCCTTTGACGACGAGGCCGCCGGCGCGCGGCCGGGCGCGCCGGGGCTCTGACAATGCGCCGATGGATCACAGCTTCCTCTCTGCCTTCGTCCTGCTGCTGGTCCTCGACCCCTTCGGCAGCCTGCCGGTCTTCAAGATGATCCTGGCGGGGTTGAAGCGCTACTTCCTGGCGGCTGGCTGAGCGGCGACCTGCCGTCGCGTCGGCCTTCGCCGATATCATCGTTCGGCCCTGGCTCCGCGCCCACCGCATCACCCGACATGCCGACCACGCCCACCCCCAGCGAGACCGATCTCGGCGTCATGCTCGGCGACGTGCGCGCCTACATGGAGGGCGGGCACTTCGATGCAGCCTTCGAGATGCTGGCGGAGCACGAGGCCGGGCTCGCGGGCGAGCCGCAGCGGTTCGCCGAGGCGAGCAACCTGATCAACCTCGCCTACCGCTACTTCGTGTTCGGCGGCGCGCCCGGCCCGGCGCTCGACGCGCTGCGTCTGCTGTTCCGCGTGGCCGCGCGGATCGATCGCGACGTCGGCGCCGTCGACGCGGACTACCTGGGCATCTACCTGCGGGCGCTGATGGCGAGCAAGTCCTCGGCGCTGCCGTTGCGCCGCGTGCTGCGGCAGTCGACGCTGGTGGCGCTGTTCCGGGACTGCGCCGCCGGTGAAGGTTCGGTGGTCGAGTGCGGTTGCGCGCGCGGCAACTCCTTCCTGCAGCTGTGCTTCCAGCAGGCCGCGCTGCGGCCGGGTTGGCAAGGGGAAGGTTTCGCGATCTTCGACTCCTTCCAGGGCCTCAGCGAACCGGAGGCCGTGGACCTGGACACCAGCGGCATGGACCCGGCCGAGGCCCGGCGTGTGCTGTCGATGACGAAGGCCGGCGGCATGGCCTATGCCTACGACGAGGTGTCCTCGCAGGTGTGGAGCGAGTTCCCGCGCGTGGCCATCCACCCGGGCTGGTTGCCCGAGAGCCTGCGGTCCGCGCCCGAGGCCCGCTACCGCTTCGTGCACGTCGACGTCGACCTGTATGCGCCGACGCTGGGTTGCTTCGAGTACTTCTATCCGCGTCTGCTGCCCGGCGGGATCATCGTCACCGACGACTACAACTGGCCGGGGGGCCGGCGCGCCGTCGACGAGTTCTGCGCGGCGCGTGGGCTGAAGCCGCGGTTTACGGCGACTCACCAGGCCCATCTGGTCGCGCCGTGACGCGGTCGCTCAGCGGCTCGATGCTGACGACGATCTCGACCGAGAGCGTCCTGGCCGCACCCGGCCGAGGCGGCGGCGCCGCGGAGGGTTGACCCAAGGCAAGCCCGCCGGCGGCCGGGGGCGGCAGAGTGTGACCTTCACCAGGAGCACACCCCACCCGCCATTCCCCGGAGGTTCCGATGCCGACGTACGAAGGCAGCAGCGGCAATGACGTTCTCAGCGGCAGCGCGGGCGCCGACCTGATGTCCGGCCTGGCTGGCGACGACAGCCTCTCGGGCCTCGCCGGCCATGACACGCTGGACGGCGGTGCCGGGGCCGACACGCTGACCGGCGGCGCCGGCCGGGATGTCTTTACCGGCGGCTTCGGGCCGGGCGACTTCATCGAGGGCGGCGACGGCATCGACCGTGTCGTCGGGCTCGACCTGTCCTGGGCCACGAGCGCGGTGCGCGTGGACTTCGATGCCCAGCTGAACCTGCTCTACACCGACGGCAGCGGCCCGCAGCTCTGGATCGGCGGCTGCGAGCGCTTCGACGGCCTGAGCACCGGCGCGGGCGACGACGTGCTGCGGCTCGGCTTTGCCGGCGCGAGCTTCACGACGGTCTTCAGCGGCGGCGCCGGGCGCGACCTGATCGAGCTCGACTATGCCGGCGGCGACGGCCTGGGCCGCTCGGCCACCGGCGTGACGCTCAGCGCGCCGGCGGGCGGCTATGCGCTGCTGACGGTGGCGCTCAGCGACGGCAGCAGCCTCGCGCCGCTGCAGATCGACCGCGACATCGAGTTCTACGACGTCACCGGCAGCACCGGGAGCGACATGTTGCGCAGCGGCGGCGGCGACGACACGCTGCGCGGCAGCGGTGGCGCCGACACGCTGGCGGGCGGTGCCGGGGCCGATTCGCTGAGCGGCGGGATCGGCGCGGACCGACTGGCCGGCAGCCTCGGCGACGACCTGCTGGACGGCGGCGCCGGCGCCGACGCCCTGTACGGCGGCAGCGGCCTGGACCTGGCGTCCTACCGCTGGTCCGGCGCCGGCGTGGTGGTGGACCTGGGCCAGCACGCCGGGACGGCCGGCGCGGCGGCCGGCGACGCGCTGTGGGAGATCGAGGGCGTGGTCGGCAGCCTGCACGACGACCGCCTCGTCGGTGATGCCGGCCACAACCGGCTCTACGGGGCCTACGGCGCCGACACGCTGCTCGGCCTGGGCGGCGACGACCACATCGACGCCGGCTCGGGGCCGGTGTTCGTTGGCAGCTTCGTGCTGGCGCGCGAGCGGTCGCACCTCGATGGCGGCGACGGCAACGACACGATCTGGGGCGCGACGCAGGTCGCCAGCAGCGCCGACCCGACCTACTACCAGCCGGCGGAGATCGACGGCGGCCGCGGCGACGACGACCTCTACAACGGCCTTGTCGTTCGCGCGGGGGAGGGCAACGACTATGTGTACGGCGGGGCCATCGACTCGACGATCGACGGCGGCTCCGGCGACGACGAGGTCGAGGCGACCTACGGCAACCACACCGTCACGGGCGGCGAGGGCAGCGACTACGTGTGGACCGAGACGCTGCACGGGGGCACCAACGTGGTGGACCTGGGCGCCGGCGACGACGTCGGCGCGGTGTGGAGCTACGACCCGCTGTTCGCGCACCGCTTCGACGGCGGCGCGGGCATCGACGGTTTCGTGCTGTCGATGGGCGAGGCCATGGTGTCGCTGACGGCGCCGGTGCAGATCGACCTGCTCGACCAGCTGAATGGCCAGATCGGCAGCGTCGCGGGGCTGCAGCTGACGAACTTCGAGCGCTTCTCGCTGCTGCTCGGCGGCGAGCACGACGACGTGGTCCGGCTCGGGCAGTCGACCGATTTCGTGCGGGCCGCCGAAGGCGACGACTACCTGCTCGGGCGCGGCGGTGACGACTACCTGGAGGGCGGCTACGGCGTTGACGCGGTGGTCGGCGGGGCCGGGAACGACGTGGTGATCGCCGGCTCGAGCCCGGCGGGGCAGGTCGAAGCGGTGCGCGGCGGCCTCGGCGACGACGTGGTCTACGGCAACTTCTCGTCGGCCGACTACGGCGGCGTGGCGCGGCTGTACGGCGACGCCGGGCGCGACGTGTTCGGCTTCCTGCCCAGCGGCACCTACACGCCCGACCGCGTGATGGACTTCGACGTGGCGGACGACTACATCGCGCTCTACCCCGGGCCGTACTACGCGGTGGACCCGACCGGCCACGAGTTCGATGCGATCACGCCGAGCCGCCTGACCGACACCGACGCCGCGTTGTCGTTCACCTTCACCGGCCGCTTCGGCCAGGTCAACTTCGGCGACATCGACGTGCACTACGACAAGGGCAGCGGCGTGCTGCGCGTGCGCGACGCCAGCACGCCGGGCAACGACTGGATCCGCGTGACCACCATCGCGGGGGCGCCGGACCTGGGCATGGCGCATTTCCTCACGATGCCCGAGGCGGCCGGGTCGACGGACGCCTGGTTCGAGGGCCTGTTCCAGGCCGCCGGTGCCTCGGCGGACCTGTTCGGCGCATGACCGGGGAGGGAGGCCGCTAGCCGTTCAGCCAGGCCAGCTCCTCGGCGCTGAACCCGGCCGCTTCGCGCGCGCCCAGGTTCAGCGGCGGCCGCGGCTTCGGCGCGTCGTAGCGCGCGGCCAGCTCGGGGTAGAGCGCCACCGGGTCGAGCCCGTCGCGCTCGCACAGCCAGCGGTACCAGCGGTTGCCGATCGCGACATGGCCGATCTCGTCGCGCAGGATGATCTCCAGGATCTCGACCGCGCGTGCGTCGCCGGCCTTCGCGAACTTGCGCTGCAGCGGCGGCGTCGCGTCGAGCCCGCGCGCCTCGAGCGTGCGCGGCACCAGCGCCATGCGCGCCACCGGGTCGTGGGCGGTCCGCTCGGTCATGGTCCACAGGCCGTCGTGGGCCGGGAAGTCGCCGTAGTCGTGGCCCAGGCCCCGCAGGTGCTCGCGCAGCAGCGTGAAGTGATAGGCCTCCTCGCCGGCGACCTGCAGCCAGTCGCGGTAGTAGGCGGCGGGCAGGCCGGGAAAGCGCCACACCGCGTCGAGCGCCAGGTTGATGGCGTTGAACTCGATGTGCGCGATGGCATGCACCAGTGCCGCGCGGCCCCCGGGCGAGGCGATCGAGCGCTGCGGCACGCGCAGCGCCGGCAGCAGCTCGGGGCGCGCGGGGCGGCCGGGCAGCGGGCCGGCGGGGGCGAGCAGGGCGTCGGGGTCGAGCGCCAGCGCGTCGCGCGCCGCGAGCAGCGCGCGCGCCGCGGCGGCCTTGGCCAGCGGCTCGGCCAGCGCCAGCACGGCCAGCGCCTCGCGGCGCAGGTCAGGGCGGGCAGCGGCGGGGCTTTGCGAGGGGAGGCCGGGCGCGGCAGGGCACATCCTTAAAATTGTGCCTTTGCCGGAGCCCCGCATGGCCTTGTTCCAGCTCGACGACCGCGTGCCGCAGGTCCACCCGAATGCCTACGTGGCCGAGAGCGCCGAGCTGATCGGTACGGTGATCGTCGAGGAGGGCGCCAGCGTCTGGTCCAACGTGGTGGCGCGCGGCGACAACGAGCCGATCACGATCGGCCGCGGCGCTAACGTGCAGGAGGGCACGGTGCTGCACACCGACATGGGCTACCCGCTGACCATCGGCCCCGGCGCCACCGTCGGCCACCAGGCCATGCTGCACGGCTGCCATGTGGGCGAGGGGGCGCTGATCGGCATCCAGGCGGTGGTGCTGAACGGTGCGACCATCGGCCCGCGCTGTCTGGTGGGGGCCGGCGCGCTGGTCACCGAGGGCAAGAGCTTCGAGGCGGGCATGCTGATCCTCGGCAGCCCGGCCAAGGCGGTGCGGCCGGTGCGGCCCGAGGATCTGGAACGCATCCAGCGCGGCGCCGAGAGCTATGCGGCCCGCGGGGCGCGCTACAAGACCGCGTTGAAGCGTATCGGGTGAAGTCGATGCTGCTTGAATGCATGGCGGGCCGAGCGCCGGGCCGCCCCAAGCCGGCCCGCGTCCCCTCGGGGGACCGGGCGATGTACCCATCGGCCGAGGGGCTGTCATGAGCGAACTCCACAAATTCCTGTTCGAGGGCCTGCCGGTCCGCGGCATGCTGGTGCGGCTGACCGATGCCTGGACCGACTTGCTCGGCCGCCGCGAGGCCGCCGGCGGCTACCCGGCCCCGGTGCGCGCGCTGCTCGGCGAGATGGCGGCAGCCGGCGTGCTGATGCAGTCGAACATCAAGTTCAATGGCGCGCTGGTGCTGCAGATCTCCGGCGACGGGCCGGTGAAGCTGGCGGTCGCCGAGGTCCAGCCCGATCTGGCGCTGCGAGCCACCGCCACCGTGATTGGCGAGGTGCCGGCCGATGCCAGGCTGGAGGCGATGGTCAATGTCGGCGGCAAGGGCCGCTGCGCGATCACGCTCGATCCCCAGGACCGCCTGCCCGGCCAGCAACCCTACCAGGGCGTCGTGCCGCTGCACGGTGACCGGCGCGAGCCGCTGCAGCACCTGGCCGAGGTGCTGGAGCACTACATGCTGCAGTCCGAGCAGCTCGACACCCGGCTGGTGCTGGCGGCCGACGACCACATCGCCGCCGGGCTGTTGATCCAGCGCCTGCCGGTGGAGGGCGCCGGCAACCTGGCCGGTGCGCGCAACGAGGACGAGATCGGCCTCAACGAGGGCTACAACCGCATCGCCCACCTGGCCGCGACGCTGACCCGCAAGGAACTGCTGACGCTCGACGCCGAGACCCTGCTGCGCCGCCTGTTCTGGGAGGAGCGGGTGCTGCGCTTCGCGCCGCTGCAGGGCGAGCGCGGGCCGCGCTTCGCCTGCCGCTGCTCGCGCACGCGGGTGGCCGGCATGCTGCAGGGCCTGGGCCGCGAGGAGATCGACGGCCTGATCGCCGAGCGCGGCGCGGCCGAGGTCGGCTGCGAGTTCTGTGGCGCGCAATACCGCTTCGACGCGGTCGACGTCGGCGAGGTGTTCACCGCGCCGCGCGACCAGCCGCCGGCCTCGCGGGCGATGCAGTAGGGATCGCGGCCGCGCTGCTCCCCGTCAGCGCGGCGTAACGCTCCCGGTGCTACAGTCCCGTCCCATCAAAGGGTCCTTCCCCGTCCCCTTGATGCTCCATCGCCCCGGTGGTGGGATTTCAAGTGGGGTCGCAATCCGCTCAACGGTGCAGCCGTGTCGCGGAAGGTTGTGCAACCAGCCGTAGTTCCGGAAACCGGGGCGAAAGGTGAGCGAAAGATGATGCAGGAATACCGCTCGAACTCCTACCTGTTCGGCAGCAACGCGCCGTACGTGGAGGAGCTGTACGAGGCCTACCTCGACAACCCGACCGCGGTGCCCGACCGCTGGCGGTCCTACTTCGACGCGCTGCAGAACGTCCCGGCCGCGGACGGTTCGGACAGCCGCGACGTCGCCCACGCCCCCGTCGTCGAATCCTTCGCCCAGCGCGCCAAGGCCAACGCCTTCGCGGTGCGCGCGAGCGAGGCCGAACTGGCCGTCGCGCGCAAGCAGGTCCATGTCCAGTCGCTGATCGCCGCCTACCGGTCGCTGGGCGCGCGCTGGGCCGACCTGGACCCGCTCAAGCGCACCGAGCGACCCAAGATCCCCGAGCTGGAGCCGGCGTTCTACGACCTGAGCGAGTCCGACATGGACATCACGTTCAGCGCCACGAACACCTACTTCACCACCGCCGAGCAGCAGACGCTGCGCGAGATCCTGCAGGCGCTGCGCGAGACCTACTGCAGCTCGATCGGCGCCGAGTTCATGCACATCACCGAGCCGGTGGAGAAGCGCTGGTGGCAGGAGCGCCTGGAGCGCATCCGCAGCAAGCCCAGCTTCAGTGCCGCCGAGAAGAAGCACATCCTCGACCGCCTGACCGCCTCCGAAGGGCTCGAGCGCTACCTCCACACCAAGTACGTCGGCCAGAAGCGCTTCTCGCTGGAAGGCGGCGAGAGCTTCATCGCCTCGATGGACGAGGTGGTGCAGCGCGCCGGCGAGCGCGGCGTGCAGGAGATCGTGATCGGCATGGCCCACCGCGGCCGCCTGAACGTGCTGGTCAACACGCTGGGCAAGATGCCGGCGGACCTGTTCGCCGAGTTCGACCACACCGCCAAGGAAGAGCTGCCGGCCGGCGACGTGAAGTACCACCAGGGCTTCTCGAGCGACGTGACCACCCCCGCCGGGCCGGTGCACCTGAGCCTGGCCTTCAACCCCTCGCACCTGGAGATCGTGAACCCGGTGGTCGAGGGCTCGGTCAAGGCCCGCCTGGACCGCCGCGGCGACAAGGACGGCGTCTCGGTGCTGCCGGTGCTGGTGCACGGCGATGCCGCCTTCGCCGGCCAGGGCGTGGTGATGGAGACGCTGGCGCTGGCGCAGACGCGCGGCTACTACACCGGCGGCACGCTGCATCTGGTCATCAACAACCAGATCGGCTTCACCACCAGCGACCCGCGCGACTCGCGCTCGACGCTGTACTGCTCCGACGTCGTCAAGATGATCGAGGCGCCGGTGCTGCACGTGAACGGCGACGACCCCGAGGCGGTGGTGCTCGCGACCCAGCTCGCGCTCGACTACCGGCAGGAGTTCAACAAGGACGTCGTCGTCGACATCATCTGCTTCCGCAAGCTGGGCCACAACGAGCAGGACACGCCCTCGCTGACCCAGCCGCTGATGTACAAGAAGATCGCGGCCCATCCCGGCACGCGCAGGCTCTACGCCGAGAAGCTGGTGACGCAGGGCACGCTCAAGCCCGAGGAGCCGGACGCGATGGCCAAGGCCTTCCGCGCCGCGATGGATGCCGGCAAGCACACCGTCGACCCGGTGCTGACCAACTACAAGAGCAAGTACGCGGTCGACTGGAGCCCCTTCCTCGGCAAGAAGTGGACTGACGCGGCCGACACCGCGCTGCCGCTGGCCGAGATCAAGCGGCTGTCGGAACGGCTGACCACGCTGCCGAAGAACTTCAAGGCCCACCCGCTGGTCGAGAAGGTGCTGGCCGATCGCGCCGCGATGGGCCGCGGCGAGGTCAACGTCGACTGGGGCATGGGCGAGCACCTCGCGTTCGCGTCGCTGGTCGCGAGCGGCTACGCGGTGCGCCTGTCGGGCGAGGACTGCGGCCGCGGCACCTTCACGCACCGCCACGCGGTGCTGCACGACCAGAACCGCGAGAAGTGGGACGAGGGAATCTACACGCCGCTGGCCAACGTGGCCGAGGGCCAGGCGCCGTTCGTCGTGATCGACTCGATCCTGTCGGAAGAGGCGGTGCTCGGCTTCGAGTACGGCTACGCCTCGGCCGAGCCGAACACGCTGGTGATCTGGGAGGCGCAGTTCGGCGACTTCGTCAACGGCGCGCAGGTCGTGATCGACCAGTTCATCGCCTCGGGCGAGGTCAAGTGGGGGCGCGCCAACGGCCTGACGCTGATGCTGCCGCACGGCTACGAGGGGCAGGGGCCGGAGCACAGCTCGGCGCGCCTGGAGCGCTTCATGCAGCTGTCCGCGGACAACAACATGCAGGTCTGCCAGCCGACCTCGGCCAGCCAGATCTTCCACCTGCTGCGCCGCCAGCAGGTGCGCATGTTCCGCAAGCCGCTGGTGATCATGACGCCGAAGTCGCTGCTGCGGGCCAAGGACGCGACCTCGCCGCTGACGGACTTCACCCGCGGCGAGTTCAAGACCGTGATCGGCGAGCGCAACGACGAGATCGACGCCGCCAAGGTCAAGCGGGTGATCGCCTGCTCGGGCAAGGTCTACTACGACCTGGTCAAGAAGCGCGAGGAGAAGAAGGCCTTCGACACCGCGGTGATCCGTGTCGAGCAGCTCTATCCCTTCCCGCACAAGGCCTTCGCGGCCGAGATGAAGAAGTACCCGTCCGCGACCGAGATCGTGTGGTGCCAGGACGAGCCGCAGAACCAGGGCGCCTGGTTCTTCGTGCAGCACTACATCCACGAGAACATGCACGAAGGGCAGAAGCTCGGCTACGCCGGCCGGCCGGCGTCCGCGTCGCCGGCGGTGGGCTATGCCCACCTGCACCAGGAGCAGCTGAAGGCGCTGCTCGACCAGGCCTACGGCAAGCTCAAGGGCTTCGTCCTGAGCAAGTGAGTCCGGGGCGGCGCGCTGCGCCCGCGGGAGCCCGAGCGGCTCCCGCCCTCCACCCGCTCACACCCCAAAGAACACAGCGAACCACATCATGGCCATCATCGAAGTGAAAGTCCCCCAGCTCAGCGAGTCCGTGGCCGAGGCCACGTTGCTGCAGTGGAAGAAGAAGCCTGGCGACGCGATCGAGATCGACGAGATCCTGATCGAGATCGAGACCGACAAGGTCGTGCTCGAGGTCCCGGCGCCCTCGGCGGGCGTGCTGACGCAGATCGTCAAGGGCGATGGCGCGAGCTGCACCAGCGACGAGGTGATCGCCAAGATCGACAGTGACGGCGCCGCCGCGGTGGTGGCCGCGGCGCCGGCGGCCGCAGCCGCTGCAGCGGCCCCCGCCACGGCCGCCGCGGTCGCGGCCGGCGGCAGCAAGTCCGGCGTGGCGATGCCGGCCGCCGCCAAGCTGATGGCCGACAACGCCCTGCCGCCCGGCTCGGTAGCCGGCACCGGCAAGGATGGCCGCGTGACCAAGGGCGACGTGCTGGGCGCGCTGGACGGCGGCGCAAAGCCGGCCGCGGTGGCCGTACCGGCCCCGGTGGCGGCGCCCGCCGCGCCGGCGGTGACCAAGCCGCTGCCGGCCGTGTCGCTGTCGATCCCGATGCCCAACCTCGGCGACCGCCCCGAGCAGCGCGTGCCGATGAGCCGCCTGCGCGCCCGCGTGGCCGAGCGGCTGCTGCAGTCGCAGGCCACCAACGCCATCCTGACCACGTTCAACGAAGTGAACATGGCCCCGGTGATGGAGATGCGCAAGCGCTTCCAGGAGAAGTTCGAGAAGGAGCATGGCGTCAAGATCGGCTTCATGAGCTTCTTCGTGAAGGCCGCGGTGGCGGCGCTGAAGAAGTACCCGGTGCTCAACGCCAGCGTGGACGGCAACGACATCGTCTACCACGGCTACTTCGACATCGGCATCGCGGTCGGCTCGCCGCGCGGCCTGGTGGTGCCGATCCTGCGCAACGCCGACCAGATGAGCTTCTCCGACATCGAGAAGAAGATCGCCGAGTTCGGCAAGAAGGCCGGCGAGGGCAAGCTCTCGCTCGACGAGCTGACCGGCGGCACCTTCTCGATCAGCAACGGCGGCGTGTTCGGCTCGATGTTGTCGACGCCGATCATCAACCCGCCGCAGAGCGCGATCCTCGGCGTGCACGCGACCAAGGACCGCGCGGTGGTCGAGAACGGGCAGATCGTGATCCGGCCGATCAACTACCTGGCGATGAGCTACGACCACCGCATCATCGACGGCCGCGAGGCGGTGCTCGGTCTGGTGGCCATGAAGGAGGCTCTGGAAGACCCGGCGCGCCTGCTGTTCGACATCTGACGCGGAGCAGCAGACATGAGCACCAAGACCTTCGACGTCGTCGTCATCGGCGGCGGCCCCGGCGGCTACATCGCGGCGATCCGCGTGGCCCAGCTGGGCTTCAACACCGCCTGCATCGACGAGTGGAAGAACGACAAGGGCGGCCCGGCCCCGGGCGGCACCTGCACCAACGTCGGCTGCATCCCGAGCAAGGCGCTGCTGCAGTCGAGCGAGCACTACGAGCATGCCGGCCATGCCTTCGCCGACCACGGCATCGGCCTGAAGGACCTGAGCATCGACGTGACAAAGATGCTCGGCCGCAAGAACACCGTGGTGAAGCAGAACAACGAGGGGATCCTGTATCTCTTCAAGAAGAACAAGGTGACGTTCTTCCACGGCCGCGGCTCGTTCGCGAAGGCCACCGACGGCGCCGCTTCGACAGGCTCAGGACAGGGCTACGCGATCAAGGTCGCCGGCGCTGCCGACGAGACGATCGTCGGCAAGCATGTGATCCTCGCGACCGGCTCCAACGCGCGAGCGCTGCCCGGCGTGGCCTTCGACGAGAACCGCATCCTCAGCAACGACGGCGCGCTGCGCATCCCGGCGGTGCCGAAGACGCTGGGCCTGATCGGCTCGGGCGTGATCGGCCTGGAGATGGGCTCGGTGTGGCGCCGCCTCGGCGCCCAGGTCACGGTGCTGGAGGCGCTGCCAACCTTCCTCGGCGCGGTCGACGAGCAGATCGCCAAGGAGGCGCAGAA
>DATILD010000054.1:0-3900 GCA_035476815.1 Methylibium sp.
CCGCACCTACGATCAAGGACGGATCTCGACCCAGCCTGGTCGAACCGTCGCGCCTATTCAATCGAACGCAAATCCGTATGAGCGGCACGAAGCGGCGAACTGCCGGCCCGCGCGGTGGCAATTCCGCGCTTCGGCGCCGCCGCCGCGCTTCGATACTGCCGGCATGAGCACCGACTTTTCCTCGATCCAGAACCACTACGAGCGCCCGGTCTTCGAGGCCGTGCTCGAGCAGCATCAGCATTACCTGATGGGCGAGGACCTGTTGCCCGACGTGGCCTGCGTCGCGCTCAACCGGCTGCCGCCGCGCTACATCCGCCACGCGGTCGACCTGGCCTTCTACCAGGGCGAGAAGGAGCGCGCCGACATGGAGCGCGCGATCGAGGACGCGGTCAAGTACGCGTTCGAGTTCGTGCAGGCGCGCGTCGCGATGCGCGCGCGCTGAGCGTAGCGCTCAAGCCCAGGGCGCGGCCTTGCGCCGCCCCTGCCGCACCAGCACCGTCGGGAAGCTCACCGGCAGCGCCGCCGGATAGTCGCGGCTGTAGTGCAGCCCGCGGCTCTCGTGCCGGCTCAGCGCCGAGCGCACGATCAGCTCGGCACAGTCGACCAGGTTGCGCAGTTCCAGCAGGTCGCGGCTGACGCGGAAGTTGGCGTAGTAGTCGTCGATCTCGCGCTTGAGCAGCTCGATGCGGTGCAGCGCGCGCTCCAGCCGCTTGGTCGTGCGCACGATGCCGACGTAGTTCCACATCAAGAGGCGCAGCTCGTCCCAGTTGTGCGAGATCACGACCTGCTCGTCGGCGTTCTCGACCTGGCTCTCGTCCCAGGCCGGCAGCGCGGGCCGAGCGGCGCCGCGGTTCGCGAGGATGTGGGCCGCGCAGGTCTGGCCCAGCACCACGCATTCGAGCAGCGAGTTGCTCGCCAGCCGGTTGGCGCCGTGCAGGCCGGTGTAGGTGGTCTCGCCGACCGCGTACAGGCCCGGCAGGTCGGTGCGGCCGTCGAGGTCGGTGACCACGCCGCCGCAGGTGTAGTGGGCCGCGGGCACGACCGGGATCGGCTGCTTCGCGATGTCGATGCCGAGTGCCAGGCAGCGCGCGTGGATGGTCGGGAAGTGCGCCTTCAGGAAGGCCTCGCCGAGGTGCGTGGCGTCGAGCAGCACGTAGTCCAGGCCGTGCTTCTTCATCTCGAAGTCGATCGCACGGGCGACGATGTCGCGCGGCGCGAGTTCGCCGCGCTCGTCGTGCGCCGGCATGAAACGGCCGGCCTCGCCCTCCAGGGTCGGCAGCCGCAGCTTCGCGCCCTCGCCGCGCAGCGCCTCGGTGATCAGGAAGCTGCGCTCCTGCGGGTGGTAGAGGCAGGTCGGGTGGAACTGGATGAACTCCATGTTGCCGATGCGGCAGCCGGCCCGCCACGCCATCGCGATGCCGTCGCCGGTGGCGGTGTCGGGGTTGGAGGTGTAGCGGTAGACCTTGCCGACGCCGCCGGTCGCCAGCACCACGGCTGCGGCCGGCAGGGTCTCGACGCGCTGGGTGTCGATGTCGAGCGCATAGACGCCGTGGCAGCGCGGCGCGCCGCCGCCGCCGAGGTGGCGCTCGGTGATCAGATCCACCGCCATCCAGCGCTCGCGCAGCGTGATGTTGGGGTGGCGCTCCACCTCCTCGAGCAGCACGTCGTGGATGGCCTTGCCGGTGGCGTCCGCCGCATGGGCGATGCGGCGCACCGCATGGCCGCCCTCGCGCGTCAGGTGCAGGCCGAGCGGGCCGTCCGGGTCGCCCGAGAAGGGCACGCCGCGCTCGATCAGCCAGCGCACCGCGTGGGCGCTGTGCCGGGCGATGAAGCGGGCGGTGTGCTCGTCCACCAGGCCGGCGCCGGCGTCCTGGGTGTCGCGGACATGGCTCTCGATGCTGTCGTCGCTGCCCAGCACGCCGACGATGCCGCCCTGGGCCCAGGCGGTCGCGCCCTCGTCGAGGCGGCGCTTGGCGAGCACCAGCACCGGGTGGTGCTCGGCCAGCTGCAGTGCGACGGTGAGGCCGGCGAGGCCGGCACCGACGATCACGACGGGGGGCGGGGGCAGTGCGGCGTCGTGGCTCGGCATGGGGATGGGGTTGAGGACCGGCCGCCGTGCTGTCATCGGCCTGTCGCAATGATTCTATCGATGGGGCGCAAGGCGACCGAAGACGCATGGGCGCGGTCTACACTGCTTCGCGTCACGCAGCCGCCGCCAGCCGATGACCCTACCCCCCGACAGCCGTCCCCGTTCCGGTTTCGGCTCCCTGCCCTCCAAGGGCTGGGAGGCGACCCGGGTCGAGACCCAGATCGCGACCCGCTTCATGCCCGGCGGGCCCGACGCCGATGTACGCGACATCGGCCGCCCGGTCGACGATCGCACCCGCGAGCTGTTCGTGGTGGTCGACCCGGCCGAGGCGCTGATCCAACAGTTCGACCAGCTGCGCCCCGAGTACGTGGCGGTGCACGACCTCGGCACCAATGCCTCGCGCAAGCTGATCGGCGGCTTGGCCGCGGCCAGCCAGCGGCCGGTGCAGCGGCTGGTGTTCCGCCGTGCCGGCGGCGGCATGACGCTGGCGACGATCGAGTTCATCGACTGCGTGGCCGCCAACCAGCGCACCGTGCGCCTGTACAGCACCGCCGTCGAGGCCGATACCGCCGCGCGCCACGCGATGGCGCGCGTGCTGCTCGCGCGCAGCGCCGTCGGCGTGGTGATCGTCGGCGACCTGCCGCCGCACGCGCTGGCCACCGCCTTCGAGCCCTGGCGCGAGGCCGCGCTGCGTGCCGAATGGCCCTGCCCGCGCATGCTGTTCCTGCCGCTGGGCCCCGGCACGGCGCTGTTCGACGAGGTCGGGCGCTTCCGCCACCAGACGCGCGTCGAGGCGACGACGATGCCGCCGGTCACCCGCCCGGCCGAGGTCTGGGCGCACCTGTGCGGAGCCTGGAACACGATGCAGAAGCAGCGCAACGCCGGCCAGGACCCGGCCACGCTGCCGTTGCTGGGCACCGGCCTGGCGGCGACCGCGGCCGCGGTGCCCGCCGCGGCGGGCGGCGCGGCGGCCGCGGTCGCTCCAGTGGCATCGATGGCACCGGTGGCGCCAGTGGCACCGGCCGCCGCCGCCCCCGTGATCCAGGCGCCGCCCGTCCCGGCACCGCCCCCCGCGGCCAGGCCGCCCACGCCGATGCCGGTGGTCGGCCAGCCCGCCCCGACGGCCGACGAGCCGCTCGAGCATTACCTGCACCAGCTCTCGCACCTGTCGGGCGTGCTCAGCGCCTGCGTGTTCGACCTCGCGAGCGGCCGGCCGGTGTCGCATGCCGGCGCCCGTCCCGGGCCCGAGGACCTGGGACGCTACGGCAGCGCCATCCTGGCCAGCATCATGACCGGCAGCCGCGCGATGGGCCTGGGCGCCGCGGTGCCGGATGCGACGATCACGCTCGGCCAGCACCACCTGGTGGTGCGCGCGGTGCCCGGTCACCCGGGCATGGCGCTGCACCTGGTGCTCGACAAGCCGATCGCGACGCTGGCGCTGGTGATGCTGCAGCTGCGCCGGCTCGACGAGGCGCTGCTCGCCGCCACCAAGCCCGCCGGGCCGGCAACGACGGGCTGAGCGCCCCGGGCCGCGCGTCGGCCTAGGGCCTGTTAACGCTATCGGAGGGCTCGCGCCCGGGCCGCGCAGGCCGCAGGGCAAGGCGCGAGCGAGACCGCGTGCTGCTGCACGCAACGAGCGAGCAACGCCGCCCTGCGGCCTGCGCGACCCGGGCCCTTCGGGTGATCCCAGGAAACGGCGGCCCTCGGCGTTGCAAATGCTCGCCGTAGCCGTGCTACGGCTGTGCTTTGCGCCTTGATGGCCGCCGTTTCCTGGGTCACGCGAGCCCTCCGATAGCGTTAACAGGCCCTAG
>DATILD010000055.1:0-12975 GCA_035476815.1 Methylibium sp.
CTCATCGACCAGGACAAGTGCCGCGGCTGGCGCATGTGCGTGTCGGGCTGCCCCTACAAGAAGATCTACTACAACTGGAAGAGCGGCAAGGCCGAGAAGTGCATCTTCTGCTACCCGCGCATCGAGGCGGGCCAGCCGACCGTGTGTTCCGAAACCTGCGTCGGCCGTATCCGCTACCTCGGTGTGCTGCTGTACGACGCAGACCGCATCCAGGAAGCCGCGAGCGTGGAGCGCGACCGCGACCTGTACCAGGCCCAGCTCGACATCTTCCTCGACCCGAACGATCCGAAGGTGATCGAACAGGCGCGCATCGACGGCATCCCCGACAAGTGGATGGAAGCGGCGCGCAACAGCCCGGTCTACAAGATGGCGGTGCAATGGAAGGTGGCGCTGCCACTGCATCCGGAATACCGCACGCTGCCGATGGTCTGGTACGTGCCGCCGCTGTCGCCGATCACCGCGGCGGCGAACGCCGGCCAGGTGGGCACCAACGGCGAGATCCCCGACGTCAACCAGCTGCGCATCCCGGTCAAGTACCTCGCCAACCTGCTGACCGCCGGGGACACGGCGCCGGTGGTGCGGGCGCTCGAACGCATGCTGGCGATGCGCGCCTACCAGCGCAGCAAGCATGTGGATGGCCGCGCCAACATCGCCGCGATCGAGCAGGTGCAGCTCAGCGTCGCCACCGTCGAGGACATGTACCAGACGATGGCGATCGCGAACTACGAGGACCGCTTCGTGATCCCGACGACGCACCGCGAGTACGCCGAGAACGCCTTCAACGTGCGCGGCGGCTGCGGCTTCAGCTTCGGCAACGGCTGCAGCGAGGGCACGACCGAGACGAGCCTGTTCGGCAGCGAGAAGAAGCGCACGATCCCCATCAAGGCGGCGGTGTGACATGAAGACGACCCCCATGACCCTGACGCTGCGCGCGCTCGCACACCTGCTCGGCTACCCCGACGCCGCGCTGCGCAACCACCTCGGCGAGCTCAGCGAGGCGCTGCACCGCGAACGCGCGCTCGGCCCCGACCGTCTCGCCGAGCTCGACGCGCTGATCGCACGCCTGGCCGGGCCGCGCACGTATGACACCGAGGCCGCCTACGTCGAAACCTTCGACCGCGGCCGCGGCACCGCACTGCACCTGTTCGAGCATGTGCACGGCGACAGCCGCGACCGCGGGCCGGCGATGGTCGACCTGGTCAAGACCTACGAGGCGGCGGGCCTGTTCCTGGCGCCGGACGAACTGCCCGACCATCTGACGGTGGTGCTCGAGTACGCGTCGACCCAGCCGCCGGCCGCGGCCGCCGAGTTCCTGCGCGAGATCGCCCACATCCTGCAGGCGATCTTCAGCGCGCTGCTGCGGCGCCAGAGCGCCTACGCCAGCGTGATCGCCGCCGTGCTCGACCTGGCCGGCGAGAAGGCCCAGGCCGTCAAGCTGCCGACCGACGACCCCCAGGCGGCTGCCTGGCAGCCGCCGCCCCCCGCGGGGGCTCGGCCGGCTTGGGGCGGCCCGGCGCCGGCCGAGGAGCCCACGCTCGACGAGAGCTGGGAGGAACCGCCGGCCTTCGGCGGCTGCTCGACGCAGGGCCAGGCCCGGCCGGGCCAGCCGCAGCCGATCCGCATCGTCAAGCCTGCTCCGGGAGCGCGCGCATGAACACCACCGTGCACAACTTTCTGTTCAATGTCTACCCGTACATCTGCCTCGCGGTCTTCCTGATGGGCAGCCTGGCGCGCTTCGACCGCGACCAGTACACGTGGAAGAGCGACTCGTCGCAGCTGCTGCGCGCCGGCCAGCTGCGCTGGGGCAGCAACCTGTTCCACGTCGGCATCCTGTTCCTGCTGTTCGGTCACACGGCCGGGCTGCTGACGCCGCACTTCCTCTACGAGCCCTTCATCACCGCGCCGCAGAAGCAGATGGTCGCGATCGTCAGCGGCGGCCTCGCCGGGCTGGTGTGCTTCGTCGGCCTGACGATGCTGCTGCACCGGCGGCTCGTCGACCCACGCATCCGGCTGACCAGCCACCGCACCGACCTGGCGATCCTGATCATCCTGTGGGTGCAGCTGTGCCTGGGCCTGATCACGCTGCCCTTCTCCTTCGCGCACCGCGCCGACGCGAGCGCGATGCTGGTGCTGGCCGACTGGGCGCAGCGCATCGTGACCTTCCGGCCGGATGCCAGCGCGCTGGTGGCGCTGGACTGGCCGTTCAAGCTGCACATGGTGCTGGGCATGACGATCTTCCTGTTGTTCCCATTCAGCCGCCTGGTCCATGTGTGGAGCGGGCTGGCGTCGGTGACCTACCTGTTCCGGCCCTACCAGGTCGTGCGCTCGCGCCGGCTCAACGTGCCGGCCGGCCACCAGCAGCCGCGCCGCACGGCCTGAGGAGCGACACGATGGATACGACCACCGCCCTCCCCCAGGTCAACGGCGTCGCACTGGCCGAGCCTCAGGAAGCGCTGAGCACCGAGGCGCTGCGCCAGCGCGCCTGCGCCGAGCTGCTGCGCCAGGCAGCGATGCGCGCCGGGCTGCTGGCAGTCGACGACCCGGCGCCGCAGGCCGGCGTGATGAGCGAGGCGGCCAGCCTCGCGATCGAGGCGCTGCTCGACCGCGAGCTGCAACTGCCCGAGCCGTCCGACGAGGCCTGCCGCCGCCACCATGCCGCGCATGCCGCGCGCTATGCCGTCGGCGAGCGCGTGCAGGCCCGCCATGTGCTGTTCGCCGTGACGCCGGGCATCGACGTCGCCGCGCTGCGCCAGCGCGCCGAGGCCTGCCTGCTCGACCTGCGCTGCGAGCCCGGCAACCCAGCGCCGGGCGCGGCCGACCGCTTCGGCGAGGTGGCCCGCGCCACGTCCAATTGCCCGAGCGGCGCCGACGGCGGCGATCTGGGCTGGCTCGAGGCCGGCGACTGCGCGCCCGAGTTCGCCCGCGAGCTGTTCGGCCAGCCCGAGGTCGGCGTGCTGCCGCGGCTGGTGCACAGCCGCTTCGGCCTGCATGTGGTCGAGGTGCTGGCGCGCGAGCCGGGCCGCGCGCCGGGCTACGAGGCGGTGCGCTCCGCGGTCGCGCAGACGCTGCGCCAGCAGAGCTACACGACCGCGCTGCGCCAATACCTGCAGCTGCTCGCCGGGGCGGCGACCCTCGAGGGCGTCGAGCTCGACGCGGCCGCGACACCACTGGTGCAGTAAGCCATGCCCGACGAACTGCTGGACCGGCTGCGGCGCTTCCACGACGACGCGTTCCCGCAGTACCGCTCGACCTTCCGCCACCTGGTCGATGACGGCCAGCACCCGACGACGCTGTTCATCGGCTGCTCCGACTCGCGCCTCGTGCCCTACCTGCTGACCGGCGCCGGGCCGGGCGAGCTGTTCCTGGTGCGCAACGTCGGCGCCTTCGTCCCACCGTATGACGGCTCGAAGGGTTATCACGGCACCGCCGCGGCGATCGAGTTCGCGGTGCTGAGCCTGCAGGTCACGCGCATCATCGTCTGCGGCCACAGCCACTGCGGCGGCATCCGGGCGCTCTACGGCGAGGTGCCGGCCGCCGCGCGCAACCTGGCGCAGTGGCTGGACCTCGGCCGCGAGGCCGCGCTGCCGGTCGCCGAGCCGGGGCCGGAGGTGCTCAGGCGCACCGAGCAGCGCGCCGTCGTGCTGCAGCTCGAGCGGCTGATGGACTATCCGATGGTGCGCGAGCGCGTCGAGCGGTGCGAGCTCACGCTCCATGGCTGGCACTACGTGATCGAGGACGGCGAGGTCCATGTGTTCGACGTGCAGCGCGGCGCCTTCATCGCCGCGTCGGACGCCGAGCATGCGGGCACCGGCCCCTACGCCGACTACCGGGACCCGGCCGCGCCGCGCTCGCCATGAAGACACTGCCGATCCGCCCGACACGGGCCGCCGACGCGGCCGACCGACCGCCGCCAGCGCCGCCGGACCTGCGCTGGCGCTTCGCGCGGCTGCTGAGCGCGCCGCACCGGCTCGGCTTCTGTGCCGCGGCGCTGCTGCTGGCCGCCAGCGCGCTGTGGTGGGCCGCGGTGCTGGCGGCGCGCGCCGCCGGCATCGCGCTGCCGTGGGCGGTGCCGCCGCCGGTCGCGCACGGCCTGCTGATGAGCCTGGGCTTCATGCCGCTGTTCATCACCGGCTTCCTCTTCACCGCCGGGCCGCGCTGGCTGGGCCTGCCCGACGTGGCGGCCGCGACGCTGCGCACGCCGGTGGCGCTGATGGTCGGCGGCTGGGCGCTGGCGCTGCCGGGCTTTCACGGCGCCGGCGCGCTGGCGGCCTGCGGTGTCGCCGCCGTGGCGCTCGGCTGGGGCACGCTGCTGTGGCGCTTCGTCGGACTGCTGCGTGCCAGCCCGGCGCCCGACCGGCGGCATGCGACGCTGGTCGCGGTGGCCGGCGCGATCGGCGCGCTGGCGCTGGCGCTGGCCGCCGCGGGCCTCGGCAGCGGCGAGCCCGCGCTGACGCGTGCGGCCACGCAGATCGCGCTGTGGGGCTTCCTGACGCCGACCTTCGCGGTGGTGTCGCACCGCATGATCCCGTTCTTCACCGCCAGCGCGCTGCCGGCGCTGCAAGTGTGGCGGCCGAACGCGCTGCTGTGGCTGATGGTGGGCGTGCCGTGGCTGGAAGGCGGCTTCGGGGTGGCCGAGCTGCTGCGCTGGCCGCTGCCGGCGGCGGCGCGCTGGGCGCAGGTCGGCGTCGAGGCGCCGGCGGCCGCGCTGCTGCTGTGGCTGGCCTGGCGCTGGGGCCTGGTGCAGAGCCTGCGGATCCGCCTGCTGGCGATGCTGCACGCGGGCTTCGTCTGGCTGGGGCTCGCGCTGCTGCTCGCGGCCCTCTCGCATGCGCTGATGGCCGTCAGCGCCGACACCCGCTCGCTCGGGCTGGCACCGCTGCACGCGCTCGGCATGGGCTACCTCGGGGCGACGCTGGTGGCGATGATCACGCGCGTCGCGTCCGGGCACAGCGGACGACCGCTGGCGGCCGACGACTTCGTCTGGTGCCTGTACTGGACCTTGCAGCTCGGTGTGCTGCTGCGCGTGGCCGCGGCGCTGTGGCCCGCGGCGCCGCCGGGCTTGATGCTGGCCGCGGTGGCCGCGTGGTCGCTCGCGGCCATCGGCTGGGCGCTGCGCTACGGGCGCTGGCTGGGCCGGCCGCGCATCGACGGGCGACCCGGCTGAGGGCCGGGGCGTCAGGGGCTCGCGCGGCCGCGCCGGACGGCGCGCAGCATCACGGCGGCGAACCACAGGATCGCCAGCGCATGCACGGCGCCCGCGGCGCCGAGCGCACCCGCGGCGCCGGTCTCGGCGGCCCCGATCCGCAGCAGCAGGCTTGCCGACAGCAGCCACACCGGCGCCCGGGCCCAGCGCGTGTAGGTGGGCCGCAGCCGCGCCAGCGCCGGCAGCATGATGGGCGCGTGGCCGAACACCATCGCGAACACGAAACCGAGCAGCACGGCATGGTGGGCCATCGCGGCAGCGCCGCCCGGACGCAGCAGGCCGAGCCCGCCGAGCACCGCACCGACCAGCAGCCAGCCGTAGCCGATCGTCAGGCAGCTGCCGGTGTGGCCGACCCAGCCGTCGCGCCGCCACAGCCGCGGCGCGAGGTCGTGGCGCAGCAGCCAGATGGCCAGCCCGGCGCAGGCCGGCCACCACAGCGCCGCGGGCAGCCACGCCGGCGCGTCGGGCAGGCCCAAGGGCCGGGCCAGCGCGGCCAGCACCGCCGCCGCGCCGGCGGCGACCAGGCCGAGGAAGACACGCCGTGCCGCCGCCGACAGGTGCACGAACTGCATCAGCTCGCGGCGCTCGCCGGCGATGGTGCCGACGAGGAAGGCCATCCAGCCGAGCGTCGCAGCCGGCGCGTCCGACCGCGTCCAGGCCAGCGTGCCCAGCCCCCAGGCGAGCGCCGCGGCCGCTTCCACGCCCAGGTGCAGCGACCAGGCCCGGGTGTGCCCGGCCAGCAGGTACAGCCCGAACAGCGCGAGCGCGGCCCCGCCCCAGCACAGCGCCGCGAGATCGGGCCGCCCGGCGGCCCACGCCAGCACGCCGCCGAGACCGGCCGCCAGCGGTGCGACGAGCCCGACAGGGCGCTGCAGCGCCACCGCGCGCTCGAGCGCGATCAAGGTGCCGAACACGCCGCACGCCATCACCGCGCCGTGGTCGGCCAGCGCGCCGGCCGGCAGCCGCCAGCCCAGCCGCGCCAGGCCGCCGGCGAGGCCGGCCAGCAGGTTGAGCGCGGCCAGAGCCGCGCTGACGATCACGCCGGCGCGGAACAGCGCGCTGGAGCTCATCGACGCCGGGCGCGGAGCGGCCGTCAGCGCAGCCGGACCGCCTGGCCCTGCCGGTCGAAGGGGATGAAGCGATCGAGGTCGCCGTTGCGCACCGACGCCACCATGCGCTCGAGCGCCGTCGCGACCTCGGCATCGGCCGGCGGCCGCGGGCCGGCCCCGCCGAGCGCGGCCGCGAACACCAGCGCCCAGGGCGGGCCGGCGGTCGCGGCCTCCGCGGCGAGCGCCTCGAAACCGCTCAGCGCCTGCGGATCCTTGTCGACGCACATCAGCGGCGCCAGTTCGCCGGACTCGCCGGCCTCGAACTGCGCGCGTTGCGCGGCGCTGGCGTCGTCGGGCAGCGAGGCGCCGGCGAACACCAGCAGCAGGCGCTGGGCATGCGGCTGCTGGCGGGCCGCGAACAGCAGGTCGTCGAAGGTCGAGATGTCCATGGCGGGCCCTAGTCAGCCTGCCAGCCGAAGTGCTGCTGCAGCGCCGGGCTCATGCGGGCCGGCGTCCAGGCCAGCCCGGCGTCGAGCCGGACCTGCGCGACGAGACCGGCCGGCAGCGCCCGCGCCACCGCGCGCGCGGTGTCCTCGACCAGCAGTTCGGTCATCGGGCAGGTCGCACTGGTCGGGATCAGCAGCACCTCGACCCGGCCGGGGCCGATCTCGATGCGTTCGACCAGACCGAGGTCGACGATGCTCTCGCCGATCTCGGGGTCGAGCACGCCGCGCAGCGCGGCGTGCACCTGGTGGGTCAAGGCGCGATCGTCCATGGGGGGATTGGAGACTCGTCGACGGCGATCGGACTTGTCGCAGCGCAAGACCACTGCACGCGGGAGACCCCGGCCCCGCCGATACGGCGGCTTTCGCGCCATCATCGCGCCATGGCGCCGATCGAGTTCCATCCGTCGCTGAAGCTGGCGCATGTGTCGCTGGTCGCCGGCAGCGGGCTGCTGTTCGCGGTGCGGGGCGCGGCCGTGCAGGCCGGCGCGGCCTGGGCGATGCGGCGGCGCTGGCGGCTGCTGAGCTACGTCATCGACACCCTGCTGCTCGCGGCCGGCGCCGCGCTGTGGTGGGTGCTCGGGCTGCATCCGGTGCGCGACCCGTGGCTCGGCACCAAGCTGGCGCTGCTGCTGCTCTACATCGTGCTCGGCTCGCTGGCGCTCAAGCGCGGCCGCACGCCCACCGTGCGGCGCGCCAGCTACGCGGCGGCGCTGGCGACCTACCTGTTCATCGCCACGGTGGCGGTGCGGCACCAGCCGCTCGGGCTGCTGGCCACGCCATGACGACCCGGCTGACCCTGCACGCCGCGCCGTCGGCCGGGTTCGACGAGCCCTTCGAGATGCTGCTCGCCTGCCACCAGCGCGTCGAGCGCATGCTCGGCCTGCTCGAGCGCCTGGCGGTGCACCTCGACGCCCGCGGCTGCGACGCCGCCGCCCGCCAGGCGGCCCAGGACGTGATGCGCTACTTCGACCTCGCGGGCCCGGCCCACCACGAGGACGAGGAGCGCCATGTGCTGCCGCTGCTGGCGGCGAGCCCGGATCCGACCCTGCGGGCGCTGGCGCTGCGGCTGCAGCACGACCACCGGGCCATGGGGGCGCAGTGGCGGGACGTGCGCGCCGACCTCGCCGCCGTGGCCGAGGACCGCTGGCCGGCGGCGCCGGACGCCGCGCACGCGGCGCGCTGGCGCGGCTTCGCGGCGCTGTACCGCGATCACGTGCGCGCCGAGGAGGGCCAGGCCTACCCGGCGGCGCAGGCGCGGCTCGACGGCCCCGCCGAGGCCGCGATGGGACGCGAGATGGCGGCGCGGCGCGGTGCCGCCACGACCACCGTTTGATCGCGCGCAGACCGTCGGCCGCCCGGTCGACTTAAAGTCGGCCCCATGCGTCGCCCCTGGAGCCTCTCGGCCAAGATGGGCGCCATGGGCGGCGCCCTGCTGCTGATGGCGCTGTTCTCGATCGGCCTGACGCTGTGGGTGACCTGGCAGCTCGAGGGCGGCGCCGCCGCCGTCAACGAGGCCGGCCGGATGCGCATGCAGACCTGGCGGCTGGCGCAGACGCTGGCGGCCGGGGACGCCGAGCGCGCCGCGGCGCTGGCCCGGCAGTTCGACCACAGCGTGGCCCTGCTGCGCAGCGGCGACACCTCCCGGCCGCTGTTCGTGCCGCGCGACGCCCGTTCGCAGGCCGCGTTCGGTGAGGTGCAGCGGGCCTGGGGCGTGCTGAGCGCCGCCTGGTCGGCCACGCCGGCGCCGGCGGCCGCCGAGGCGGCGCGCCAGGCCGAGACCTTCGTCGCGCGCATCGACGACTTCGTGTCGGCGATCGAGCGGCAGCTGGCGCGGCTGACCGCGATCCTGAACGGCTTCCAGTTCGTGATGATGGCGCTCGTCATCGCCAGCGCGGTCGCGCTGATGTACTCGGCCTACCTGTTCGTGTTCAACCCGCTGGCGCGGCTGCAGGCGGGCCTGGCCCGCGTCGGGCAGGGCGACCTCGCGGCCCGCGTGGACGCCACCGTCGACGACGAGTTCGGCGCGCTCGCGGCCGGCTTCAACCGCATGGCGCAGACGCTGCAAGGCCTCTACCAGAGCCTGGAGGCCAAGGTGCAGGAGAAGACGGTCCGGCTCGAGGCGCAGCATGCGCGGCTGGCGGCGCTCTACGAGGCGGCGGCCTTCGTCAACCGTGCCGCCACGCTCGACGAGCTGGCCCAGGGCTTCGCCCGCCAGGTGCGCCGGGCGGCGCAGGCCGACGCGTCGGCGGTGCGCTGGTCGGACGAGGCGAACCGGCGCTACCTGCTGCTGGCCTCGGACTGCCTGCCCGACGCGCTGGTGCGCGAGGAGCGCTGCATGCCTACCGGCGACTGCCACTGCGGCCAGGCCCAGGGCGACGCGCGCACGCGCGTGATCCCGATCCGCTCGCCCGCGAGCGACGACCTGCTCGGCCACTGCGGCAAGGCGGGCTACGAGACGCTGATCAGCGTTCCGGTGCGCGCACAGGAGCGCATGGTCGGCGAGCTGGACCTGTTCTACCGCCACGCCACGACGCTGTCCGACGAGGACCGTGCGCTGCTCGAGACGCTGGCCAGCCACCTGGCCGGGGCCGTCGAGGGCCTGCGCGTCGGCGCCCTCGAGCGCGAGACCGCGATCGCCGAGGAGCGCGGGCTGCTGGCGCGCGAGCTGCACGACAGCATCGCGCAGAGCCTGGCGTTCCTGAAGATCCAGGTCGGCCTGCTGCGCGGCGCGCTCGCGCGCCGGGACACGGACCATGTCGAGGTCGTGCTCGGCGAGCTCGACGCCGGCGTGCAGGAGAGCCTGTCGGACGTGCGCGAGCTGCTGCTGCACTTCCGCACGCGCACCAACGCCGAGGACATCGCCCCGGCGCTGCAGACCACGCTGCGCAAGTTCGAGCACCAGACCGGCATGCGCACGCAGCTGTCGATCGAGGGCGACGGCTTGCCGCTCGCCGCCGACGTGCAGGTGCAGGTGCTGCACGTGGTGCAGGAGGCGCTGTCGAACGTGCGCAAGCATGCGGGGGCGCGCCAGGTCTGGGTCGACGTCCAGCAGGCACCGCCGTGGCGGGTCGAGGTGCGCGACGACGGCATCGGCTTCGCCCACGGCGACAAGCTGTCCGACGAGACCCACGTGGGTCTGCGCATCATGCGCGAGCGCGCACTGCGCATCGGCGCCACCGTCGAGGTGCGCTCGGCGGCCGGATCGGGGACCTGCGTCGCGCTGACGCTGCCGGCGCTGCAACGGAGGGCGGCATGAGCGGCGCCGCGTCGATCCGCGTGCTGGTGGTCGACGACCACACGCTGTTCCGCCGCGGCCTGATCGCGCTGCTGGCGGGTGACCCGCGCTTCTCGGTCGTGGCCGAGGCGGGCGATGCCGGCGAGGCGCAGCGCCGCGCCGCCGAGACCCGGCCCGACCTGATCCTGCTCGACAACCACATGCCCGGCGTCAACGGCGTGGACGCGCTCACCGGGCTGCGCGAGGTGGCGCCCCGCGCGCGGGTGCTGATGCTGACCGTCAGCGAGGACGAGCGCGACCTCGCCGCCGCGCTGCGCGGCGGCGCCAGCGGCTACCTGCTCAAGACCGCCGACAGCGACGACCTCGCGAACGCGATCCTGCGCACCGTCGCCGGGGAGTCGGTCGTCAGCCCCGAGATGACCGGCAAGCTGGTCAACGCCTTCCAGTCGCTGCAGCGCGGCGGGGCGGCCGCCGAGGCGCCCGCCGCGCCGGACCCGATCGCCAGCCTGTCGCCGCGCGAACGCGAGATCCTCGAGCACATCAGGCGCGGCGCGAGCAACAAGGAGATCGCGCGCGCGCTCGACATCGCCGAGACCACGGTGAAGATCCACGTGCAGCACATCCTGCGCAAGCTGCAGTTCGAGTCGCGCGTCCAGGCGGCCGTCTACGCGGCGGGGCGGGGGGCATGAGTGGCCGCCCGGTCGCGCCGGCGGGCTTGCCACCGGCCGGCGCCGAGGCCGGCGCCCCGGGCGCATGGGCCGGCGACGTCATCGATTACCTGGCGCGGCGCCACTCGGTCGGCCCGAAGTTCCTGGCGCTGCCGGCCCCGACCGACGCGCAGTGGGCGCGGGCCGCGGCGGTCGCGCTGCGCGCGCCCGACCACGGCCGCCTCGGGCCGTTCCGCTTCGTCGTCGTCGCCGACCCGCAGCGACCCGCACTGGCCGAGCTGTTCGCGCAGGACGCGCGGCGGCGGGGCCATGCGCCCGACGAGGTCGAGAAGGCGCGCGCGCGCGCCTTCAACGGCCCCGGGCTGGTGGCGCTGGTGGGCCGGCTGCGCGAGGGCGTGCCCGACGTGCCGATCCACGAGCAGTGGCTGTGCACCGGCGCCGGGCTGATGAACTTCCTCAACGCGCTGCACCTGATGGGCTTCGGCGCCAAGACGCTGAGCGGCGCCTCGGTGCGCGACCCGGCGATCCGGGCCGCCTTCTGCGACGCCGACGAGACGCTGGTCGCCTGGGTCGTCGCCGGCACGCCGCGGCGCGCGTCCCGGCCGGCCGCGGCCGACCGCGCGGCGGCCGTCATCGGGCCCTGGCGCCCGGCGTGAGGACGTCCCGCCGGATGCCTCAGCGCCGCGACGCGCCGACCGGCGGCGCCTGGCCGGCCAGCGCCTCCAGCGCCGAGCCGATGCTGGTGGCGCCGGGTTGCAGCAGGCGCAGGATCTTGAGGAACAGCGGCTGGTAGGCGGCATCGGCGGTGTGACCGGTCAGCGGGTCGCGGTTCGCGAGGAAGGCGGCATCGAGCGCCGCCCAGTCGTCCGGTCCCAGCGCGGCGACGGCCAGCGGCAGGATCTCCGTCTCCTCGACCTGCATGTGGGCGAGGTAGTCGCCGACATAGCGGTGCAGCGCCGCCTCGAACGCCTCGCGCCGCGCCGGGCCCTGCGCGGCGTCCCCCATCATCTCGAAGGCGAGCAGCTGGTGCTCCAGCTCGCGGATCGCCTGCTCGCCCTGCGCATGCTCGCGGTCGAGCCGGTCGAGAACCTCGTCCGTGCGGGCGCTGAGTCCGCGCAGCCGCGGGAACAGCAGCAGCGTCTCCTTCGGGTGGTGCAGCTTCTGCGGAAACTCGTCGACGTAGAACAGCATCGCCCGCAGGGCGCCGAAGTCCGGCAGGCGCTCATGGCGGCGGCTGTCGCCGAGCAGCAGCAGCAGCGTGCGCAACATCGCCGACAGCGCGCGGTGCTCGCTGCGGATGATCGCGAGGCTGGGGTGGTCCACGCGCAGGCTCCTTCGGGTTGGCCGGACACAGCGTCCTCCCGAACGGGCGACCGCCCCTTGAGGCAGGTCAAGCAAGCCGCGTCGGGCGCGCCCGTCCGGCAGCCCGGCACGCCGTATCAGTTGCTCCACCGCGCGATGCGCGACCCGCGACGCATGAACCCGTCTGCCGAGCAGCCGCCGCGGACCGGCTCTGCCGGGCCGCCAGCGGCGCCCCCTCGAGGGGGAGCGGCGAAGCCGCAACGGGGGTGGTTCATTTCAGTTCGACTGCTTGATCAGCCGGCCCGCCGTGGCCTGCACCGGCCGCGCGTTCATCGGGTAGAGCCGCGCGAAGATCGCCTGCTGAGCGGGCGACAGCGTGGCCGGCTGCTGCATCACGAGCCACAGCACGCCCTCGGTGCAGGGCGGCGTGGTCAGCGAGCCCATGTAGGTGTAGTAGCGGCGCTCGGCCGGCAGCAGCGCCGCCGGGTCCAGCAGCACCGGCGCGGCCTGCGGCTCGTGCTTCTCCAGCGGCAGGTGGTTCCACACCTGCTGCACGACCGGGTGGGCCGGACCCTCGTCGAGCAGCACCGCCACCACGGCCAGGCGGCCGTCGTCGCTGCGGTGGACCAGGTGCATCACCATCGCGAACTGGCGGCCGTCGATGCGCTCCTCGCTGGGGCGGTGGAAATGGAACTGCTGCAGCGCGTAGCGCCGCCCGCCGACGGCGAGCGTGTTGCCGGGCGTGACGTCGACCTGCACGGTGTGGCCGTTGTCGATCACCGAGAAGGCGCCGGGCTGGTAGTCGAAGCGGATCGCCTCCAGATCGACCGCGATGCCGTCGCGGATGTCGATCGGGCTCTGCCGCTGGCCGCTGCGGCAGGCGGCGTTGCCGGGCTCGAGCGCGCCCCAGGCCGGCGGGCCGCCCTCGCCCTCGTAGGACCAGTGGCCAGGCGGGTGGGCCGGCGGCCGGGGCGCGGCCGGCCGGGGCGTGGACGCGCGGCGCGGCGGCGGC
>DATILD010000056.1:0-10848 GCA_035476815.1 Methylibium sp.
CCCCGGCCCCGGCCCCGGCCCCGGCTCCGGCTCCGGCTCCGGCCCCGGCCCCGGCCCCGGCTCCGGCTCCGGCTCCGGCCCCGGCCCCGGCCCCGGCTCCGGCTCCGGCTCCGGCTCCGGCTCCGGCCCCGTCGTCGCCGCTGTGGTCCGATCCCGCGACCTGGGGCGGTGTGCTGCCGACGGCCGGTGCCGTGGTGGTGATCCCCGCCGGCCGCACCGTCGTGCTCGACACCAACCCGCCGACGCTGGCCGGGCTGCGCATCGAAGGCACGCTGGAGTTCGCCCGCCGCGACCTCGCGCTGAGCGCCGGCTTCATCGACGTGACCGGCGCGCTGGTCGCCGGCACGCCGACCTCGCCCTACACCCATCGCGCCACGATCACGCTCAATGGCCTGCCGGTCGCGGTGAACGACGGCGTGTCGCGCGGCCTGATGGTGCGCGGCGGCCGCGTCGAGCTCTACGGCTCCGCCCCGCAACCGGTCTGGACCAAGCTGAACGAGCATGCCGCGGCCGGTTCGACCGCGCTGACGCTGGCGCAGGCGACCAACTGGCGCGCCAACGACACCGTCGCGATCGCACCGACCGACTTCTACGGCCAGTCGGCCACCGAGCGCCGCACCGTCTCCGCGGCGAGTGGCGCCCAGGTCACGCTCGGCACCGGCCTGACCAACGCCCGCTGGGGCCGCCTGCAGTACGTGACCTCGCAGGGCATGAGCCTGACGCCCGAGGCCGGCTACACGCCGCCGGTCACGCCGGCACCGACCGTGCTGGACGAGCGCGCCGCGGTCGCCAACCTGTCGCGCAACATCGTCATCCAGGCCCCGGACGACGCCGTCTGGCAGACCACCGGCTTCGGCGCCCACGTGATGGTGACCGACCTGCGCTCGCGCGTCGTGATCGACGGCGTCGAGATGCGCCGCATGGGCCAGGCCGGCGTGATGGGCCGCTACCCGATGCACTGGCACATGCTGAGCTACTCGTCGACCGGCACCTTCCTCGGCGACGCGACCGGCAACCTGATCCGCAACAGCGCGATCTGGGGCTCGTCGAACCGCTGCGTGGTGCTGCACGCCACCAACGGCGTGCAGGTGCGCGACAACATCTGCCAGGACGTCAAGGGCCACGCCTTCTTCCTGGAGGATGCGGTCGAGCGCCGCAATGTGTTCGAGGGCAACCTCGCGCTGATGACGCGTGCCCCGAATGCGGCCCAGCGCCTGCAGGTCCACGAGGGCGAGATCTTCCAGGCCGGCCCGTCGGGCTTCTGGCTGACCAACCCCGACAACACCGTCCGCAACAACCACGCGGCCGACGCGGCCGGCAACGGCTTCTGGCTCGCCTTCCCGCGCCGGCCGCTAGGCTTGGCGGCGGCGGTGCCGATGCTGCCGGACCGGCTGGTGCACGGGCCCTTCGAGTACAACACCGCCCACACGGCGCGCGGCCCGGGCGTCCTGCTCGACTGGGTGCCGCGCGACGCGGCCGGCAACGTCACGACGAACCGCTATGTCGCGACGGCCGACGGGTCCGAGTGGAACTACACGAACCACGTTCGCATCAAGTTCCGCGGCATCACCTCGTTCAAGAACCGTGACGGCGCCTACCGCAACCGGGTCCACGCGCCGGACTACGAGGAGTGGGTGACCGCGGACAACGTCGGCCCCGCCATGGCCGGCCAGGGCGACGAGGGGAACATCGCGCGCGGCTTGTTCGTCGGCACCAGCCTGAACAACCGCACGGCCTATCCGGGCACGCTCCCGCCGTCGGCCTTCGCGACCTACCACTCGACCTTCGCGATGCGCGACAACACGGTCGTCAACTTCCCCTTCGTCACCGGCCAGATGAGCGGGATGATGAAGACCGACGACTACTACCTGCGCGGCATCGACAAGGGCCCGGTGCGCAACCCCAACAACCGCATGATCGGCAGCCACCCGGGCTTCCGCGTGCTGCCGCCCAACATGGACGGCCAGCCGCTGAACAACCGCAACTGGACGCTGGCCGGCGCGCTGTGGGACCCGCACGGCTACTGGGGACCCCAGGGCAACTACTGGGTCTACGACGTGCCCTTCCTGACGTCCGGCGCGACCTGCCAGTGGGTGCTGCCCGCGGGCCAGAACGGCCGCAGCTGCGACGGCCAGTACTACGGCGTCCAGAACTTCCAGACCGACTTCGACCCCAGCCGCTTCAACTTCGTCGCGCCGATGGACATCGCGCGTCAGGATGGCAACGGCGCCGAGATCGGCCGCTGGACCATCGGCGACGGCGCCACGTCGGCCGGCTTCAACAACATGCGGCACTTCGCGGCCCGTACCGGCGCGCGCTACTCGCTCAGCTTCCCGGGCCGTCCGATCCCGCGCTGGGTCAACCTGAACGTCAGCAACGCCTACCGGAGCGGCGACAGCTTCGTGATGTCGGTGCCGTTCGACGGCGCGGCCAATGCCGCGGGCTACACGGTCGCCGGGTTCGAGTTCATCCGTGAACAGGTGCGGACGTGGAGCGCGAGCGACAGCCGCCAGCAGCATGTGCGCCGGTTCCAGCCGGCGTCCAGCCTGGCCGAGGTGACGGCCTCTGCCGGCGACCGCATGTGGCAGGACCGCGCCAACAACCGGGTGTGGTTCAAGTTCCAGGGTGGTCTGCCGTTCCCGTCGGCGAGCACGCTGGCGCCCAACAGCGACAACGACCTGTACCGGATGTACAGCGTGGCGCTCTACGCGCAGTGACCCGACGCTGCGGGTGAGCGTCCGCCAGGACGCTCACCGGGCTGTCCCAGGCCGCCGGCGGATTCCGCCGGCGGCCTTTTTCATGGCCGGCCGCCGCGATCGGCCGAGAAAAGCGCCCTAGCCACCCCGCTTTTCCCGCTCAAGTTCGGGGCACCCCCCGGAAGAATCCTCCATCAAGGACTTTTCCGGACGACATGGCCGACCAGGGTGCCCAGGACCGCAACCTACCCGCCTCGGAGCGCAAGCTCCGCAAGGCGCGGGAGGAGGGCAATGTCGCGCGTTCGCGCGACCTCGGGCACTTCGGCGCCGTCGCGGCCGGCCTGGTGCTGCTGGCGCTCGCCGCGCCGGTCGTCGGCGGCTCGCTGCGCACGCTGCTGGCCGACGGCCTGCGCTTCGATGCGCGCACGCTCGCCAGCCCGGCCAGCATGGGCGAGCGCTTCGCCGAACTCGGGGCCCAGTTCGTCTGGCTGGTGCTGCCGCTCGGGGGCGTGATGATGGCCGTGGCGCTGGCCGCCGGCTTCGCGCTCGGCGGCTGGAACTTCAGCTTCCAGGCGCTGCAGCCCAAGTTCGAGAAGCTCAACCCGCTGGCCGGCCTGCCCAAGATGCTGTCGGCCGACCGGCTGGTCGACACGCTGCGCGCCTGCCTGCTGGCGCTGGTGCTGGGCGTGGTCGGCGGCCTCTACCTGGTGCTGCAGTTCGACGCCTTCGCCGCGTCGCTGACGCTGCCGCTGCCGGCGGCGCTGTCCCAGGCCGGCGGCGACGTGCTGCGCGGCCTGGGCTTCCTGGTGCTGACGCTGGCCGCCTTCGCGGCGGTCGATGTGCCCTTGCAGAAATTGCAGCATGCCAAGCGGCTCAAGATGAGCTGGCAGGAATTCAAGCAGGAGCACAAGGAAGTCGAGGGCAACCAGGAGGTCAAGTCCAAGATGAAGGTGCGCATGCGCGAGATGGCCAACCGCCGCATGCTCGCCGAGGTGCCCAAGGCCGACCTGGTGGTGATGAACCCGACCCACTACGCGGTCGCGCTGAAGTACGACGAGGGCTCGACCGGGGCGCCGCGGGTGGTCGCCAAGGGTGCCGACCTGATCGCGCTGCGCATCCGCGACACCGCCAAGGAAGCCAAGGTGCCGGTGCTGCAGGCCCCGGTGCTGGCGCGCGCGCTGTATGCGCATGCCGAGCTGGACCGAGAGATCCCGGTGGCGCTGTACAGCGCCGTCGCGCAGGTGCTGGCCTATGTCTACCAGCTGCGCGCCGCGCTGACCGGCAAGGCGCCGATGCCGGGCGAACTGCCCGAGCTGCCGGTGCCGCCGGAGCTCGATCCCCACAACCGTCCGCTGCCCGCCTGAGGCTGAACGATGAACCCTGCGCTCGCTCAACTCCAAGGCTGGCTGGGCCCCAACACGCGGATGCTCCGCAGCCTCGCGGTGCCGCTGCTGGTGCTGATGGTGCTGGCGATGATGGTGCTGCCGCTGCCGCCGCTGCTGCTGGACCTGCTGTTCACCTTCAACATCGCGCTGGCGCTGATGGTGATGATGGTCAGCGCCTACATGGTGCGGCCGCTGGACTTCGCGGCCTTCCCGGCGGTGATCCTGCTGACCACGCTGCTGCGGCTGTCGCTCAACGTCGCGTCCTCGCGCGTGGTGCTGCTCGAGGGCCACACCGGCCCGGGCGCGGCCGGCCAAGTGATCGAGAGCTTCGGCCACTTCCTGATCGGCGGCAACTTCGCGGTCGGCATCATCGTGTTCGCGATCCTGGTGGTGATCAACTTCATCGTCGTCACCAAGGGCGCCGAGCGCATCGCCGAGGTCGGCGCGCGCTTCACGCTGGACGCGATGCCCGGCAAGCAGATGGCGATCGACGCCGACCTGAACGCCGGCCTGATCGACGAGAAGGAGGCCAAGCGCCGCCGCCTCGAGGTCGCCAACGAGGCCGAGTTCTTCGGCTCGATGGACGGTGCCAGCAAGTTCGTGCGCGGCGACGCGATGGCCGGGATGCTGATCCTGTTCATCAACATCGTCGGCGGCTTCATCATCGGCGTGGTCCAGCATGGGCTGAGCGCCGGCCAGGCGGCCGACAGCTACATCCTGTTGGCCATCGGCGACGCGCTGGTGGCGCAGATCCCGGCGCTCTTGATCTCGGTCGCCGCGGCGATGGTGGTCTCGCGCGTCGGCAAGGAAGAGGACGTCGGCGAGCAGATCCTCGGCCAGATGTTCAAGACGCCGAAGTCGGTCGGCATCGTGGCCGGCGTGATCGGCCTCCTGGGCGTGATCCCGGGCATGCCGCACCTCGTCTTCCTGCTGATCGCCGGCCTGCTGGGCTGGCTGGCCTGGTGGATGCACCAGCGCGCCGAGCGCGCCAAGGCCCAGCCGGCGCCCGCCGCGCCCACCGGCCCGGCGCCCGACGCCGAGGCCAGCTGGGACGACCTGCAGCCGGTCGACACGCTCGGCCTGGAGGTCGGCTACCGCCTGATCGCGCTCGTGGACAAGGAGCGCCAGGGCGACCTGCTGACCCGCATCAAGGGCGTGCGTCGCAAGTTCGCGCAGGACGTCGGCTTCCTGCCGCCGGCCGTGCACATCCGCGACAACCTCGAGCTGCGCCCCAGCATGTACCGCCTGACGCTGCGCGGCGCGGTCATCGGCGAGGGCGAGGCCTTCCCCGGCATGCTGCTGGCGATCAACCCGGGCCAGGTCAGCACCAAGCTGATCGGCACCGCCACCACCGACCCGGCCTTCGGCCTGCCGGCGACCTGGATCGAGGAACGCCAGCGCGAAGCGGCCCAAATGGCCGGCTATACGGTGGTTGATTGCTCGACCGTCGTGGCGACCCACCTTTCACACTTGATGCAAGTGAATGCAGCTCGCCTGCTGGGCCGCGTGGAGACGCAGCAGCTGGTCGAGCATGTGACGAAGTTGGCACCCAAACTCATCGAAGACGTGGTCCCCAAGATGGTCCCGATCGCCGCGCTGCAAAAGCTGCTCCAGCTCCTGCTGGAGGAGGGCGTGCACATCCGCGACATGCGCTCGGTGGTCGAGGCCCTGGCCGAGCATGCCGGCACCAACCCCGCCCTCGCCAGCGACCCGCAGGAGCTGGCCCGCCGCATCCGCGTCGCGCTGGCCCCGGCGATCGTGCAGCAGATCTACGGCCCGGTGAAGGAGCTCGACATCATCGCGATCGAGCCCGAGCTCGAGCGCCTGCTGACCCAGGCGCTGACCTCGCCGCACGGCCCGATGCTCGACCCCGGCGTCGCCGACACCCTGACCCGCCATGCCGCCGAATCGGCGCAGCGCCAGGAGAACCTCGGCCACCCCGCCTGCCTGCTGGTGCCCGACGCGATCCGCGCGCCGATCGCCCGCCTGCTCAAGCGCGCCGCGCCGCGCCTGCGCGTGCTCTCGCACAGCGAGATCCCGGACACCCATTCGATCCGCATCGGCTCCGTCATCGGTGCCGCGGCCTGAACTGAACCCCCTCGATCGCCCCTCGGAGTCCCGCCATGAACTTCCAGCGCTACACCGCCAAGACCTCGCGCGACGCGATGGTGAAGGTGCGCCAGGCGCTCGGCGCCGACGCCGTGGTGCTGTCGACCAAGCCCTGCGCCGAGGGCATCGAGATCCTCGCGATGGCGCCCGGCGCGCTGGCCGAGATGGAGCGCGAGGCCGAGCGGTCGCCGCAGGCCAAGCCGCGCACCACCGCCCGCGCCACCGCCCCCGCCGCCCGCCCGGTGCCGCCGCCGGCGCCGGCCGCCGACGTGGCCGATGACGTCGAGCAACTGTCGATGAGCACGCTGTCCTTCCAGGACTACGTGCGCGAGCGCATGCTGAAGAAGCGCGACGAAGCGCTGCGCGCCGAGGCCGACCTGCGCGTGCCGCCGCGCGCCGAGCCCGCGCTGGCGCCGCCGGCGCCCGAGGTCGACGCCGTCGCTCAGCGCATCGCCCGGCGCGCCGCCCAGCCGGCCGCGCCGCGCAACCCGCCGGTGCTGCGCGACTCGATCGCCCTCGACGAGCCCATCGCCCGGCCCGCGCCGGCGCCCGACATGACGATGATCAACGAGCTGCGCGCGATGAAGGGCCTGATCGAGGAGCGCTTCGGCGCGCTGGCCTTCATGGAGAAGCTGCAGCGCCAGCCGGGCCAGGCCCGCCTGACGCAGAAGCTGCTCGACTGCGGCTTCTCGCCGGTGCTGATCAGGAAGCTGGTCGAGGGCCTGGGCGCCGAAGTGGCCGACGAGCAGGCCTGGGCCGCCGGCATCCTCGAGCGCAACCTGATCACCGGCGAGCACGACCAGGCGCTGGAAGACCAGGGCGGCGTGTTCGCGCTGATCGGCTCCACCGGCGTCGGCAAGACCACCTCGACCGCCAAGCTGGCCGCGGCCTTCGCCGCCAAGCATGGCGCCGGCAACCTCGGCCTGATCACGCTCGACGCCTACCGCGTCGCCGCCCACGAGCAGCTGCGCGCCTACGGCCGCATCCTCGGGGTGCCGGTGCACACCGCGCACGACCGCACCGCGCTGGAAGACCTGCTCGACCTGCTGTCGGCCAAGAAGCTGGTGCTGATCGACACCGCCGGCGTGGCGCAGCGCGATGCCCGCACCAAGGAACTGCTGGAGATGCTCGGCCACCGCAGCATCCACAAGCTGCTGGTCGTCAACGCCGCCTCGCAGGGCGAGACCATCGACGACGTGATGATTTCCTACCGCGCCGCGGCCTGCAAGGGCATCGTGCTCAGCAAGCTCGACGAGGCCGTCAAGCTGGCCCCGGCGCTGGACGCGGTGATCCGCCACAAGCAGAAGATCGTCGCGGTCGCCAACGGCCAGCGCGTGCCCGAGGACTGGCACCGCCTGTCGGCCCAGGCGCTGGTGCACCGCGCGCTGCGCGGCGGCGGCAGCCCGGCCTACAAGTTCGACAGCAGCGACATGAACCTCGTGTTCGCCGCACCGCAGACCCCGGCCCGCCAGGCCGTCTCGACCGCCCTGTGAGCGCCGCGATGAGCACCCGCGCCGACCGTCACCACGTGCTGCCCGCCACCGACAGCTGGTTCAACCAGCTCGAAGAACTGCCGCTGAGCGAGATCCCGCCGCCGGCCGACCAGGCCCAGGGCCTGCGCCGGCTGTTCGCCGCGCACACGATGCGCTGCATCCCGATCGTCTCCAACCCGGCGATCGCCTTCGGCGGCGCGATGCTCGAGCGCCTGTGCACCGTGTATGCCGAGCAGGGCCTGCGCACGCTGGTGGTCGACGCCGGCGAGCGCGCCCGCGCGCCGCGCGAGCTGGCGCGCTTCGACCTGTCCGAGGGCATCGAGCTGCTGAGCGAGCAGGTCAGCTACTTCGCCGCGCGCGGCCTGCCGCTGCGCTATGTCGACGCGAGCGGCTCGACCGCCGCCTTCCTCGACGCCGTGGCCGATGCCGCGCCCGACGCCGACGTGGTGCTGGTGCATGCCTCGGCCTCCGACCTGGCCCGCCTGTTCGCCCGCCGCGTGCAGGAGCAGCAGGCCACCGCGCTGCGCCCGATCGTGCTGTGCGACGAGCATGCCGACAGCGTGACCCATGCCTATGGCGCGATCAAGCTGCTGGCCACGCGCGCCGGGCTGATGGCGCACGACCTGCTGGTCAGCGCCGTGCCGGGCTCCAAGCGCGCCGCGCTGGTCGCCGAACGCGTGGCGCGCTGCGCCGACAGCTTCCTCGGCGCGGTGCTGCACGACTGGGTCGCGGTCGACCCGGCCGAGGCGCCGACCGACCAGCCCTCGCTGGCGCTGCAGCGGCTGGCGCGCGAGCAGCTCGCCGTGGCGCTGCCGCAGCGTGTCAGCGACAGCGCCTTCGCGGCGCTCGCCGCCGCCCCGGCGCGCAGCGCCTTGCCCGCCCAGCCGCAGCGCGCGCCGCGCTGACCCGCCGCTTCCACCGAACGACCCGCCCCCACGGAGCCGCTCCATGTACACCGCCACCGGTCGCCTCGAAACCAACGCGATGCTCAAGCAGTACAGCCCGCTGGTGAAACGCCTCGCGCACCAGATGATCGCCAAGCTGCCGGCCAACGTGGAGATCGACGACCTGATCCAGGTCGGCATGATCGGCCTGGCCGACGCGATGACGCGCTTCGACGCCGGGCAGAACGTGCAGTTCGAGACCTTCGCCACCCAGCGCATCCGCGGCGCGATGCTCGACGAGCTGCGCGGCGCCGACTGGATGAGCCGCGGCAACCGCAAGCAGCAGCGCGAGATCGAGTCCGCGCTGCACAAGCTGCAGCAGAGGCTCGGCCGCGCGCCGCACGAGAGCGAGATCGCCAAGGAGATGGGCCTGAGCCTGGCCGACTACCAGGAGCTGCTCGGCAAGGTGCGCGGCACCCAGCTCGTCTACCTGGAGGACATGTCGGGCGACGACGGCGACGCCGACTTCCTCGACCGCCACCTGCCCGACGAGGACGAGAGCCCGCTCGCGCTGCTGCAGGACCGCCGCATGCGCGAAGCGCTGGTCGCGGCGATCAAGAACCTGCCCGAGCGCGAGCAGTACGTGATGAGCATGTACTACGAGCAGGACATGAACCTGAAGGAGATCGCGGCGGTGCTGGGCGTGACCGAGTCGCGCGTGTGCCAGCTGCACAGCCAGAGCATCGCCCGCCTGCGCACCAAGCTGCGCGACCACTGAGCTCCCGCCGAGAGGACGTCCCCATGCTCGCCTTGTTCCGCAAGACGCCACCGCCGGCGGCTGCCGACCCCATCGTCACGGCCACCGGCCCCGACCTGCTCGGTGCCGTGCGTGCGATCGCGCGCCAGGCCTCGAGCCTGGGCCGCGACGCCGCCGAGGTGCGCGGCCTGATCGAGGACACCGCCAAGCTCAACCAGCAGCAGGCCCAGGCCGTGCAGGTGCTGGGCGGCCAGCTCGACGAGGTGCAGCGAGCCCAGGGCGGCATCGGCAGCACCACTGCCGAGAGCCTGAAGGCCGTCGATCGCGCGCGCACCGCGGTCGCCGGTGTCGGCGCCGAGGTCGGCCGCATCGTCGATACGCTGCGCCAGGTGTCCGACGCGGCCAGCCAGATCACCCAGATCGCGCTGCAGACGCGGCTGGTCGCCTTCAATGCCTCGGTCGAGGCCAAGCGTGCCGGCGAGGCCGGGCGCGGCTTCGCCGTCGTCGCCGACGCGGTCAAGGACCTGTCGGCCCAGGTCGAGTCCTCGTCCAAGGCCATCATGGGCACGGTCGCCGAGCTCGACGCGCGCGTAGGCGCGCTCGCCAAGGAGATCCAGGTGCGCGAGGGGCAGGGCCCGCAGGGCGCGTTCCACCGCGCGCTGGCCGAGGTGCAGCAGGGCGTGGGCCAGATCGCCGAGGCGGCGGCCCAGAGCCGCGCCACCTGCGACGGCCTGACCGGCCAGATGAGCGGCATCCAGCGCGAGATGCAGCGCGCCAGCGAGGCACTCGGCCAGGCCAACACGCGCAGCGAGGCCTTCCTGAAGGTCAGCGAGTCGCTGATCGAGGTCGTCGCCGACTCCGATGTCGAGACCGAGGACACGCCCTATATCCGCCTGGCGCAGCAGACCGCGGCGCAGATCTCGCAGCTGCTCGAGGGCGCGGTGCGCACCGGCGCGGTCAGCGAGGCCGACCTGTTCGACGAGCAGTACCGCCCGGTGCAGGGCAGCAACCCGCCGCAGCACCTGACCCGCTACAACGAGCTGACCGACCGCCTGCTCCCCCAGGTGCAGGAGAAGGCGCTCGAGGCGCTGCCGAAGATCGTGCTGTGCTGCGCGACCGACCGCAACGGCTACATCCCGACCCACAACCGCAAGTACTGCCAGCCGCAGCGCCCGGGCGACGTGCTGTGGAACACCGCCAACGCACGCTGGCGCCGCGTCTTCAGCGACCGTACCGCGCTCGGGTCGGGCCGCAACCAGCGCCCCTTCCTGCTGCAGACCTACCGGCGCGACATGGGCGGCGGCAACCTGATCGTGATGAAGGAGGCCGCGGCCCCGATCACGGTCAACGGCAAGCATTGGGGCGGCGTGCGGCTGGCCTTCCAGTTCTGAGTAACCGTCTTTCAAGTCAAGCGCCGTGAAGCGATTTGTCCCAAGGTTTGTTGGACTTGACCATGGCGTTGAGCGTGGTCAGGAGCTTGCGCATGCAAGCCACCAGGGCGACCTTGGGCAACTTGCCGGCGCC
>DATILD010000057.1:0-30721 GCA_035476815.1 Methylibium sp.
GGCTCGGGCTAACGCCGCTTCGATCACGGCCTTCTTGCGCGCGAGCTCATCGCCTTGGGCGCCCAGCGTATGGCCCGGCAGGTCGGCCAGCTTGGCGTGGGCCTTTTCTTCCAGCCGCTGCCGGTGTTCGGTCTCTTCGCGAGCCAGCCGCTGCTGGCGCTGGGCGTAGCGCTCGCGGGCCTCATCGGCCTGCGTTTGCGACCAGGCCTGCCATCCGGTGTGCTCGCCGCTGACGTTTTCCAGTGAGATGCAGTCCACTGGGCACACCGGGACGCACAGCTCGCAGCCGGTGCAATAGGGCTCGACCACGGTGTGCATGCGCTTGTGGGTGCCCAGGATGGCATCGGTCGGGCAGGCCTTGATGCACAGGGTGCAGCCGATGCACCAGGCTTCGTCGATCACCGCCACGGTGCGCGGCGCCTCGGTGCCGTTGGCCGGATTCAGCGGCAGCGGCTGGCGGCCGGTCAAGGCCGCCAGCCGTACCACGCCTTCGGCGCCACCAGGGGGGCATTGGTTGATGGCGGCTTCGCCTGCCGCCATCGCCTGCGCATAACCGGCGCAATCGGGGTAGCCGCAGCGCGTGCACTGCGTCTGCGGCAGGGCGTCCAGCAGGCGCCCAGCCAGGGTGTTCACCCCACCGAGACGGTGGATTTCTTCGCCGGCGTCGCCTTGGCGCCGCTCTTGCCGGTGCCGACCCGCGGGCCGTCGTTGAAGCGGTAGATGAAATCCTTGACCTGGGGGTAGACCACGTCGCGCCAGCGGCGGCCGCTGAAGATGCCGTAGTGACCCGCGCCCTTGACTTCCAGGTGCTTCTGCCGTGCCTTGGGCACGTTGTAGCAAAGGTCGTGCGCCGCCTCGGTCTGGCCGGAGCCGGAGATGTCGTCGAGCTCGCCTTCGACGGTGAAGTGGGCGGTGGTCTTGATGTCTTCGGGCCGCACGCGCTCCAAATCGCCTTCTTCGCTGATCACGTCCCAGGTGCCGTTGACGAGGGCGAACTCCTGGAACACCACGCGAATGGTGTCCAGGTAGTAGTCGGCGTCCATGTCCAGCACCGCGTTGTACTCGTCGTAGAACTGGCGATGTGCCTCGGCGCTGGCGTCGTCGCCGGCGATCAGGTGCTTGAAGTAGTCGTAGTGGCTGGACAGGTGGCGGTCGGGGTTCATGGCCACGAAGCCCGTGTGCTGCATGAAGCCGGGGTAGACGCGGCGGCCGGCACCTGGGAAGCTGGTCGGAACGCGGTAGATCACGTTGCCCTCGAACCATTCGAAGCTCTTGTTCATCGCCAGGTTGTTGACCGCCGTGGGCGACTTGCGCGCGTCGATGGGGCCGCCCATCATGGTCATGGTCAGCGGAGTTACTTCACCGCGCGAGGCCATCAGGGAAACGGCCGCCAGCACCGGAACGGTGGGCTGGCAGACGCTGATCACGTGGCAGTTGCCATAGGTGGCCTGCAGGTGGCGGATGAATTCCTGCACGTAGTTGACGTAGTCGTCCAGGTGGAACTCGCCTTGTTCCAGTGGCACGGTGCGGGCGTTCTTCCAGTCGGTGATGTAGACCTTGTGGTCCCCGAGCATGGCGCGCACGGTGTCGCGCAGCAGCGTGGCATAGTGGCCCGACAGCGGCGCGACGATCAGCACGGTCGGCTGGGCCTTCAGGCGGGTCAGCGTGTCCGAATCGTCGGTGAATCGCTTGAAGCGGCGCAGTTCGCAGAACGGCTTGTCGATCTCGATCGACTCGTGGATCACCACCTCGGTGCCATCGACGTCCACCGACTTGATGCCGAACTCGGGCTTTTCGTAGTCTTTCCAGAGCCGGTACATCAGTTCGTAGCTGGCCGACACGCGCTGCGCGAGCGGGTTCTGCCCGAATGGCGACAGCGGATTGCTGTACAGCTTGGCGGCCGCCTGGGCGAAGTCCGCGAAAGGCTCCATCAGCGAACGCTGTGCCTCATAGATCTGGTAAAGCATGCTCAGGTCCCATCGTTGTGCAGTGCAATATAGCAGCTGTAACAAGAAATGAGCATACGGAAGACCCACATTCGCAACAGGGAACTTCCGGGCACCCACATTCCTCACAGAATTGTTATAAAAACTAACCAAATTATGCAACGACGCAGTTGGATGCTGGCCGCCGCGGGTGGGCTGGCCCTGGCAGGAGGAAGCTGGATGAGGGGTAGCGAGGCCGCGCCGGCCCTGGAATCGCTGAAGAAATCGCCGCGCATGCCGGTGCTGTTTCTGGGGCACGGCAGCCCCATGAACGCCATCGGCGACAACGCCTATCGGCGCAGCTGGCAGGCCCTGGGCCAGGAATTCGGCGCCAGGCTGCCGCGGCCGCAGCTGATCCTGTGCGTTTCGGCCCACTGGCTGACGCGGGGCTGGTGGCTGACCGGCATGGAAAAGCCCAAGACCATCCACGATTTCGGCGGCTTTCCCCAGGAGCTGTTCGACCAGCAGTACCCGGCGCCGGGCGCTCCGGGGGTGGCGGCCCGGATTGCGCAAGAGGTCAAGCCGCCGTTGGGGCTGGACCGCCACGAATGGGGCTACGACCACGGAACCTGGTCGGTGCTCAAGCCCATGTTCCCCGCCGCGGACATCCCGGTGCTGCAACTGAGCATGGACTACAGCCGGCCGCCGGCCGAGCATTTCGCGCTCGGGCGCCAGCTCAAGGCGCTGCGCGACAGGGGTGTTCTGATCGTGGGCAGCGGCAACATCGTGCACAACCTGCGAAGCAGCCAGCGTGGCACGGCGCCCGACCAGGCCTTCGACTGGGCCTACGAATTCGACCGGCATGTGGCTGGCCAGCTGCAGCGCGGCGAGCTGGAAGCACTGGTCGATTTCCAGAAGCTGGGGGCGCTGGCGCAGATGGCCCACCCCACCCATGACCATTTCCTGCCGCTGCTGCACGCGGCAGGCGCGGTCGACCCCAAGGAGCCGGTGCGCTTCTTCAACGCCGACTACCAGTCGGCCTCGATCGCGATGCGGTCTGTGGTTTGGGGGTGACCCGGGCCTGTCATTGCGGGCTTGACCCGCAATCCAGGCTGTTGGCTGTTCGACGCTGCGCTGAACAGCCTGGATGCCGGATCGAGTCCGGCATGACAGCCGAGGGGGGCCGCCAGGCCGGCCTTCCCGCCCTTACAGCACCTTCGCGATCGCCGCGCAGACGTAGTCGATGTTCTTGCTGTTGAGCGCGGCCACGCACATGCGGCCGGTGTCGGCGCCGTAGACGCCGAATTCGTTGCGCAGGCGCACCATCTGGTCCTTGCTCAGGCCCGAATAGCTGAACATGCCGATCTGCTGGGTGATGAAGGACATGTCTTGTTGCACGCCGGCGGCTTTGAGCTTCTCGACCAGGGCCACGCGCATCTGCTTGATGCGCACACGCATGCCGGCCAGCTCTTGTTCCCACAGGCTGCGCAGCTCGGGCGTATCGAGCACCATGGCGCACACCATGCCGCCGTGGATCGGCGGGTTGCTGTAGTTGGTGCGGATCATGATCTTGAGCTGGCTGAGCACCCGCGCGGCTTCGTCCTTGTCCTGGCACAGCACGGAGAGGGCGCCGACGCGCTCGCCGTACAGGCTGAAGCTCTTGGAGAACGAGGTCGAGACGAAGAAGTTCTGGCCCGAGGCGACGAACTTGCCGATGACGGCGCCGTCTTCGGTGATGCCCTGGCCAAAGCCCTGGTAGGCCATGTCGAGGAAGGGCACCAGCTTGCGAGCCTTGACCGTGGCAATCACCTGGTCCCACTGCTGCGGCGTGATGTCGTAGCCGGTGGGGTTGTGGCAGCAGGCGTGCAGCACGACGACCGTGCCTTCGGCGGCCGTGTCCAGAGCGGTCAGCATGCCGTCGAAGTCGATGCCGCGGCGCGCGGCCACATAGTACGGGTAGGCTTCGACGGTGAAGCCGGCCTGGGTGAACAGGGCGCGGTGGTTCTCCCAGCTCGGGTCGCTGATCAGCACCTTGGCGCCAGGGTTGACCTTGCGCAGGAAGTCGGCGCCGATCTTCAGGCCACCGGTGCCGCCCAGGGCCTGCACGGTGGCCACGCGGCCCGAGGTGACTGGCTCACTGCCGGCGCCGAACACCAGATTCTTGACGGCGGCGTCATAGGCCGCGATGCCGTCGATGGGTAGGTAGCCGCGCGCCTTGGGCGCTTCCATCATCTGCTTTTCAGCTCTTTGCACGCATTCGAGCAGGGGCAGCTTGCCGCTGTCGTCGTAGTACACGCCCACGCCCAGGTTGACCTTGTTGGGATTGGTATCGGCGTTGAACTGCTCGTTGAGACCCAGAATCGGGTCGCGGGGGGCCATTTCGACGGCAGTGAACAGGGACATGGATTTCCTCGAAAGTTGTCAGTAGCGCGGTGAAGCAAGTCGGCCGGGCTTGTTGTACTCTGTCCGGCTGCCCCAATTTTAGCGGTCACCCAGGGGAAAGCCTCGTACCCATCCATGCCAGAAATCTCTGAAGTCATACCGGAAAAGCAAAACGGCGAGTTCATCAGTTTTGCCGATTCGCCGTTCGAGTTGTTCCTGCCGTATCCGCCGGCCGGCGACCAGCCCGCGGCCATCGACAAGCTGGTGGAGGGCGTGCAGGACGGCGAAGTGTTCCAGACCTTGCTGGGCGTCACCGGCTCGGGCAAGACCTTCACCATGGCCAACGTGATCGCCCGCCTGGGCCGGCCGGCCATCGTGTTCGCGCCCAACAAGACCCTGGCGGCCCAGCTCTACAGCGAGTTCCGCGAGTTCTTCCCGAAGAACGCGGTCGAGTACTTCGTCAGCTACTACGACTACTACCAGCCCGAAGCGTATGTGCCGCAGCGCGACCTGTTCATCGAGAAAGACAGCTCGATCAACGAACACATCGAGCAGATGCGGCTGTCGGCCACCAAGAGCGTGCTGGAGCGGCGCGACACGGTGATCGTGGCCACGGTGAGCGCCATCTACGGCATCGGCGCGCCGGAAGACTACACCCAGATGCGCTTCATCACCCGGGTGGGCGACAAGATCGGCCAGCGCGACATCATCGGCCAGCTCATCCGCATGCAGTACACGCGCAACGAGCAGGATTTCTCGCGCGGCAAGTTCCGCGTGCGCGGCGACACCATCGACGTCTTCCCGGCCGAACACTCGGAAATGGCGATCCGCATCGAGCTGTTCGACGACGAGATCGAGTCGCTGCAGCTGTTCGACCCGCTCACGGGCCGCATCCGGCAGAAGGTGCCGCGCTTCACGGTCTATCCGTCGAGCCACTACGTGACGCCGCGCGAGAAGGTCATCTCGGCGGTCGAATCGATCAAGCTGGAGCTGGCCGAGCGGCTCAAGGAGCTGGTTGGCCAAGGCAAGCTGGTCGAAGCCCAGCGGCTGGAGCAGCGCACCCGGTTCGACCTTGAAATGCTCAGCGAGGTGGGCCACTGCAAGGGCATCGAGAACTACACCCGCCACCTGTCGGGCGCGCCGCCCGGCGCTCCGCCTTCGACGCTGACGGACTATCTGCCCAAGGATTCGCTGATCTTCCTGGACGAAAGCCACCAGATGATCGGCCAGCTCGGCGCCATGTACAGCGGTGACCGCTCGCGCAAGACCACCCTGGTCGAGTACGGCTTCCGGCTGCCTTCGGCGCTGGACAACCGGCCGCTCAAGTTCGAGGAGTTCGAGACCCGCATGCGCCAGGTGGTGTTCGTCTCGGCGACGCCGGCCGCCTACGAGAACGAACACGCCGGCCAGGTGGTCGAGCAGCTGGTGCGCCCGACCGGCCTGATCGATCCCGAGGTCGAGGTGCGCCCAGCCACCCACCAGGTCGACGACGTGCTGCAGGAGATCCGCATCCGGGTCGACAAGAACGAGCGGGTGCTGATCACCACCCTGACCAAGCGCATGGCCGAGCAGCTGACCGACTACCTGGGCGACAACGGCGTCAAGGTGCGCTATCTGCACAGCGACATCGACACGGTCGAGCGGGTGGAGATCCTGCGCGACCTGCGGCTGGGCACCTTCGACGTGCTGGTGGGCATCAACCTGCTGCGCGAGGGCCTGGACATCCCCGAAGTGTCCCTGGTGGCCATTCTCGATGCCGACAAAGAGGGCTTCCTGCGGGCCGAGCGTTCGCTCATCCAGACCATCGGCCGGGCGGCGCGCAACCTCAACGGCAAGGCCATCCTGTACGCCGACAGGATGACCGAGTCCATGAAGAAGGCCATCGGCGAAACCGAGCGGCGCCGGGCCCGGCAGATCGCCCACAACCTGGCGCACGGCATCACGCCGCGCAGCATCGTCAAGCAGGTGCGCGACCTGATCGACGGCGTCTACAGCGAAAAGGCCAGCAAGGAGCAGGAAAAGCAGGAACTGCAGCGCGCGATGGCCCAGGACATGTCCGAGAAAGACGTCGCCAAGGAAATCAAGCGGCTGGAAAAGCAGATGCTGGAGCACGCCCGCAACCTCGAGTTCGAGAAAGCGGCCCGGGTGCGCGACCAGCTGGCGCTGCTGCGCGAGCAGGCTTTCGGCGGGCCCGGCCACGACAACCTCATCGCGATCCAGGTCGCCAAAGGCTGAGCATCAGGCCCGGCGCGGCTTGGTGGTCGTTTTGGGAACCTTCTGGTGACTGGCCAGCCGAGGTACCCGAGCGTTCCGTTGGGTTATCCGTTATACTTGACGGAAACAGTCAACAAACCAAAAGAGAACACAGGCGGGACTGCCCAGGGCAGCCGCGAGGGGCCGGCGGATCGCCGGATCATGGGGCGGAGACCCAGCCCGGCTGCAAGTGCGGCCGGCGGTAGTTCAGCCAGGCAAAGGAGCTTGCGATGCGACTCACAACCAAAGGCCGGTTCGCGGTCACTGCGATGATCGATCTGGCGCTGCGCCAGAACAATGGCCCCGTCACCTTGGCGGCCATCAGCCAGCGCCAGCAGATTTCGCTGTCTTACCTCGAGCAGCTGTTCGGCAAGCTGCGCCGGCACGAGCTGGTCGAATCGACCCGCGGGCCGGGCGGTGGCTATACCCTGGGCCGCAAGGCCGGCGACATCACCGTGGCCGACATCATCGTGTCGGTCGATGAACCGATCGACGCCACCCAGTGTGGCGGCAAGGAAAACTGCACGGGCGACGGCGGCCGCTGCATGACGCACGAGCTGTGGGCTTCGCTGAACCAGCGCATGGTCGAGTTCCTGGATTCGGTCACGCTGCAGAAGCTGGTCGACGACCAGCTGGCCAAGGGCATCCAGATCGAGGACAAGCCCGCGATCAAGCGCGCCATTTCCAGCCAGCCCGTGGTCAAGCCGATCCGCGTCAACGCGCCCAATTCGGTGTTCGCCCTGGGCAATTCCTTCGCCAAGACCTGAGCCGCCGCCGGCGGACCGACCGATTGACTGACTGACTTTTGCTGCCTGCCATGGACATGACCCCGCATTTCCCGATCTACATGGACTACGGCGCGACGACGCCGGTGGACCCGCGCGTCGTCGACGCGATGGTGCCCTGGCTGCGCGAGCATTTCGGCAACCCCGCGTCGCGCAGCCACGCCTGGGGCTGGGAGGCCGAGGAGGCGGTCGAGAAGGCGCGCGAGCAGGTCGCGCTGCTGGTCGGTGCCGACCCGCGCGAGATCGTCTGGACTTCGGGTGCGACCGAGTCCAACAACCTCGCGCTGAAGGGCGCGGCGAACTTCTACAAGTCGCGCGGCAAGCACATCATCACCGTCAAGACCGAGCACAAGGCCGTGCTCGACACGGTGCGCGAGCTGGAGCGCCAGGGCTTCGAGGCGACCTACCTCGAGGTGCAGGAAGACGGGCTGGTCGACCTCGAGGCCTTCAAGGCGGCGCTGCGGCCGGACACCATCCTGGTCTCGGTGATGTTCGTCAACAACGAGATCGGCGTGATCCAGGACATCCCGGCGATCGGCGCGATCTGCCGCGAGCGCGGCATCGTGTTCCACGTCGACGCGGCCCAGGCCACCGGCAAGGTGGCGATCGATCTGGCGACGCTGCCGGTCGACCTGATGAGCCTGGCCTCGCACAAGACCTACGGCCCCAAGGGCATCGGCGCGCTCTACGTGCGGCGCAAGCCGCGCGTGCGGCTGGAGGCGCAGATGCACGGCGGCGGCCACGAGCGCGGCATGCGCTCGGGCACGCTGCCGACGCACCAGTGCGTCGGCATGGGCGAGGCCTTCCGCATCGCGCGCGAGGAGATGGGCACCGAGCAGGAACGCATCCGCGCGCTGCAGCAGCGGCTGATCCGCGGGCTGAGCGACGTCGAGCAGACCTTCCTGAACGGCCATGCCGAGAAGCGCGTGCCGCACAACGTGAACATGAGCTTCAACTTCGTCGAGGGCGAGTCGCTGATCATGGGCATCAAGGGCCTCGCGGTGTCCTCGGGCTCGGCCTGCACCTCGGCCAGCCTCGAGCCAAGCTACGTGCTGCGCGCGCTGGGCCGCAGCGACGAGCTGGCGCATTCGAGCCTGCGCATGACCATCGGCCGCTTCACGACCGAGGAAGAGATCGACTACGCGATCAGCACCATCCGCCACAACGTGGCCAAGCTGCGCGAGCTGTCGCCGCTGTGGGAGATGTACTTGGACGGTGTGGACATCAGCACCATCCAATGGGCCGCCCACTGATCCGGCGCACACTGAGACTGCACACGAGGAGTACCCATCATGGCCTACAGCGAAAAAGTCGTTGACCACTACGAAAACCCCCGCAACGTCGGCTCCTTCGAGAAGGGCGACGAGACCATCGGCACCGGCATGGTCGGCGCGCCGGCCTGCGGCGACGTGATGAAGCTGCAGATCAAGGTCAACCCGGCCACCGGGCTGATCGAGGACGCCAAGTTCAAGACCTACGGCTGCGGCTCGGCGATCGCGTCGAGCTCGCTGGTCACCGAGTGGGTCAAGGGCAAGTCGCTCGACGAGGCGCTGACGATCAAGAACACCCACATCGCCGAGGAACTGGCGCTGCCGCCGGTGAAGATCCACTGCTCGATCCTGGCCGAGGACGCGATCAAGGCCGCGGTCGACGACTACAAGGCCAAGCACGGCAGCCCATCGATTCAGTGAGACAGCACAGATGGCAGTGACCCTGACCGAGGCGGCCGCCCGCCACGTGACACGTTACCTGGGCAAGCGCGGCAAGGGCGTCGGCGTGCGCCTCGGCGTCAAGACCACCGGCTGCTCGGGTCTGGCCTACAAGCTCGAGTACGCCGACGAGGTGGCGGCCGAGGACGTGATCTTCGAGGACCGCGGCGTCAAGGTGCTGGTGGACCCGAAGAGCCTGCCCTACATCGAGGGCACCCAGCTCGACTTCGTGCGCGAGGGCCTGAACGAGGGCTTCCGCTTCAACAACCCGAACGAACGCGACCGCTGCGGTTGCGGCGAGTCGTTCCGGGTCTGACCACGGGAATCGATCCGAAGGCGCGGCGCGGCCGCGCTTTTTTCATGATGAAGCTCGACAGCGACGACTTCCAACTGTTCGACCTGCCGCGCCGGCAGGCACTGGAGCGCGCCCAGATCGACGCGCGCTGGAAGGCGCTGCAGGGCGAGGTGCACCCGGACCGCCATGCCGCCGCCGGCGACGCCGCGCAACGCGTCGCGATGCAGTGGGCGGTGCGCGTCAACGAGGCCTATGCGCGGCTGAAGGATCCGTTGAAGCGCGCGGCCTACCTGTGCGAGCTGCACGGCGCGAAGATCGACGCCGAGAACAACACCGCGATGCCGGCCGCCTTCCTGATGCACCAGATGCACTGGCGCGAGGCGCTCGACGACGCGGCCGGCACCGCCGCCGTCGAGGCGCTGAACGACGAGGTGCTGGCCTACCGCCGCGCCGCGCTGGACGAGCTGGAGCGCACGCTCGACGCGCGGCAGGACTGGCCCGCCGGCGCGCAGCAGGTGAGAGCCCTCATGTTCGTCGAGCGCTTTGCGCAGGACCTCGATCGGCGCCTGGAAGCCTTGGGACAATAGCGACGCCATGGCACTCCTGCAGATCTCCGAACCGGGCCAGTCGCCCGACCCGCACCAGCGGCGCATCGCGGTCGGCATCGACCTCGGCACCACGCATTCGCTGGTGGCCGCGGTGCGCTCCGGCGCGGCCGAGTGCCTGCCCGATGCGCAGGGCCGCGTGATCCTGCCGTCGGCGGTGCGCTACCTCGACGGCGGCCGCCGCGCGATCGGCTTCGACGCGCTCGCCTCGCAGGCCGACGACCCCGAGAACACCGTGGTCTCGGTCAAGCGCTTCATGGGCCGCGCGCTGGCCGACGTGGCGGGGCGCGACAAGCTGCCCTACCGTTTCGTCGACCAGCCCGGCATGGTGAGCCTGGCCACGCGCGAGGGCGTGAAGACGCCGGTCGAGGTGTCGGCCGAGATCCTCGCGACGCTGCGCTTCCGCGCCGAGGACAGCTTCGACCATGACGCGCTGTTCGGTGCCGTGATCACCGTGCCGGCCTACTTCGACGACGCGCAGCGCCAGGCCACCAAGGACGCCGCGCAGCTCGCCGGCCTGAACGTGCTGCGCCTGATCAACGAACCGACCGCCGCCGCGATCGCCTACGGGCTGGAGAACGGCAGCGAGGGCCTGTACGCGGTCTACGACCTCGGCGGTGGCACCTTCGACCTGTCGCTGCTGCGGCTGACGCATGGCGTGTTCGAGGTCGTCGCGACCGGCGGCGACTCGGCCCTCGGCGGCGACGACTACGACCATGCGCTGGCCGACTGGGCGCTGGCCGAAGCGAAGCTGGGCACCGAGACGGCGCAGGACAAGCGCGCGGTGCTGGTCGCGGCGCGCACCGCCAAGGAGGCACTGTCGAGCGCTGCCGAGGTGCGCCTGAGGGCGTCGCTGAGCTCCGGCACGCTCGATGTCGCTGTCACGCGCGAGCGCTTCGACGCGATCACCAAGCCGCTCACCGAACGGACGCTCGCCGTCGTGCGCAAGGTGCTGCGCGACGCCAAGGTTGCCAAGGACGAGGTGCGGGGCGTGGTCATGGTCGGCGGCTCGACCCGCATGCCGCAGGTGCGTGCGGCGGTCGCGGCCCACTTCGGCCGCGAGCCGCTCACGAACCTGAACCCCGACGAGGTGGTCGCCCTCGGCGCCGCGATCCAGGCCAACCAGCTGGCCGGCAACTCGCCGGGCGGCGAGCTGCTGCTGCTCGACGTGACGCCGCTGTCGCTCGGCCTGGAGACGATGGGCGGCCTGGTCGAGCGCATCATCCCGCGCAACAGCACCATCCCGATCGCCAAGGCGCAGGACTTCACCACCTTCAAGGACGGCCAGACCGCGATGGCCGTTCATGTCGTCCAGGGGGAGCGCGACCAGGTCGAGCACTGCCGCTCGCTGGCCCGCTTCGAGCTGCGCGGCATCCCGCCGCTGGTCGCCGGCGCCGCGCGCATCCGCGTGACCTTCCAGGTCGATGCCGACGGGCTGCTCAGCGTGAGCGCGCGCGAACAGGGCTCGGGCGTCGAGGCCGCCGTCACCGTCAAGCCGAGCTACGGCCTGGCCGACGATCAGATCGCCCGCATGCTGCAGGAAGGCTTCACCACTGCCGAGGGCGACATGCGCGAGCGCGCGCTGCGCGAGGCGCGCGTCGAGGCCGAGCGCATGGTGCTCGCCACCCGCTCGGCGCTGGCCGCCGACGGCGACCTGCTGAGCGCCGCCGAGCGCTCCGAGATCGAGGCCCTCGTCGGCGCGACCGTCGAGCAGGCCCGCAGCGAGGACGCCGCCGCGGTCGACGCCGCCGTCAAGGCGCTGGCCGACGGCACCGAGGCCTTCGCGGCCGAACGCATGAACCGCGGCATCCGCGAGGCGCTGGCCGGCCGGCGCGTCGAGGACGTCTAAGAACCTGTGAACGAACCGTCCATGCCCGCCATGCACGCCAGAACGCGCCCGCTCGTCGTTGCAAATGCTCGCCATATCTCGGGATATGGCTGCGCTTTGCGCCTAGACCGGACGCGCTCTGACGCGCCTTTCGGTCACGGCCGGTCCATTCACAGGTTCTGAGCACCAGAAGGCCGACATGCCCGTCATCAAGATCCTGCCCCACCCCGAGTACTGCCCCGAGGGCGCGCGCGTCGAGGCGCCGGCCGGCACCTCGATCTGCGAGGCCCTGCTCGAGCACGACATCCCGATCGAGCATGCCTGCGAGCTGAGCTGCGCCTGCACCACCTGCCACGTGATCGTCCGCGAGGGCTTCGCCTCGCTCAACGAGATGGACGAGAACGAGGAAGACCTGCTCGACCGCGCCTGGGGCCTGGAGCCGAACTCGCGGCTGAGCTGCCAGGCCATCCTGGCGCAGACCGACCTGGTGGTGGAGATCCCGAAGTACTCGATCAACCACGCCAAGGAGCAGCATTGAAGGGCGCCGCACGATGAGCCGCATCGTCTTCCTCGATACCGAGACCACGGGCCTGAGCCCCGAGAACGGCGACCGCGTCATCGAGATCGGCTGCGTCGAGATGCTCAACCGCCGGCTCACCGGCGAGCACCGGCACTACTACCTGAACCCCGAGCGCCGCAGCCACGAGGACGCGGTCAAGATCCACGGCCTGACGGATGCCTTCCTGGCCGACAAGCCGAAGTTCGTCGAGATCGCCGACGAGCTGATGGCCTACCTGGCCGGCGCCGAGATCGTGATCCACAACGCGGCCTTCGACGTCGGCTTCCTCAACGCCGAGCTGGCGCGTCTCGACCGCCCGCGCTTCCATGAGCACGTGGGTGCGGTCACCGACAGCCTGACGATGGCGCGCGAGATCTTCCCCGGCAAGTCCAACTCGCTCGACGCGCTGTGCAAGCGGCTCGAGGTCGACAACAGCAACCGCACGCTGCACGGCGCGCTGCTCGACGCCGGGCTGCTGGCCGAGGTCTACATCCGCATGACGCGTGGCCAGGAGTCGCTGGTGATCGAGGCGGCCGAGTCGGACGCCGGCGCGGTGCAGGCGGCGAGCATCGACCTGTCCGGCTTCGCGCTGCCGGTCATCGAGCCCGACGCCGCCGAGCGCACGGCCCACGAGGGCCTGCTGGCCGAGCTCGACAAGTCCTCGGGCGGCCGGACGCTGTGGCGCGCGGTGGCATAATGCGCGCTTCGCGTCGGTGGCGCGAGCCCGGGAGCGATCCCCAGAATCCGGGCGGTTAGCTCAGCGGTAGAGCACTGCCTTCACACGGCAGGGGTCGCAGGTTCGAACCCTGCACCGCCCACCAAACAGAGAGCCCGTAAGTCGTTGAACTTACGGGCTTTTTTGTTGCTGACCGGCGGGCGACCTCGCGACGCGCGCGTGTCGGCCACGGCCAACTGGACACCATGCGGTCCCCATCGTTGCCAGCGGCAACGTGCGCGAGCAGCGTGCCGCGTCGGGGTCCGATGGCAAGCGTTGCCCGCGTGAGGGCCGCGCGTCGGCCTTAGTCGGTGATGATCAGCGGGCGCACGAGCTTGGGCAGGTCCTGCGCCGACGCCTTGTAGGCATGCAGCACACCAGGAATCTTGCGGTAGCCGGTGAAGTCGAAGTCCGCGGCCACGGCGCCACCGACGGTGCCGTCGGCATTGATGGTGCTGCAGTTGCTGAACGTGCCGATGCTGCACTGGATGCGGCTCGGCGCGGCGCCATTGGCCTTGTAGTACACGTCGAGCTGGACCGGGCTGCCGTTCTGGGTCACCGAATAGTCGTTGTCGGTGCCGGCCAGGACCAGGTAGCTGCCGTCAATCAGCCTGGGCCCGACGGTGAGGCCTTCCCACTTCTCGGGCGACACGCCGCCCAAGACGGACAGGGAAGGGTGGGCCAGCGTGTCCGCGGCGGCGAGGTCGAGCCAAGCTGCCGCGGTCTTGGTCACCGCCGTGAACGAGCCCGCGGTGGCCGTGGCGAGGTTGATCCCGCTGACGTCGGTCGCACCGGTGATGTCGATCTTGAAGACCTTCTTGTTCGGGCTCGCCAGGCTGCCGTCGACGCCCAGTCCGCGGTTGTTGCGCTCGAGCACCAGGAACTCGCGGTCGTTGATCGCCACCAGGGACGAGATGCCACGACCTTGCGAGCTGCCGTCCATGCGGTAGGCGTACTGCGCCCGCGGCCGCGCGGTGCGGGTGTCGAAGGCGACGATGCGGTTGAGCGTGCCGTTGCCGCCGCCCTCGTCGAGCATCGCGCTTTGCAGCATGGCGTAGGCGGTGCGCCCGTCCGGGCTGATGGCCAGGCCCTCGAAGCCCCGATTGGTGCGCTTGCCGGCGGTGTTGCCGGTGTCGTCGGCGTAGTTGGCCACGCCCGTGTCCGCATTGCGCGGCACGAGGTTGGCGGGGGCGTCGTAGCGGCGCACCACCTGCCCGTCGAGGTTGATCTCGAGCAGCGACGGGCCATATTCATCGGACACGAGCAGGTTGCCGGTGCGCGGGTTCACCACGATCCCTTCAGGATCGAAGGCCAGACCGAGCGGGCCGGCCACGTCGGGCGCGAAGCCGTCGAGCGAGCTGCCGCCGCGTCGGAAGATCAGCGTCTTGAGGATCTGGAAGTTGGAGATCGCGCCGCTGGCGGGGTCGATGTCGATCTTGAACTGGTGGATGCGCGTCTCGTAGTGCAGCGTGCCGCCGCCGGGGCCGCGGTCGGACAGCGCCCACCACTCGCCGCGCGCGGCGTCGTAGTAGATGTCGGAGAAGAAACCCAAACGACCGTCGTTGACGAGCGTGCCGCCCGAGGCGTCGAGCGCATCGGCGTCGATCGTCAGGCCATTGACGAAGGCCGGTGCGGCCTGCGAGGCGGCACAGCTCAGGGTGAGGGCCGCGGCCATGGCGAGGCGGGTCAGTCGGGTGTTTTTCACGATGGAGTTGTCTCGAGATGATCTGGTCGACCCACGTTATCGGCGGTGCATGACGCCGCCGTGACGTTCCGCGCGCACCCGCCAGCGGCCCGGCGCGCGACGAGGCTTCTCGATGCATGGCCATGAATGGTATAAATCGTTTATACCGTTTTCAACTCAGGAGTCCGTATGAAGCAAGCCGCCGTGAAGGTCGCCGCCGGTCGAGCCAAGCCCCCCGCGAAGCCGGTGCCGCGGCGCGCGGCACCGGCGGTCGCCGTCAAGGCCAGGCCGGCGGCCAAGAAGCAGGCGCCGGCCGCGGCAGGTGTTGACGCCAAGGCCGCCGATGCGGCGCGCAGCGTCAAGCCCCGGCAGAAGCTGGTCCGGGACAGCTTCACGATGCCCAAGGGCGACTTCGAGCTCATCGCGACCTTGAAGGGCCGCGCGGTCGAAGGCGGTCGACCGGCCAAGAAGAGCGAGTTGCTGCGCGCCGGGCTGCAGGCGCTGGCGGCGCTCAAGCTGCCGGCTTTGATCAAGGCCCTGGGCGCGCTGGAGCCGATCAAGGTGGGTCGCCCGGCCAAGCGCTGAGCGGTACCCGACAAGGTCTGGCGCACCGGGCCAGGCGTCGGGCGTTCGGGCTAGTCCGAAAGGGGCAGGGGTCGTGCGCTTCGACGCGGCCGGCTGTCATGGCGCTTCGGCACAGTCGGCCGGCGCGATGGCGAGACGTGCGGGCTGTCTCCGCTTCGGCAGTGAAGTGGGTGCGCCATGCGTCGAATTCCGGTTGTCGCCATTGGTCTCGTGTTGCTACTCGCCGGGCGCGCGCAAGCGGCCCTGGTGACCTACGGCTTCGGCTGCATCTCCCCGGGCGTTGCGGCGGCCTGCGCCACCGGCGAGGCGCAGCTGCGGATGGATGTCCGGGACACCGACCTCGACGGCGCGCTGCTCGCGCCGCAGCAGGCGCTGTTCGTGTTCCGCAATGCAGGCCCGGGGGCGTCGTCGATCACGGACCTGTACTTCGATGACGGGACGCTGCTCGGCATCGCGGCGGTACGGAATTACGGGTCGGGCGTGGACTTCTCGCAGGGCGCCAGCCCGGGCAATCTGCCGGGTGGCAACGTACTGTCGCCGCGCTTCGAGGCCACGGCCGGATTCACCGCCGATTCCAATGCGCCGACGGCGCCGAACGGGGCCAACCCCGGGGAACAGGTGGGCGTGCTGTTCAACCTGCTGCCCGGCGCGACCTTCTTCGATCTGACCCGCGGGCTCGACGGCGTCGTGACCGACGCGAGCGGCGCGGCCGCGTTGCGCGTCGGCATCCACGTGCAGGCCTTTGCCCAGGGCGACAGCGCCAGCTTTATCGCCGAACCCGTTGCTCCGCTCTCGGCGGTGCCGCTGCCGGCGCCGGCCTGGCTGATGGGCGCGGGCCTGTGGGGGCTGCTGCTCGGCGGGCGGCGCCGCCGGCTCGACGGATCGCGGCCGGCCGCGACCCTCCGCGCGACCTGATGCGTTCGGGCCATGGGCGGCGACATGCCCACGTCACCGCGCACGGCGAGCATCTGCGGAAAACGGAGTCGCGTGCGCCATGAAGATCGTGCTGGTGAGCCTGAATTTCGCCCCCGAGCTCACCGGCATCGGGAAGTATTCGGGTGAGCTCGCCGATGGCCTGGTGGCGCGTGGCCACGAGGTCACGGTCGTCTGCTCGCCGCCCTACTACCCCGCATGGCGCGTCGCCGACGGCCACTCGGCCGCGGCCTACCGCACCGAGACGCCGAAGCCCGGCCTGACGGTCCATCGTTGCCCGATCTGGATCCCGCGGCGGCTCGGTGGCCTGGCGCGGCTGCTGCACCTGGCCAGCTTCGCGCTGAGCAGCCTGCCGGTCCTGCTGCGGCTGGTGCTGTGGCAGCCGCAGGTCGTGTTCGTGGTGGCGCCGGCGCTGTTCTGCGCCCCGGCCGGCTGGCTGCTGGCGCGCCTGAGCGGCGCGCGCGCCTGGCTGCACATCCAGGACTTCGAGGTGGACGCCGCCTTCGAGCTCGGCCTGCTGCAACGACCCTGGTTGCGCCGGCTCGCGCTGTTCATGGAACGCGGCCTGATGCGGCGCTTCGACACGGTGTCGACGATCTCCCGGCGGATGCTGCGCCAGCTCGCCGGCAAGGGCATCCCGCTGGAGGACACCGAGATCCTGCCCAACTGGGTCGATCTGTCCGTCGTCACGCCGGGCGACCGCTCGCTCGCGCTGCGGCGCTCGATCGACATCGACGCGTCGCAGCTCGTGTGCCTGTTCTCGGGCACGATCAACCGCAAGCAGGGCTTGGACGTGCTGGTCGAGGCGGCGCGGTGGCTGCAGCACGACCCCCGGATCGTCATCGTGATCTGCGGCAACGGCGAGCTGCGGGCCGGGCTTGAGGCGGCGGCGGCCGGACTCGGCAACGTGCGCTTTCTCGACCTGCAGCCGGCGTCGGAGCTGAACGCGCTGCTCAACATGGCCGACATCCACCTGCTGCCGCAGCTGCGCGGCGCGGCGGACCTGGTGATGCCGTCCAAGCTGGTCGGCATGCTGGCCAGCGGCCGTCCGGTCGTGGCCGCGGCGATCGACGGCACCGAGATCGCCTCGATCGTGCGCGACTGCGGCGTCTGCACCGAACCCGAGTCGGCGCAGGGCTTCGCTCAGGCCATCGGCCAGCTGGCCGACGATCCGAGCCGCCGCGTGCTGCTCGGCGCGGCCGGTCGGGCGTATGCCGAGCGTGTGCTCGACGCGCAGAAGATCTTCGACCGCCTGGACGAGCGCCTCGAAGACATCGGCCGGCCGCTCGCGCCGGCGCCGCAGCCGCGGCCGCGCGCGCAGGCCCTGCCGCGCCTGCGGTCGATGACCGGCGGCCTGGACTTCTCGGCGCTGGGTGCCTCGGCATCGCCAGACCGCGTCGAATCGCCGTCCGCCGTGACGAGCGACGGCCGCTGACTTCACTCGCGCGTCACATTTTCTGACCAGACTGCGAGGTTCCGTCACCCACTCGGTTTCCATCCCATGCCTACCGCCCGCCGACGTTGCGGCTTCACGCTGCTCGAGCTCCTGGTGGTGATGGTGATCATCGGCCTGCTGGCGGCCTACGTCGGGCCGAAGTATTTCGCGCAGGTGGGCAAGTCGGAGGTCAAGACGGCCAAGGCGCAGATCGTCGGCTTCGAGAAGGCGCTGCAGCAATACCGTCTCGACGTCGGGCGCTTCCCGTCCACCGAGCAGGGCCTGGAGGCCCTGCGCGCGAAGCCGGCCGACGCAGGCAAGTGGGACGGGCCCTACCTGGAGAAGGCGGTGCCGCTCGATCCCTGGGGCCGGGCCTACCTCTACGCGGCGCCGGGAGAGCATGGCGACGTCGACCTGAGTTCCCACGGCCGCGACGGCCGACCCGGGGGCGAAGGCATCGATGCCGACGTCACCAACTGGTGAGGCTCCGCGCGCAGGGGCGTGGCTTCCATGCAGTTCTCCGTCGTCGGTCTTCGCCGCATGCAGTCGGTCTCGCTCACGGTCGAGGCGAGCGATGCGGTCGAGGCGCAGCGCCGTGCCGAGGCCGAGGGCTGCGCGGTGCTGGTCGTCAGGCCGCTGCGCTCGCGCCGCGGCTTCGCGGCTGCGGCCGGCGGCTTTCCGCTGCTGCAGTTCAACCAGAGCCTGCTGATCCTGCTGCAGGCCGGCCTGTCGATCGTCGAGGCGATCGAGACGCTGACCGAGCGCGAGACGCGCGACGATGCGCGGCAGGTGCTGGCGCGGGTGCGCGAGCAGCTCGGTTCGGGCCTGTCCTTCTCGGCTGCGCTCGAGGCCCAGCCGGCCGTGTTCCCGCCGCTGTACGTGGCCAGCGTGCGCGCCAACGAGAAGACCGGCGCGCTGGTCGAGGCGATCGAGCGCTTCATCGCCTACCGCGCCCAGGCCGAGCTGATGCGCCGCCGCGTCGTCAGCGCGTCGATCTACCCGGCGATGATCCTCGCGGTCGGGCTGCTGGTGATCGCCTTCCTGCTGCTCTACGTCGTGCCGCGCTTCAGCCTGGTGTTCCAGGATCTCGGCGAGCGCGTGCCGCTGATGTCCCGGCTGCTGCTCGAATGGGGCCGCTTCGCCCATGCGCATGGCGTCGAGCTGCTCGCGGCCGGCGGGCTCGGTGCCGCGGCCGTCGCCTGGGCGCTGGCGCAGCCCGCGGTGCGCGCGGCGCTGTTCCGCCAGGTGCAGCGCATCCCGCGCATCGGCGAGTGGGTGCGGATCTACCAGCTGGCGCGCTTCTACCGCGCGCTCGGCATGCTGCAGCGCGCCGGGATTCCTATCCTCGCCGCGCTCGACATGGTGAACGGCCTGCTGCCGCCGGGCCTGCAGCCGGCGCTGGCCGCGGCGCGGCGCGATATCGGCGCCGGCCGCTCGGTGTCGCAGGCCTTCGAGGCGCAGGGCCTGACCACCGCGGTGTCGCTGCGGCTGCTCCGGGTGGCCGAGCGCAGCGGCCAGCTCGGCGCGATGCTCGAGAAGAGCGCCGTGTTCCACGACGAGGACATCGCCCAGGCGATCGACTGGTTCGTGCGGCTGTTCGAGCCGCTGCTGATGATCGTGATCGGCATCGTCATCGGCGGCGTGGTGCTGCTGATGTACGCGCCGATCTTCGAGCTCGCGGGCAGCCTGCAATGAACCTGGTCGACGAGCGCACGGTCGAGGACGAGGTGCTGCGCCAGATGCTGACGCCGGCGCTGGTCGCCGCCGCACGGCAGCGCGCGCGCGCCGAGCAGCGCGGCGTGCCGGCGGTGCTCGAGGACGAGCTCGCGATCGGCGCGGACCGCCTGCTGCCGGTGCTGGCGCGGGCGCTGCACTACCGCGTGATCGACAGCCGGGCGCTGGCGGCGCTCGAGCCGGCCTTCGACCTGATCGCCTACCCGGTCGCGATCCGGCGCGGCTGCCTGGCGCTGCGCGAGGACGGGCAAGTGCTCGTCGCCGTGTCCGACCCCTTCGACGACGCGCTGCTCGACTGGTGCCACGAGTGCGTCCCGGCCCCCCACGAGCTGCGGCTGGCGCCGGCGGCCGACATCGCCGCCTACCTGTCGCGCCACGAGGACTCGCTGCGCGCCATCGACAGCGCGCTGCCGGCGGCCGAGCCGGCGACGGCCCTCGATGGCCAGCTGCAGGACCTGTCGATGCGTTCGATCGGCGAGGACACCAGCGTGGTCGTCAAGCTCGTGCACTCGACGTTGTACGACGCGCTGAAGTCGGGCGTCAGCGACATCCACATCGAGTGCAGCCCGCGCGGCCTGGACATCAAGTACCGGCTCGACGGCAGCCTGACGCAGATCGGCGCGATCGAGGGCCGCGAGCTGGCCGAGCAGGTGCTGTCGCGCATCAAGGTGATGGCCGAGCTCGACATCGCCGAGCGGCGCGTGCCGCAGGACGGGCGCTTCCGCGTCAAGGCGCTCGGCCGCGAGATCGACTTCCGCGTCTCGATCATGCCCAGCATCCACGGCGAGGACGCGGTGGTGCGCGTGCTCGACAAGCGCGCGCTGGTCGAGCAGGCCGCCGGCCTGAGGCTCGACGTGCTGGGCTTCGATGCGCCCACGCTGGCGGGCTTTCGGCGCATGGCGCGCGACCCCTACGGCCTGCTGCTCGTCACCGGGCCGACCGGCAGCGGCAAGACCACCACGCTGTACGCGGCGCTGTCCGAGATCAACCACGGCCACGACAAGATCATCACCATCGAGGACCCGGTCGAGTACCAGCTCGCCGGCGTGCTGCAGATCCCGGTCAACGAGAAGAAGGGCCTCACCTTCGCCCGCGGGCTGCGCTCGATCCTGCGCCACGATCCCGACCGCATCATGGTCGGCGAGATCCGCGACGCCGAGACCGCGCAGATCGCGATCCAGGCCGCGCTGACCGGCCACCTGGTGCTGTCGACGGTGCACGCGAACAACGTGTTCGACGTGATCGGCCGCTTCACCCACATGGATGTCGATCCCTACAGCTTCGTGTCGGCGCTCACCGGCGTGCTGGCGCAGCGGCTGCTACGGCTGAATTGCCTGCACTGCAGCGCGCCGGTCGAGGTCGACGCGGCGGCGCTGGAGCAGGCGCTGATCGATCCGCAGCGGGCGGCCGGGCGCCCGCTGCGCGCCGGCCGCGGCTGCGGCAAGTGCCGCGGCAGCGGCTACAAGGGCCGCCGTGCGGTCGGCGAGCTGCTGCTGCTCGACGATGTGTTGCGCGAGCTGATCGTGGCCCGCGCGCCGGTGCGGCAGATCAAGGAGGCCGCGCGCCGCAATGGCACGAAGCTGCTGCGCGAGGCGGCGGTCGAGCTGTTCCTCGACGGCCACACCACGCTCGAGGAGGTCAACCGTGTCACGCTGGTGGCCTGAGCGCCTCGTGCTGACGCTGGGCGACGAGTCGGCCTCGGGCGGCGGTGCGTCGGCCCTGCTCGACGAAGCCGACCGGATGCTCGACCGCCTGCAGCCGCGGCGCGGCACGCGCTGGCTCTGCGTCCTCGCGGGCGAGGGCGTGCGCTATCGGCTCGTGCCCTGGGCCGACGCGCTGACGTCGCTATCGCAGCGGCGGCGGCTGGCCGAGCATTGCTTTCACGAGGCCTATGGCGAGGTCGCGCGCGGCTGGACGGTCAGCGTCGGCCCGGCTCGCTACGGCGCGGCCGCGCTGGCCTGTGCGATCGACACCGCGTTGCTGGCCGGGCTCGAGGCGCGGGCCACCGCGCGTTCGTTGGTGCTGGACGGCGTGCGGCCGCTGCTGACGCACGCGCTCGACGGCGTGCGCCGGCGGATCGCCCGCCCGCTGCACTGGTTCGTCGTGATGCGGGGGCGCCGCGTCACGCTGCTGCTGCGCTCGCCGACCGAGGCGCTGGCGGTCCGGCAGCTGCCCTGGGGCGGCAGCGGCCTGGCCGAGCTGCTCGATCGCGAGTGGTTCGCGCTGGGCATGACGGCGCCGCGCTGTCCGGTGTTCGTCGTCGGCGGGCCCGTGGTGGCCGAGGGCTGGGAGGTCGTCGACCTGACGCCGGCGCAGTCGGCGGACGCCGGTCGCATGGACGTCGGCGCGATGGAGGCCGCATGAGCGCCGACGCGCTGCCGATCGACTTCCGCCGGGCGCCGCTGCCGCGCGGCCGCTGGGCCGGCTGGTTGGCCCTGCTGGCCGCGGCCCTGCTGGCCGCCGTGGTGGCGCAGCGCTACGGCGAGATCGACGAGCGCCGCGCGGCGGCCGAGCAGCGCCACGAGCTGCTGGCCGCGCGTCGGCAGGGCGCCGCGGCGCAGCGCGCGGTCGCGCCGCCGGACCCGCGCACGCTCGCCGCGCTGCAGCGCGCCAGGCTCATCATCGACGAGCTGGCGCTGCCCTGGCTCGGCCTGCTCGACGCGGTCGAGTCGGCGGATGCGGCCGGGCTGGGCCTGCTGTCGCTGCAGCCGAACGCACGCGACCGGTCGGTGCGGCTGGTGGGCGAGGCGCGCACGCTGGCCGAGGTGCTGGCCTATGTCGAGCGTCTCGCGGCCCAGCCGGCGCTGCAGCAGGTGCATCTGCTCGGCTACAAGAGCCTGGTCCGCGACGGCGCGAACATCGTTAGCTTCCAGGTGGCGGCGACATGGAAGCGCTGAGGCGGCTGCGCTGGGAGCTCGAGCGGGCCACGCGGGCCGGCGGCCTGCCGGCCGCGCTGGCGCTCGCGCTGCTGTTGGCATCGGCGGCCTTGTGGTGGGGCCTGGCCGTGCCGGCGATCGACGCGACCGAGCGGCTCGAAGCCGCGAGCGCGGCGCTGGAACGGTCGCGCGGGGCGCAGTGGTCCGACCCCCGCGAGACCACGCCGGCCCGCGAGCTCGCGGCCTTCGAGCAGGGCTTTCCGGCGGCGACGGACATCACGGCCGTGCTGGCCCGGCTGCAGGCGGCCGCGACGCGCCGCGGCCTGCAGCTCGACGAGGCCGAGTTCAAGCTCACCCGGCAGGCTGGCGAGCCCTTGTCGCGTTATGCGATGACGCTGCCGCTACGGGCCGAGTACCGGGCACTGCGGCGCTTCGCGCGCGACGCCCTCCACGAGCAGCCGGGTCTCGCACTCGAGGAGCTTGGCCTGCGCCGCAGCGACCCGCGCGCGACGCGGCTCGACGCGCAGCTGCGCTTCGTGCTGTTCGTCCGGGACGCGCCATGAGGCCGCCGCGATGACGCCGATGCGCAAGCGCGGAGCCGTGCTCGTCGTGCTCGTCGGCGGGGCCCTGCTGGTCGAGCGCCTGGTGGCGCTGGCCAACGCCGGGACGGAGGTCGTGGAGCCGGTGCGTCAGGGTCCTGCCGGCGTGGCGGCTCGCGTCCCCGCGCCCGCGCCGACGCTGGACCTCGAGCGCCTGGCCGCCCGGCGCGCGTGGCTCGCGAAAGACGCCGCGCCGCGCTCCCCCTTCGAGGCGACCGCCTGGCCGGCCGCCGCGGCGAGCCGGCCGCCCGAGCCGCCGCCGAAGCCGGTGGCGCCGGCCTTCCCCTATGCCTACATGGGCGCGCTGGTCGACGAAGGCGTGCAGACGGCCTTCTTCGTGAAGGGCGAACGCGTCCTGCCCGTGAAGGCCGGCGACACCGTCGACGGCGCCTACCGCGTCGATCGACTCGACGAGAAACAGATGACCCTGACCTATCTCCCATTGAACGAAGCGATGCTGCTGCCGCTGGGGCGGGGCCGATGAGGGCACTCGCCGGCATGCTCGTGATCGCGCTCGCCGCCGGCCTGGCGGCCTGCGCGCCGGGGCGCGAGCTGGTGCGCGGCGGCCAGCGGCTGATCGACGACGGCCGCGTCGAGGAGGGGCTGGCGCAGATCGAGCAGGGCATCCGCCGCGAGCCCGGCAACGCCGAGTACCGCATGCTGGTGATCCGCCAGCGCGACCAGCAGGTCGGCGTGCTGCTCGCGCGGGCCGACGCGCGGCGCGGCGCCGACCAGCTCGACGAGGCCGCGGCGCTGTACCGCCGCGTGCTCGCCATCGACCCGGGCAACCACCGCGCGGGCGGCGGGCTCGACGCGATCGCGCGCCTCGAGGCGGAACGGCAGCGGCTCGACGAGGCGCAGGCGGCGCTCGCGCAGGGCCGCCGCGACGAGGCCGAGCAGCGCGTCCGCCAGGCGCTGGCCGCCCACCCGAGCAGCGCGCGCGCGCTGGCGCTGCAGCAGCAGCTCGACGCCGCGGCCGGCCGCACGGGCGAGGGCGGCCGGCCGTCGCTGCGACCCGGGCTGCGCCGCCCGGTGAGCCTCGAGTTCCGCGACGCCAACCTCAAGTCGGTGTTCGAGGCGCTGTCGCGCACGACCGGCATCAACTTCGTGTTCGACCGCGAGGTCAAGCCCGACATCAAGGTCACCCTGTCGGTGGCCAACCTCAGCATCGAGGACGTGGTGGGCGTGCTCACGGTGACCAACCAGCTCGCGAGCAAGACGCTCAGCGAGAACACCGTGCTGGTCTATCCGAACACGGCGGCCAAGCAGAAGGACTATGTCGACCTGGCCGTGCGGACCTTCTTCCTCGCCAATGCCGACGCGACCCGGGTCGTGACGATGCTCAAGTCGGTCCTGAAGACCAAGGACGTCTACGTCAACGACAGGCTCAACAGCCTCACCGTGCGCGACACGCCCGACGCGATCCGCCTGGTCGAGCGGCTGATCGCCGCGCAGGACCTGGCCGAGCCGGAGGTGCTGCTCGACGTCGAGGTGTTGGAGGTCAAGCGCTCGCGCCTGTCCGAGATCGGCATCGAGCCGCCGGGCAAGTTCACCGTGCTCAACATCGTCAACAACCCGTCCACCGTGGTCAACGGCGCCGGCGGCGCGACCACGGTGATCGACAACACGCTGACGACCACCCAGCTCACGCTCGACCGCCTGCGCAAGGCCGGCAGCGCGAGCGTCGGCATCGACAACCCGTCGGTCAACCTGCGTGCCGAGCACGGCGACACCAACATCCTCGCCAACCCGCGGATCCGCGTGAAGAACCGTGGCAAGGCCCGCATCCTGATCGGCGACCGGGTGCCGGTGATCACCACCACCTCGACCGCCAACGTCGGCGTGTCGGAGTCGGTCAGCTACCTCGACGTCGGCCTCAAGCTCGAGGTCGAGCCCAATGTGTTCCTCGACAACGAGGTCGGCGTCGACGTCAGCCTCGAGGTCAGCAACATCGTGCGCGAGGTGCGCAGCCGCTCGGGCACGCTGACCTACCAGATCGGCACGCGCCTCGCCAACACCGCGCTGCGCCTGAAGGACGGCGAGACCCAGGCGCTGGCCGGGCTGATCAGCGACGAGGACCGCCGCAATGCCGCCGGCCTGCCGTGGCTGATCGACCTGCCGGTGCTGGGCCGGCTGTTCTCGAGCGAACGCAGCGACCGCAACAAGACCGAGATCGTGCTGCTGATCACCCCGCGCGTGGTGCGCAACCTCGCCGGGGCCTCGCAGGGCGCGGCGGTGCATGGCGGCACCGAGGCCGGGGTCGGCGCGCCCGAGCTGCGGCTGCACGGCCCGGGCCGGATGGCGATGCCGCCCGGTCCGGCGGGCCGCGGACCGGCCGCCGCGCCGAACGAGCCGGCCGCCGCCGAGCCCGCGCCCGATGCCGCCCAGCCCGCGCCTGCATCATGATCACCGCCAGCGTCGCGCGGCGTCTGCACGGCTTCACGCTGATCGAGCTGCTGGTGACGGTGGCGATCCTGGCCGTGCTGGCCACCGGTGCGATGACGCTGACCGACCTGGCCGCCAAGCGCAGCCGAGAGCAGGAGCTGCGCCTGGCCTTGCGCCAGATCCGCGAGGCGATCGACGCCTACAAGGTCGCGGCCGACGCGAAGCGCATCCGCACGGCGGCGGACGACGCCGGCTACCCGCCGGACCTCGACGCGCTGACCCGCGGCGTGCCGGACGCGAGCCGGCCGGACGGGCGGCTCGTCTACTTCCTGCGGCGGCTGCCGCGCGACCCGATGGCCGATGCCGCCCTGCCCGCGGCGCAGACCTGGGGCCTGCGCAGCTACGAGAGCGAGCCGGACGCGCCGCAGCCGGGCCGCGACGTGTTCGACGTGTACTCGCTGTCGCCGCAGGTCGGGCTCAACGGCCGGCCCTACCGCGAGTGGTGACGGGAGCGGCGATGCGCCACCATCTCCCGCCGCGCCGGCGCGGCTTCACGCTGGTGGAGCTGCTGGTCGTGATGGCCATCGTCGCGACCCTGCTGACGCTGGCCTGGCCGCGCTACCAGCGCAGCGTCGAGCGCAGCCGCGAGGCGGTGCTGCGGCAGGACCTGCGGACGATGCGCGACGCGATCGACAAGTTCCTCGCCGACCATGGCCGCTACCCGGCGACGCTCGAGGAGCTGGCCGCGCGGCGCTACCTGCGCCAGGTCCCGCCGGACCCGGTCACCGACAGCCCGGCCACCTGGGTCGTCGTGCCGCCGCCGGACGGCGAGCTGCCGCCCGGCGTCTACGACGTGCGCAGCGGCGCCCCGGGGCTCAGCCTCGACGGCGAGGCCTACGAAAGCTGGTGAGGCGGCCGCGACGATGTACATGTTGTCACCGTTCGCCCCTATCTTCGAAGGCTTTGCCGCCGCGGCGCCGCCGTGCGCGTGCGACGGCCAACCCTGCCCCTGCGAGGACCTTCCCAAGTGAGTCGTGCACCCAGGCTGGACGAGGCGGATCGCGGCCGCTTCTCCGATGCGGTCGAGGCTTCGTTCGCCGTGTCGAGCCGTCAGCAGTTCTTCGTGTGGACCCAGAGCTCGGTGCAGGCGCTGCTGCCTCACGAGATCCTGATCTGCGGCATCGAGGACGGTTCCCGTCAAGGCATGGCCGTGCACCGCTTCAGCGCCAGCCGCTATTTCCGCCAGCCGCACTTCGACGCGGTGGCCGATCCGATGAACGGGCTGCTGCCGCGCCTGATGGCGGCCGCGGAAGTGCAGCGGGTCGTGTTCTGCCCGGCGACGGCGCGGGCCACCGATGCGCAGCTGCTCGCGCTCGTCACCGACAACGAGCTCAAGAACCTGGCGGCCTACCTGGTGATGGGGACGCGCGGCAAGGTCGAGGCCTTCTACGTGTTCTCGCGCGTGTCGGCGGCCCTCGACGAACGGCTGGCCTACCTGATCGAGCTGCTGGTGCCGCATGTCCACGGCGCCTTCCTGCGCGTGCTGAGCACCGAGCGCGAGGCGGTCGGCACCCAGGGCCAGCGCTCGGGGCGCCTGGTCACGCCGCGGCAGGAAGAGATCCTCAAGCTGATCAAGAACGGCAAGACCAACTCGGAAATCGCCGAGCTGCTGAGCTGCAGTCCCTGGACCATCAAGAACCACATCCAGGCGATCCTGCGCAAGCTCGACTCCAACACCCGCACGCACGCGATCTCGCGCGCGATGAGCCTGGGCATCCTGCGCCCGGACTGACGCCCCGCCGGGCGTCCGGCTGACGCCCGCCGCGTCCGAGCCGACGGCGCTCGCACCGCCCCACGCATCCCGTTCGGCCCCACGGCCTCGCCGTGCCGCTGCGGCCTTGCTGCCGCGCTGCCGCGCTGGCGCGCGACCGTCCGCGCCTGCCCCTGCCTGCCCGACCCGCCCCCGGCCGCGCCGACCTCGCGCGGCCGTCGCGGCGTGGACTAGCTACTTCGGAGCGGCTACCGAAGTGCAGGCTTCTTGGGGTCGTCACGGTGCATCCCTAACGTCCGGGTGGTGCTGCGATGGCGCAGACAGGGTGGCCCGGCGGCGCCGGTTCGCCGCAATCGACGAGGAGGACGAGCGTGGACGTGGATCTGTTCATCAAGAAGCTGCCGCATGTGGTCAAGGAGCTGATCAGCCGCGAGGCCTACGACAACCGCCGTTCGATCAACCAGGAGGCGATCGCGCTGCTCGAGGAGGCCCTCGTGCAGCGCGTCGGCGCCGGCAGCACCAAGCGCAAGCAGATCGAGGCGCTGCTGGAGGACTACGTCAGCTCGCCCGGCGCGCTCGGCGCCGCGCCGCTCGACATCGATGTCGGCCGCGCCGCCGCGCGGCCGAGCGACGGCCGCTGACCCCGGCGCCGGCTCGTCCGGCGTCACGACGAACCCCTACCGGACCCAGGAGCCGACATGCTCAAGTTCCACAAGACCGTCATTCCCGCCGCGGCGCTCGCGGCCCTGCTGTGCGGCCACCCGGCCGCGCTGGCCGCACCGTCCTGGGCGGGCAGCGCCGATGCCGTCGCGCCGCCGACCGACTTCCTGAGCGCCGCGCTCACCGAGTCGCGTGCATCGACCGCCCCCGGCGACGACGCGAGCCCGTTCGCCGACAGCGCGGCCGCGGTCGAGCTGACGGGGCCGGCGCGGCGCAACCCGCTGTCGATCAACGTGCGCGGCGCCGCCGACGTGGTGCTGTGGAACCTGGTCGCGATGGTCAGTGCCCACCAGCAGGGGCGCATGTTCGATCTCGCCGAGACGCATGTCGCGACGCTGCCGCTCGGCGATCCGGTCTCGACCGTGCCGCTGCCCGGGGCCCTGTGGCTGTTCCTGATGGGGCTGCTCGGGCTGGCCGGCAGCCGCGTCACCGGCGTGGGCCGCGGCGCGACGGTCGGCGCCGCAGCGGGCCTGCGCCTGCCGGTCGCGGCGGCCGCCTGAGGCCCGTCGCCCGCCATGGCGGCCGCTCGCCGGCGTCGCGCGTCGCGCGGCTACACCTACCTCGGCCTGATGTTCGTCGTCGCCGTGCTGGCGATGAGCTCGGTGATGGCCGCGGTGGTGTGGAGCCTCGTGCAGCGGCGCGAGGACGAGCGCCAACTCGTCTTCGTCGGCCGGCAGTTCGAGGCGGCGATCGAGCGCTACCACCAGCGCTCCCAGGGGCCCGGACCGCGCTACCCGCAGCGCCTGGAGGAGCTGTTGCGCGACGGCCGCGTGCCGGGCGTCCGGCGCGACCTGCGCCGCCTCTACGTCGACCCGTTCACCGGCACGCCGCAATGGGGCCTCGTCAGGCTGCCGGACGGCGGCATCGTCGGCGTGCACAGCCTGTCGGAGCGCACGACGCTGCAGCGTCGTCATATCGCGCCGGGCGTGCCGGCGCCGCAGGGGCACCGCTACCGCGACTGGCAGTTCATCGCGCCGAGCGCGCACGAGCTGCTGGCCGCGGGCGCGTCCTAGGGGTCGGAGTCCTCCGACAGCGTTCACAGGTCCTATCGGCCCGAACGGACCGGCCCGTTCGGGCCATGGTCGGCAAGCAATGCGCGTGTCGCGCCCCTGCCTCGACGAACTGTCATCGGGCGCCGCAACAATGCGCTGCTGTCGACGGACTGAGCTGGGCCGCGGGTCGTTGGCGTTGTCTCTGATACGGCGTCCGTCCGCATGTCTCATTCCTCATTCCGCGCGCCGTCGCGCCGCGGCCGATCGGCCGCGCTGACCGCCCTGCTGCTGGCCCTGGCCGGCGCACAGGCGCAGACCCCCGAGCCCGCCGTGGCGCGCTTCGACGTGCTCGAGTACCGCATCGAGGGCAATTCGGTGCTGCCGGCCGAGCGCGTCGAGCGCGCCGTCTATCCCTTCCTCGGCGAGCAGCGGACGGTGTCCGATGTCGAGTCGGCCCGTGCCGCGCTGGAGACGGCCTACCGCGATGCCGGCTACGGCACCGTCGTCGTCGACACGCCCGAGCAGAAGATCGTCGACGGCGTCGTGACGCTGCAGGTGCTGCAGGCGCCGGTCGCGCGGCTGCGGGTGGTCGGCGCGCGCTACTACTCGCAGGGCCGCATCCTCGACAAGGTGCCGGGGCTGGCCGAGGGGCAGGTGCCCAACTTCAAGGCGGTGAGCGAGCAGCTGGCCGGCGTCAACCGCTCGGCCGACCGCCGCGTGACGCCGCTGCTGCGGCCCGGCAAGGCACCCGGCACGACCGAGGTCGACCTGACCGTCGAGGACCGGTTGCCGCTGCACGGCAGCGTGACGGTCAACAACGCCTACAGCGCCAACACGACCCGCAGCCGCCTCGTCGCGTCGCTGCGCTACGACAACCTGTGGCAGCGCGAGCACAGCCTCGGCCTGCAGGCCCAGGTGTCGCCGGAGGACCGCAGCGAGGTCAAGGTGTTCTCGGCCTCCTACACCGTGCCGGTGGGCACCGGCCTGCTGGTGGCCTCGGCGATCCGCTCCAACAGCAACACCGTCGCGGGGGTCGGCGGCGTCGCGGTGTTCGGCCGCGGCAGCATCTATGGGCTGCGCCGCATCCTCGTGCTCGACGGCAGCGAGACCATCAGCCGCTCGCTGACCCTGGGCGTCGACTACAAGGACTTCGACGAGAGCGTCTCGGTCGGCCCCAACCAGAGCTTCGACACGCCGATCCGCTACCTGCCGTTCAGCGCCCGCTATGCGACCACCCTCGGCGACGCGCAGGGCGCCTGGCAGCTCGGCGGCGGGCTGCGCTTCGCGGTGCGCGGGCTGGCCAGCCGCGACGACGAGTTCGCCGACAAGGGCTACCGCGCGCAGAGCAACTTCGCCATCCTCGAGTTCGACGTCGCGCGCACCCAGTCGCTGCCGCATGGCCTGCAACTGTTCGGCAAGCTCGACGGCCAGCTCAGCGCCCAGGGGCTGATCAGCAACGAGCAGTTCGTCGCCGGCGGGGTCGACAGCGTGCGCGGCTACCTCGAAGCCACGGCGGTCGGCGACAAGGCGCTGCACGGCAGCGTCGAGCTGCGCACGCCCAACCTGCTGCCCGAGCTGTGGCAGACGCCGACCGACCTGCGCCTGCATGCCTTCGTCGACGCGGCCGGCCTGTGGCTGAACGCGCCGCTGCCGCGCCAGCACGCCAGCGCGGTGCTGGTCGGCACCGGCGTGGGTCTGCGCCTGCAGGTGCGCGGCGCGTCCAGCCTGGCGCTCGACCTCGGCTGGCCGCTGCACGACGCCGGTCGCATCGAGCGCGGCGACCTGCGCCTGCACGCCAGCGGCACGCTCGAGTTCTGAGTAACCGTCTTTCAAGTCAAGCGCCGTGAAGCGATTTGTCCCAAGGTTTGTTGGACTTGACCATGGCGTTGAGCGTGGTCAGGAGCTTGCGCATGCAAGCCACCAGGGCGACCTTGGGCAACTTGCCGGCGCC
>DATILD010000058.1:0-5899 GCA_035476815.1 Methylibium sp.
GGTGGTCATCGTGGAAATCTCCTTGGACAGGTTGGTGGGTCGCACCTCAACCATATCCGGGACCACGATGGCCACCCCGACCGGGATCGCCGTCGCCGCGCGGCAAGCCGCTTCGGGCTACGCCCTACGCGCCTTGCCGCGACGAAAGACTTACACCACTTCCTGGGACATCAACCACGGGTTTTGCAACACCTATCCCAAATGCGAGCAACAACGCGCCGGCACAGTGAGCAATGAGCGCCTGTCCCTCCAGAGCCAGTGCAGCTTCCACGTCTCCCAAGCCTTGCTTGAGATCTCCCGCGCATCCGGAGCGATGCAGCAGCCACCCCGCCAGACCAAAGAACAGCGCGCTACCCAGGCAGAGACTGACTGCGAGGCTAGCTTGCGAGCGACTCATGAGCCGTACCGATTCGGCGTCAATCCTTTCGCGCGGAACTCCGCCTCGCTCACCTCCGAGTACAAGCCAGTTTCCGCGGGGGCGTGTCGGTAGGCTCGGTATCGAGTGAGCATGGCTGCCTAACGGCGTTCAGCGGCCGCCGCAGGCGGTCCGCTTGAACAAAGGGTAGGCAGCGGGGCAGGACCGCCTGTCGCATGGCTAGGCATGGTTTGTCTTCTCGCCCTTTCGCTGAGCACTAGGTTTCGGCTTCTTTGACTCCGGCAGTGGCAGTAGCGACAGCCAGGCGCAGAGTTCAAAGAGGACGCCGAAGATAACCAAACCATTACCAATTGCGGTCCAGGATGTCACATAGCACGCGCCAGCGAGGCAGAAGAGGACAACCGTGGCACTGCTCAACTTCATGCTTGCAGCCTAACGAAATTCAGCGGGCGCCGAAGGCAGTTCGCTGGAATGACGGGTTGGGCGTCGGCCACACGATGCACCAAGCGCCGGGATAGCGCACGCCCCACGGCGAACGCATGGCAGGGCTAGCAAACATGTTCGCAGCGCCAACACTGCCCGCTCGCGCTAGGGTAGTGAACTGCGCCGCAATCCGGACACGGAGCAGGGCTTCCCTCAGGAACAAACGGCTCCCAGCCGTTCCGAAGGTTGCGAATCGCCAATGCTTCCTCGAATGAGCCGACCTCGACGCGCCAAAGAAGATGGACGTGGCCGTCTGGATACTCCGGCGGTCCCTCTCCGCCAATGATGCGCGTTGCGATGCCGCCATGGCCTTCGACGCCCCACGCAGTAAAGACGCGGTTCATGCTGACGCCCAAGGTTGCGGTTCATCGGCGCCCGTAGGCCGTCCGCTGGAACTGCGGGTTAGAGCACTTATCTGGGACGCCAGCAGTGCCTCGTAGTGCAAACGCATGCGGCTTTCCTTCCTCAGGCTCCTGACGCGACGTAGAGCAACATCTAGCCGCTCTGATGCCATAGGCCGCGCTGCCGCGTGCTGCTGTGCATACGAAGAAAGAAGGAAGGCGAAATGAGACCGGCGATCAACGTTCGAATAGCCAAGTTCTTCCAGCTGAGCAAGCGATTCCAACGCAAGCGGCCAAGGGGTCTCCCGAGTAAGGCACTCTGAGCAATAGTGCTCCGCGCCTCTGCGGCGAATTTCGAGTTGTAAAAGCGCTGATCGCTCAAGGCCAACTTGTGTAGACACGATTGCCATAAGCTCGGACCTGAATCTTGCGAGCGGCGTCTCGGTGTTGGCGACAACGAAGCCTTCTAAGGCCCGCGCGACCCGACGTGATGAGGCCATACGGGTTGGACTGATCGTCGCGATCATGTGCTCTGACTATGGTTTAACAATCAGTCTTACCGGACAACTCAGCGCAGCAGGACGCTGCCATGGCAAGTGTCGTGGAGAAATCCGAAGCAGGGCAAGGGCTTGCGCCATGCGGCGAGATGCCGGGCCGTGCTGACCGACATCGCAAATCCGGCACGACGGCCTGCATCTGATCGTGCAGCGCGGCGCGTCAAAGGCTTCCGGTTCGGATGTGCCGGCCCTCGCCCCTCGCCCGCGTCCGGCCGGTCTGCCCGCCTCCCCGTCAGCGCAGCAGCACATGCAGCGCATCCTCCGGCATCGTCACCCTGACCCCGCCGCCAACCTTGCCCAGGGCGACCTCGCCCACCGCGTGCCCGTTCGCATCCAGCACCGTCGCCTTCGTCAGCCCGGCATTCCTCACCTCGACCGTCAGGCGGCTCTTCACCACCCGCCACGGCGCCTCGCCGTAAGCCGTGATCTCCCGCCCCGCCACCGCGCCCTGCCCCTCCACCTGCAGCGTCGCCGGCCGGTCGCGCCAGCCGGTCGGGCGGCTCTGGGTGGCGTACTGGACGAGGATGCGCTTCGACGTCGCCAGCGGCGCGCCGTCCAACGACACGGCCAGCGCCGCGCCATAGGCGTTGCCGGCCCTGAACGTCACGTCGCGCAGCCGGTGCTCGGCCGCCGCCTCGCCCGGGGCCGACGGGGCGAAGAACGCCGCCACGCCCTGCGCCCGCGGCGTGTCGATGCGCAGCCAGCCCGCGGCGGCGTCGAGCTCGACCTCGCCGGTGCCGGCCCGCACGCGGCCCGTCTCGGTGATGCGGCCGCGCCCGTCCTGGCCGTCGAAGGGCCCGGCGCGGCCGTCGCCCGCGTCGGCGCCGAATTCGATCTGCACCGGCCCGGCCAGGAAGGCCCGGCCCGGCACGCGCTGCTCTCCCGCCTCACGCGGCGTGCTGTCGTTGGCGTCGCGGTTGGCGTCGAAGCCGTCCACCTCGGCGATCAGCGGCGCGCGGCGTGCCCACAGCTCGGCCAGCGGGCGGCGTTCGACCACGGCCGGGCGGCCGCGCTGCAGGTCGCCGCGGCGGTACATCAGCGCCGCGCCGGGGAAGCCGCCCAGGGTCTCGGGCGTCGCGAACACGCCCTTGCGCAGCGACGGCAGGTAGCCGTTGGCCGAGCCGGGGCGCTGGTAGCCCTCGACATCGGCCGCGAACCAGAGGTAGCCGTCCACGCCCGTCAGCGCCGCGTAGGCGGCCGCCAGCAGCGGCCCCTCGGCCGCGTAGGCGTTGGGCAGCAGCCAGGCGCCCTCGGTCACCAGCATCGGGCGGCCGGCGGTCTGCTTGATGGCCAGCGGCAGCTCGCGCGGCTCGCGCAGCACGCTCACGCTGGTGTAGCGGTCGCCGTCGACGATGGCCCAGCCGCGGTGCGCGCCCTGGTGCACGCCGCCGGTGTAGCGGTTGACGGCGTCGACGTCGGCCGCGGTGTAGCTCCAGCGCTCGGCGTCGCCCAGCCGCAGCGCGCTGGCGGTGCGCCAGTTGCCGGCGTTGACGAGCGGCCGCACGCCGAGCTCGCGCTTCAGGTAGTCGGTCATCGCGGCGTTGAAGCGGTGCATGGTGCGCACCAGGAACTCGGTCTGCGCGGCCAGCCGGGCCGCGCGGCCGGCGTCGTCGGGCGGCGGCGCCTGGGTCAGCTCCCAGATGTTGAGCAGCGCCAGGCGGCCGGCCTCGGGCGCGTCGCCGTCCAGCGGCGCGGCGCCCCAGGCGCGCAGCGCGGCGAACACGCTGCCGTGGCGCTCGGCGACGAAGCGGCCGAACCGCGTCTCCAGCAGGCGGCGCTGCGGGCCCTGGATGCCGTTGAGCGTCCAGAACAGCAGGCTGTCCTCGTTCTGCAGCTGGACCAGCGCGACGCTCGGGTCGCGCGCCAGCGGCAGGCCGGTGTGGGGGTTGGTCTCGGTGAGCAGCTGCTTCATCCAGGCCTTGTAGGCGGCCTGCAGGGTCTCGTCGAAGAACAGCAGGCCCAGCGCCGACTGCTCGGCGCCGCCGGCGAGGCCCCAGGCCGCGGTGAACTTCATCGGCACCGCCCAGTAGGGCGAGATCACCGTGTAGATGCCCTCCTGGCGGTAGGCGGCGACGGCGCGCCAGATCGCGTCGCGCTCCTGCGCGTCGATGTCGTGCAGCGCGGCCTTGGGCGTGCGCTCGAGGTCGGGGCTGATCTGGCGGTGCAGGCGCACCAGGTTCACGCCGCGCTTGGCCAGGAAGCGGGCGTGGCGTGCGAGGTCGGGGCCCTGCTTCGGCCACAGCGGTCGCGCGGCCCAGGGCGCGCGGCCGACGTCGCTGTTGACGCCCCAGAAGCGCAGCGGCTGGCCGTCGCCGCGGACGAAGTCGCCATCGTCGTCGATGCGCACGAAGCCGCTCTCGCCGGCCTGCTTCTCGTTGAGCGCGCGCAGGTCGAGCAGCGCGTCGGGGCTGAAGTCGTCGGGCGGCGGGTCGAAGGCCCAGGTGTCGGACTCGTCCCACCCGGGCTGCGGCGTCGCGGTCTGCACGGGCACCGGGCGCTGCAAATACCAGGCGGCGACGCCGGCCGCGAGCACGGCGCACAGCAGCGCCACGGCGATGCGGATCGCGCGTCGCCGCCTAGCCCCGAGGATGGTGCGCGGCATGCAGGCTCTTCAGGCGCTCGCGCGCCACATGGGTGTAGATCGTGGTGGTCGAGATGTCGGCATGGCCGAGCAGCAGCTGCACCGCGCGCAGGTCGGCGCCGTGGTTCAGCAGGTGGGTCGCGAAGGCATGGCGCAGCGTGTGCGGCGACAGCGCCACCGCGATGCCGGCCGCGCGGGCATGCTTCTTCACCAGCCCCCAGAAGGCCTGGCGCGTCATCGCGCCGCCGCGGGCGGTGACGAACATCGCGTCGCTGGCCTGGCCGGCCAGGATGGCGGCGCGGGCCTCGCGCAGGTAGCGGGTCAGCCAGCCATGGGCCTCCTCGCCGAAGGGAACGAGGCGCTCCTTGCTGCCCTTGCCGGTGACGCGCAGCGCGCCCTCGGCGAGGCCCAGGTGCACGGTCTTGAGCGTGACCAGCTCGCTGACGCGCAGGCCGCTGGCGTACATCAGCTCGAGCATCGCGCGGTCGCGCAGGCCGAGCGGGCTGTCCACGTCGGGCGCGGCGAGCAGCGCCTCGACCTGGGGCTCGGTCAGCGTCTTGGGCACGCGCAGCGGCTGGCGGGCCGACTGCATCTTGAGCGTCGGGTCGGCGCTCAGCCGGTGCTCGCGCAGCGCCCAGCGGAAATAGCGCTTGAACACGGTGAGCCGGCGGTTGGCGCTGGTGGCGCGGCTCGCCGCATGGCGGGCGCTGGCGTAGGCCAGCAGGTCGGGCTCGCTGCTGGCGTCGAGCGCCTTGCCGGAGTCGGCGGCCAGCCACTGCGCGTACAGCGTCAGGTCGCGGCGGTAGGCGGCCAGGGTGTTGGCGGCCAGGCCGTCCTCGATCCACAGCGCGTCGAGGAAGCGGTCGATCGCGTCGGCGCTGGCGGCCGGCAGCGGGGGGATGGGGGCGTCGGTGGCGTCCACCCGCAAAGTGTGCAGGCAAAAGCGAAGGCCGCCCATGGGCGGCCTCGGTTCTTGGGGGCTGCGGCTCATGCACGGTTGCATTCAAACGCACGAGTCCGTCCCGGGCCGTCGATCGCGGCGCCTCTCGGACCGTCGGTGGAGCGGGGAGCCACACGCTTGGCCGCTTGGTGGCGAGATCAGGCCGGCGGGGCGCTCTGCTGCGCTCATGTCCCCCGCCGCCGGCCTGCGGCCGTCGTCTCCTCCTTTACTTCGCTCCGCAGAGCGCCCCACCGACCTGATCGACACCGCTCGTGGGCATTCGACCGTCGCAAGCCCACCCTCGTGCTTGCCAAGGACGTCGGGGGGCCGACGGAGCGAAGTCAAGGAGGAGGTCAGGCATAGCCTGACCGGGGGAGTGAGCCCGGACACAAACAGTCCGGTGGACTGTTTGTGCCTGGCGAACGCCCGGGGCGCGGGCCCCGGGCATGAGCGCAGTCGGCCACCCGATGGCCTTGGCCACCGCACCTACGATCAAGGACGGATCTCGACCCAGCCTGGTCGAACCGTCGCGCCTATTCAATCGAACGCAAATCCGTATGAGCGGCACGAAGCGGCGAACTGCCGGCCCGCGCGGTGGCAATTCCGCGCTTCGGCGCCGCC
>DATILD010000059.1:0-16852 GCA_035476815.1 Methylibium sp.
CCGATGCAGCCGCGCTGCAGCCGCTGCGCACCCGGCTGCAATGGCTGGAGCACCAGGCCCGGCTGGCGCTGGCCGAGGGCGACCCGCGGCTGGCCGACTGGGAGGCGCGGGCCGCCGAGGTCGAGCGCGCGCTGCTGGAGCAGCGCCGCCGGCTGCGCATCGCCGCCGGCGACACCGCGCTGCCGACCGGGCCGGGCGAGCTCGATGCGGCGGCGCTCGTCGCGGCGCTGCCACCGCGCACGGCCCTGGTGAGCTGGTTCCTGCTGGACCAACGCTGGCTGGCCTGCGTCGCCGGCGCCGACGGCCTGCGGCTGGTCGACGGTGACGCCGCGGGCCTGGCCGGCGAGCTGACACAGCTTCGCTTCCAGATCGACGCGCTGCGCTTCGGCGAGGCGCGGCTCGCGGGACAGCTGCCGCGGCTGGTCGAGCGGGCCCGGCTGCGACTGCAGGCCGTGCACCGCCGCCTGCTCGCGCCGCTGGCGCCGCTGCTCGCGGGCTGCGAGCGGCTGGTGCTGCTGCCGCACGGCCCGCTCAACGGCCTGCCGTTCGCGGCGCTGCACGACGGCCGCGACTACCTGATCGACCGCCACGACCTCAGCCTGGCGCCCAGCGCGGCGGTGTGGCTCGAGGTCGCGCGCCGAGCGCCGCGGCCGATGGCGCGCGCGCTGGTCGCCGGCCACGGCGAGGGGCTGCCGCAGGTGGCGGCGGAAGTCGCCGCGGTCGCGGCGGCGCTCGGCCCGGGGGCGACGCTGTTGTGCGACGGGGCGGCGACGCGCGCCGCGGTGGCCGCCGAGGCCGCCGAGGCCGACCTGATCCACCTGGCCTGCCACGGCCGTTTCCGGGCCGACAGCCCGGCGTTCTCGTCGCTGGCGCTGGCCGACGGTGCCTGGACGTTGTTCGACATCGAGGCGCTGCGGCTGCGCGCCGAACTGGTCTGCCTGAGCGCCTGCGAGACGGCGCAGGGCGAGCTCGCACCGGGCGACGAACTGGTCGGGCTGACGCGCGGCTTCCTGCTGGCCGGGGCGTCGAACGTCGTCTCCACGCTGTGGACGGTGGGCGACGACAGCTGCGCCCGGCTGATGGCCGACCTGTACGCCCGGCTCGGCCGCGGCGAAGCGCCCGCCAAGGCGCTGTGCGCGGCTCAGCGAGCGCTCGCCTCACTACATCCGCATCCTTACCACTGGGCCGCCTACACCCTGAACGGGCGGGGGTGAGTCCGGAGCCTGACAACGCTGTCAGGTATCTTTGGGGTGCGCCGGCCCTCTGTGGGTCGAGCCGGGCCAACTCCGGCGTCCAGGAGCCCTCGATGAAGTTGTACCGCCCCCTGCTGGCGCTGTGGCTGGCCTTCGTTCCCTTCGTCGCGATGGCCCAGCTCGACCCGGCTCTCCCCCGCGAGGTGCTGGTGCTGCTCGCGCCCGGCAACACGATCGAACCGATCGCCCAGACCTACGGCCTGACGGTGAGTGAGCGCTTCGGCCAGCGGCCGATCTGGCGCGTGCGCGTGAACGCGCCGTTGACGGTGGCCGAGGCGCTGACGTCCTTGAACGCGGATGCGCGAGTCCAGGTCGCCGAGCGCAACTTCGAGGACCAGACCCCCGAGGGCCGCCGCAACGCGGTGTGGGCGATCGGCGGCAGCCAGAGCGGCTGGACCAGCCAATGGGCCGCCCGCAGGATCCGCCTGTCGCAGGCGCACCAGCTTGCGAAAGGCGCGGGCGTGCGGGTCGCCGTGCTCGACACCGGCGTCGAGCTGACTCACCCGATCCTCGCCCAGCGGCTGGCGCGCCGGCTCGGCGGCAGCGTGCTCGGACGGGACTTCGTCGACGACGACGCCGACCCGAGCGAACAGGGCACGGTCGGCGACGCCGGCTACGGCCACGGCACCCATGTGGCCGGGCTGATCGCGCGGGTCGCGCCGCAGTCCCGGATCATGCCGGTGCGGGTGCTCGACGCGGCCGGCCGCGGCAATCTGTGGGTGCTGTCCGAGGCGCTGCTGTGGGCCGTCGACCCCGACGGCAACCCGCAGACCGACGACGGCGCCCATGTCGTCAACCTCAGCCTGGGCACGCTGCGGCGCACCCAGCTGCTGGACCTCGCGATCGAACTCGCGACCTGCAGCGACGACGATGACGACGAGGAAGATCTCGACACCTCCGACCCTGGCTTCGACGCCGACCGTGCCCGCTGCGATGCGCGCGGCGGCGTCGTCGTGATGGCGGCCGCCGGCAACGCCGGAACGACCCAGCGGCAGTACCCGGCGGCCGAGGCGGCGCTCGGCAAGCTGTCGGTCACGGCCAGCACGGCGCAGAACCGGCTGGCCGACTTCGCCAACCGGGGCCTGACGGTCGAGATCGTCGCGCCCGGCGACCAGATCATCAGCGCGGTGCCCGGCGGCGGTTGGGGCGTTTGGAGCGGCACCTCGATGGCCGCACCGATGGCGGCCGGCGTCGCGGCCCTGGTGCGGCAGCTGAACCCCGACTGGAAGGCCGCCGACGTGACCAGCCGCCTGCGCGACCGCAGTGCGGCGCTGTGCGGCACGACGCTGCGGCAGGTCGACGCCTACGGCGCCGTCGCCGACCAGGTGCCTCCGGACCTGCCCTGCTGACTCAGCGCGGCCCGGCGTCCTTCGGCCACAGCGCCCACATCGCCAGCGGCTGCTTCATGCGGCCGGCAAGGGCCTCGGCGCCCTCGCTCCAGCCCCAGAAGTAGTCGGCCCGCACCGCGCCGGTGATCGCGCTGCCGGTGTCCTGCGCCACCACCAGCCGCTGCAGCGGCCGCGGCGGCGGTGGGGTCGGGCTCCAGGGCTGGGGCTCGGTGGTCGCGATCCACACCGGCGTGCCATAGGGCAGGGCGCGCGGATCGACGGCGATCGAGCGGCCCGGCGTCAGCGCCACGCCCTGCGCTCCCTTCGGGCCGACGGTCGGGTCGGGGAGGGGCTCCTCGCGAAAGAACACGTAGCGGGGGTTCACCTCCAACATCTCCGCCACGCGCTGCGGGTTGGCCTTGGCCCAGCCCTTGATGGCCGGCCACGAGGCCTGCTCGAGCGTGAACGCACCGCGCTCGACCAGCCAGCGGCCGACCGAGCGATAGGGCTGGTCGTTGTGGCCCGCGTACGCCAGCCGCACGGTGCGCTTCGTGCCGTCGGACTCGGTGACCGCGAGCCGGCCCGAGCCCTGGATCTGCAGCAGCAGCGCGTCCAGCGGGTCGGCGACCCAGGCGATCTCGCGGCCGCGCAAGGCGTTGCGCGCCGCCGGCAGCGCGGCGATCTCGGCGCGGCTGTACCAGGGCCGGCGCGCCTCGAGGTCGGCCGGTGGCGCGTGCAGCGGCACGGCGTGGCTGCGGGTGCGGACGCGCGAGGCGGCGACCAGCGGCTCGAAGTAGCCGGTGATCAGGCCCTCGGTCGCGCCGTCGGGCGCGGCGACGCGCCAGGGCTGCAGCGTGCGCTCGAACCAGGCGCGCACCTTGGTGTCGTCCGGACTCGCGAGCGCGTTCGCGCTGGCGCAGGCCGCGGCCCAGCCGGGTGCGGGCTTGGCGCAGCTCGCCAGCAGCGCGGGCCAGGCGTGGATCGGGGCATCGTCCTGCCAGCCGGGCAGGTCACCCCAGCCGGCCGCTTGCCAGCGGGCGGCGTCGCGCACCCAGTCGCCGGCGGGCGCCGAGGCGGGCGGTGCGGCCGGCGGCGCCGGGGTCTTGATCGCCTCGACCGGCGCCGGGCCTTCCGGCGGCAGCGTCGTCGAGCAGGCCGCCAGCAGGCCTACCATCGCGGCCAGCCACTTCATCTTCACGGGCATGGGACTGATTCTGCTGGAGGCCCTCGGGGCCCTCGCGCTGCTGGTGTTCATCGTGTGGTGGACCATGTTCTCGGGCCGTCGCGGCGGCGAGCGCCGCGACGACGACGAGCCGCGCGACTGATACGGATTTGCTTTCGATTGGGTAGGAGTGGCTGTTCGACCAGGCTGCGTCGAAGTCCTTCTTTGGTCGTAGGCGCGGCGGCCAAGGCCATCGGGTGGCCGACTGCGCTCATGCGCCCGGTCAGGCTGCGCCTGACCTCCTCCTTGACTTCGCTCCGTCGGCCACCCGACGTCCTTGGCAAGCACGAGGGTGGACTTTCGACGGTCGAAAACCCACGAGCTGAGCAGATCAGGTCGGTGGGGCGCTCTGCGGAGCGAAGTAAAGGAGGAGACGACGGCCGCAGGCCGGCGGCGGGGGACATGAGCGCAGCAGAGCGCCCCGCCGGCCTGATCTCGCCACCACGCGGCCCTGCGTGTGGCCCCCGTTCCACCGACTGTCCGAGAGGCGCCGCGACCGACGGCCGGGCCGAGCCGGTCTTGTACGTTTGAAAGCAACTGCGTATGAGCGATCAGGCCGCGGCCCGGGCCTCGGCCTCGCGCGGCGGCAGCAGGAAACTCGCGAAGCGCGTGCGCAGCCGCCGGCGCAGTGCTGCGTAGAGGCGCGCGCGGTCGCCGACCCGCACGCTGCGCGAGCGCAGTGCGACCTTGAAGGCGAGCAGGAAGCTGACCGACAGGTTCAGCGCCCCGGTCAGCGGGATCGCGGCGATGCACCACCAGAACGCCGGGCTGACCAGCGCCTCGTGGCCCAGCGTGCCCAGCGCCGCGGCGAGCTGACCGGTCGACAGCGTCACGTGCCGCACCTGGATCGGCAGCGCGAAGAAGGCGCACACCACCGGCACCAGCCCGAGCAGGAAGCCGAGCGAGACGTTGGCGGCGAGGCCCGAGACGTTGTCGCGCCACCAGCGCGACCAGTGGGCGGCGCGCTGCGGGCCGAGCGTCGCGAGGATGCGCGGGTTCCAGCGGATCGCGCTGTCGAGCCGGTGCAGCACGAACCAGTTCTCGGCCCAGCCGGCGATCAGGCTGGAGGCGAACAGCAGGATGCCGGTGAAGGCGGCGTAGGCCAGCGTCGGGCCGAGCAGCGTCAGGTCGTGCAGCACATGCTCGGCCGATTCGCGGCCGACCAGCGGCGCGCCGAACAGGGCCTGCGCCCCCCACTGCACCAGCAGCACCAGCGGAAAGACCATGGCGAGGTTGCCGACGATGCCGGCCGTCTGCGAGCGGATCAGGTGCGCGACCTCGTCGACGAAGCCCTCGACCGCGGCGGCGTCGCTCACGTCCTCGAGCTTCTGCGCCATCGCCGGTGCCGTCATCGCCGGCTGCTTGGTGGCGACCGTCCAGTGCAGCAGGTGGATCAGCACGAAGCTGCCGGCGTAGTTGACGCCGGCGAAGAAGCCGCCCCAGAAGGCCGACAGGCCGAGCGCGACGACCGCGAACTTCGCGAAGGTGGTGCCGGCGATCACCGCGCCGCCACCGAGCGCCTTCTTCAGCATCGCCCACCACTCGTCGCGGGTGCGGGTGATGTAGTGCTCGCCGGTGTCGGCGCTGCGCTCGGCGATCCGGCGCGCCAGCATCGAGTACTGGCGCGCGAACAGCGCCCGCACGCTGCGCCGCTGCGCGGCCAGCCGCACGAAGCCGGCGATCAGCCGCACGACCTCGGCGCGCTGCTCGCGCGAGCCGTCCTCGGCCAGCAGCAGGCCGAGCAGCGTCTCGATGCGGCGCGCGCGGGCGCGCAGCTGGTCGACCTGGAACAGCAGCTCGACCGAGATGCCATGGTCCTCGAGGTGGCCGCGCACGCTGGCGGCGGCATCACGGCAGGCGTCAAGCAGCGCGCGCAGGAACCGGGCCTCGCGCAACTGCGCCTCGGCGTTGCCCTGCTCGGCGGCCGCGCACAGTCGCTCGGTGCTGCGCAGCAGCTGGCGGAAGGGCTGGGCGACGAGCAGCGCCTCGTCCATGCGCTGGCGCAGCGCGCCGCTGCCGCCGGCGGCGCTGACCTGGGCGGCCAGGAACATCAGCGCGTCGTAGACCGGCGCGCGCCAGCCCAGCGGGCCGGCCTCGGGCGCGGCGTGCGACCACAGCGCGGCGACGCGTGCCAGCGTGGCCTCGTCGAGCGCGTCCAGCCAGTCGGCGTCGGCCGCGTCGGAAAACAGCAGGCCGAACAACGCGCCAAGGTCGGTGGTGTCGGGGGTGGGCGGCAGGAAGCGCAGCCGCAGCCGCTCGCCGAGCTCGCTGAACAGCGCGTTGCGCGGCGCGAAGCCATGGTCGGCGAGCAGCGTGGCGACGTCGACCTCGGCGCGGAAGGCGCGCAGCAGTCCGACCACGCGGCCCTGGTGCTCGGCATGGCGGTCGAGCACGCCCAGCAGGTGCCTGAGCCGGCGCAGCGGCAGCGGCGAGCCGCTGGTCTCGCCGCCGTCGGCGGCCGGCGCCGGCGCATGGCGCAGCCATTCGAGCAGCCGCGCGAGCCAGAGGTGGCGCTCGGCCGGCGGCGCCTTCGGGTCGGCCGCGTTGAGCAGCGCCGTGAGATCCCAGCCGCCGCGGCGGCGCGAGCCGAAGCTCAATGCAGCGCCGACTGCTGCGACAGCTCGAATGCCGGGATCGCGGCCTCGAACCAATGCGCGTCGTCGGTGATGCAGAAATACGTGCCCTGCATCGAGCCGCGCGGCGCGGCGATGCGGGCCCAGCTCTGGTACTCGAACTGCTCGCCCGGCTGCAGCAGCGGCTGGGCGCCGACGACGCCGAGGCCGCGCACCTCCTGCTTGCCGCCGGCGGCGTCGGTGATCAGCCAGTGCCGCGCGACCAGCTGCGCCGCCCGGTCACCGGTGTTGACCACGGTCACGTGGTAGGCGAAGGCCCAGGCATGCTGCTCGGGGGCCGATTGCTCGGGCAGGTAGCGCGCGACGACGCTGACGGTGAACTCGGGGCGGGCCATGCCCGGAGTTTAGGGCGCGATGTCGAAGGCGATGCAGACCCGGTCGGTATCGGCGCTGAACGGGATCGTGCGGTGGAACAGCGACGAGGGGAAGAGCACGATGTCGCCGACCGCGGGCGCGACCACGCGGCGCGGGAAGGCCTCGTGCTCGCGCGGGTAGCCGTCGCCGTCGGTGCTGAACTCGATGCAGCCGTCCTCGCTGCCCGGCGCGCGCGGCGGCATCGCGAGGTAGACCACGCCGGACAGCCAGCCGGTCTCGTGGATGTGCGACGTGAGGTGGCCGCCCTGGCGCATCTTCACGTACCAGGAGCTGCTGAACACCGTCGCGGCAGGGAAGGCGCGCGCGTACTCGGCGTCGCGGCCGGCGAGCGTCGCGCGGTAGCGCGCGATCTCGGCCTCGATTGCCGCCGCCAGCGCGCGGAACGAGGCCTCGGGCCGGCGGAACAGGTTGCCGGCCGACTGGATGCCATGGTGCAGCCGGCCCTGCTTGCGCTCGGCCAGGTCGGCATGCTCGACGTCGCGCAGCAGCTCGGCGACCAGCGCGCCGCCCGGCGCCAGCGCGGCGAGCCGGCCATGGTGCACGTAGGCGATCGGGTCGCGGCAGAAGCCGTAGGCGTCCGCCACGCCGAAGTTGGCTGCGTGGTGGGCCGACAGCGTGGCGAGGAAGGGCGAGGTCTGCGGGCCGGTCACCAGCGGTGCGAGCGCTTCTCGGAAGGCGTCGAAGCGGCGCGTCTTGTAGAGGCAGTACAGGCGCCGCTCCTGCCAGTCGCGCAGCCGCGAGCGCTCGAAGTGCGGGATCGCCTCGTCGAGCCGACCGCCGTCGTAGCAGAGGATGCCGAGGTTGTAGTGGGCCTCGGCGTGGTCGGCGGCGATCGCGAGCGCGGCGCGCCAGTGGCCGAGCGCGGCCTCGACCTCGCCCTGGTCCCAGCGGGTCTCGCCGAGGTTGTTGTGCGCGTCGGCATAACCGGGTTCGAGCGCGATCGCGCGCTGCAGCTCGGCGGCCGCCTCGTCGAGCCGGCCCCGGGCGCGCAGCGCCGAGGCGAGGCTCAGGTGGCCCTTGGCGCTCGGCCCGATCGCGAGCGCGGCGCGGTAGCTGGCCACCGCCTCGTCGAGCCGGCCCAGCGCCTGCAGCGCCGCGCCGAGGTTGGCATGGGCGGCGAGATAACCGGGCTGCAGCGCGACCGCCCGCTGCAACGCCGCCACGGCATCGGCGTGGCGGCCCAGATCCTTCAGCGCGGTGCCGAGGTTGTAGTGCGCGACGGCGAAGTCGGGCTTCAGCGTCAGCGCGCGGCGGTAGACGGCGACCGCTTCGTCCAGCTTGCCGAGCCGGCCCAGCGTGACCGCCAGGTTGAACTGCAGCTCGGGCGATTGCGGCGCCAGCGCCGCCGCCCTGCGGAAGCTCTCGACCGCGCGCGCGAGCTGGGCCTGCTCGGAACAGGCGCTGCCATGCAGGTTGTGCAGCGCCACGTCCTGCGGATGGGCCTTCAGCAGCTTGGCGGCGGCGGCCTCGGCCTGCGGCCATTGCCGGGCCTGGCACAGCGCCAGCAGCGCGTTCATCTCGGCCGGGCTCGGGCCGCGGCGCTGGGGCAGGGGTTTCTGGGGGGCGGTTCTCTGCATGGGCCCGCGAGCGTAGCCAGCGCCGCCGGGGCGCACAACCCATGCTTCCCTAGAATCCCGTCGATGAGCTCATCCACCTACCGCATCGCCCCCAGCCTGCTCTCGGCCGACTTCGCGCGGCTGGGCGAGGAAGTGAGGAACGTCATCGCCGCCGGCGCCGACTGGATCCACTTCGACGTGATGGACAACCATTACGTGCCCAACCTGACCTTCGGCCCGATGGTCTGCGAGGCGCTGCGCAAGCATGCGGTCAAGCCCGACGGCACGCGGGTGCCGATCGACGTGCACCTGATGGTCGAGCCGGTCGATGCGCTGGCGCTGGCCTTCGCCAAGGCCGGGGCCGACCTGATCAGCTTTCACCCGGACGCCAGCACCCATGTGGACCGCACGCTGCAGCTGATCCGCGGCGCCGGCTGCCAGGCCGGGCTGGTGTTCAACCCGGCGGCCTCGCTCGACGTGCTCGAGTGGACCCTCGACGACCTCGACCTGATCCTGCTGATGAGCGTGAACCCGGGCTTCGGCGGGCAGAGCTTCATCCCGAGCACGCTGAAGAAGCTCGAGCGCGTGCGCCAGCGCATCGACGCCAGCGGCCGCGACATCCGGCTCGAGGTCGACGGCGGCATCAAGACCGACAACATCCGCGCCGCCGCCGACGCCGGCGCCGACACCTTCGTGGCCGGCAGCGCGATCTTCGGCCAGCCCGACTACAAGGCCGTGATCGACGCGATGCGGCAGCAGCTCGCCGGCTGAGGCGGCCGCGGGCCGCCGCGACGACGGCCTATCCTTTCGGGTGGTGCCGGGCGCGGCGATCCCGCCGACCATGCGCTGCGCGCGATCGACGCGTGCCGCCGAGCGTCGCGGTGGCCAATAGCCCTTCCGGAGGCAGCATGGCGGTTCCCACAGCGGTGGTGGTCGGTGTCGGCGCCGAGCGCGGCGTGGGTGCCGCGGTCTCGCGACGCCTTGCCGCCGAGGGCTACCACGTGCTGGTGGCGGGGCGCACCGCAACGAAGATCGACGCGGTGGTTGCGGCCATCGCCGGGCGCGGCGGCAGCGCCGAGGCGGTGGTCGTCGACACGACCGTCGAGGCCGATGTCGTGGCGCTGTTCGGCCGCGCGATGGCCCCCGGCCCGGGTCGCGACCCGGTCGACCTGGTGGTGTTCAACGCCGGCAACAACCAGCGCATCGACTTCCGCGAGCTGACGGCGGCGCAGTTCGAGAGCTTCTGGCGCGTCGGCTGCTACGGCGGCTTCCTGGTCGGCCGCGAGGCGGCGCGGCGCATGGCGCCGCTCGGGCGCGGCACGGTGATCTTCACCGGCGCCTCGGGCAGCCTGCGCGGCAAGCCCGGCTTCGCGCAGTTCGCCGCCGCCAAGGCCGGGTTGCGCATGATCAGCCAGAGCATGGCGCGCGAGTTCGGGCCGCAGGGCCTGCATGTCGCGCATGTGGTGATCGACGGCGGCATCGACGGCGAGCGGCTGCGCAGCGCGATGCCGGCGATGGTCGAGCAGCGCGGCGCCGAGGGCCTGCTCGACGTCGATGCGATCGCCGAGACCTACTGGCAGCTGCACCGGCAGCCGCGCAGCGCCTGGGCGCAGGAGATCGATCTGCGCCCGTTCAAGGAAGCGTTCTGACGCCGGACGGGACCGCGTTCACCCCCAAAGGAGACTTGCTTGAAGCTGTTGAACTCGTTCGGCCCCAACCCGCGCATGGTGCGCATGCTCATGGCGGAGAAGGGCGTGTCGATGCCCTTCGAGGATCTCGACATCCTCGCCAACGAGAACCGCCAGCCGCCCTATCTCCAGAAGAACCCGGCCGGCCAGACGCCGAGCCTGGTGCTCGACGACGGCCGCGTGATCGCCGAGACGGTCGCGATCTGCGAATACCTCGAGGAGCTGCACCCGACACCGGCCCTGGTCGGCAGCACGCCGGTCGAGCGCGCCGAGGCCCGCATGACCCAGCGCCGCGTCGAGCTCAACGTCACCGAGTACCTGTACAACGCGTTCCGTTTCGGGCCCGGCCTGGCGCTGTTCGAGCACCGGGTGCGCTGCCTGCCGGAGGCCTCGGCCGGCCTGAAGGCGAAGGGCATGGACGGGCTGGCGCTGATCGACCGGCTGCTCGAGGGCAAGCGCTTCCTGTGCGGCGAGCGGGTCACGGTCGCCGACCTGGTGCTGTACTGCTGCCTCGACTTCGTCGGCTCGACCGGCATCCCCTACGACCCGGCGCTGAAGAACGTGGCGGCCTGGATGGCGCGGATGAACGAGCGGCCAAGCGCCAGTGCCTCGCTGTCGCCGAACTGGGCCGTGCTGAAGATGCGCGGCTGAGCGCCGGCCGGCCCTAGCGCCGCAGCCAGCCCGCCATCCAGCGCGTCAGCCGGGGCATCACCACATAGGCCATCAGCACCGCCACCAGCGCGGTGAACAGCGCCGTGCGCAGCAGGAAGGGCAGCGGGGCCAGCAGCGGCGCGACGAAGTGCAGCAGCAGGCCGACGGTCGGGAAGATGCCCAGCCAGCTGACGACCGTCATGCGCCAGCGCTTCGGCGGGTGCGCGGCGGCCACCGGGGTCGGCGCGAACCAGGCGTCCAGCCCCGACAGCAGCCGGTACTCCGGATCGCCGCCGGCCACCGGCTGCAGCCGTTCCAGCCACAGCGCACGCTGCGGCGAGGCGTCCCAGCGCTCGAGGTCGGCCGCGGTGGCGAAACGCTGCACGACCTGGTAGTCGCCGCCGGGCTGCTCCGGCGGGATCAGCTCGGCCGACCGATAGCCCGGGAAGCGGCTCGCGTCGTCGAACATGCCGCGGATCAACTCGACATAGGCGCGCTCGCAGCCGGGACGGGCGCGTCGGCGGACGATGCGGAGGACAGGTTCGGGCATGGCGCTTCCGGGGCCGTGGGATGGGCAGGCCCGGTTGTACCGCAGCGCTGCGGGCCGTCGAGCGGCCGGTGTGAGCGCCGGCCGTGGTGGTCGGGGCCGGGCCGTGCCTGCTAGACTGACCGGATGTTCATGTCGCGCAAGCAAACCAAAGGGTCCCACGACCGGGGAGCCTGGCCCTGGCGTCCCCGCCTGGGCTGAGCCCGCGCTGCGGGCCTTGGGTCGGGGTCGCGTGCCCCGCTGCTTGCGAACACCGATGACGCCGCGCCGCCGCCGCGCGCGGGCGCCGGGCCGACGGAGGGCCCCGACGTGACCATCACCGAAACCGAATTCGATGCGCTCGCCCGCGAGGGCCACAACCGCATCCCACTGGTGGGCGAAGCCTTCGCCGACCTGGAAACCCCGCTGTCGCTCTATCTGAAGCTGGCCGGCGGGGCGCCGCTGTCCTTCCTGCTCGAGTCGGTGGTCGGCGGCGAGCGCTTCGGCCGCTACTCCTTCATCGGCCTGCCGGCGCGCACGCTGCTGCGCTCCAGCGGCGCCGGCGCCGATGCACTGACCGAGGTGCTGACCGACGGCGCCGTGGTCGAGACGCACCGCGGCAACCCGCTGGACTTCATCGCCGCCTACCAGGCGCGCTTCAAGGTCGCGCTCAAGCCCGATCTGCCGCGTTTCTGCGGCGGGCTGGCCGGCTACTTCGGCTACGAGGCGGTGCGCTCGATGGAGGCCAAGCTCGCCGCCGCCGCCAAGCCCGGCGGCATCGGCACGCCCGACATCCTGCTGTTGCAGACCGAGGAGCTGGCGGTCATCGACAACCTGTCGGGACGGCTCTACCTGATCGTCTACGCCGACCCGGGCCAGGGCGGCGCCTACGCGCGCGCCGCGGCGCGGCTGGCGGCGCTGCGCCAGCGGCTGCATGCGCCGGTCGAGGCGCCCGTCGTGCGGGGCTGCGCGCCCCAGCCGGTCGAGCGCGGCTTCGCGCGCGTCGACTACGAGGCCGCGGTGCGGCGCTGCAAGGACTACATCGCCGCCGGCGACTGCATGCAGGTGGTGCTGGGCCAGCGCCTGTCGAAGCGCTACACCGAGAGCCCGCTCAGCCTGTACCGCGCGCTGCGCTCGCTGAACCCCTCGCCCTACATGTACTTCTACGACCTGGGCGATTTCCAGATCGTCGGCGCGTCGCCGGAGATCCTGGTGCGGCACGAGCATGTACCGGAGGGCGAGAAGGTGACGATCCGCCCGCTCGCCGGCACCCGGCCGCGCGGTGCGACGCCGGAGCAGGACCACGCGGTCGAGGCCGAGCTGCTGGCCGACCCGAAGGAGCGCGCCGAGCATGTGATGCTGATCGACCTGGCGCGCAACGACATCGGCCGCATCGCGCAGACCGGCAGCGTCAAGGTCACCGAGGCCTTCGCGGTCGAGCGCTACTCGCACGTGATGCACATCGTCAGCAACGTCGAGGGGCTGCTGAAGCCCGGCACGACCAATATGGACGTGCTGAGGGCGACCTTTCCGGCGGGGACGCTCTCCGGCGCGCCCAAGATCCGCGCGATGGAGCTCATCGACGAGCTCGAGCCGGTGCAGCGCGGCGTCTACGGCGGCGCCTGCGGCTACCTGAGCTTCGCCGGCGACATGGACGTCGCGATCGCGATCCGCACCGGCATCGTCAGGGACGGCCGGCTGTACGTGCAGGCGGCGGCCGGCATCGTGGCGGATTCGGTGCCCGAGTCGGAGTGGCTCGAGACCGAGGCCAAGGCGCGCGCGGTGCTGCGCGCGGCCGAGCTGGTCGAGCAGGGTTTCTGAAGGAGCGCGCGATGCTGCTGATGATCGACAACTACGACTCCTTCACCTACAACCTGGTGCAGTACTTCGCCGAGCTCGGCGAGGACGTGCGGGTGTTCCGCAACGACGAGATCACGGTCGCCGAGATCGAGGCGCTGCGCCCCGACCGGCTGGTGCTCTCGCCCGGCCCCTGCTCGCCGGCCGAGGCCGGCATCTGCATCGAGGCGATCCGCCACTTCGCCGGCAAGCTGCCGATCCTTGGCGTGTGCCTGGGTCACCAGAGCATCGGCGCGGCGCTCGGCGGGCGCATCGTGCGCGCCAAGGTCCAGATGCATGGCAAGACCAGTGTGATCCGCACTGACCGCCAGGGCGTGTTCGCGGACCTGCCGGAGGCGTTCACGGTGATCCGCTACCACTCGCTGGCGATCGAGCCGGCCACGCTGCCGGCCGAGCTGGTGGTCACCGCCACCTCGGAAGACGGCGAGATCATGGGCGTGCGCCACAAGAGCCTGCCGATCGAGGGCGTGCAGTTCCATCCCGAGTCCATCCTCACCGAGCATGGGCACGCGATGCTGAAGAACTTCCTGGTCCACACGCATTGACCGACTGTCGAACGGAGGCCGCCATGCCGATCACCGACTCCGAGGCGCTGACCCGCGTCATCGAGCACCGCGAGATCTTCCACGACGAGATGCTGCACCTGATGCGCCGCATCATGGGCGGCGAGATGTCGCCGGTGATGACGGCTGCGTTGCTGGTCGGCCTGCGCGTCAAGAAGGAGACGATCGGCGAGATCAGCGCCGCCGCGCAGGTGATGCGCGAGTTCTCGACCAAGGTCGAGGTGCCCGACCGGACCCACCTGGTCGACATCGTCGGCACCGGCGGCGACGGCTCGCACACCTTCAACATCTCGACCTGCTCGATGTTCGTCGCGGCGGCGGCCGGTGCGCGCGTCTCCAAGCATGGCAACCGCAGCGTGTCGAGCAAGTCCGGCAGCGCCGACGTGCTGGAGGCGCTGGGCGTGAACCTGGGCCTGACGCCCGAGGCGATCGCGCGCTGCATCGCCGACACCGGCATCGGCTTCATGTTCGCGCCCAACCACCACCCGGCGATGAAGAACGTCGCGCCGGTGCGGCGCGAGCTGGGCGTGCGGACGATCTTCAACATCCTCGGACCGCTGACCAACCCGGCCGGCGCGCCCAACATCCTGATGGGCGTGTTCCACCCCGACCTGGTCGGCATCCAGGTGCGCGCGCTGCAGCGCCTCGGCGCCGAGCATGCGCTGGTGGTCTACGGCCGCGACGGCATGGACGAGGTCTCGCTCGGTGCCGCGACGATGGTCGGCGAGCTCAAGGACGGCGTGGTCACCGAGTACGAGATCCATCCCGAGGACTTCGGCCTCGCGATGGCGAGCAACCGCGCGCTCAAGGTCGAGACGCCGCAGCAGAGCGAGGCGCTGCTGCGCGCGGTGCTGGCCGGCGAGCCGGGGCCGGCGCGCGATATCGTGATCCTGAACGCCGGCGTGGCGCTGTACGCGGCCAACGTGACGGCCTCGATCTCCGACGGCCTGGCGCGGGCGCGCGAGGCGCTGGCCTCCGGTAAGGCGCAGACCAAGCTGGAGCAGTTCGTTGCCCGCACGAAGGAGCTGGCGGCGTGAGCGCCGCGCCGGGCCGCCCCAAGCAAGCGAACTTCCCCTCGGGGGAGTGGCCGCGACACGCGGCCGAGGGGTCGACGTCGTGAGTGACATCCTGGAGAAGATCGTCGCGGTCAAGTGCGACGAGATCGCCGCCGCCAAGGCGCGGCGATCCCTGGTCTCGCTGCGCGAGGAGGCCGAGTCGCGCGAAGCGCGCGCCAACCTGCGCGACTTCACCGGCGCGCTGCGCGGCCGCGTCGCCGCCGGGCGCGCCGCGGTGATCGCCGAGGTCAAGAAGGCCAGCCCGAGCAAGGGTGTGCTGCGCGAGCATTTCGTGCCGGGCGCGATCGCCGAGAGCTATGCCCGCCACGGTGCGGCCTGCCTGTCGGTGCTGACCGACGAGCGATTCTTCCAGGGCGCCGAGGCCTACCTGCGCGAGGCGCGCGCCGCCTGCCCGTTGCCGGTGCTGCGCAAGGACTTCATGGTCGACGAGTACCAGGTCCACGAGGCGCGCGCGATGGGGGCGGACTGCATCCTGCTGATCGCCGCCTGCCTGGACGACGCCCGCATGGCCGACCTCGAGGCCACCGCGTTCGCGCTCGGCATGGCGGTGCTGGTCGAGGTGCACGACGGCGCCGAGCTCGACCGCGCGCTGCGGCTGAAGACGCCGCTGGTCGGCATCAACAACCGCAACCTGAGAACCTTCGACGTGACGCTCGACACCACGCTTGGCCTGCTGCCGCGCGTGCCGACCGACCGCCTGCTGGTCACCGAGAGCGGCATCCTCGCCCCCGCCGACGTGAAGCGCATGCGTGGCGCGAACGTCCACGCCTTCCTGGTCGGCGAGGCCTTCATGCGCGCCGCCGACCCCGGCGCGGCGCTGGCGGCGCTGTTCGGGTGAGCCTCGCGCGGCCGCTGGATGCGGCCTTCGACGCCGTCGAGGGCGGCTGGCGACCCATCACCGAGGCCTTTCGCGCCTCGCCGGCCGGGCGACGGTTGATCGGCTTCGTCGATGGGCGGGCGCGGGACGGTGCAGTGGTCTATCCCCCCGAGCCGCTGCGGGCCCTGGCCCTGACGCCGCTCGAATCGGTCCGTGCCGTGATCCTGGGGCAGGACCCGTACCACGGCCCGGGTCAGGCCGAGGGCCTTGCCTTCTCGGTCCCGGCCGGCGTCAAGCCGCCGCCCAGTCTGCGCAATATCTACAAGGAACTGCAGCGCGACCTCGGGTGGCCACCGCCGGCTTCCCCCAGCCTGGTTCGCTGGACCGAACGGGGCGTGCTGCTGCTCAACACTTGCCTCACGGTCGAGGACGGAAGGCCAGCCAGTCATGCGAAGCGAGGATGGGAAGTGCTCACTGACATGCTGATCGATGCGGTCGTGGCGCAGCCCCATCCGGTGGCCTTCCTGCTCTGGGGGGCGCATGCCCAGGCCAAGGCTACCCGCGTGGCGGCCGGCCTCGGTCACCGCGTCTGGACGGCCAATCACCCCTCGCCGCTGTCGGCGACCCGGCCGCCGCAACCCTTCATCGGTTGCGGGCACTTCTCGGCCTCCGCCCGCTTCCTCGCCGAGGCCGGCCGCCCGGTCGATTGGCGGCTCGGCCCGTCTTCATGAGGCGTCGGCCCCGTGATATAGTCGCGGGCTCGTCCCGGAGGGGTGCCCGAGTGGCTAAAGGGGGCAGACTGTAAATCTGTTGGCTTACGCCTACGCTGGTTCGAATCCAGCCTCCTCCACCAGGGCGACCCAATTCGTGCAAGCCGGCGGACTCCGTGGCGGGAGTAGTTCAATGGCAGAACCTTAGCCTTCCAAGCTAATGACGCGGGTTCGATTCCCGTCTCCCGCTCCAGTTTTCCGGTCGCTAGCGATGTGCGCACCGCGGTGCGCAGACCAGTAGCGATGCCCATGTGGCTCAGTGGTAGAGCACTCCCTTGGTAAGGGAGAGGTCGCGGGTCCGATTCCCGCCATGGGCACCAGTCTTCTTACTCGAGAGACGCCGCCGCTGCGTCACAAGCGACCTTCAGGAGAAGCGAAATGGCAAAAGGCAAGTTCGAGCGCACCAAGCCTCACGTGAACGTGGGGACGATCGGACACGTGGACCACGGCAAGACGACGCTGACGGCGGCGATCACGACGGTGCTGTCGGCGAAGTTTGGTGGCGAGGCCAAGGCCTACGACCAGATCGACGCGGCG